>JBEKPS010000007.1:0-223265 GCA_049520515.1 Vulcanimicrobiaceae bacterium
TACGCGGGCGCACTGAGCGCAACGATGACGTGCACCGAGAATCCGACCGGTCAAACACCGGGATCCAACGCGTTTGTTGCCGAGTTCACCGGTGGCGGAACGACGGCGTCTGAGACGCCGGCATCCTCAGGTGCGAGTGTGACGTTCAACGTCAGCTCCGGTGCCGAAACGGGTTCGTGTTCGGTTGTCATAAGCGACACGAACAACAACTCGTCAACGGAAACGATCGACGTCTCGGCGACATCGCTGACGGTCACCGGGAAACAGCGAAACTAAGACTCAGCCGTATAAGAACGTGAAGCCGGCCTCTTGCGCGAGAACGATCGCTGCAACGCCGGCTGGCACGATTATCGCGCCTGGAACGAGATTGCGGCTGACGTCCGCATAGACTTGCGCGTCGCTCACGCTTTGCTTTGCCGCGATGAAACGCGCCATCGCGTGGAGCGCGTTATTGCAGACGATCCACGTGACGCCGCGGCGACTGAGCGTCTGTATCGAAAAGTCGTCGTCGGCGTGCGCCATCGGACGCAAGAACGGATTCTGCGGCGTGTGAAGCATGTCGGGTAAGCCGTCGTTTGAGGCGTCGAGGATGTCGAAGAGATGATACTTCTCCCACATCGCGTCATTTGCGGCGATCAAGAGCGACGAGCCATAAAACACGACCGCGACGTGGAGAGCGCCCGGGCCTTGAGCGAACGCGTTCTCGAATGCATTGAGCCCGTTCATCGCGTGACGTAAGGGAGCACCGTGATCGAGCTTCACGGCCGCGATCACTTGCTTGTGACGCGCCGGCTTGTGGAGCACGCTTTCGATGGCGGGCATTTTGCTCACGCCCTGCGCCATGGCGGGCGCGGCTGCGGCGAGGAGTGCGGTTCCCGCAAGAAACGCTTCGCGTGTCGGTTTGAATTTCGATTTTTCCATGATGGTAAGCGCTTCGCGCTGGAATCTTCGCGTCACTCCGCGCCGAGGCAAGGAAAGCAAGCGAGCATACGATAATCCGCCTGGTTCATGACACGGGTCCTTTTCTGCGTCGCTCTATCTGCATTGCTTGCGACGAGCATCGCGTTTGCGCAATCGCCTGCGCCGGGAGTCACGCGGACATACTATATCGCGGCGGACGAGATCGACTGGAATTATATGCCGGCCGGCCACGATATGATGATGGGAATGGGTCCGTCGCGCTACGGCCCATTTTTCGCGCAGCACAAGCCGGGTTATGTCGGACGCATCTATCGGAAGGCCGTGTACCGAGAATATACGGACGGTACGTTTGCACATCTGAAGCCGCGGAGCAAGGAAGACGCGTATCTTGGAATCCTAGGCCCAACGATCTACGCCGAAGTCGGCGATAGGATCAAGGTTGTGTTCCGAAATCACGGGACGCATCCGTACAGCGTTCACGCGCACGGCGTCCTCTACGAAAAGCCGTCCGAAGGCTCGACGTATGCAGACGGCACGATGACGATGTCGCAGATGGGCGGCGCGGTGCCGCCAGGCAAGGCGTTCACCTACGTTTGGAACGTCCCAGAGCGAGCCGGACCTGGACCGAACGATCCGAGTTCGATCGTCTGGCTATATCATTCGCACGCCGACGAACGCAGCGACGTCAACGCTGGGCTGATTGGGGCGATGGTGATTACGCGAGCGGGTATGGCCCGTCCTGACGGCAAGCCTAAGGACGTCGATCGCAACTTCGTGACGCTGTTCATGACGTTCGACGAAAACGCCAGCCAGCTGCTGGACTCCAACATCAAGCGCTTCGTCAAGAAGACGCCGAAGTGGAGCAAGCTTCAGAACTCGCCGCTCGATCCCGCGGGGAATTTCGATCCCTTCATCGGCGGAGGCTTCGTTACGGCGAACTTCCGTTCGACGATCAATGGCTACCAGTTCGCGAACATGCCGATGCCGACGATGCACAAGGGCGAGCACGTTCGCTGGTATCTGTTGTCGCTAGGTGAGGGCCTGAACTTCCACACGCCGCACTGGCACGGGAACACTGTCCTCGTCGGCGGACAGCGCAGCGACGTCGTCCTGCTCGGGCCCGCCTCAATGGTCACGGCCGATATGATCCCTGACAACCCCGGAATCTGGCTGTTCCACTGCCATGTCAGCGAGCACATGGAAGCCGGCATGGCCGCGGACTATCGAGTCCTGCCTTGACACGCCCCACGGCTGTGAGTTAAGGTCGGCTGTACATGAGCAACCGCATCGGCCTCATTCTCGTCCTTACGGGTTCGTCTACGACGTAGCCGCTAGCGACGTTTGCCTTCACAGGCCCTTCGCCCAGCGGCGAGGGGTTTTTTGTTTTAAGGGAGCTCGAACGACCATGGACCGCGTGATCATATTCGACACGACCCTGCGCGACGGCGAACAATCGCCGGGTGCGACGATGACCCCGTCCGCACGACTTCGGATTGCGCAGATGCTCGCCGAAGCGAAGGTCGACGTGATTGAAGCGGGCTTCCCCGCAGCTTCACCGATCGTCGTGCAAAGCGTGGCTGAGATCGCGAAGGCTGTGAAAGGCGCATCCGTGGCGGCACTTGCGCGCACGACGCCGGGCGACGTCGATGCGGCTTGGGAAGCGCTGCAGCACGCCGAGGCGCCGCGGATCCATACGTTCCTTGCGACCTCGAACTTGCATCTCGAGCACAAGCTGCGCATCTCGCACGATCAGGCCGTCGAAGCGACGACCGACGCCGTGCGGCGCGCCAAGAAGTATTGCTCGGACGTCGAGTTTTCAGCGGAAGACGCAACGCGCTCGAACTGGGACTTTCTGGTGCGCATCTTCAGTGCCGCGATTAAAGCCGGCGCAACGACGATCAACGTCCCCGATACGGTCGGCTACACGATGCCGCAAGAGTACGCGGCACTGATGAGCTATCTGCTCGAAAACATCAAAGGGATCGAGAACACCGTGATCAGCGTGCACACGCACGACGATCTCGGCTTTGCCGTCGCAAACGCGCTCTCAGCCGTCCAAGCCGGGGCGCGTCAAATCGAGTGCACGATCAACGGGATCGGCGAGCGTGCCGGAAACTGCTCGCTCGAAGAAGTCGTCGTCGGCATGCGCGTCCGCAAGGACATCTACAACGTCGACACCGCGTTTGACACGAGCACGCTGCAAAAGATCTCGCAGCAGGTCGCACGCGCGACGCGGATGCCCGTGCAAAAGAACAAAGCCATCGTTGGCGCTCACGCGTTCATGCACGAATCCGGGATCCATCAAGACGGAATTCTGAAGCACAAGAGCACGTATGAGATCATCGAGCCGAGCTCGGTCGGCGTCGAGCAAACGCAATTCTCGATCTCACGCAACTCCGGAAAACACGCCGTGCTGACGCGCGTGCGCGACATCGGCTTCGTCTTCGACCGCGCCGCCGAGAAGAAGTTCTTGGACGCGTTCGCCAAGTTCGCGCAGACGCGGAGAGTCGTCTCCGACGGCGAATTGGTGCGGCTCGCACAAGAGGCCACCGGGGCATCGCTCATTCGGCCGCCTGGTCGGTTGGAGGAGGTCCCTGCGTCGGGCGATCATCATGCCGGTCGTGAGTTCGCAAGCAACGCGATCATGACGAGCTTCACCTAAGGGGAATCATGCAAGCCTACTACGACAAAGACGCCGATCCGAGCGTACTCGAAAAGAAACGCATCGCCGTTATCGGCTATGGAAGTCAAGGCAACGCGCAAGCGCGCTGTCTTGCGGACTCAGGACTCGACGTCGTCGTCGGACTGCGTGAGGGTTCGTCGTCCGCCGACACGGTCAAAGGCCACGGGATCGCTGCGAAGAGCATCCCGGATGCGGTGCGTGGCGCGGACGTCGTGATGATCCTCATTCCCGATGAAGAGCAGCCCGCAATCTACGCGCGCGATATCGCACCGAATCTCAAAGATGGCGTGTATCTCGGATTCTCGCACGGGTTTGCGATTCGTTTCGGAACGATCGTACCGAAGGCGAACGTGAACGTGTTCATGGTCGCGCCGAAGGCCCCCGGCCGGCTGGTACGCACCGAATATGAAGCGGGCCGCGGTACGCCCTCGCTGATCGCCGTCCACCAAGATCCCTCAAAGGATACGCGTGAGATCGCGCTTGCATATGCGGTTGCAATCGGCGCCGGCAAAGCCGGTATTATCGAGACGACGTTCTCGGAAGAGACCGAGACCGATCTCTTCGGCGAGCAAGCCGTGCTGTGCGGCGGAGTCTCGGAGCTGATCCACGCGGGATTCGAAACGCTCGTGGAAGCCGGCTACGCGCCGGAGATGGCGTATTTCGAATGCTGCCACGAAATGAAGCTGATCGTCGACCTCATCTACGAGCGCGGCATCGAAGGGATGCGCAACGGCGTTAGCAACACGGCGAAGTACGGCGATTACACGCGTGGAACGCGCATCATCACCGAAGAGTCGCGTCAAGCGATGCGCAAGATGCTCGAAGAGATTCGCAGCGGCGCGTTCGCGCAAGAGTGGGTTGCCGAGCATGCCGCTGGAAAACCGCGCTTCGATGAATTCCGCAAGAAAGGCCACGCCCATCCGATCGAAGCGATCGGGCGCCGTCTGCGTGCGATGATGCCGTGGATGCCGAAAGAAAAGGAACCCGCCTCGGTTTCATAATGGGTCGTACACTTTTCGATAAAGTCTGGGACGCGCACGTGGTCGAGGCGCTTCCCGGCGATAACGCGCTGCTCGCCATCGACCGCATCATCGCAATTGAAATCACGACACCGCAGCCCGCCGCGGAAATTGCGGAACGTTTCGGCGACCGCCTCTTCGACACGTCGTCGATCGTCGCGCTGATCGATCATATCTCGCCCGCGAAGGATACGGAGACGGCGATTCAGGGGCAGGCGCTCCGCAAATGGGCCAAAGCGCACGACGTCGTGTTTTACGACATCGGCAACAACGGCATCTGTCACGTCGTCATTCCGGAGCGCGGTTGGGTTGAGCCGGGGATGACGCTCATCTGCGGCGATTCGCACACGTGCACGCACGGCGCGTTCGGGGCATTTGCGCTTGGCATCGGCTCGAGCGTTCAATGCGGCGCGATGTTGGCCGGCTCGATCATTCAGAAGCGTCAGAAAGTCATCCGCATCAACGTCGAGGGAACGATGCATCCCAGCGCGACCGCGAAGGATCTCGCGCTCACCGTGATCGCGACGCTCGGCTTTCAGGGCGGCACGGGTGCCGTTATCGAGTATCACGGCAGCACCATCCGCGCGCTTTCAATGGAAGAGCGCATGACGCTCTGCAACATGGCGATCGAAGCCGGCGCAACGACCGGAATGATCGAGCCCGATGAAACGACGATCGAGTATTTGCGCGGGCGCGAAGCGCAACCGAAGGGCGAAGCCTTTGAGAAGAAGGCCGCATATTGGCGCACGCTGCGTTCCGATCCGGATGCAACGTACGAGCGCACAATCGATATCGACGGGTCGAAGATTCGGACCGTCGTGTCCTGGGGGACGAACCCCGGCGAATCCGTCTCGATCGATGCGGTCGTGCCGAACGGCGATGCCTCGAGCCTCGAATATATGGATCTCAAACCGGGGACGCCGATGCGCGGGATCGCAATCGATCAAGCTTTCATCGGGTCGTGCACGAACGCGCGTATCTCCGATTTGCGTGCGGCGGCAGAGATCTTCAAAGGTCGC
Source organism: Vulcanimicrobiaceae bacterium (assembly GCA_049520515.1). Classification (GTDB taxonomy): domain Bacteria; phylum Vulcanimicrobiota; class Vulcanimicrobiia; order Vulcanimicrobiales; family Vulcanimicrobiaceae; genus JAFAMS01. The sequence continues at coordinate 5,643 of JBEKPS010000007.1, forward strand.
AAAGTCGCTGTCCCGACGATTGTGACGCCGGGTTCTCAGGCCGTGAAGCGCCAAGCCGAGCACGAAGGCTTGCACGACATCTTTCAAGATGCCGGCGCGCTCTGGACGCATTCATCGTGCGGCCCGTGTCTTGGCATGTCGATGGGTGTCGTCGCGCCGGGGATGCGCATCATCTCGAGCACCAACCGGAATTTCCGCAACCGGATGGGCACGGGTGGTCGCGTCCATCTCGCAACGCCGGTCGTGGTAGCAGCCAGCGCAATTCTCGGCCGCATTGCAACGCCCGATGAATTGCCTGCGGAGGTGCTCGCATGATCGTCTCCGGCTCCGTCGTCGCGCTGCGGCAAGAGAATCTGGACACCGATCAGATGTATCCCGGAAAATATCTCTCGCTGATCACGCGCAAAGATCTTGGGCGTCTGCTCTTCGAGGCGTTTCCGAAGGGCCGTGAACTTTTCGAGAGTCATCGGGACGCATCGATTTTCGTAACCGGTGAAAACGTCGGCTGCGGCAGCTCGCGCGAGCACGCGGTCTGGGCACTGAACGACTGGGGAATTCGCGCAGTCATCGCGCCGTCGTTTGCGCGCATTTTCCACGAGAATTGCTATTCCAACGGCGTCGTCCCGGTCGTCGTGACAGATAAAGCCGCACTCGATGAGTGTTTCTCGGCGAAAACGCTCGAAATCGACGTCGACAACGAAGTCGTCCGCAAAGACGGCCGCGAGATCGCGCGCTTCACGCTCGACCCGCTTCGCAAGGATTTCATCCTCCACGGTGGCTTTCTCGAATACATGGCGACGAAAGTCGATCAAGTCCGTGCCTGGAGAGAAAAAGCCCCCGTAGCGTAGCGCTGACACTAGGCGGAAATCGAAGGCGCGCCAGGTAACTTTCGCAACGGAATGACTGAACCAACAGGACCACTTAAAGGCCTGCGCGTCTTTGACTTAACGCGCGTGCTCGCAGGCCCGACCTGCGCACAGATGCTCGGCGACCTCGGTGCCGATGTCATCAAAATCGAGAAACCCGGATCCGGCGACGACACGCGCGGATTCGCGCCGCCGTATATTGATGGGACGAAGGAGAGCGCGTACTTCGTTGGCGTCAATCGCAATAAACGTTCGCTGACACTCGACATCGCAAAGCCTGAAGGGCAAGAGATTGCGCTGCAGCTCTTGGCGACGTACGACATCTTGGTCGAGAATTTTAAGGTCGGCGGACTCGACCGCTATGGCCTAGGTTACAAACAACTCAAGAGCCGCTTTCCGCGGCTCATTTACTGCTCGATCACCGGATTCGGACAAACGGGTCCGTATGCGCCGCGTCCCGGTTACGACAGCCTGATTCAAGCAATGGGCGGTGTGATGAGCGTGACCGGCGATCCGAACGGCGAGCCGCAAAAAGTCGGCGTTCCGGTCGCGGACTTGTTCGCGGGACTGTACGGATGCATCGGCATTCTCGCCGCGCTGCGCCATCGCGACGCGACGGGTGAAGGTCAGCAGATCGATATTGGCATGCTCGACGCGAACGCAGCGTGGCTCGCCAATCAAGCCATGAACTATCTCGCCACGGGCGAGAACCCGCCGCGTCTTGGCAATGACCATCCGAACATCGTTCCGTATCAAGTCTTCCCGACGGCCGATGGCTACGTGATGCTCTCGGTCGGCAACGATCCGACCTTTGAACGCTTCTGCAAAGCCTTCGGCATCGAGCATCTCTTAAAGGATGAACGTTTCTCCACCAATGCCGAGCGCGTCAAGAATCGCAAATTTGTGACGGAGACGCTCGAGCCCGTGATGCGCGCGCATCCGACTGCGTGGTGGGTCGAGAAACTCGAAGAACAATCGATCGGCGGTGGCCCGATCAACACGCTGCGCGACGTATTTGAAGATCCGCAAATCAAAGCACGCGAAGTCGTGCGCACGATGCATCACGCGTCCGGCAAAGACGTGCCGGTTGTTGCCAATCCGGTTCGTCTTTCCGCAACACCGCCGGATTATCGTATTCCGCCGCCGGTGCTGGGCGAGCATACTGACGAAATTCTACGCGGCGAGCTTGGCTTCAGCGACGCGCGTCTCGCAGAACTCAGAGAAAAAGGCGTCATTTAGGCGGTCCCTCGACTTCGCTCGGGATGACAAGTCAGCCCAGCTCCCAGCTCGTAACGCCGTAGATGTTCGCGAGATCGATTTCAGGAGGCGTGCCGCGCCACATGCGGGCGCACGCGAACTCGCGTATCATGCCGCGGTCGTCCGCAAGGCTGAGCGCCGCCAGAGTTGGCTCCGGGATGGTGAGAATCCAGGGCGAGCGCGTGCGTTGGGAGATCGTGTCGAACAACACGGCGGCGACGTCGAGGCGCGATGCGAAGAGCGGCCCGATCTTCGTGCCCTCGCGGCATTCACGTCCGACACCGTAGCCGACGATCTTCCCGCTGTCGAGCGAACGCGCCGAGAGCGCGACGACCTCCGGCTGCGCAACCCAGCTCTGCAAAAATGCGGAACGTTTCGAGCCAAAGCATTTCAGGTCGTACTCCTCGATCTCGTCGTCGAGAACGCGAAGGCGTTCGAGCGCGAGCTTGCTGGCGAAACGATCGCGCGGTTCACGTGCGTCGCATCGGAATCGCGCGCTCGCAAAGCTGCGCTTGAAGCCGTGCTCTTCGTAACGCGGTTCTTGCGCCGCCACGGCGTCAAGACCGACAGGCAGATCGTGGAGATGATGCATCGCGTAGTCCCACAAGGCGGCGCCGTATCCGTTCCGGCGCTGATCCTCGCGCACGATAAACAATCCAATGAAACCGAAGGTCTCGTAACGGACAGCCGAGATGCAGCCGATTATCTCGCCATCCAGCTCGGCACCGAAAAAGCCGTCGTTATCCGCGGCATAGAACGGCGCGGCATCGTACACGCCGGGATCCCAGCCTTCGGTTGCGGCAAAATTCAAACAAAGATGGACCTCGTCGCGTCCGAGCGTCCGGATTGTCAGCGACATGAACTCAGGTTGTCGCGGGCAGCGTTGTGCCCACCTGGTTTCGGCCGCGTGATTTCGCGGTGTAGAGTGCTTCGTCGGCCGCGTTGACCAACTCGAGCGGATTCTCGCGGGCGGTCGGCCGGATGCGCGCGACGCCGAGGCTGATCGTCACGATCCCGCCGGGATTGGTCGGATGCGGTATTGCGAGTTCAGTAACCGCGATGCGCATGCGCTCGGCAACGACCGTGATATCCTCATCCGTTTGCGTGATGAGAATTCCACCGAACTCTTCTCCGCCGTAGCGCGCGAGAAAATCACCGGTACGTTTCATTGATGCGGCGCAGGCTTGCGCAATCTTCGAGAGGCACAGATCGCCCGCGACATGTCCTTCGGCGTCGTTGTACTCTTTGAAGTGATCGACGTCGATCATGATGACGCCGAGCGATGTCCCTGCGAGCACTGCGCGCGTCCAGCCGAGCTGCAGTTGCTCGTCGAATGCGCGCCGGTTCGGAATCCCGGTAAGCGGGTCGAGGTCGGCAAGTACTTCCAACTCGGCTCGGGTAAGTTTGAGCTTCTCATTTTCGAGCGCGACCTCGTTCATGCGGTCGGCAAGCGCGACGGTGAGCCAGAGCGCTTCCCACGCAACGCCGATCGCATAGAGATCGACGACGATCTTCGGGACCGGTAGCGCAAGCATTTCGACGACCATGTTCGTCGTCACGCCGACGAACACGCCGAAGGTTCCGACGACGAAGAAGCGTGCGCCGCGATAGCCGCGCCGCGCGGCGCGATAGCCTGCAATAACAATTGAGAGCAGCAGCAGAACCAGAAAAGCGAGCGTAACGGCGTCGACCCAGGCCGGTCGCGCCGGAAACAGACCCGCGACGAGATCGAGCGCGCTCAGCGCAACGAGCACGAGCAGCGTACGATCGACCTTCGGATCGAATTCGGGCAGATCGAGAAAAACGCTCGCGAAGTACGCGGTCACCGCAAAATAGAGCCATCCGAAGAATTCATGAATGAACTCGCGTGAAAATGGCGTGCTCGCAACGTAACGCCAGGCGACGTCGTCGGTTACGAGCACGAGCAACGCGACCGTAACGGCAAGCGTATAGATCAGCAGCGGCCGCTGGCGCAGCACGAGGAACATCAGGAGATTGAAGAGCGCGATTGCGAGAAAGAAGCCGCCGAAGCGAGGCGCCATCGACCACTCCAGCGTCAGTGCATTCGCGAGCCGCAAAATCGATGGCGTACTCAGATAGTAGCCGGTGAGCGCGCGTAGATAACACGTGCGACCGTACGCGCTGTCCGGCAAGACCAGGATGTGGTCGGTCAGCGATTTTTCGGGTGAATCGTAGCCGCCGCTCTCGTGTGAGAACGTCCCGTGGCCCGCATCGCAATAGAGATCGACGCGTCCGATGATTCCCGGCCAGACGATCGCGTAAGTATCCGCCGGCGAGCGGCCCTGGAGTTGAAAGCGGTACCAGACCGGGGTCTGCTGCGCGTCGTTCCCGTTCGGGATGTGCGGATTACGCGACCAGGCCGTGGTGCTTTGTGCGACCTGGTCGATGCCGGCTTTTTCGGTGAGATCGACGTGCGCGTCGGCCGCTCCCAGCAAGCGAGTGCGCGTCGATGGATCAAGCTGGAGGTTCGATGCAGCCGCGGGCGCTGCGGCGGCGACGTGCAGCGACCAAGCAACCAGCACGAACACAAGAAGCCGCTTCATGGCCACCGTTAGCTTGCTTGATTCGCCCCGGGGAGGGCATCGTACCCGCTACCCGAACTACGCGCGGTCCCGCTGCCCGCACTTGTGGGCCACCGTCTATGTGCCGGTGTCCGTAGAGGGAATGGTACTGTGGCAAAAACGACTGACTACGAAGTAACCTATATTCTGCGCCCGAATCTCGAAGACGACGCCGCCGAAGCGCAGGTCACGCACGTCGCCGATCAGCTCCGCCAAACAGGTGGAGAAGTCGTCGGCGAGATCGACCGCCTCGGAAAGCGCCGCCTGGCGTACGAGATCGGCGACTCCCGCGAGGGGTTCTTCGTCGTGATGCGCTTCAAGAGCGACGCCGCCCAAGCGAAGGAGCTCGAGCGGCTGCTGCGCCTCAATGAGAACGTCATCCGGGCGCTCTTGATCCGCCGGGAAGAGCAGAAAGAAGCTCCCGCACCACCCATCCCGGTATAGTGCCAGGCACCTGGCATTGCCGGGGAGCAGTCTGTGCACATAAGGTACTGCGCGTCGCCGATTGGGCTACACTCGCCGGCGCATCTGAATCGTTGCAATTAGAACGAGAAGGGAACGTAGCATGGCTGGATCTTTTAACCGCATCACGATCGTGGGCAATCTCGTACGCGATCCTGAGATTCGCTACATAAACAGCGGAGCCGCGGTCACGAAATTTACGCTGGCGGTCAATCGCCGCAGCAAGCAGCAAGAAGAGACCGACTTCATCGATTGCGTTGCATGGGATAAGCTCGCTGAAACCTGCAACACGTATCTGAAGAAGGGCATGAGCGTGCTGTGCGACGGACGCCTTTCGATTCGTTCGTACGAAACGAAAGAAGGCGAGAAACGCAAAGCGGCCGAGGTCGTCGTCAACGTGATGCAAATGCTCGATCGTGCGAACAAGTCGTACGAGAACGGCTCGTATAACGGAAACGGCAACGGAAACGGGCACGCGAACGGCAACGGTGAGAGTGTGAAACAATTCACACCACGCGGCGAAGGTTCCGAAGAAGAACTCGAAGACGAGATACCGTTCTGAATTTCAGTAAAAGTGTAACTGTAAAGATCCCGTTTCGGATCTGAACAAAGAGGCTGAAATTCAACGATAATCTGGAGGCCCTGGCATAAAATGCCGGGCCTCTCTCGTTGTGCCATGCAGTTGTCACTGAGGCATGGCATTTTTGTGAAGATGCAGCCCGAAATGCAGTTTTCCAAGCATGTCAAGCGCTCAAATTCGACCTTCAGGCCGTCTGATCTTTACAGATTGCGGCGCCTGGTGATGGTTTCGGGTGAGCGTGTCGGCCTCATCATCGACGCCGAGACGGGCCTGCCGGTGGTTCGCGCAAACCAATACTTACTCGTAGTACGTCGCGATCGGTGTCAAGCATCGACGCTGACAAAAGAGGCCGCGATTCTCTGTCTCGTGCATGCGTGGGCAGACGTCCACAACCTTGAACTTCTGGAACTGTTCGACAGCGGCAAAGGCCTAGGACAGAATGATCTTGCCGGTCTCATCGAGACGCTGCGTCGCGATTTTGGACCATCAGCCAATGGCGGTGTGATAAGGCTGCACGCCAAGCTCGTTTCGCCGAGCACTTGGGCCCACAGAATCAGCGTCGCTCGCGATTATTTTGTCTGGAATCTTGAACGCGTTCTTCGCGAGTGCGAGCCTGGAACGCTACGCTATCAGCACGTTCATAGCGCAACGAATACTCTTAAGCAAAGGATGACGGAAAGTCTTCCAAGGGCCCGTGAAGAGAGCAATCGCACCGGCCTTTCAACAGAACTGCGCGAACGCTTGCTCAATGTTATCTCGCCCGGCTCGCTCGAGAACCCGTTTCACAAGGCGTTGCGCGCGCGAAATGCGCTTATCGTCGATATTATGATTGGACTGGGGCTTCGACGTGGGGAATTATTGAAGCTTCGAACATCGGATGTTCACGCCAGCGTAAATCCCTTTCTGATAGTTGAACGTCGTCCGGACGATCCGTTGGACCCACGAACCAATGAGCCTCAAGTAAAGACGCGGAGTCGGAGGATTCCGGTAGAAACCTCTCTGGCGCGCCGGCTAACCGATTACATGGTCGAGGATCGGCGTCGCATCCCCGGTGCCGCGAAGTCGCCGTTTCTGTTTCTGGCCCGGTCGGGTCAGCCGCTTTCCCTTCGTGGATTAGACAACGTGTTCGCGCAGATCTCGCTGCGTTTTCCGGAGCTACATGAGCTTTCTCCGCATGTGTTGCGGCATACAGCCAACGACCTATTTTCGGAGATCGCGGAACGAGCTGACTGTGGCCGCGAAGAAGCAACATCGGCCCGAAATTACATAATGGGCTGGGAACCCGACAGTACGCAAGGTCTTGGGTATTCGCGGGCGCACATCGAACGCGTTGCACGACAACTGTCGCTGGATCATCAGCGACGGCTGTTCGCGAGTGTGGATTAGTCATGAACCGTGTGCTCGCAAAAATTCTTGCGGAACAACCCCCGCTCTTCGATTCGCAGCGTTTACCGGTGACGATGGAAGATACCGTATGGCGTCTCAATTCGGTCACGCGTGGTCGCGGCGCAGAATTGAATTGGGCGAAATGCGGGAAGGTCGAGCCCTATATGGCCCGCGCGATCATTTCGTTCATGCGCTATAACATCGAGCGCAAGTCAACCGACCATTCGTCGAACACTTTTCGCGAGCTTTGCATGTCAACGCTTGAAGCCGAACGGCTTGGTAATCCGTCTTTACGAGCCTTGATGTTCTCGATTCTGAATCGATTGCGCTCCGAAGGCAGAGAATGGCGGTTTCACTACGTCCGAGATTGGTATCGGTGGTCGTCGGATCAATCATGTGATGGTTTTGATGACGCAGAGTTGTATTGGGAAATGACGAGTCTGCGCATTCCGGGCAACGTGAAGGGCGAGGCTGTCCGATCTCAAGACGCGGAAGAAGGCCCGCTCGATGAGGCGGAAGAGATTGCGCTCCGGGCCGCACTTCTGCGAGATGATGGTCCATTGCTGGAACGTGCAATCACATGGGCACTTCTTGCCTTGGGTTGCAATCCTGCGAACCTTGTTTATCTCTGTGAGGAAGATCTTCAAACACTGCGTTCCGGCGATCATCTCTTCCGTCAGTTGAAAGTCCCTCGGATCAAGAAGAGAACCGCTCCCCGCGCGCAGTTCAAGGTTCGAAAGCTCGATGACGCGTTAGCGAGGATATTCGAAGAGCTCGTTACGCAAAACCAAAGCATCGAGATTCCGAAAGAGTTCAGCAAGCCCCTATTCTCACGGACGTCTCCTCGTCCAGATTGCAGCGGAACAGCTATCGAGCGGTTCGCCTACCATCTCACATCGGAAGATGTAAAAGAGCTTTTGAAGCGCTGCGTCCGCAGGCTGCGTGTACGATCGCATAGGACGAAGCGATTCTTGGTAGTGACTCCTCGGCGACTACGGTACACATTTGCGACGCGCAAGGCCCAAGAAGGCTGCTCGATGGAGGCGCTAGCTGAGCTCCTGGATCATTCCGATCTCCAAAACGTTGTCGTCTATTACTCCGGTGCCGGTCTTGCGAAGAGGTTAGATGAGGCGCTCGCCGTTACAATCGGGCCGCTTGTAAATCGATTTATGGGACGCGTCGTGAAAGATGGGTCTGAGGCATCTGAACTCGGCGGGCGCGTAAAAGCACATCCTCTCGGGAGGGTCGTCGATATCGGGAGTTGCGGGAAGACAACGCTGTGCACGCTCTTTCCGCCTGCTTCGTGCTACCTGTGCCCACTGTTTCAACCGTGGAAAAATGCGCCGCATCGCGAGGTCCTCTCGGAGTTAATCCGCATTCGCGATCAGCGGATCAAGGAGGCGGGACGTCCTGAAGACAGGATCGCTAAGCAATACGACGAGATGATCTTGGCCGTCGGTCAGGTGGTGGCGTTGTGCGAGCGGTGAGCACCACGGTGCGCGAATCCCTTCACGAGCATCCATCTGGGTTGTCGGCCTTCGTAAGTGCAATGCAAGAAGCGGCACCGTTCCGTGGAGTTTTATGGTCGGACTCCATGTGGGACCTATCTCGGTCACGCCCACGCGGCGGAAGGCGTCGCCATATCCGCACGCGCGATGTTCTTTGGTTCGTGCGTCACCGGCCGACACGATCTGAGGAGCCCATCCCATTTCGTGAGCCGTTTGACTCCTTTGCGAAGGCTGCAATTTGCGCTCGGCATGTTCGGGGCGCACAAACTTGCGGCGCACACCGTGTGAGCGTTCGCGCGCTGCGTTATCTGTATGATGTGCTTTGCGCTCGCGCTGTCTTCGACCCGACGAGACTTGAAGCACGAGACTTTGTCGCGGCCGAGTCTGCTTCGCGATCGAGAGAAATGCCAAGCAGTTCCTACCGATTGGCGCAGCGGCTAGAAGAGATCGCCGCTCTTGTCAATCGGTATCGCGTAACACCGATCGAGATCATATATCGTTCTTCAATTCCACGCTGCACCGGTGGCCCATTAAAGGCGAAGATGCCGACTGCAGATGTTCTCGATGAACTCGCGAGCATCTCGAGCTCGATAGCTTCCCAGGGATCGAAGGAAGACCTGATACTGATGCGAGTGGTGGATTTATTTGTCGCATCTGGTTTACGTGCTGGCGAGGTTCTCACGCTTCCAGCGAACCCGATCGTCAGGGACAAAGAAGGACTTGGCCTACGCTATTGGCCCGAAAAGGGCGCGGATACTCGCGTTAAACGCTTTGCGGCCGTCCAATCGCAACTCGTCGAGCGCGCAGTAAGGGATCTAAGCAAAACATGTAAACCTGCCCGTGCCTTGGCGAAACGATTCGATCAGGATTCGTGCTTCGATCCGCTGCCACCGAAAACACCTGATTTGCTAAACGGCAGCGACATTGAGACTGTTGGTCTCGCAGGTTGGAGAAGTGGGCTAGCATGGTTAAAAACTCATCGCGTCTCAACTTTCGTCAGACAAAGGGGCAGGGTCGCCAGACGAAGAGACGTCGTGGCAGCATTGCGCGCGATGCGCGACGCGCATCCTCTAGTTATAGCACGGAGCGGTCGAACCCAGACCTTGGGTGAGTCGCTCATTGTCGTCTTTCGTAATCAGCTGCATGATAGCCGATCGACAAATCGATTTGTACCCACTTCGCTTTCTCTCGGCACGGTAGCTGATTTTCTGGGTGCCCGCGAAGATGCCGGTACTACGACGAGCGTGTTCGCTAAGTTCTGCAAGGCTGCGAGCGACGGACGGCGATTAAGGATAACCACGCACCAATTTCGACATTGGTTGCATACGTTAGCGGCTCGCGGTGGGCTTACTGAAGTCGAGCTAGCGCGTTGGATGGGTCGCAGTCGAATAGCTGATAACCGCGCATACGATCATCGAACGCAAGAGGAAAGAACTGAGGAAGCGCGAGCGCTGATTCGAAAGGGCAGTGCCGCCGGCCCAATCGCGGATACGTATCGATCTCTGCCACCAGTGGATGCTGACGCTTTCCTTCAAGCGCAGGTGAACGCCGTTCTTACAACGCCCTATGGTCTTTGCGTTCACGACTACGGCCAAGGACCATGCGAGCGTCATTTCTCTTGCGCCGGCTGCTCTGAGTTGATTCGCACTAAGGGTGACCTTCGCGAGCGGGAAGCAGCTAAAGCTGCACTTTCGCGCACGCGCGAGGCGTTAAAGCATGCGGAAGCTGAGAACATTGCTGGTACCTATGGCGCCAATAACTGGACGCAACACCATCATCGGCTGGAACTCGATCTGGTTGCGCTCCTTGCCGTGGATGATGACGAGGCTATCCCGCCAGGTTCGCACGTTCATCCGTTCCCGACTGGCCACAGAGTCCAAACACGTGACTAGGCGATCGAAACGGGCCTCGACGCCAAAAATGTCCGCTGAAGATGTCGACACTGTCCTGCGCGAACTTGATGCTTGGCGCCGAGGAGATCGAGAAGGCCGCCTTACGTGGGCACGTCTCGAGAAGGCCTCGGGATTCTCGCGACAATCGCTCTCGGCAAAGGAGAAGATCCTTCTAGCATACAGCGATGTCAAAGAGGCACAGCGCGCCGATCGTCCGGTCCGAAAAGCGTCTACGCAGTTCGACTACGCGCAGAGATACGAACGCGAAATTACACGTCTCACTGAGACGATTTCGAGATACGACGAACAATGGACGCGCTGGGTTCGTAATGCGTCATTGCTCGGATATGACCTCGATCGGCTCGATCAGCCTCTCGCGCCGCCGGCTCGCGGACAAGTACGGATCGTAAGACCGCCGGCACGGCGCAGATGAGCGTTATACGCTTTGTGGCTTGTCGATGTCGGATAGTAAGGCTGTCGGCGCGTGGATAAGACGTCTATCGTGACCATTTTGCAGCAAATTGAGGACAAGCTTTTCCCTCAGTTGGCTCTCGATGTTCACGAGAGAGTCATGTACTACTTCGTTTTCCGACACACAGTAGTTATCGAGCAGCCAGAAATGCGAATGAGCATACCGCAGATTGCAGCTGCGACGGACATGAGTGACACCAAGGCTCGGGAGACCGTTCGCTCATTGGCGAAGAAAGGCTGTATCAAGAATGAGGTCGGGAAGGATGGATACAGGGTCGAAATTGTTCTGCCGGCTGTGCTTGTCGATGTCGTCGATCGTGCACCCGCAGAAGAGATTATAGATATAGAGACGATCGATTTCTATACCGGTCGCCGTTACGTCGTTCCGCTGCTGGAGCGACAGGATAACAAGTGCTTCTATTGTAGGAAAGAAGTGACTGCCAATGTCTGCGTACTCGATCATGTGAAACCACTAGCGCACGGTGGAGACAACAGCTTTCGAAACATCGTGGCGTCCTGTCATGAGTGCAACTCCCTGAAGAAGGATGCAGAGGCGACAGATTTCATGCGAACGCTCTATCGTCGTGGCATTCTGAATCAGGACGATCTTTTTGGGCGGATCATGATCCTGGATGACCTTCGCGAAGGTCGTTTGCGTCTGCACTCAATGTCCGCGACATCAACTCGTCTGTGCGCGGTTCGCGATTGCGAAGACTCCGCTGGCGAGCATTAAGTACAGGTCTTGACCGAAACGATCATGACTGAACTGAAATCCAAGATGGTCGCTGCCATCCGGGAAGTCGCGAAAAAACGTGGCATCGAGATTGGGCAGCCAGGCCCAGGTCGCGGTACGTTTTTCGCTGAGGCTGACTTTACGCCATATGATCTCACGCGTTGTGGTTGGGTGAATTGGTCGGATGCTCTTGCAGAAGCTGGGTATCTGCCCAACGCTCTGCAGTCGGCTATTCCGGATGACGTTTTGCTCGAGCACCTTGCACGGTTGACGCGGCAGATCGGTCGCTTTCCGACGCACAATCATGTCCGTGTCGCTGGGAGAATGAATCCCGCATTGCCGTCTCTGGCAACGTTTGCACGTCTCGGTTCGCAAGACGAAAGGCAGCGGATTCTGCGTGAATGGTGCATGGCGCGCGCAGACTATTCGGATATCATTGCGATTCTCGAAGATGCTCCCCTTAGGATAGCTACAGAAACGCGTGCACCTGCTAGCACGGAGACGGTCGGTCAGAGCCTCTCGCATGATCTTGTTCCACCGATCATCGCGGCGCTTCCGCAGCTGTCGATCGGAGCCCCCGCGATCGCGGAAGCTTGCCGACTACATAACAAGTCCGTTAACTCTGAATTCGAGCGCCGCGTCGGAACAGCATTCACGATATTGGGTTTTCTGGTGGAGAGTCTGGGCCAGGGGAAGGGCGTGGTCGCGGACGGCGTAGCGAAGTGTCCAGAACGGCAATGGGCGGTAATCTATGATGCGAAAGTTCGCGGAAGCGGGTACCGCCTTCTGACTGAAGATCGACGAAAGTTTCGAGATTACATCAACATTCATCAGCAGAGGCTCACGAGCGAAGGCATCCGTCGCATATATTTCGCGGTGATCAGCAGCGAATTCACGGCGCGGGACCTAGAGAGGGCGCGTGAAGTCAAGAGCGGTAGCGATGCCCGAGCGTGTGTCCTGATTGAGGCTGGAGCGCTCGTCGCTCTAGTCGAGCGACGGATCGCTCGGCCACGTGAGTATTCGGTTGAGACGCTTGAGAGGATCTTCGAAGAAACCAGAATTCTTCTAAAGACAGATATATGATGGGGGATGGAAGCGAGCTCAGCAACTTCATTACCGATGTACTAGGATACCAAGGACCACCTACGTTTGCGCACGAGGTGCTTTCTGATGCCGAACAACGCTTCTTCACCTCATTGGTTGCCGATGATGACATCATTGTCGTCCTTCGAGGTCACCTGTATATTGAAGCGGACATCAATGATCTGCTCGAGGCTTGTTTTCCGGGTTCAGCGGCCCTCATAGAAGATCTGACTTACGAACAGAAGGTTCGGCGCCTACGAAAGTCCACGACCATCCCCAGCGATATTGCGACCCTGCTTAAGGCGGTCGGCGAGTTGCGAAATTCCTTTGCTCATTCGCGAGATCGGACTCTGACGCAGGTTGATGACGACAGATTCTTTGGAGCAATGAGCGAGTATTATAAGCCAGGTGTGATCGATCTCATTAGAAAGGGTGCGTTCCCTGACAGACCTGGAGCGCGCGTCCGAGCTGCAATTCTAGTGCTGCACACCTGTCTTTGCGCACTGCGTCTGCAGCGATCGGCGAAGCGATGAAATACTGGATATGCCAGGTCTTACTCAATCTGACCGCGGTACCGGCTACGACACTTCCTGGATCACCAAAAATCGTCGCGCCAAACGTAGTAGTGAATGTTCCCGGTAGTGGCCTTTGGACCGCTGCGGTAGCGGTGCTTGGCACGTTACTCGGTGTGATCATAGCTGGATTCGTTGCGAACAGAAACACGCGGGCGGCCGAGCGCAGAAAAACTGTACGTGCGGATTGGTTGGCTCGGCGAAGAGTACGTGTCCTATTGCGTTCCGAATTAGCCGCTTTCGGTCCATACGCAGGAGGCATAAATCTAACTCAGTTTGATCTTCTCGATGACGCGAACAGAAGGCTCAGAGATCGTTGGAACGACGATCAACTCCTATCTGCGTTTTCCGAGGACGAATATGAACTTATAGATGGCATCGTGAATCAGGCTGAGAGGACGATAGCGAAGATTAAGATTGCGGTCGACACCGCATATAGCGCACTGAAGGACTCGAGGAAGCCTAGTCCGGCGGAATTTGATGAACTGCTCGCAGGCTTTACGCTGACTTACACGACCGACGTCGAGGCGGTATTTAGGATGATGCAAAGAGCATTCCTTAACTTCAGGGACGACCACTTGGCAAGCCAGGCCGCCTTTATTCTCGATCAGACTGTAAGTCGGCGCATCAAACTTGAAGCGGACTCTGATGCTGAACGGCAGGGTCACGCTGTCGGAGCCGTGGATGCCGAGAAAATGTAACCTTGACAATCTTACTGTACAGAACCGTTTTAACTGTTGACTCACGCTGAATAGCAAAAATTTGGCGCGCGATGTGAAATGAGCGTCGAATGTGAAATCAGCAGCGTAGGGGCAAAAATCAAACGAAAAAGCCATGAATTGACGTGGCTTTTTTGTCTTTTACCGCCATCCGAGCAATCCGCGATGGGCCGATTTCGAATACCTCGTTTTCGATGCCCTGAACAAGCCACCATTCGATGTCCGCAAGTACAGTGCTCCGTTCAGAAAGCGCGTTAAGTTCGAGAGGGCTTTCGAGGCTTGGCGCCTTGAGGCGCAGGAGTCGCTCGCGCCGTAGTTTGCGACAATGCCGTTTTAGCTAACCCCGGGAGGGGTACGTCGAGTCGCAGGAAGGCGGCTTTATGTTAAAACGTCCTGTCATGATGTTTCTTGCTGCGACGGCAATCACTCTGTTGATGCCCGTGGGAGCGCAAGCCGGATATGCAGAGAGTCACATCTACACCAACAATGAGACTCAACATGTATATGTGTGGGTTACGGCTCGTTCAGGGAAGCAAGGTGACCATGTCGTTGGCGCATGGTGCGTGAACCCCAAAACGTTCGACAAGCATGGTGTCAAAGCCGATGTCTCAATTGTCGAGTTTGCATATATGAAGAGTCCAGGGTGCGCAGCTCCGAGCTGGCAAAGCGGACAGAGATATCCATTCGGAAATCCGCGGAACTATTCAGATACGCGTACCTTCACAATTAGAAATAATGACCGCGGCATTTTTGTGCAATGACGAAAGCAGACACATCGATATGAGAACGTTTCTTTTCCTAGTAGCCACGATCTTGCTCGGCAATTTAGTCGTTATTCCGGCGAATGCGAATTCGTACGGGTCTGCGCATTTTGATGGCGAGCTTTCGCACGTAAGCACGAGCAACATCAAAGTCATAAATCCGAAAACGCACGAATCGCTCAGCTTTCTTCTCACACCACATTTCAAGCAAATCTTTTCCAGAGATGGGAAGACAACTGTGCAGCTGGATTCACTTCGGGCGGGTCAATTCGTTAAGGTCTACTACGATCAAAAGTTTCTCGGTCAACGTCACGCGGACCGAATCTATATCGTAAGATAAGGCGAACGAGAGCCGCTTAGCCGGATTTAGCGCGGCGCGCGCGCTGCCGTGCAGCCCGCAAAGACGCAGCGAGCTCTCGAAAGTACGGCACAGGTTCTTCCTCGATGGTGTGGCGAGGTGTCGCCGGGTAATAGCGTTCAACCCACGCTGTCTTGCGCGCGATTGCTTCACGCATTTCGGTGTGACTCGGCAGCGCGGCTTCGCCGCTCTCAATTGCAACGAGCCACGGCGCTTGTTGTTCGTAAGCTTGATTGGCGGCACCGTTGACATTCAGCAAACCCATGAAATACAGTCCGGGCCAATCGGGATGGATCATCCGGTTGTAAAGCTCGACCACGTTGTTGCGCACCGGAAGAATGTCCTCGGATAAAAATGGAAGCTCAACTTTGTATCCGGTGGCGGCGATCAGCGTGTCGAATTCCTCCGCCGTCCCATCTGCAAACGTTATCCGACGCCCCTGAATGGATTCGATACCGTTCTTTACCTCGGCACGGCGGTACGCGATGTGCTGAACGATCGTCGCGTTGCTCATGGTGTGAGCGCGCCCTTGCCGCGTCTGAAATCCGAGTCGTTCCATTGGACCATGAATGAGGTAGATCAACGCTCGCGTGATCTTGCGATTGATCCATTGCGGAATCAACGGATGAGCTAACCACGCGGTCATGTCCGTAAAGGGTCTGCCGAAGATCAATTTTGGAACGATGAGGACGCCAGACCGTGCAACGATGACGGTCCTGGGATTGACGCTCGCGAGATCCGCCGCGATATCGAGGCCGCTATTGCCCGCTCCAACGACGCAGACACGTTTGCCGAGGAAGTTCTCCGGCCGTCTGTAGTCATGCGAGTGAAGATACTCGCCGCCGAACGCGCGGTATTTCTCGGAGTGCAGCGGCGAGCTAAGATGTCCGCTGGCCACGACCACCGCATCAAAGGTCTCGCTCTTCCCATGCTCCGTCTCCACAATCCATGCCGAGCGCTGACGGGGAACGGGGTTGGCGGGGTGCACGCTCATGACGCGCGTGTTGAAACGAATCAGCGAACGAAGATCAAAGTGATCGACAAACCGTTCGAAGTACGCGTACATGTCGCGATGATCGGGAAAGTGCTGCGTGCTCGGCGGAAACTTGAAGTCCTTGAAATTCGTCAGACTCTTCGCCGTGTTGATGTGCAGCGTGCGATAGGCGGCTGAGAGGCCGTTGTCATTCTCGAAACACCACAAGCCGCCGACCTTGCTGCCAATCTCAAACACCGTGACCGCAAATCCGGCTTCCTTGAAATAGCGCGCCGCGCAAAGTCCCGAAGCTCCGGCGCCTACGATTGCGACACTGCGACTCATATCCGGGGCTGTGCGACCGTGTGCTGCGAACGCCTCCTGTTATAAGCCGATTGCCGTAAGGTAGGACCGAACGACACCGGTTTGCGACGTTTGATCGGTTTCCGGCACGGAGTGCGTCGGGTGCGGTTCCCATGATTGGAACAGAACGAAATCCGGCGTGCCGCCTGCCGTACCTTGAAAGGCTTCGAATCTTGCGACGACTTTACCGGCCCACTGCTGGTCGGATGTATCGGTGATGTCGCCGATATAAATAATCCCGAACTGTTCCGAACGCGCATGGATCGCAGTCTCGAGGTTGACCAACCACGTCGTCCAGCTGGGATTGTTGAAGTCGGTATCCGCGATGTAAAACGGGAACGCGCTGCCGGATGCCGATTTGTAGGCGTCCTGCCATTGCGTAAGCGCCGTCACGGGATCGGTTGGATATCCCGCCACGACCGGCTCGACATCGCCGACTTGTGTGCTGGGCGAAACCGAATGGACGAGCTGTGTAAATTGCGCGACGCCGTTCGCGACGGTCGCGATCGGCCACTGACATGTATTCGCCTCGGTGGAGATGCTGCCAAAAAAGTAGGGCTCGTCGACCTTGATGTAGCCGATCGGAATGCCGGCAGATTGCAGACGGCTCAAATATGCAAGCGTGAAACTCTGCAGCGTTTGCCCGTACGGTACGAAACCTTCGACGCCTGAACCGCAGGACGCTGTGGCTTGCAGTGATGGCGATTCGATTTCGGTGGTCATGTTCTGGGCTGCAAGAAACGCTGCAAGCTGGGTGATCTCGGCGTTGGTTGCGCCGGTGATCCAGCCGGCGTACAAGCCGAAGACGCTCGTGTGGGCAGCGACCGTCGGCCAACCGCTGGTCCCGGCGAAAAGCGAATCAAAGTCCGTGGCACCGCCAGAATTCTGCGAGTAAGGATGCCCGTGAATCCAAATCCCAGCTGACGCACCGGCGATTTTCGCCGGCTTCGCATTCCCTGGCAGGCTCGTGCCGCTCGTACCCCCGCCGCCGCAGCCGGCGGTAATGATCACGACAGCCAACATCAGGCAGCGCATCGTTAACTCGCGTGCTTGAGCGCGAAGGCCCGCGTCTGCTGATCCGGCGTCAATTCGTTCTTGACGCGGATCATGAGTTGGAGCTGCGTTCGCTTGATATCACGCTCGAGCGCCTGTTCGCGATCGAGTTGCGCCAGCGCATCATTTTCGTTTACGTGCGCTTGCTTGAGTATCGTCGCGAGCCGTTCGACCGCGGCCGAAAGCTGCCATTGCAAGCCAGTGAAACGCGCCTGCGCCTGCTGCATATCGCCTTGTATCGCCGTCTTTTGCGCGTCGCTCAGTCCAAGCTGTTGCTGGTGCGCCATCACCACGTCCGGCGGAATCATAGCGGCGCCGATGGGATCGGGCGTGTCCGCTTGTGCAACGCCTGCTGCAGCGAAAAGAAGCGCGGCAAGAATGGCAAGAAACTTCGAATGCATGGCTCCTCCGGTCATAACGCGCGTGTGTCGAGCACACTCTCTGTTGGGCGTAACAAATCTGCGGTTGGCGACTGCCACGTAACGACAGTTTGGCCAGACACAGGTCCGCGTAGCACGTGCCCGGCAACGAACAGCACCACGAGCGCCGCAGCGAGCACCGCGCCAACGACGGCAATGCGCCACGGCTGTGGGCGATCTACGTGCACAACAATATCAGCGGACAGCGATACGTTCATCAAGGCACGCGTGACTTCGTCGATACGAGCAAGGAGTGCACGGC
Organism: Vulcanimicrobiaceae bacterium; assembly: GCA_049520515.1. Lineage (GTDB taxonomy): Bacteria > Vulcanimicrobiota > Vulcanimicrobiia > Vulcanimicrobiales > Vulcanimicrobiaceae > JAFAMS01. The sequence continues at coordinate 23,943 of JBEKPS010000007.1, forward strand.
GCCGCTCGAGCTCGGCAGCGCATCCAGCGCAGGTCCTCAGGTGGGTGGCAAAATCGATGTTTGCCGCAGCGCCTGCCGCGACGTCATCGAGCGCGGCGTCGTGTTCCCGGCAATTCGTCATTGATCCAACGTCCGCAAGAGTTGCTTGCGTGCCAAATGAAGGCGCGAGCGAACCGTCCCCTCTGGAATCTGCAAAACCCGCGCGATGTCGGCGTGATCGAGATCCTCAATCGCGCTCAGCATGACAACCTCGCGCAACTTCCCGGGGAGTCGATCGATTGCGGAGCGCACGCGTTCGGCGAAGACACGATCCTCCGCGATGCCGGCGATGTCAATTGCTTGCGGCTCCACGCTTGACGTTGCCGCTTGTTCCCGCCGCCGGGCTCGCGCGTTTGTGCGGAGTCGATTGAGCGCCAGCCTTCGGCCGATCTGCGCAACCCACGTACGAAACCGTGCAGGATCTCGTAATGCTGCGAGCTTCTCGTGCGCGCGAAGGAAGGTTTCTTGCGTGACGTCTTGCGCGTCTTCTTGGTTGCGCAGCACGCTATACGCGATCCGATAGACCGTGCGTTGATTCTCTTGTACGCGGTGTTCGAAGTCCGCATGCTCATCGGTCTTCACGAGACATCCATGTATATGACACCGCCGCGCCGCTCGGCGTTCAGTAGAGGCGCGGGTCCTTCCGAGCTAATGCGCGGTAGACGCCGAGGATTGTCTGCTGCGCTTTCTCAACGTCAGCTGCGGGCGGCGAGCCCGAGAATGCAACCTCTTCCCTGACGAGCATCGCGGCGCGGTTGGTTTTTGCGCCTTCTGTCGTGGGCGGTCGTCTTATCGCGAATCTGGTCGAAGGTCGCACCATCCCCGCCGAGTTTGGCGATCTGGTGCAGCAAACGCTGACGGACAGCTAGACTACATGCCATGCATCGCCGGCGCAGCCGAGCCGTCGGACCAATGCGTGACAGGAATCATGAAAATCGACTCCCCTTCGGGCATGTCTTCGGCTGAATCGTTATAGACGACCGGCGAGCCTTTCATGTTTGCGCCCCACGTCGCGGCGCTTGCCGTCGGCACGCTAAACATCAGGTGCGGATGCCAGTGCCCACAGCAATCGGCGAGATATTGAATTTTCGACATCATGTACGACATCGCACCGGGGGCCGGCCGCGGCAGCTTGTGGCGTGCCACACTGGCTTCGATGCGTTCATGCAGCTGTTGCTTCGACACACCAGCCAATACTAAATTCGTCCGATTGATTGTGTACGGAAGAATCGTGCGCACGGCGGGCGGATTATAGCAAATGGGCCCGCGGATTTTTGGGTTCCAAAATTCCGGACTGTCGAACGGTGACATCCAAGAACGCTCGACCAGGCACGTGAATCCGTTCGTGCCTGTTATCGCCGTCTGATAGCCGTGCGCTCCGAGCACGAGAATCGTCGCGTTCCGCGAGATGCTTTTCGGTGCAGCACTTCGCGCCATCGCAATTTCCGCTTTGCGATCCGCCATCATGTATTGGCTGACCGGGGCCATCTGGGGATACGAGGTAGCGAGAGCCACGACTACCGCGGCCACCCTTCCGATACTCTCCAACATGTTGAGCCTCCAGCAAAGCTTCAGTCGCGGTAGCGAAGAAATGCAGCGTCATGATGATCGAGACGGCGCGCTTGCGGCTGCGACCGCTGACCGATGCCGACACAGAACCGTTCGTCGCCATGACGGCTGATCCCAATGTCACACGATACGTCTCGCCGGTGGCCATACCTCGCGCAAGCGCTGAAGCGGCGGCTAGCCACTATCGGCAGATGCTCGAAACCACAGGCTATGGCTACTGGGCGATCGAGGTGAAGGGCGGCGCATCGTTTGCCGGGATCATTCTGCTGCACCCTGTGAATTTCACAGCCGCATTCACGCCGGCGATCGAAGTCGGCTGGCTCTTGCCGCGCGAAGATTGGGGCAATGGCTATGCCACCGAAGGCGGCCGTGCCGCCATCGACTACGCTTTCACCATTAAGAAGCTGGACGAAGTCGTCGCCCTCACCACTGAGATAAACACTCCGTCACAACGCGTGATGCAACGCCTCGGTATGACGCACGATCCTACCGATGACTTCGATCATCCGCACGTTCTCGGCACCCCGCTTGCGCGTTGCGTGCTCTATCGAGTGCGCGGGTCGGCCGGCGTGGTTCGCTGAATTCTCTTAGCCTGATATGTCCACCGGATACGGACGCGCTCTTGTACTCGCGATCATTGTGGTCGCGGTTTTTTGCACGTGCGCCTCGGGATTCATCGGCGAACCTCCGGGAGATTACGGCGACGGAGGCCTTCGTCTTGCCGCGCTGACCTCCGCCGCGAGTTTCCAGGTCGGTGACCTTGAGAAAGGCTCAAGCCTGGCTGACGCCGGTATAAAGCCCGGGCAAACTCTGCGCTTCGCGGACTCGGATATTCACGCGCGTATAGTGGCTCTCGAGCCGATGGCCGGGTCGCGCCTGACGTTGCTGACTTCCGATGGGCGCACGGTCACGCTCGTCGCGCACGCGGGTCCTAAGCAGAGTTTTACCCTTAGCCTGATCGCGGTTCGGCTCGCATATCTCCTCGTCGCCGGGCTGCTTGTGCTCCGACGTTGGGAAGAACGTGCGGTCCGCTCGCTCGTCTTTTTCCTGACGGGTTTTGGGATCGCTCTTGGTCTGCCGAATGCGAACCCGATCGTTTCTCCCGAGATTTCGTATGCGCTCTTCGACGTCAGCGCAATTATGTTGCTGGCGTGCGCGGGCGCTGCGGCCGCAGACTTCTCTGCGTATCTCTCGTCGTCACCAAGTGCTTTGGAACGCACTCTGGCCCGTGCTGCGATTGCGTTAGCAGCGTTCGGCGTGATTGCGGACGCGGTGGTTCAATTTTCCCTGGTAACGCTCCATGCAAGTGCGCGCGCAGTGATCGGTGTGCTTCTCGTGGTGCCGTTGCTGTTGGCGATCGCGACACTCATCGCCGGTTACGTTTCCGCGCGCGGCGCGGATCGCATCCGAAGGCTTTGGGTGCTCCTCATCATCGGCGTGGGGATAGTTGGGCCGGCACTCGACTTTCTCGTCAGCGCCCTCTCGGGCTACAATCCTCTTGTCGATCAATTTGCTTTAGTCACCGTCGCGATCATTCCGGTTGGCCTCGCCTACGTTATCCTGCGTCATCGCTTGATCGACGTCGGATTCGTCCTCAACCAGGCCGCGGTGTATGCCGGCGTCTCGATCGTCATCGTGGCCGTACTCGTGATCGTCGAGACCTTGCTTTCCAATTACGTCCAGACCGCGAGCCATGTCACGAGCACGGCCGTTCAGCTGGCTGTCGCGCTCGTGCTCGGCTTTTCAATCAACGCAATTCACAAGCGAGTCGAGCATTTCGTCGATAGAGTCTTGTTTCGAGCGCGGCATGCCGCGCAGGCCGCATTGCATGCGTTCTCGCTCGATGCCGCATACATTACCGAGGGATCGTTGCTGCTCGAGCGTTGCGTCCACGTCGTTCGCCAGAACGTGCGCGCGACGAGCGCCGCGATCTTGCTCCACGATTCATCGGACGACTACATAATGGCAGCGGGAGATTTTTCAGAAAGCGTGCGTGTCGATCCGAACGACCCGGTTGTGCTCGCCATGCGAGCTCGTCACGTCGTCGTCGACCTTCCGCTCGCGGGGTCAGCGCTACCTGGAGTCATTGCCTTTCCGCTGGTCAGCAGCGGAGAACTGATCGGAATCTTGGTTTGCGCCGGCAAGGCGGATCTCGAAACCTATGCGCCGGACGAACGCGCCTCGCTGGCAGAAGTCGCCGCGGCCGTCGCCCACGCGCTGCGCACGCTTCGCATCAAGGATCTCGAACGCGAGGTAAGCGCGTTGCGACTTTACGCCGTCCCGCAACCCTAAGGCGGCCGAGGGGGTTCTGCCGCCCGGTTACCCTACCCGCGCGATCTTTCGTAAGAGCGATCGACACCGCGCTCCTTTATACGAAAGATTCTACGCAAAATGGCTACGTTTGCCGATTTCGGCTTGCGCCCGCAGCTTGTGCGCGCGCTCCAGAAACTTCAATTTACTGAACCGACCCCCGTCCAAGTCGCCTCCATTCCACCAGCTTTACAAGGCCGTGACGTAATGGCGAGCGCGATGACCGGTAGCGGGAAAACCGCTGCTTTCGGGCTGCCGCTTCTCAATTCACACCTCGATCCGGCTCGGAAGGGGCAGCGTTCGCTTGTCCTCGTACCGACCCGCGAGCTCGCGGCGCAGATTGCCGCGCACCTCAAAGCGCTGGCCGGTGATTCCGGACTGCGCATCGTTCCGATCTATGGCGGCGTTGGCTTCGGCGGCCAAACGCACGAACTCAAGCGCGGCGTCGATATCATCGTCGCAACGCCAGGCCGGCTGCTCGACCATCTCACGCAGAAGACGCTCTCGCTGCAAACCGTTTCGTCTCTCGTGCTCGACGAGGCCGACCGCATGCTGGACATGGGCTTTCTTCCAGCAGTGCGGCGAATCGTCAAGGCGTTGCCCGTGAAACGTCAGACGTTGTTCTTCTCAGCCACTATCCCGGCCGAGATCATGAAGCTCGCGAAAGAAATGCTTACCGATCCCGTTCGCATCGATCTCTCGCCGCCGTCAAACACCGCCACCAACGTCACGCAAACGATCTATGCGATCGATCAAAACCAAAAGACCGATTTGCTCGTCGAGCTGCTCAAAGATAATGCGATCTTTAGCGCGCTGGCGTTCACGCGCACCAAAGCACGCGCAAATCGTTTGGCCGACGCGCTCGCAAAGCACAACATCCCCACGGAACGCATCCACGGCAACCGCTCGCAAGCGCAACGGACGCGCGCTCTGGCCGACTTCAAGCGCGGTAAATACCGCGTGCTCGTCGCGACCGACCTTGCGGCGCGAGGAATCGACATTCTGGATCTCGACCTCGTCGTCAATTACGACGTGCCGCTCGAGCCCGACAGCTACGTCCATCGCATTGGGCGTACTGCCCGAGCCAGCGCGACCGGCGATGCGGTGACCTTCGTTTCGCGTGAAGAGCGGCCGCAGATGGCGCAGATCGAGCGCTTGCTGGGCAAGAAGCTTGACCGCGCTGAGGTCCCGGTTCTCCGGCGGCGCTAGATTTCGTCCGTCCGGCAACCCTGGGTGGACCTCCCGGGGTTCTGGACCCGGGGCGGATCCGCGGCGTCACGCGATCCGACCTATGCCGACTATCAGGTCGCCAAGACGTCTCGCTACCGTAAAAACGTACACCGAGCGCGTCGTCACTAATTCGACGCCGGAGATACATGTACAAAGACGAGACGCTTAATTGCGCCGATTGCTCTCAGCCGTTTACGTTCAGCGCAAGCCAACAAGAATTTTTTGCCGAGAAGGGCTACACGAACAAGCCGACGCGCTGCCAGGATTGCAGAGATGCGCGCAAAGCTCAGCGGGGCGGCAGTTCAGCCCGACCGCAGCGTGAGATGTTCGCCGCCGTTTGCGCGGCGTGCCACAAGCCCACCGAAGTGCCTTTCAAACCACGGAACGATAAGCCGGTTTACTGTCGGGATTGCTTCTCGACGCGGCAGTCGACTCGATAATGCGTAGAGGCTCAAGAGGTCGAACAACGCGCACGGCGCGTCGCACTCCTACGGCCCCTTCCGTCGTATACCCACCCAAAGAAGAGCCGCTCGAAGTCTACGGTACGATCCGACAGGTCTTCCCGAGCACGATGTTTTCCGTGGAGCTCGAAAACAATACGACGATTCTCGCGCACATCGCAGGCCGGCTGCGTCGTCACCACATTCGCATTCTGCCCGGCGACCGGGTTGACGTCGAGATATCACCGTACGACCTAACGAAAGGTCGCATCACATACCGGTATCGAGCCGGCGAGCCAAAGCGCACGTAATCACGAGACCCGGTCGAAAGGCCGGGTCTTTTCGTAGGACCGCAGAAGACTTTGCGGCTATGATACTTCGCACCGCGCTTGTCGGTATTGCTCTTGCCCTTGTTCTTGGCACATCGTCCAGCGCGCAGATGCCGCCGGCTGTGCAGCCGCAGCACCCCCCGTCAACCGGCCCGCTGATTACCCTGTATTCACGCGATCTCTACAACGGCCCGAGCCTCAAAGTTGAGGGAATAACGCCGGATGTGCACGTGAAAAACTTCCCGTATCCGACCGCATCCTTCGTCGTCAACCGCGGACGTTGGATTCTGTGCAGCGGCCGGATGTTTACGGGGCTATGCGTCACCGTTGGCGTCGGGATGTATCCCGCCGCCTTCGCGAACGGCTTCGCGCAGTCGATCATCTCGCTGCGGCCCGTGAATTAGATCAATAGCGTTTATACGGCAAGAACTTACCGGTCATCGAGATACTAACGCGATCGCCCTTTGGATCCGCCTGGCGCTCTAAGGTCATATCAAAATCGATCGCGCTCATGATGCCGTCTCCGAACTCTTCCTCGATGAGCGATTTCCACGTCGTACCATAGACTTGGACGAGCTCGTAGAAGCGATAGATGAGCGGATCGGTTGGTGGTAGCGACGGAAGCGAACCGCGATATGGAATTTCCGTCAAAAGCGTTGTCTCGTTTTCGCTGAGCTCGAGTAACGCCGCAACGCGCGATGCCTCTTCTTGCGTTAGCTTCATCTGACCGTGTAGGGCCGCCGTCGTTACGATCGGTGAGCCGCTGCCGGCGGCCTGCGCAATCGCTTTCCAGGTTAGCTTCTTGGCGCGCTTGATCGCATAGATTTTCTCGGTCAGCGCTTCTCGGGTCGTGGCTTCGGTCGATAAATCGGTCAGCATATCGGCTCCTTTCGTGATGCAAACATTTTTAAAAAGACCGCACTTCGGCGACTAGCCAAACTGCTGCCGTCATCAAGTAATTCGAACTGATCTCGTCATAGTTCGAGAGCAAGTGGGGTTGAGCAATGAGGTGCGGGACCCAAACAAGGATCCCGAAGAGCGCCATCATCAGAGCCATCAGCCGCATCGCGAGTCGCGCTCGAACGTTGATGAGAATTGCGATGCCCGCGAGCGCGAATGCGATCGTCGTGAGCCACGTCCAGAATACTTGATTGGGCGGGATCCAGGTTGGCACCAAGCTCGCCGTATATTGCAGATAGACGACCTGCGCCCACGCGAACGAAAGCGTACAGATGCCGAGTGTGAGGCGCGCGGTTCGCCCCAACGTCCTCGATCTCGCATTCACCGCAATCGCACCGCATACGAGCGCGAGCTGTTCGAAGAAATTGACGTACGACCCGGGATCAAGCGGCGCCGTGATCATGCCGGGAGCAGAAGATAGCGCGAAGAGCGTATAGACGACGCCGAGAACGATCGACGAGGGGCGCTCGCTTCGCGGGAGCATGATCCCGATACCGAAGACGACTTGCGCGATCGCAAGACACCAGGCTATCGGCGTGCTATGCGCGAGCTGCCACGCGACCGAATCGTGCCACATGAATCCGGCGACGCCGTAGACCACGGCCGAGAGGCCAAAGACGATTCGTGCGTACAGCGCTGATCTCACAGCCCGAGCTTAGCGAAAAGAAGAGGCCCGGTCGAGAGGTCTAACGAGTCCGCATGAACTCCCTAGGTCAACCAATCGGCGAAGCGCTTCCGAATTGGACTCCGCGGCCGCTTCCGAGCGGAACACCGCTGTCCGGCCGATATTGCCGGCTCGAACGGCTCGAGGCTCGTCATGGCGAGCAGCTGTATGCCGCTGCGGCACAAGACGATGCATCGGCATTTACTTACCTATTCTATGGGCCGTTCAAAGATTTGGGCGAGTTCGACGAGTGGCTGCGCGGAGCGTGCGCGAGTCAGGATCCGCTGTACTACGCGATCATCGAGAGCGCGAGCGGAACGGTCGTGGGGTTTGCAAGCTTCCTGCGCATGGAACCGCGCGTGGGCGTCATCGAAGTCGGCAACGTGTATTTCTCGCGTCGCCTCCGCCAAACGCCGGCTGCGACCGAAGCCATGTATCTCATGATGCGCTACGCGTTTGTTGATCTCGGCTATCGACGCTACGAGTGGAAATGCGATTCGCTGAATGCACCGTCACGTAAAGCTGCGGATCGCCTCGGTTTCATCTTTGAAGGCATCTTTCGGCAAGCGGTGATCTACAAGGGCCGGAACCGCGACACTGCCTGGTTCTCGGTCATCGATAAAGAGTGGCCGAAGGTTGGGCGCGCGCTCGAAGAGTGGCTCGATCCCGCAAACTTCGATGCGGGACGTCAGCGCAAATCGTTAGCGGGCTTGCGCGGGAGCTAGCGCTGCGAGAGCTGCGCGAACATCCGTGCTCGTTGCCGGTTCACCGTCGGCAGCCGCGATGAGCGCTACAGCTTGCTCCGCTAACTGCACGTTCGTGCTTTGCGCGCCCCAATGCGCATCTTCAAGCCCAACGCGGACGTGACCGCCATGCGCCACGGTATGTTCGATTAACGGGCAGATGTCGACGCCGAGGCCCGCAACCATCCACGGCGCATTTGGCGCGACCTCGTGGAGCAGTGTGCGGTGCGCATCGAGAAACGCAGGATTGGGCGGAAAGCCCCACGCGAATTCGTCCGAGAACATGAACCGGTAGACCGGACACGGCACGCCGTAGGCTGCCGCTAGTGCCGCACCGAGGCGCGTAAATCCCGGTTCATAAATGGCGTAGCCGGCATGCAACTGATGTTCGTGCGCCACGCGCATCCCATCATGTATGTCCGCGAGTGAGTTTTCGTACACAAAGCCGGCATCGGCATCGAGCACGTTCTCGAAGCGCGCAAAATCGACCGACCCCGGATCGAGCACCGTCCACTCCAGGAGACCGCGTCGCGCGAGCTCTTCGACGTGCGCGAATCGGCGGCGCGTTTTGTCTCCGGCGTACGACGAGCCGGCAAGTGGAATCGTCGGATAGACGATGACGTCGATCTGCGCGCGAATACCTTCGATGATCCGCGCGTAGATCTCCCAATCGTCGCGTTGTCGTCCGGTCTGTTCGTCGTACGCGTGGACGTGGACGATCGCGCAGCCCGTCTTTGCAACGGCAACCGCTTCGGCGATGATGTCCTCGACGCGGACCGGAATGTTGGGCTGTTTGCTACGGCCCCACGGTCCGTTGAGTGATGCTTCGATCCAGACTTTACGCATTACCGCGTCGCCAAGATGCTCTTCATGCTGCTCGCATTCGGACTGGCGAGGTTGTATTACCTACTAAAATTGTAGTACCCGGGAACGCTGTTCTTGAGAGCAAATCTCGCGCCCATGCGATTCTTTGCGTCCGCGCTGCTTCTCATCGTTTGTCTTTTCGTGCCTGCGGGGGTTCGAGCCGACGATCCGGATTCTTACACGCCGTTCACGGCGGGGGCGACCGAACAAACCGGCCTGTTCGGCATCTGGCAAAAACACGGTCATGTCTATATCGATCTGAGGACCGACCAGCTGGATAAGGATTTTCTCGAGACGATCGTTCCGGGAAACGGTCTGGGGGCAAGCTTCATCGTCTGGGGCAACACCGATCATTTGCCGGCGATGCTGGTCCGCTTTGAGCGTGCCGATGACAAGATCGCAATCGTTTGGCCAAACACGTCCTTCGTCGGATCCCGCGCGGTCCTGACGAACTTTCCACAATCGGTCGTCGGGGCCGGGAAGATCGTCGCTGAGGGCAACGGGCACATTGTCTTCGATGCGTCCCCGCTCTATAAGGACGTCCTCGATCTCGACCACATCATCAATACGACGCTGCATACGAAACAGCTCACGGCGTACCGGCTCGATCCCGAGCGCACGTATTTCGGCACGGTCAAGGCCTTTCCGCAAAATGTCGTCATACACGTGAAGCAGCTTTGGGCCACGCGCGAGCCGCACGTCCAGCCCGATACTGCGCCGGATGCGCGCTCGATGCAGATGGATGTTGCGTACAATTTCGCGCAGCTGCCTGCCGATTCGTATACGCCCCGCTACGCGGACGACCGCGTCGGCATCTACGACGATATCTACATGGATTTTGCGCCGCGCGCGGATCTCTCGATCGACCGGCGTTTGCGCTATCTCATCCGCTGGAACTTCGCGCCCGCCGATCCGGGGAAGCCGTCGCCGGCGACGCATCCGATGGTGTTCTATTTAAGCAACACGATCCCGCAGCGCTTCCGCGCACCGATTCGTGATGCAGTCCTCAAATGGAACGGCGCCTTCGCGCGCATCGGAATTCTCAATGCAATCCAGGTGAAGGATCAGCCGAACGATCCCAACTGGGATGCTGAGGATATTCGCTACAGCGTCCTGCGCTGGGTCACTGAAGAGCGCTCGAGTTTCGGCGCGGATTCACAGACACTCTACGATCCTCGGACGGGCGAAGAGTTCCGCACCGGCATCCTGATCTCAGCCGATGAAGCGGCACGTGCCGCCGCTACGTGGCGAAACGTCGTCGATCCCGTGCGATACGGCCGTACGACCGATCCGGTTCCCGAACAATTCATCGATGATGCCTTTTTGGCCACAATTCTGCACGAGACCGGCCACAATCTCGGGATGCAGCACAACTTCATCGGTCACGACGCCTACACCGCAAAGCAGCTTCAGGATCCGAACTTTACGAGCAAGTACGGCATCGCTACGACGGTGATGGAATACACGCCGCTGAATATTTGGCCCCGCGGCACGCCGCAAGGCAGCTTTCATCAAACCGTGCTCGGTCCGTACGATTACTACGCGATGAAGTACGCTTACGCAGCAATTCCCGGCGCGACGACGCCCGACGCCGAGCTGCCAACGCTCGAACGCTGGGCGCAAGCGTGGTCGAATCCGCTCTATCGTTATGCATCGGACGAAGATGTGGCGTGGAAAGATGGCCACGCCGCCGATCCGCGCGTCGAGACTGGTGAGCTCACGAGCGATCAGCTCGGATGGACGGACGTGCAGCTGCGGATGAACCACGCGCTGCTCGATCGCTACGCGCAGCTTCTGCCCCAACCCGGACATGCATACCAAGACGTGTCCGTCGCGTTCGGAAGCTCGCTGATGCGCTATCTGACGCTGGCGTCGAAGACGGCGCATTTCATCGGCGGCCAATATATCTCGCGTGCGCATCGCGGAGATCCCGGTGCGGACCCGCCGGTCGCTCCGGTTCCGCTCGCCACGCAGCAACGCGCATTCGGCATTCTCAGCTCCTATTTATTCTCGGATCGGTATTTGCAATTCTCGCCGTCGCTTCTCAGCAAGCTCGGATACTCGGAGTGGGCGGGTTACGGCTACGTCGAGTGGGATACGTACGGAAATCTTCCGTTGTGGGCATACAACCCGCCGCCGGAGCACTCTTTTCCGGTCGACGAACGCATCGGCCAAATCCAGTCGCTTACGCTTGACGAACTTTTTCAGCCACTGGTTCTCGCAAGACTCGAACGCAATCCGCTCTTGACGTCGAGGCGAACGCTCGGCTTGGATGGCTTCTTTGATTGGATGCACCGTGCGATCTTCACTGAGATCACGTCGCCGGGTGCACACAACATCTCGCTGTTGCGAAGGAACCTGCAGTCGATGTACGTGACGAAGCTGCTCGCAGTCGTCAACTCGCCGGCTGCCGGTACGCCGTCCGATGCGCAAGCGCTGGCGCGGCTCGAGCTAAAGCGCGTGCAGTCGGCGGCAGAAGAACGGGCGCACGCGGGCGGGATCGACGAGATAACGCAAGCGCATCTCGCCTTGCTGGCGCAGCGTGCTGCCGGTGCGGCGCCGCGTTAGGCGCAGCTGCACATCGAGACACTGCGCGCGTAGCGCCGCGGTCGCGTCGGGATACCGCTTGCGGTATCGTGGGTGCCGTCGTAGACTTGGCGCCCGCTCGAGTAGGTCGCGCGAATTTTCGTTTGCATGATCGATTCCGGCGCGACCTTCATCCAATCTTGATCCATCACGACGAAGTCTGCGTACTTGCCGGATGCGATCGAACCGATCGTATCCTCGGAGAAATTCGCATGGGCGGCCCAGATGGTCATCGAGCGCAGTGCTTCATCGCGGTTCATGCGCTGCGCGGGATACCAGCCGCCCGTCGGTAGGTTCTCGCCGTCTTGCCGTGAGATCGCAGAATGGAAGGTGCGCAGCGTGTTGACCGGCTCGACCGGCGCGTCCGTTCCGTTTGCAATGATGACGCCGGTGTCGAGCAGTGAACGCCAGGCGTACGCACCCTTGACGCGCTCGGGGCCAAGACGATCTTGTGCCCAATTCATGTCGCTGATCTGGTGCGTCGTCTGCATCGATGGAATGATCCCCAGCGCCTTGAAGCGCGGGATGTCTTGCGGGCTGAGGACTTGCGCGTGCTCGATGCGTAGCCGGTAATCGCGTCGCGGAACGGTCCGAAGCGCATCTTCGTAGGCATCTAAGACGGTCCGGTTGCCGCGATCGCCGATCGCATGCACGCACGTCTGAAATCCGTGCGCGAGCGCACGCGTTGCAACATCCGTGATATGGGCTTGGGTGATGAGAAGCAGTCCACGGTTCGCGGGGTCGTCGGAATACGGTTGCAAGAGCGCGGCACCGCGCGACCCAAGCGCGCCATCGGAGAACATCTTGATTGCCCGCACCGAGAGACGGCCATCGTAGGCGCCGTGGACGGGACCCTTCGCAAAATGCGCAGCGATGAGGTCGGCATTATCCGATAACATCGCGTGAATTCGAATCGGAAGCTGATCGGCGCGAGCAATCTCTTCGAACGCTGCAAGTGCCGCGCCGGTTGTATTCGCTTCGCCGATGGCTGTGACGCCGAAACGGCCGGCTTCAGTGCAGGCCGCGCGCGTCCAGCGTACCAGTTGGTCGTGCGAGGGCGCGGGCTCGACGGCGTAGATCAGCCGCGTCGCGTTGTCGATGAAGACGCCGGTCGGACTGCCGCTCGCATCGCGAAGAATGCGTCCGCCCACCGGATCCGGTGTAGATTTTGTAACGCGCGCGATGCGCATCGTCTCGGCGTTGACGAGGATCGCGTGCCCATCGACGCGCTCCAAGAGCACGGGACGATCGGGAATCGCCGCGCTGAGCGCGTCGTGCGTCGGAAAGGCTTTGCCGGTCCAAAGGTTTTGATCCCAGCCGCCACCGACGATCCACGTATCCGGTGATGTTTTCGCGAATGCAACCGTTCGCCGTACAACTTCGTCAAACGACGTAACGTGATACAGATCGACTTCGTGCAGCGCTTGGCCGACGGACGTCAGATGCATGTGCGCGTCGACGAGTCCTGGCAGGATCGTCGCATTGCCGAAATCGACGACTTCCGTTTTCGCACCGCGCAGCGCGAGTGCTCCCTCGACCGAGCCCACATACACGAAGCGGCCGTTACGCACCGCGAACGCCGTCGCGGCGGGAGCCACCGGCTCGACCGTGTGAATGGTTTGCGCGCTTACGATCAAGTCTGCCGGCGCGCCCGACGCTTGTGCAGCTCGTGCGATCATCGGCGTTCCGATCGCCGAGAGCGAGGCTTCCAAGAATCCGCGTCTACGCATGCGCGACAGTTCTCCGCCCAGACCGAAAATGCCTGAACGAAATCGCGTCACGCCCTATGGCGAGATTATTGCGACGCCGCTGCGGGGAAATTGGCTTGGAAACCGTGGTTGCATCCACCGCGGGCATGACATCGTACGGCCGTGGGCGAGCAAGCATTGGATAACGTGCGTGCTCGAATATAAAGGCTGGGTCGCGCCAAAATGGGTTCCCGGCCGCTGGACTGCGCTGTTCTTTTACGACGAAGCGCTGGCGTTTGCCGCCGGTCATCGCCCGTGTGCACTGTGCCGGCGCGGCGATTACAATCGGTTTCAAATCGCCGTTGGGATTCGCGGTGCCAACGCGATTGATTCACGCTTACACGAAGAGCGGCTGGAGAATCGCAGCAAGCGTCTGCACGCATTTCCGTGGCGTGAGCTGCCCGCGGGCGCATACGTCGATGTCGATGCGGTGCCACATGTCGTGCTCGTGGACGCGCTGCTGCCGTGGTCGTCGCAGAGCGGATACGGCGAGGCTCGCGCACGGCCTCACACAGGCGATGCGCGATTGATTACGCCGCCATCGAGCGTCCACGCGATCCTGGCCGGGTATGCCCCGCAAATCGGAGGACCGCTCGAAAAGAAACGGTAAGGTCCGCGCCGATGGAGACTCCACAAACCGGCATTTTTGCGTTGGGCGATGCAGCGCATGGATTTTTTGAATTTACGTTGCGCTCGGGTGCAGACGCGACCGCGGCAGCGTCTGCGCTTGTCGGCGTTCGCGAATCGCGCTCGACCGTCGGCGGCGTAAATCGCGTCATCGGCTTCAGGCCGTCGTTGTGGAGCAAGATTGCGCCGAATGACGCAGCCAAGGATGTGCGCGATTTCGAGGCGATCCGCGGTCCCGGCGGTTATAGCATGCCGGCGACGCAAGCTGACATTTGGGTCTGGTTTTCGGCCGCTAGCTACGACGTCGTCTTCGACATGGGGAAAGAAGCGGTCGCGTCGGTCGCGCAATACGCGGACCTTACGCGCGAAGCACGCGGCTGGTCGTACCGGCACAACCGCGACCTTACCGGCTTTGAGGATGGAACGGAGAATCCGACGCTCGACGCCGCGCCCGAAATCGTCGTGATCGGCGACGGGCCCGGCGCTGGCGGTAGCGTGCTCTTGTTTCAGATGTGGAAGCATCGCGATAACGCGTTCAGCGATTTGCCGGACAAGAAGCAAGAGGCCGTCATCGGCCGCACCAAGCCGGACAGTGTCGAGTTCGAGGAAGCCAAGATGCCGCCGGATTCACACGTTTCGCGCACCACGCTCGACGTCGACGGCAAAGAGCTCAAGATATTCCGCCGCAACGTTCCGTATGGGACCGTCTCCGATCACGGAACGCTGTTCATCGGGTTTTGCGCCGATCAAATGCCGCTCCAGCGCATGCTCGAGCAAATGGCCGGGATCGGCGGTCCGCGCGATGCGTTAACGCTTTATACGGATGCCCTCACGGGGGCGTACTATTCTATCCCTTCAGTGCAGGCGTTGCGGCGTTTTTGCCCACCCGACGACGATTAGCCGTGAGCGAGCGCGACAATACCTACCAACATGAGCGCAGCCGCAATCAGTCGTAGGTGCGCGGGGTCGCGTTCTTTGAAGAATACAATTCCAAAGAACGTCCCAAACATGATGCTGAGCTCGCGCGCCGGCGCCACGAACGTAACCGGCGTCCACGTTAGGGCCCACAAAACAAGAAGGTACGCCAGTGGCGAAAGTACCGCAATGCCT
This sequence comes from Vulcanimicrobiaceae bacterium, assembly GCA_049520515.1. Classification (GTDB taxonomy): domain Bacteria; phylum Vulcanimicrobiota; class Vulcanimicrobiia; order Vulcanimicrobiales; family Vulcanimicrobiaceae; genus JAFAMS01. The sequence continues at coordinate 39,162 of JBEKPS010000007.1, forward strand.
GCGGCTTCAAAACGGTGTTCGTGAAAGGCTGCGCGGACGTCGCCCCATCGGCGAACGGCAACAGGCGTCATCAACACAAAGCGCACGACGTTTCCGCCCCAATCGTAGAGAATCGGATTGAGCGCGAGGGCGGTCATCGAATGCTTGTCCCAAAGCGTATACGCGGCGATCGACAAGCCCGTAGCGAGCCCGTAGAACACGGAGGCACGTACCGTTGCATCACGCATGCGATGAAAGCCTGATGCCAAGAAGACGCCGACGACGATGATGACGATCCCGGCGCTCGCGACCGGTGACGGCCGCTCGCCTAAGAAAATGATCGCGGCGATCGACGAGAGCAGCGGCCCCGTTCCTCGTGCCAGCGGATACACGACGGAAAGATCGCCAACCCGGTAACCGCGCTGCAGTACGATGAAATAAAACATGTGCAGCAAGCCGTTGCCGATGATGAACGCGATGTCGATGGCCGTAAACGTTTGTGGCCAGAGCAGCCAGACAGCGATCGCAATCGGCGCGTAGAGCAACGTCGAGATCGCAAAATAGAGCCAAATGAATGGTGCGCCGCCGCCGGCGCGCTTGGCGAGCAGATTCCAGGTTGCGTGGAGGACGGCGGCCGTGAGGACGAGTCCGAGAGCGAGCGAGTTCAGATGTAGTTCTTAATTTTCGGCCAAATCTCCGAAAGCGGCTCCCGAATTCCGCGACAAATCATGATCGGGATGTTGGTTTCCCAGCCAATTGTGTACGGCGCATTAAAGCGCGTGGCGAGCTGCGCGCTCTTGAAAAGATGCGAATCTCCGCCACAGTCGCCGGGAACGTCGATGATCACGTTACCGCTGTAGCCGTGCGTCCCCCACAGCCAGAACTGATTGTGCCCGCTGATAACCGGAACGTCCGGCGTGAAAAACTCGATTGCAGACGCCTCGCCGTAGTTGCCGGTAACGACGACGGCTTGTGCGCGTTCACTCGGCGGCAGCGAATAGTAGACGCTCTTGATCGTTTGGGCAAATTGCGGCCATCCGTGCATGTCGGCAAAGTCACCGGGTAGTGGAGTAACTTCGCGACCGTGTTCGGTTGCCAAGATGCCTTTCGGTACATGCAGCGCTTGAATCAGACGCCCTTGATACGATAAGAATGTCTGCTCCGGAAGAATCGGAAGTGAGAACGGCACGAAGATCGGGCCGAGGACGAGCGCGTACGCCACGATCGCTATTCGAAGCACGCGAATGTTCGCGCTCCAGCGCTCGATCTGCATGCCCCCCGCCGCGATCAAGACCGGATAGACGTTGGCCGGGTAGTAGTGCTTGCCGTGAAAGACCAGCATTTCGAGAATCAAGATGACGTACGCGTATCCGAGAAAACGATTTGGTGCATTGCGAAACAGCCAAACCAGGCCAATCACCCACACCGGAAAGAGAAAGAGATTCGTGATCAGGATCTGCTGAACGAGAAACAGACCGGGGCTAACGATGATGTTCTTGCCGTGTTGTCCGCCCTCGAGCAGTTCCCACATCGGAAATCCGTAGTGTGCTTGCCACGCAAAGGCGGGTAGCGCAATCAGCAGGGCGATGCACGCGCCGGCTCCGACCCAAATGTTAGCGAGAATGCGCCGCTGCGGCGTGAGCAAGAGTCCGGCGAACATTGCCGCGAGCAAGAACAGCACGCTGTACTTGCTCTCGATCGAGAGTCCGGCGACAAGCCCAAATGCCATCCAGACTCGGGGGCCCGATCCCTTGATGATACGTATGACGACGAGCGCCAACAGCGGCCACGTCAGAAGCCCGACTTCGTCGGCGCTAACCTTCATGCCGAAACTCAGGAGCACGCCGGAAAACAGATAGGTGAGTGCTGCCAGTGTCTGTCCGAAGCTGCCCGCTCCGAATTCAGCTGCTAAGACGCACGTGACGTAGGCTCCGCCTGCTGCAAACAATGCCGGGACGAGGCGCAGCAGAAAGAGCGAATGTCCGAAGATCTGTGTGCCGGCGGCCAAGAGTGGCGTGATCGCCGGCTGATCGACGTAGCTCCATTGCGGGTGGCGGCCGCAGATGATGAAGTACAGCTCGTCGCGGAAAAATCCGTAGTGCGGATTGCATACCGCATGCACGAGGAAAACGACGACGGCTGAAATAAGGGCGACATTTATATGATGGCGCTGCTCGCCCCCGAGGCCCTGAGAGCTCACTGGTGGGCTCTTCTCTTGCGCGGAATCCTTGCAGTCCTTTTCGGATTGCTTTGCTTCTTTTGGACCGGTGCGACGCTTATCGCGCTGGTGTTCTGGATCGGCATCTTTTTCGTGCTCGACGGCGCGTTTATGATCGTCGGTGCAGTCCGCAGCATCTCGTCATCCAACGCAAGTCATTGGTGGTGGCAACTGCTCGGCGGAATCGCCGGAATCATAGCCGGCGTATTGACGTTCATGTATCCGGGAATTACCGCGTACACCCTCACCATTCTCATCGGCGCTTGGGCGATCGTAACCGGCGTTTTCGAGCTCATGACGGCGATACGTCTGCGTGCGGCTTTACCGAACGAGTGGCTGTGGATTATCAACGGCGTACTCTCGATTCTGCTCGGACTGTATTTCTTCGTGTTTCCGCTTGCTGGAGCGATATCGATCGTTTGGATCCTTGGGTTCTACGCCATTCTTGCCGGTGTTGCGATGATCGCGCTCTCGTTCCGACTGCGGAAAGCAGCCTAACTCAGCCTCCGGACATCGCGCCGATGATGAAGAACGGTTCGCTGCCGCTCGCAACGGCATCGGGCAGCGGCGCATCGGGCGGATCGTGCGAGATATCGCGTTCGCACGCAAAGAAGCGGACGTACGCGCGGCGTTTGAGCGTAACATGATCGCGAATCGCGCCGCGTAGGACCGGGAAGCGATCTTCAAGCGCGTCGAGCACGCTGCCCGGCGAAGCGCCGTCCGGCACGTCGATTTGAACCTCTCCGTCGACACGTGCTAGCGTCCGCAGATGCGCCGGCAGCACGACGCGGATCACGGCAGCGTCTGCACCTCGACCGAAAGCACCGCCGGCAGATCGTGTGCGATCGCTTTCCAGCTGTCACCGGCGTCTGCCGAAACGTAGACTTGTCCGCCCGTCGTCCCGAAATACACGCCGCACTCATCGAGCGAGTCGACCGCCATGGCGTCGCGCAGCACGTTCACGTAGCAATTGCTTTGCGGCAATCCCTTGCTCAATTCTTCCCATTCGTTGCCGCCCGAACGGCTGCGGTAAACGCGCAGCTTTCCGTCGAGCGGATAGTGCTCGGAATCGCTTTTGATTGGGACGACATAAATCGTTTCAGGCTCGTGTGCGTGCACGTCGATGCAGAAGCCGAAATCGGTCGGCAGATTTCCGCTGACTTCGTGCCAGACGTCGCCCCCGTCGTTGGTCCGCATCACGTCCCAATGCTTTTGCATGTACAGCACATCCGGACGGGTGCGATGCATCGCGAGGCGATGCACGCAGTGGCCGACCTCCGCGTCCTGATCGGGGATCTGCGCGGAACGTAAGCCTTTGTTGATCGGCTGCCACGTATCGCCGCCGTCCGTCGTTCGGAACGCGCCGGCTGCGGAGATGGCGACGAACATGCGCTTCGGATCTTTGGGATCGATCAGAATCGTGTGCAGGCACATCCCGCCCGCGCCGGGTTGCCAGCTGGCGCCGGTGGTGTGCGTGCGCAGCGAGGAGAGCTCGCTCCAATTTGCGCCGCCGTCCGTTGATTTGAACAGCGCCGCATCTTCGACTCCGGCGTAGATCGTATCCGGGTCGTCGAGCGACGGTTCGATGTGCCAAACGCGCGCAAATTCCCACGGATGCGGCGTTCCGTCGTACCATTGATGCGTTCCGGGGATACCGTCGTAGACAAATTTATTGCCGCTCGCTTCCCACGTTTTGCCGCCGTCGTCGGAACGTTGAATCTGCTGGCCGAACCACGCCGAGGTTTGCGAAGCCCAAAGACGATTGGGATTGGCCGGCGAGCCCTTGACGTGATAGATCTCCCAACCGCCGAAGAATGGCCCGGAGACGGTCCAATTTTCGCGCTTCCCGTCGGCGCTGAGAATGAATGCGCCCTTGCGCGTTCCGGCCAGTACTCGAACTTTGCTCACGACGATGCTCCGGTCTTTGCGATGATGTGCATTCCGGCCTCAGCGATCGAATGAGTCCCGGTCAGGCCCATCGTCACGTCCAGCTCTTTGCGCAGAATCTCCAGGGCTTTTGCGACCCCCTCTTCGCCGGCTGCGCCGAGACCGTACACGAAAGCGCGTCCGATCATGCACGAGCGTGCGCCGAACGCAAGCGCACGCAGCACGTCTTGGCCGCTGCGAATCCCGCCGTCGAACATCACCTCGATCTCCGAACCCACAGCCTGCACGATTGGGCGCAGCGCCGAAATCGATGACGTTGTTCCATCGAGCTGACGGCCACCGTGATTCGAGACGATGATCGCGGATGCACCGCTCTTTGCTGCAATCTTCGCGTCCTCGACTTCGAGGATGCCCTTAAGGACGATCTTGCCCGGCCACAGCTCACGGATCCATTCGAGATCCTTCCAGTTGAGCGACGGATCGAATTGCTGCGAGACCCAGGCGGAGAGCGATGTAATATCGTCCATGCCTTTGATGCGGCCGTGCAGATTTCCGAACGTCTTGCGCTTGCCGTACAGGATGCTCAGTAACCACGACGGTTTTGTTGCGACGTCGATAGCATTGGGCAGCGTCAGCTCGAGCGGAACGCTCAGACCGTTACGGACGTCGTTGTGGCGTTGGCCGAGCATCGTGAGATCGAGCGTGACGACGAGGGCGCTGCATTTCACGGCAGCCGCGCGCGCGATGAGATCGCGCACGAAACCCCGATCGCGCATGACGTACAGCTGAAACCAAAACGGTTCTTCGGCCGCCTCCGCGACATCTTCGATCGAGCACACCGACATCGTGCTCAGCGTGAACGGAATTCCGGCGGCTTGCGCGGCGCGACAAGCGAGAATCTCGCCGTCACCATGCTGCATCCCAAGCGCTCCGATCGGCCCGAGAACGAGCGGTAATGATGCCGGTTCGCCAAGGATCGTCGTGCCAAGCTCGCGCGACGTCAGATCGATGCCGACGCGCTGCCGGAACTTTATGGCTTCGAGATCGTCACGGTTCGCGTGCAGAGTTGCTTCGGAATACGATCCCGCGTCGGCGTATTGAAAGAACGCCTTCGGTACACGACGCTGCGCGATCGTGCGCAAATCGTCGATGCAAGCTACACGTTTCAGTTGATCGGCCGTCTCACGCCCCTCCTTCGAGGTCTGTGAGTCAGCCTAAAAGCTCAATCCTGCTTAGGATTGGAAGTCGACGATCGATGCACCTGAGGGCGCGCTGGAATAACTGTTCAGGGCCGTTTGCGCCTGTTGATCGCTTTGCGACTGGATATCTTCGAGCGTCGGGATATTCGCCGTCGCATCCGTCGTCGACGAGCCCGCGTTGTTCACCAATGTCGCAATCGTCGACGCTTGCGCCTCTTGCTCCTGAGCATTGATCTCGACCCACTGCGCGAGGACGCTATCGATGTTCAGTGCTGAGTTCTGCTGCGTGCCAAACGAGACGTTGAAGAGCTCTTGAAGATCCTCGGATTGCAGCGTGTCGTACTCTTGCACGTACGGATTCGTCGTCGGCGTGCTGGTGCTCGAGCTGGACGTCGTGCTCGACGTGCTGCTGCTGCTCGAGGCCGGCTCGATTCCCTCGGGGAGATTTCCCGACGGATACGTGTATTCGGCCGGAGACGGGACCGTGCTGCTGCCAATCGGCGTGGAGCTCATGTGTCTCGATTTCGCTCGGCGCGGGGACGGGGCCCTGTGCTCTGCCGCACTGCCCGTGTAAACCTCGCGTTTAGCGGGGGAGGCCCATCATGTAGTCGTTCCAGGCCTTGATCCCCATCCAGCCGCCGATCATGCCGCCGACGAGGAGGACGAAGAGGCCGACCATCAGGGCGTTCTTGATCCCCTCAGAATCGCGGTCCAGGCGCAGGTTGTCCAAGCGAAACCAGTCGCGCAGCAGCTTTATCACGTTGGGGCGAGGCCGCGCTCCGTGACCTCAGCCGGTGGGTGCGGGTCAGCGTGCTTCTGCTCCTTCGGGACCTTCCAGTCTTTGGGTGCCATCCACATGTAGGCGATTGGCACCAGGAGCAGCGTCAGCACCAGCGAGCTAAGGACGCCGCCGATGATGACCGTGCCGAGGCTTGTGCGCGCGCCGGAGCCCGGCTCGAAGCCAAGGGCGAGTGGAATGTTGGCCGCAACGATCGAGAAGCTGGTCATGATGATCGGCCGGAACCGCGTATGGGCGCTTTCCTTGATCGCGGCCAGCTTGTCTCGGCCACGCGAACGCAGCGTGTTGGCATAGTCGACGAGCAGGATGCCGTTCTTCGTCGCGATACCGATCAGCAAGATCGAGCCGATCAACGAGAACAGGTTGAGCGTCTTGTGCGTGATCATCAGCGCACCGAGTGCGCCGACTGCGGCGACTGGGACAGAGAACATGATGATGAATGGCGAGCTGTAGCTATTGTACAACGCCACCATCAGCAAGAAGACCAGGATGACCGAGAAGATCATCGACGCGCCGAGGCCGCGCAGCGTCTGGTTCATGAAGTCTTGCGAGCCGAGCGGCGCGGGCTTAACCGTGATATTCGGCGGCAAGTGCAACGACGGCAAACGTTTGAAGAACTCATTCTGTACGGCAGAGAGAGACGAGCCGGGAATGTAGTTACCGTTGACGTGCACGACGTTGTACCGGTCGACGCGCGTTATGATCGGCGGCGTCGGCTCGTAGCGGAATGTCGCAAAGTCGCCGAGGTGGACGATCGCGCCCGTCTGCGAGCGAATTGGAATCGCAGCCAGCGAGCTGATCTCGACCTGCAAATCCGTCGGGTAGATCACTTGCACTTCTTCGAGGCCCGCGGGCGTTTCGAATTGCGTCACCTGATTGCCGCCGAACGCGGCACCGGCGGCGTTCGCGGCTTGTCCGATGTCGACGTTGAGCGCATTCATCTTTTGCCGATCGAAGATGATCTCGACTTGCGGCGCAAGCTGGCTTCCGGAGCTGCTGACGTGCGTCGCAGTCGGGATGCTCTTCATGAGCGCGAGCACTTGTTGCGCGGCGTGCGTCGGATCGCCGCCCAGGATATCGGAGACGATCATGTCGATCGGCTGCTGATTGCCGCCCGAAGTCGTCGTTGATGGTACGGCGACGTTATCGGCTTGCGGGATGATCTTGCGCGCCTCTTGGCTGAATCGCGTCGCCCACCACGCTGTCGATTGCTTGCGTGCATCCTTGAGGAAAACGGTGATTTGCCCAACGTTGCCCTGATACACATACGCGCCGAAGGACGCTGAGTATGATCCAGCGGACGTCGCTTCGCCGTCAACGTCGCCTTGTTGGTCGATCCAGCTCTCGAGCTTGAAGAGATACTTCTTCACTGTCTCGAGCGGCGTACCGACCGGGAAGACCGATTGAATGTAGATCTGTCCGCGATCCGTCACCGGCACGAATTCTTCGCCGACGAGGCCAAGCGGTACGAGCGCGATTGCGCCAACAAACGAAAGCGCGCAAAGCGTCGCAACGAGCCCTTTGTGTTCCAGTCCCCACGGAAGTGCTTTGTGCACGTACCATTCTCGTGCGTTATCGAAGAAATTTCCGAACGCATCGACCATCTTCGGGGGCTTCCAGTGCGAGCGTAATGCCCATAAGCCTGCCAGCGTCGGCGTGATCGTGAACGATACGAACAGCGAGGTCAAGGTCGAGATGACGACGACGATCGCGAACTCCCACAAGAACCGTCCGACTTGGCCTTGAACGAACGCGATCGGAAAGAAGACGACGACGTCGACAAGCGTGATGACGACCGCAGCCGCACCGATCTCCTGCCGGCCGTTGACCGCGGCATCCTCCGGCGACTCGCCGAGCTCGGTGAAGTGACGTTCGATGTTCTCAAGGACGACCGTCGAGTCGTCGACGAGGATTCCGATAACAAGCGACATCCCGAGCAACGAGATCAAGTCGAGCGTCATGCCAAAGAGCTTCATCGCCGTGATTGCGATTGCAAGCGACGTCGGGATTGCGACGCAGACGACGATTGCATTGCGCCACGAACGCAAGAAGAAGAGCATCGCGATGCCGGTGAGGATCATCGCTTCCATCAGCGTGCGCGTGACGAGATCGATCTGCTGCGTCGTGAAGCGCGACTGCGTGTTCAGAAGCTTGAACTGCAGCTCGGGGAATTGACGCTCGATTTGCGGCATTGCGGCGAGAATGGCGTCCGAAGAATCGACTTCGCTCGCATCCGAGGCTTTTTGCACGAAGAGGAACATACCGGGGCGGCCGTTGACCTGCGCGTAGCGGCGCCGCGGCTCGGTGCCGGCGACGACGCTGGCGACGTCACCGATGCGCGTGATGGCGTTGCTCGCGGTCCAGGTGTCGATCCCGCCGGCTAGCGTGCTCAGGCCGGCGGGTGCGCCCGTGCCCGAGACGATGACGGGGAGATTCGAGATCGTGTTCGGCGTCGTGATGTCGCCGCGCACGTCGATCGTTGTCTCGCGGTTTGGTGCGTACGCGATGCCGCCGGGGACGCGTTGATTGTCGTTCGTAAGCGTGTTGATGAGATCGTTGAGTGTCAAACCACGCGCAGCGAGCTTGGTGGGGTCGGCATAGACTTCGTACGCCGGAATCGCGTCGCCGCCAACTTGAACGTTCGAGACGCCCTTGATCTGCTGGATGCGCGGGACGATGACGTTGTCGACCAGCAGCGAGAGCTGACCGATCGAGAGCTTCGGCGAGAATACGCCGAAGCTTACGACGACCGATTGGCTTGGGTCGCGAATCTGAAGAGTTGGCGGTTGGATATTGGTAGGAAGCTCTTTTTCCGCGGCCTGAATGGCCTTTTGCGTCAGCGCGACGTCGGTTGCAATATCCGAGCCGAGATAGTAGACCGCGACGATCGTTGCCGTGCCTTGCTGCACCGTGGAGTTCATCGTCTGCAAGTCGGTCGTTCCGGCCAGCTGCTGTTCGATCGGCTGGACGATGTTGTCGCGCATCTCGGTGACGGAGGCACCGTTGTATTGCACGTTGATGCTGACCGTCGGCTGCGACGTGTTCGGGAAGAGCTGCTTGACGATAACCGTCGTCGAAACGATGCCGGCGAACGTCATCAGCGCGATAATGACGAAGACGAGCGTTGGGCGGTTGACGAAGAGCCGTGTAAGACTCACTTGAACGCGACCTTTTCGCCGTCGCCGACGCTCGATTGACCGTCGGTTACGATGCGAGTACCAGCGGTAAGCCCGCGTACGACTGCATTCGCTCCGTCATCGGCCAACTCGACAACCTGCAAGGTGTGCACGAGGCCTTGATCGTCGACGCTAAGCACGCGATCTCGGTTGGGGCTGGTGAACGCCGTCACCGGTATGCGTATGCCGCGTACGGTCGCTAGGTCGACCTTGCCGAGAACAGCCATGCCCGGCCGCAGCGTGCCACGTGGGTTATTGAGCTGAACCTTGACTTCGAAATTGGTCGAGCCGGGGACGATTTGATTGAGGATGCCAACGACGGGGCCCTGGACTTTCTTCCCGCCTAAGTCCGAGACTGCAATCCTTGCAATCGCGTTTTGCGGAATCTGAGCGACCTGTGCACCCGACGCTTGCAGCACGGCGTACAACGGATTGACCTGCTGCAGCGTGAAGATTTGACGCGTCCCCGGATATTCGCCCGGATTGAGATTGCGATTGACGACGATGCCGTCGACGGGTGACACGATCTTGGCCTTATCGATCGAGACCTGGACTTGACGAGCGTTGGCGAGCGCCTGTGCTTCCTGTGCACGCGATTGCTCGATCGCCGACTGTTGCAATCCCGGCGCCGCGACCGACGAGCCGTTGGCTTGAACGTTCGACTGCGCAGACGACTGCGAAGCTTGGGCGGAGCGAAGCGTCTGTTGATCGTTGTGAACCAGCGTCTCTTGCTGATCGACCGTTTGCTGTGCGATGAAGCCGCTAGCGAGGAGCTGTTGATCGCGCTTAAGCGTCAGAGAATCGAAGGCTAACGTTTTTTGGGCTTGCTCGACCGCGGCGCTCGAGCCATGCAGCGTATCGACGCCCTGCGAGATCGAGAGCTTCCCTTGAAAGACCGTGTGCGACGTGTTAGCCGCATCGGCGTGTGCGGTCGCAACATCGGATTGCAGCTGGGCGACGAGGTCTGCGGTGTCGAGCAGCGCGATTACCTGGCCCTTCCGAACGTGATCGCCTTCGTTGACGTACACGTCGTCGGCCGGTTCGGTGAGCGTCGATTGCATCGCGACGTTCTGATACGGCGCGATCAGGCCCGGCAGCGGCTCGTTTGGACTGATGGTCCCACTCGAGGCGATTGAGGTTGCCACGAACGGTATTTGCGCGACCGGCTTGGCCGGTTTTGCGCACCCGGCCAGTGCGAAGAGCGCCGCGACGAGAAGAGGGCCCGCGGCGCGCGGAAGGCTACCCATAAGCACCCATCCATCGTACTCACCACTATGGGAATCCCCTGGGAAACGCGTCAGCGTCTTCCAAGGAACAGCCGCTACCATCGGGAGGGAGCGCCTACTGAAAATGGATTCCACCCCACCGGGAGCCCGCGTACTGGTCGTCGACGATGAAGTCGCGATTCGGGACCTTTTGGAATACGGCTTAGCGCAAGCCGGATTCGAGGTGCGCTCCGCGCGTGACGGCCGGGCCGCACTGGATGTCGTGCGCTCGTGGACACCCGAGGTGATCATCCTCGACGTGATGCTGCCGGAGGTCGATGGCTTCACGTTGCTGCCGGCTTTGCGGCGCCTGACCGACGTTCCAATCGTAATGCTCAGCGCCAAGACGGCGACGGCCGAGAAGGTGACCGGTCTTTCACGCGGTGCCGACGACTATTTGGCCAAGCCCTTCGAGCTCGAAGAGCTTGTCGCGCGCCTGCATTCGGCGCTGCGCCGGCCGCGATTGCAGATGCGCGAGACGTTCCGCTACTCGGATCTCGTGCTCGACGTCTCGCGGCGGACCGTTCATCGCGGGCAGCGCCGTATCGATCTCTCGACGCGAGAGTTCGACTTGCTCTTAACCTTCGTTCAGCATCCTGAACGAGTGTTCACGCGCGCGCAGCTGCTCGATCTCGTCTGGGGCGTCGATCGCGACGTCGTTCCGAATACCGTGGAAACCTATGTCTCGTACCTTCGCGCGAAAATCGACAGCGGCGAAGAAATGAAGTTGATTCAGACGCTGCGCGGCGTCGGATACGTCTTGCGCGCGGCGGCCCCGAGCTGATGCCGAGCATCGGGCGTCGCTTGCTTGTAATCGCGACCGCAGAGGTCGCGGTCATTCTCGGCGCGCTGGTTGTCGCGTTTGGAATATTCGCGTTCAGCTCGTATGTCGGGATGGTCGGTGCCGATCTGCGCGCGACGATGCTCCAGATTCACGAAGAGATTCCGGACGGCGTCTCATTGAGCGCGGTCGAGATGGCGCGCTCCGTTGCCAACCGATATCTACGCGGTGACGTACTGATCGTGTTCGTCGACGGTGCGCAACGCGTTTCGCTCTATCGTAGCTCGCGTCCGGACACGCCGCCGGAGATGTTGACGCGCCAGCGCGGCGATTTCTCCGGCGACCCCAAACCGCGAGGTCCGCTCGCGCAACCCGTACTCGGTCTTGCATACGCATTCGGTTTGCAATGGGAGCGCGCTCGTATCGACAGCGTTGACGTGATCGTGCGTCCGAACGACATCGTATTATTTTCGGCCGTCGATCGTTTCATTTTACCGCTCATTGTTGCGCTGATCTTCGCTTTGATGGTGGCGTATGCGATCGCGCGCATTCTCACGACCCAGATGCTGCGGCCGCTGCTCGCCGTTACCGCTGCGCTCGAACGCTTTGCGTCGGGCGATCTCACGCCGCAGCCGATCGGCGCCGATCCGCGACAGGAATTCGGTCGATTGGCGGTTGCGTATAACGGCGCGATCGAACAAATGGAACGCGCATTCGCCGAACGCGAACGTGCCAACGCTTCGATGCGGCAATTCATCGCCGACGCCGGACACCAGCTTCGTACACCCCTCACCGTCATTCGCGGCTTTCTCGGGATTTTATTACGCGGCGAGCTGCGCTTGCCGAGCGACCGCGAGCGCATCCTCGCGACGATGAGCAATCAAACCCAAATCATGGGCTCGCTGATCGAGAAGCTGATGCTGCTCGAGCAGTGGGAGAGTGTCGACAGCACCGTCGCCCGGCCGATCGACGTCGCCCAGCTGGTCAGCGACGTTGCCGCGCCGATTGCCGAGGCCAATGCCGACCGCCTGATGCGGATCGAAGCGCGCCCGGGTCCATTAGCTGCGATCGATCCTGGCGACCTAACGCACGCCGTCACCAACCTGCTCGACAATGCGCTCAAGTACACGCACGGGACGATCGACGTCGGGGTTCGGACCGAGAACGGCCGCGTCGCAGTCGATGTTGCCGACGAAGGCCCTGGCATCGATTCGCAGGCGGCAGTGCACGTCTTCGACCGGTTCTATCGCGGCGACAACCGCGATATCCCGGGCTCCGGACTCGGTCTCGCGATCGCCAAGCGAGCCATCGAACGAGCGGGCGGAACCCTGACGCTGGAGAGCGATCCCGGCACCGGCTCGCGTTTTACCATCACGCTACCGCGAATCGATGTGACGGCCGCCATCTAGTCTGAGGTCCCGCCCCGGTGGTACGCTTGGTTTGGGGTGTAGTCATGCTAGCGGAACTAGTCGGGTGGTACGCCGGACGTGAGGAAAACCGCCGGCGGTATCCACGAATAAAACGCGATTACGACGCCCAGTATTCACTGGACGCGGGTCACTCGTGGCGTCCACTTAAGGGCGTTGATTTGAGCGGCGGCGGGATGTGCGCGAACAGCGAGCGCGAGATTCCGAATGTCATCGTTGATATCGCGATGACACTGCGAGATAAGAACGTGCGCCTCAAGGCTCACCATGTGTGGCACACCGAGGTGCCGCAGAGTAACAAGCGCGCGATCTGCTATGGATTTCAGTTCACATGCGTCGGCGGCGATGATTGGGACGCGATCATGCAATGGATCACGGGATCGGACGAGCCCGAGATGGCCAACATGCCGCTAGTGCGTATCGAGGAATCCGAGATCGCGCATCTTGTTCCACGCGATCTCCGCGAGAAATTGTTGAACGAGCTAGTGCAACGCAATCGCTACGATCGCAAGAGCTCACCGATGCCGCAGTTCGATTACGGCGGTATTACGCATGCGAATGGCCACGCGGTGCACAAGCTGACAGTTCACACCAAGGTCAAGGTTTCACCGGTCGACGAGATGCGCTTTTCGACGCGCTTCCTGTGCGACGAATCGGGCAACGAGATCACCGTCGAAAACTAAACATGCGTTAAACGTACTTCGTCGATGATTTCGCCGGCGCGCGTTACCGCGCGGTCGAGCGCTTGAGAATCGGCGTCGCTCCATTCGCGCGTGCTGTAAACGGATATCCAAGCAATCTTGCTGCCGCCGCGGACGATTTCGGATTGTGCGAGCTCTTCGCCCTCAGCCGCGCCAAAACGTTTGGCTTCAGCGGCCGGTTTCGAAGGTTCGAGCCCGAAGGACGGAGCGTTGACGTGAATGGCGGCGCGGCTCGCGTTTGTCGAATCGAGCAATACTTTGAGCACTTCCGTCATCTCCCCATTGAAGCTCGATATCTGCAGCGGCGGCAGTGCGCCGGTCGTAACCTGCGCGTGCAGTGTATGCCAATCGTCGAGATCGTTCAGGAGCGTTGCGTCCAGGATGCTCTCGTCGTCGAGTCCGACGAATGCGCGCTGTGCTTTCGCCATGAGCGGCGGCTTATTGCGATGCACGTGCTCGTTGTGCTTGCGGATCGATTCTTCGCTGAGATTCTTCGCGTTCTTACGCACCCACGCTTCGGTTTCGAGATACGTTGGATGCCGGGAGCTGACGAATTCGATGAAGGCGTCCCGATCGAAGCCGATTGCAATGGCCGTAGCCTCGTCGAATCCGCCCGTTCCGTGGCGGTAGCCGGGTGGAAGCCGTCCTTTGGCGTGGAGCAAGACCTTCAGCCACATTCGCGGCAGGTGGCAGATGCCCAGCGGCCCCACGGCAGTGGAGCTAACGATAGGAACGACGGGCGGTTCCATGGCGCGGTCGGCCTTTGCGTGCCAGGCACCTGGCACCTTGCTGCCGCACGCTGGGGTCGTGGCAAAGCTGTACTTCCGCTATTCGGCGATGAACGCCGGCAAGTCGACCGCGCTTCTGCAGGTCGCGCACAACTACGAAGAGCTCGGGCGCGAGGTCGCAATCTTCACCTCGCATCTCGACAACCGGTTCGGAATCGGGCAGATTACGTCGCGCCTGGGCATTCAGCGGCGCGCCGCAACGTTCGATACCAAGTTCGATTTTGGCGAAGCGTTCGAATCACGCTCGGTCGACGAATTTGCGTGCATCCTCGTCGACGAAGCGCAATTTCTTACGCGCGAGCAAGTGCGGCAGTTGCACCACATCGCGCACGTCGGCGAAATTCCGGTGATCTGCTACGGGATTCGCAGCGACTTCTTGGGCGAGCCGTTCCCCGGCGCCGCGTATCTTCTGACGCTCGCGGATAGCCTTGAAGAGTTGAAAACCGTCTGCCCCTGCGGACGAAAAGCGACCATGAACCCACGCGTCGACGCGTGCGGAAATCGAATCACGCTTGGCGAGCAGATCGGCATCGAGGGCGATCACCAATATATTTCGCTCTGCGGAAGCTGTTTCTATGCCGATCAACGCGTCGGCATCAAACCGAAGAGCGTTCGCCAAACGGCGTAGGCCCTTCGCCGATATCCCAAAAGAGCGACGTCATCATCAGCAGCGCCTCGCGTGCAACCGGCGCGAGGAGATGCTCGTTAACCGCGTGCTGCGAGCACGCCGGATACGAATGCGGAATCCAAATCGTCGGCAGTCCGAGATCGTGCGCGAAAACGGCGTTCGGCAACGAGCCGCCGAGGTTCGGTAGGATCGCAACGTCCTTGTTCGTTGCGCGCGCAAGCGAGTCGGCGATCCACGTCACCCACGGATTGTCCGGATCGAGACGCGTCGCATCAAAGTAGCCTTTTCTGGCGCGTACTAATTGCACGATGCCGAAGCCGCGTTCGTCGAGATGCCGCCGGAGCGCCGGCAGAAAGCCCTCGGGATCGCTGCCCACGACGAATCGGAGCGAGCAATGCGCCTTGGCTTTACCCGGAATCGCATTGACCGGCCGGTCCGGATTGCCCGCGCCGAACGCTAAGATCTCGAACGTATTCCAACCGTAGACTTTTTCCGGCGGCGAGAGTCCGGGCTCGCCCCAGTCCGGATCGATCTCCGGTGAATCATCGCCTTCACCGATGGCAAGATTGCGCACGAGCTCGCGGACGCGCTGCGGAAGCTCGCGCGGCAACCATCCTTCGACGAGAATCTGTCCGCGCGGGCTCGTCATCGTTGCAAGCGCGTGTACCAAGATGACGGCGGGATTCGCGAGCGCTCCGCCCCAGTTGCCGGAGTGATGCGAGCCTTCGCGCAGATCGACGGTCATGTCGAAATTGAACGAGCCGCGATTGCCTAGGAAAATCGTCGGCCGGTCTGCGGTGATGCGCGGTCCGTCGGAGCCGATGAACACGTCGGCGGCAAGCGCTTCGCGTTCGCGAATGCAAATGTCGCGCAATCCGGGTGAGCCCGCTTCCTCGCCGGTTTCGATCAGCACCTTACAGTTGAAGCCGAGCCGTCCGCGCCCTTTGACGACTGCTTCAAGCGCGGCGATGTTGATCAGATGTTGTCCCTTGTTATCCGCGGCACCGCGTCCGTACAAACGATCGCCTGCGCGAATCAGCGTCCATGGCGAAAGCCCCTCGCGCCAGCGACCTTCCATTCCCATCACGACGTCGCCGTGACCGTACGTCAGGACGGTCGGCAGGGACACGTCCTCAATGCGTTCGGCGAAGAGAAATCCACCCGCGTGCGGATTCGGATTGTCCCATACGCGGCACGTGAAGCCCGCGCGCTCGAGCGGTGGAACCAACTCGCGTTCGAAATACGTGCGCATCACGTCGACGCGGACGTCCGCCTGGCTTTCCGTTGGAATGGCAACCCAGCGTGCGAGATCGGCGACGAAGTCGCCGCCGTCGAAATACGCTGCGGCCTGTTCTAGAGCCGGGTTTCCTGCCAAGCGTCCCAACCGCCGCGCATATGTACGATGTTGGAGAAACCCTCACGCTCCAGCAAGCTCGCTGCAATCGAGCTGCGATATCCGCTCTTGCAGTGCAACGCGATGGGACGTTTCGGATCGAGCTCGCGCATCGTCCCCATCAAGCGATTGAGCGGCATGTGCACCGCGAAGGGGAGATGCCCCGACGACCATTCTGCTGGACGCCGAACGTCGACGACCTGCACGTTCGGCTGCGCGATCGCCGTGGCGAACTCGCACGGATCGAGCACGGCGATCTGCGCGACCGGCATATTTGCCGCTTTCCACGCCTCAACGCCGCCCGACAAATATGCGGTCGCACGATCGATCCCGACGCGTGTCAAACGCATTTGCGATTCGTGCACGCGCTCTTCGTCTTCGGCGACGATGATCACGTCGTTTTCGAGACCGACGACCGTTCCGGCCCACACGGCAAACTGTCCGTCGAGACTGATGCTGATCGAACCGGGAACGTGCCCGGCGCCGTACGCATCCTCATCGCGCGTGTCGAGAACGATGGCGCCGGCTTCTTGCCGTGCGCGAACCTCTTGTGGCGAAAGCGCTTGCGGCGCGCGCAGCTCACCGAGCGGCGTGGCGCCGGCGCGATTGAGCTCGACGTCCGTTGCAAAATAGCCGGGACGATCGGGCAGTTCCGAGGTCAGCAATTCAACGAACGCGGCTTTATCCGGTGCTTGCAATGCGTAATTCGTTTGACGCTCGCGTCCGATCGTCGAGCTGCGATCGGTGCTCATGGCGCGACCGCACAACGATCCCGCGCCATGCGCTGGAAAGACGGCAACTTCGTCAGGCAGCTTCATCAGTTTGCCGTGCAGGCTGTCGTATAACATTGCAGCCAGATCTTTGGGATCACCGCCCAAATCCGGGCGGCCGACGTCGCCGATGAAGAGTGTGTCGCCGGTGAGCACCATCGACGGTTTATCCTCGTCGTCGTGAACGACGACGCTGATGCTTTCGAGCGTGTGTCCCGGCGTCTCGAGAAACGTGAGCCGGCACTTGCCGACGAGCAGCTCGTCGCCTTCGCGGGCGTCCTGGTGCGGAAACGTTGCGTGCGCGCGCGCACCCAGATAGATTTGCGCACCGGTGCGGGCGGCAAGTTCGCGATGCCCGCTCACGAAATCAGCATGTAAATGCGTCTCGATTACGTAGCGGATCGTAAAACCGTGTTCTTCCGCTTCGCGGAGATAGATCTCGACGTCGCGCTGTGGATCGACGACCGCGGCGACGCCACCAGAGCCTATAAAGTACGATGCGTGCGCAAGACAGCTCAGAAAAAACTGTTGAAAATACACGGCTCGCCTCCACTCTGAGATGCGGTGGTATCCAGGCGCCTAAGGCCGAATTCCCTGCCGCGTGAACATTGTCATAACGGGCGGCAACGGTTTCATCGGCCGTCGTCTGGCTCGACGCCTCCTGAAGCGCCCAGAACTCGAACGGCTCGTTCTTTTCGACGTAGCCGTTAAGGGCGGCATCGACGATACTCGAGCCGAGGAAATAGCCGGCGACGTCGGCGATCTGGCAACCGTCGCACGCGTCATCAGTACCGGGACGACCAGCATCTTCCATCTGGGCGCGGTCGTCAGTGCCGGTGCCGAAGCCGATTTCGATTTGGGGATGCGCGTCAATCTCGAGGGCACACGCAACGTGCTCGAGGTTTGCCGAAAATTGGGCACGTCACCGCGCCTTGTGTTCGGGAGCAGCGAGGCCGTTTATGGGGGCGCCCTGCCGGCGGTCATCGATGACGACACGCCGCTCTATCCGCAGACATCGTACGGCGCGCAAAAGGCGTGCGGCGAGCTTTTGATCAGCGACTACAGCCGCAAAGGCTTCGTCGACGGCCGTTCTTTGCGATTTCCGACGATCGTCGTGCGCCCGGAACCCAATCTCGCCGCCTCGACGTTCACATCGACGATCATTCGCGAGCCGCTCAGTGGACGCGCCACCGATTGTCCGGTCAGCAGCGATTCGGTGATGACGTTGATGTCAGTCGAAAAGCTTCTCGACTGCATCGAGCTTGCGCACGAACTGCCCGCCGCGGAATTCGGGACGCATCGCTCGCTATTACTTCCCGCAATATCCGCCTCGGTGAGCGACATCATCGAAGCGGTGCGGCGTGCAGGCGGAGCCGAAGCCGCAAACCGCATCACGATTCGCCCGGATCCGAAGATTCAACGCATCGTCGATACGTGGCCGCGCGCTGTGTCGGCGAAGCGTGCAACGTCGCTGGGGCTTAGCGCAGATGCCAGCGTCGACGCAATGATCGCGTCGTATCTCGCCGAGCGCTGACACGCCGGCGCGTCAGCGCCAGTGATGGACCACCACCGTTGTCATCCCGAGCGTAGCGCCCGGCTATTGTGGTGCGCTACTTGTCCAATGCGATCCATCTGCGAAGTTAACGCGAATGATTTGGCAGATGTCCGGCAGATCGCGGAAGTAATTCGCACCTAGAAAATACTTGAAGTTCGCCTGGATCTTCACGCCGGGCGAAAATGTACCGCGGTCTTCGATCAGCTCGGTGTGGTAGTCGTAACGCACGCGAAACGTCACGCTCTTTGCGGCTACCGTCGCGTGATTGACGAACGTCACGGCGACGCCATTGACGAGTGGTTGCGCAGGTGCAACAGAATCGGCCATTGCTCCGGGCATCGGCGTCGTGACGTGGCAATCTTGAAGCGCGATCGGTGCCGCGTTGAGTGCGAGTGCGAAAAAAAGAAGAGGCACGGGGGATTTCTCCCACGTGCCCCTTTGTTTTGCCTAGGTTAGATTAGAACGAGAACAGCGTTTGCAGGAAGATTCCGTTCCGGCTGTCGCCAGTAATGAAGCATCCAGGGCACGCTTGCGAGCTGGCCGGGATAGCGATGCCACCCAGGACGCCCGAGTGGAACGCGATCACCGAGATGTCCGCGTTGTTCGCGATCTTGTAGTGCAGGCCACCGTAGTAGACCTGGTAACCGGAGACGTTGTTGATGTACGACGGGAAAATTGCCGTCGTTGAATCGACGCCGTTCTCCGCGCTCAGGCCGTTGAAGCCTGATGCGATGTAACCAGCTTCAGCCCAAGGCGTTCCCTTGCCACCGGCGTTGTTGCCGATGGTGACCGAACCCCAGAAGCTATATGGCTGCTGCCATTTCGCTCCGGTGAACGGGTCATTGCCGAAGTGCATAACGCCTTCTGCGTTGACGTGCAGGTAGTCAGACATACGGAACGTTCCGAAGACCGAGCCGTAATCCATAGCCGTTCCAGCGAACGCTGGGCATCCGGTTGTTGGGACTGAGTAGCTGATACCGCAATACAGGCCTGAGACGCCTGGGATTGGATGATGGTCCAGCGGACCAGCCGTCCCTAGAATCGGTGCTGACGGATCCCAGAGCGAGACTCCGTTTTGGTTTTCGGCCAGGTACGCTACGCCGACGTTGAGGTGATGCGGGATAAAGTCGTAGCTTGCTTGACCGAAGAAGTCGTTCTGAGTCTGTCCGCCGACGGGGGCGGAGCTGCCCGGTGCCTGAGCACTGGGTTGACCGACTCCGTAACCGCCTTCAATACGAAGGCTGGCAAGCGGGCCGCTCGTTGGAGCGAAGCCGATTGCGCCACCGTTGAAGTAGTCGGAGTACAGCAGGTTCATCGGCTGTCCGCCGAGGTCGCTGCCGCCATCGCCTTCCACGAGACGGCCGCCGGCGACATAGAATCCGCCGGGCGTATGCCACGTGAACTGAGCGATGTTGAGTCGGAAGCTCGTGTTAGCCGGATAGTCCGAGCCGACCGGACAGGTCGTTGCGCTCGCAGGGAGCGGAGCGGCCTGAGCTGTGAGGCTCGTGCAATAGATCGGAGCGCTTCCGCTGTTGCCGGAGACGGAGTTTGCGCCGCCGTAACCCGGAGTCTCCATGTAGTAGCGATTCTCAAGCCGGAAGACATAGCTGAGGTTCGGATCGAGATCGCCGGTGAACAGCAGGCGGTTGACCATGTAGGACGTGCCGTACGTGGTGCTACCCGTGTACTCGGTATTGGCGGCCGAAACGCCGCCTGGGCTGCCGAGGTTGCCGCTGCTGGTCAGTCGCGTGTTAGGTGGAAGTGCGCCGCCTGCCGGAACGTTGGCGAGGCCACCTGCAGCGGTCGAGATTCCGGCCGGTCCCGCGTATGCGGAGACTTGGTCTTGATAGGAACCCGGGCCACGCAGGAACGTGTACAGATGGAACTGTGCGCGCTTCATCGTGTATTCGTCAGCCGCTTGTTTGGCTGCGATTGATTGAACTTGTGTGTCGAGTGCGGCTACGTGATCTTGCACGGCCTTGAGCTCGGCACTGAAGGCATCAACGAGCTTTTTGAGCGTCGCGATGTCTGCAGCGTTTTGCTTTTGGCCCGCAGCGATCTGCGCTTCCATCTTATCGACGGCGCGGTTAACGAGCACGGCCATCTCATAGCGCGTCATCGGGCGGTTGCCCTCGAACTTGCCGTTGGGATAGCCTTCAACCAAACCGTCGGCGGCGAGCGCCTTTACGGCCTGGTATGCCCAGCTATTTGCCGGGACGTCGGAGAATGGGTTACCGCTTTGTGCAACAGCCGTGCTGCTGCTGTCGTCTTGCGAGGTCGTCTGTTGCGCGAGCACGGGGCTCGTGCACATTGCTGCTATTCCTAGTAATACCGCAGCGACCCGCAAACCGACAAAGAGTCGGTGTAATCGTGACAAGTTTGTACCCTCTTACAAACGTGCGAAGCGAGACCGAGGAACCCAAACCTTCGTCTGGACCTCTCGAGCCTCTTAATACCCTTTGGTAGCTTGCTTCGCTATTTAAAGAAATGACCAAAGTCACTATTGAGCGACTTTTCCGGTCGGTTGGTCGTTCTTGGGGGGTAAGAATTGCTCCTGGGAGCCGAGATTGAAAAACGCTCACCTTCTTATCCTGGCAGCCCTAGGGGCGGTCGTTGTCCTTGGTCTAGCCCTCTGGGCGACCGTCCAAATCCGCGCGCATCAGAATCTCGCCTACGACTTCCGGTTGACGGATCAGGATGGCAAGCCGTTCCGGCTCTCCGACGAGCGAGGCCACGCCGTGGCGATCTTTTTCGGCTACTCGCGGTGCCCGGACGTGTGTCCGGCTACCTTAGTACACTTAGCAAGCGCTCGACGTTCGCTGGGCACGGCTGGAGCCTCGACGCGGGTTCTGTTCATCACGGTTGATCCGCACCACGATACCCCGCGCGTATTAAAGGAATATCTCGCGCGTTTCGATCCGTCGTTCATCGGCCTGACCGGCACCGAAGCCGAGCTCGCTCCCATCTATCGCGCATATCACGTGTGGTACGAAGCTTTGCCCCAAACGCAAGCCGGCCGCGAAGCACTTGAAGCACACACCTCGACGGTGTGGATCGTCAATCGCGATGGGCATCCCGCCGGATTTGCGGATTGGAACGATACGACCAGCGTTCTCGCGCGTGACCTGAGGGAAGCTTCTTAGCTCGGCCGTAAATGAGGGCCATGGGAGGAGTGCTCGACCTCCGCAGCACGCCGTCGTGGGAACGTCACGGCCTCGTTTTGGGTGCATTTTCCGATCTGCGCGACCACGACACGCTGCAAATAATCTACGAGTACGATCCGCTTCCGCTGCGCAGGCGCTTTGAAGACACGCACGCGCAGCGTTATCTCTGGCTGCAGCGACGATTAGGAAGCGAGCATTGGGAAGTCTCGTTGCGGAAGATTCCAGCCTCGACGAACGGCTCGATCGCGGACTTTATGAACCGTTGTCCGATTTTTGCTGCGGCGGCTCAGTCGACGCGCGATGCGCTCGTCCTCGGCGCACAGTCGCGTTCGATTCCACGCAAGACGATCATCGCCGAGCAGGAAGCGTCGTGGCCGTTCTTAGGCGTCGTGCGCAAAGGCAAAGTCATCGCGATCGTCGGTACGCCGGCCGGACGCGAACAGATTCTCTTCGAGGCGCTCGAGACCGAGGCGTTCGGTAACGCTGCGATTCTCGACGGTGGCTCGACGTTTTCACGTTTTGCGACGCTCTCCGATCCGGCGGAAATCGTGTTGTTTCCGAAATTGGTCGTGCTGCAGCTAGCTGAGGCCGATGCGCGCTTCGCGCTTGCGCTCGCGGGTTCGGTAACGCAGCAGATGCGCACGATCGTCGAGCTCGTTCATGCGCACGTTTCGAAGAAAACGATCGCGCGCGTCGCGAGCACGCTTGTGCCGTATGCACCCAGCGAAAGCGGCCTCGCGGCGGTGGATCCCGTCCACTTGCCGTCGTTGCGCTTGACACAGATCGCTGCCGCCACCGGCAGCGTCAAGGAAGTCGTCGCACGCGCCGTCGCCGATCTCGAGGCGGCGAGTGCGATTCGTCGCGTCCGCGGGCGCATTGCGTACATCGACCGTTTGAAGTTGACATCATTCGCGACCTAGACCGGCCCGCGCGTGCGCGCCGTTTGGTACGGCGCTCGATGCTGTTCGTTCCCGCCAACGTCCCACGCTATGTCGAGCGTGCGCACGAACGCGGTGCCGACGCGATCATTCTCGATCTCGAAGACTCGGTGCCGGAAAGCGAAAAAGCCACGGCGCGAACGTTCTTGCGAGCCGCGTACGGAAGCGTTAGCCAACGCGGTGCCGACGTGCTCGTGCGCATCAACAAGCCGTTCGAGCAGCGCGTGCTGGATTTGGACGCGGCGATTGCGGTCGGTATCGATGGGATTCTCTTTCCGAAACTGGAGACGGCGCGGGAGCTCGCAGTTCTCGACGCTTTGATTCACGAGCGCGAACTGGCAGCCGGTTTGTCGCCGGGATCGGTCGGCGTGCTGTGCGCGATCGAAAGCGCGCGCGGTGTCCTGAACATCAACGAGATCGTTGCGGAGTGCGAGCAGGTCGAGCGCGTCTTCGGCATTTCGTATGGCGCCGAGGATGCAACCGAAGAGCTCGGCGTCGAGACGACGCTCGAAGGTTGGGAGCGCTTCTATGGCAACGCGCTTTCGGTACAGGCCGCGGTTGCCGCCGGGGTTCAAGCGTACGGACGCCTCGGCAGCGCCTTCGACTTTCGCGACTTGACCGAATACGAAGCATCTGCGATTCGCTCGGCGCAATTCGGCTTCAAAGGCGCGTCGTGCATCCATCCCGCGCAGGTGCCGGTGCTCAATCGCGCATTTTCGCCGAGCGCCGAACAAATCGAGCGCGCGCGCAAGACGATCGAGCTCATGCACGAGGCGCTACGCGGCGGCCGTGCCTCGGCGAGTCTGAATGGTCGCATGATCGATACGCCGACGCTGCGTCGAGCAGAACGTATTCTCGAGCGACAAGCGGCGATCGAACAGAAGGAAGCGCGAAAGTCCGCCTAAGCGCGCACCGTGAAAACGATCCATACCGCGAGCGCTGCAGTCATGATCGCGAACAAAGTCCAACCGAGTGCGTTGCTGAGCGGCGAATTGGCGTGGCGACCCATGACGCGCGAACTCCGCGCGAGGTTGATGACGACGAACACCATGACCGGCGAGATGATCCCGCTGAGCACTGCCGAGTAGAAGAGCAAACGGAACGGCGGTATCGGGAGCGCGTTCACGAGTAATCCTGCCAGCGACGTTCCGACGATGATCCAGTAGAAGGCCGGCTCTTTTGAAGGTCGCACTGCGAGGCTTCCGGGCAAATCGAGCGCACCGGTAACGGCATACGCGGAGCTGCCTGCGATAACCGGGATCGAGATCAAACCGGCGCTCATGATGCCGAGAGCAAAGAGTGCGAAGGTCGCGCTGCCGCCAAGCGGGCGCAACGCTTGAGCGGCTTGCGCGGCGGTGTCGATCGTCGTGATGCCGTGGACGCCCAGCGTTAGCGCGGAAACGAGAATGATGAAATACATGATGAGGTTGGCGACGAACATTCCGAACGCCGTATCCCAGCGCACGAATCTGAGATGCAGCTGGCCTTCAGAGGGCCGTTCACCCTCGTGCGAGATCGCGTGTTCTTGCACGAGCTCTTCGACCTCTTCGCTCGATTGCCAGAAGAATTCGAAGGGTGAGATCGTTGTGCCGAGCACGGCGACGAGCGCGAGCAGAAAGTCTTTGTCGAAGCGGAGTGTCGGCACAAACGTCGCGCGCAGCAACACATGCCAGTTAATCTTGAGCGTTGCCGCGGCCGCGACCCACGAAAGCAGCGTAAGACCGATGACGCGCAAATACGCGATATAGGTGGCGTACGGAATAAAGACGATCAACGGAATCGTGATGCACGTCGTGATTGCAAGCCATGCGAGATACGGAATGTGCCAAAGCAGCTGTCCGCTCTGCGCCATTCCGCTCAAATCGGCGCCGATCGTTACCGTGTTGACGAGCACTTGGATGCCGACCAGCGTATAGACGAGCGGTCGCGCATAGTGACGCCGCATCACGCCCGCAAGGCCGAGTCCTGTCACGCGACCGATCCGGCCGCACATCTCTTGAATCGCGGAGAGCAGCGGCCAGACGAACGGCGCAGTCCACAGTTGTGCGAAACCGAATTGCGCGCCGGTTTGGGCGTAGGTTGCGATCGCGGATGGATCGTCGTCCGAGACGCCGGTGATAAAGCCCGGGCCTAATCGTTTGAAGAGCCCCCCAAGCGCCACCGGTTTACGTGCCGCGCGCCATAAAATAGAACATACCGGCCGCCGCGCACCCCATCAGCGCGACTGTGCCCCATCCCCAAGCGCGCGCAACGAGAGAGCTGCGCCATTCCCCCATAATCTTCTTATTTGACGCGAGCCAGACGATGACCGCAAGGAGCGGTACGGCTGCGACGCCGTTGAGGACGGCAGACCAGAAGAGCGCCTTGATCGCATCGACGCGCAGCAAATCGATGCCAATTCCGATAAGCATGCCGGCGATAATAACGACGTAGAATTGCGGCGCCGCGAAGAAACGCTGGCTCAGACCTTCGCGAAAGCGAAACGTTTCGGTAACGACGTAGGCCGAAGAAGTTGCCAAGACCGGGACCGCAAGAATCCCGGTACCGATCATGCCGACCGTGAAAAGGAGCGCAGCAAAATTGCCGGCCAGCGGACGCAGCGCTTCCGCGGCTTGATCCGCAGTTTCAATCCCGTGCTTCCCGTGCGCGCCCAGCGTCGCTGCCGTCGTTACGATAATGAAAAACGCCACGAGGTTCGAGTAGATCATCCCCGTGTTGATGTCGGCGTGGGCATCGCGGACCGACTGCGCATCCGTGCCCTTGCGTGACGCCAGCGTTTTGCGGCCATGGGCCTTCTCTTCTTCGACCATAAGCGAAGACTGCCAAAAGAAAAGGTATGGCGTGATCGTCGTCCCCAAAACGCCGACCATCGTCGATAGCCATCCTGAATCGAAGTGCAATTCCGGAATGGCGAGATGTTTCAGAACCGTCGTCCACGGCGGATGAACGACGAACGCGGTGATGATGTAAGCGAAAAGTGTCAGCGTCAACCATTTGAATACGCGCGCAATTTGTTTGTAGTCGAAGCGGATCTGGGCCGCGATGAGCGCGATGCCGAAGATCACGGTCCACACGAGTGGCGGTACCGGCGAAAGAAGGTGTGCTGCGGCGCCCATTCCGCCGATGTCGGCACCGATGTTGAACGTGTTCGCGACAACCACGACCGTGGCCAGTATATAGACGAGCGGCCTCGGAAGCCGCTTGCGCATGAGCGAGGCCAGGCCCTCGCCCGTGACCATTGCGATGCGCGCGCACATGCCTTGGATGACCGCCATCATCGGCGTCGAGATCAGCATCAGCCATAGCATCGAATAGCCGGTGGTGGCGCCGGCCACAGAATACGTCGAGATTCCGGATGGGTCATCGTCGGCCGCACCGGTGATCAAGCCAGGCCCGAGCTTTCGGAGAAAGCTCAGGACGCTATTGGCGATTAGGGGTGAGCCTTCGCTTCGAGGCGTTTCGCGAGGCGCGCGACATCGACGACCATGCGTTCGTGTGTACCCTCGCCGATCGCTTCTGTCTCATCCGTTGCGCGAACGCTGAATTCAATACGGCGTCCGTCGACGTGCGTGACCTCGGCTTCACCGGTAACGTGCATGCCGACCGGCGTCGCGGCAAGATGCTTAACGTCGACGCGCGTACCAACGGCGCTTTCACCGGGCTCGAGATATGCTTTGATCGCGTTGAGCGCGGCGTTTTCCATCACCATGATCATGACCGGCGTCGAGAACACCGGCGGCAGCGTCGCGTCTTTGAAGCGGCTGGCGAGATGATCGGGCTTGACCTCGAGCGTGAACGTGCCTTTCGCGCCGAGCGGAACCGGCTTCAGACCTTGAGCTCGACTTTTTCCAGCGCCTTCTTGGTCGACACGACGTGGTGATCGAGCCGTAGCTCTTCGGGCGAGAACCCGAACGCGAGTCCGAGCAATTGCGGCAGATGGAAGATCGGCGTTTCGAGGGGCCTCGATATTGCGAGCGCGGCGTCCGGCTGTTGCCCATCTAAGTTTAGGTGGCAAAGCGGGCATGGCGTAACCATCGCGTCTGCGCCCTTTTCTTTGGCTTCGAGAATATGGTTGCCGCCCATCGCAAGCGATTTGTCGCGGTTGAACGTCAGCATCGGGAAGCCGCAGCATTTTCCGGAACCGGTGTAGTCGACGCGCTCTGCGCCGAGCAGTTCAATTAGCTGCTCGAGATATGTCTTGCGTTCGGGACGCTCTTTGAGACCGAGTGAATCGCTCGGACGCAGAATGTAGCATCCGTAGAACGGCGCAATCTTGAGTCCGGTGAGCGGGCGTTTAATCACCGACTTAAGCTTCTCGACGCCGATGTCTTCAAAGAGCAGCCACAAGAGATGCTTGACCGTGGTGCCGCCTTTGTAGGTGTAACCTTGGTCTTGGATCGTCTGGTTTGCCTTTTCGAGCCGCTCGGGTTTCTTTTCGAACGTGTGATTGACGCTGGAGAGTACGCCTTGGCACGTGCTGCAAATCGTCATCAGCGTGCCGCCCATGCTTTCGGCCATCGCGAGCGTCAAGGCGTTGAGCGAATCACCGAGCTCGGGATTTTGTTCGCTGAGCACGCCCGCACCGGTGCATGGCGCTTCGGTGAGCTCTTGCAGCTCAAGGCCCAACGTTCCGGCGATTTTCGTCGCCGAAATGTAGAGCTCCGGGCACGCGCCCTTTGAGACGCAGCCGGGATGAAACGCGACTTTCACTTGAACCTTCCTCCAACGCGATCGAAGATCGCTTTAATGCGTTTGACGCCAGGGATCGTTTTGTGGATGATCGGCGGCAGCTTCCCGGCGCGGATCATGTTGAACGCGCTCGGCAACGTTTGCAGTTGCCCGAGAATGTTGAAGAAGCCGACGGACTTGGGCAGCAGCGTCAGCTCGTTGAGCCGGCCGCTGTGCTTGACCGAGTTGGCGAACGCGTCGGCATGACGCGTTCCGGCATTGCGTGTGTATCCGGCGTCAACCGCCATCCGGCGCAGCTTGAGGATTTGTTCGAGCGGCTCGACGCCCTTGGGGCATTGCTGCACGCATTCAAAGCAGTGCGTGCAATCCCAAATGCCGCCGTGCTGGCTGTACTCGCCAAGACGCTCGTGCGTCTCTGCGTCGCGGGGATCAGCCGCGTAGCGATACGCTTTCGCAAGCGCATGCGGTCCCATGAAATCCGGGTTGACGGCAAACGATTCGCAGTCCATCAAGCAGCAGCCGCAGCTGATGCACGTGACTTCCTGGATGAGCTCTTCCATCGACTCGTTGGAGACGACGTACTCTTGCATCGGTGGCGGAAGCGGTTTGTTCTCGAGCCACGGCGTCACGCGCCGGTGATTGTCCCAGAACGGCTTCATGTCCCAAACGAGATCGCGGATCACCGGCATCGAGGGCGGTGACTCGACTCGCGTCTTGCCGTCTTTGGTGAACTCTTGCAGTTTGCTCTTGCAGGCAAGATTTGCGTGTCCGTTCACCCACATTGCGCACGAACCGCAGATCGCGCTCCGGCACGCGCACCGGACCGCAACCGACTCGTCTTGATATTCGCGAATCGCGATCAGCGCATCCAGGACGACGGCATGCTCGGGAAGATCGACTTCGTACGTTTGATAGCGTCGCGGCGGAGACGATGACCACGGTGCGGGATAGGGCTCGCCTTGCACGGCATTGTCCGCGTACGTCCCTTCGGGGTTGTAGCGTCCGACCTCGATCGTGAACTTCATCAGTACGTGCGAGCCTCCGGCTTCCATTTGGTGATCGTGACGGGCAAGTACGAAATCTCGGGTGGTTTATCGCCACGATAGTGAACGAGAATGTGCTTGAGCCATTCAGCGTCGTTGCGCGTAGGATAGTCGGTGCGCGATTGCGCGCCACGACTCTCTTTGCGCAAGATCGCGCTGCGAATGATCGTCTCTGCGATATCGATCATGTACCCAAGCTCGAGTGCGAACGTCAAAGCTTGATTGTACACGCGGCCCTTGTCGCCGACCGCAACGGCTGCGTAACGTTTCTTGATGTCTTGCTGTTGCTTGAGAGCTTCTTCAAGGCCGGCTTCGTCACGATAAACACCGACGTATTTGTCCATCATCACCGCCAGCTCGAGCCGCAATCGTGCATGTGTCTCACCGGTGTACGGCCGCGCGAGCAAATCGGCAATGCGATTTTGCTCGGAGCGGAGCAGCTTTTCGCCGCCATTCGAATCCGGCACGGTCTTGACGTACGCCGCAGCGTGTTTGCCTGAACGGCGTCCGAAGACGATCGTGTCGAGCAGCGAGTTCGCGCCGAGCCGGTTGCCGCCGTGAACGCTAACGCACGCGACTTCACCCGCCGCATAAAGGCCGGGGACCGGCGTTTGTCCGTCGGAGTCGGTCTTCACGCCGCCCATCTGATAGTGCATGCCGGGGCGAACCGGGATCGGGTCCTTGAGCATGTCGAGGCCCAAATAGTCGAGCGCCATCTCGTGAACTTGCGGCAACTTTTTAAGCACGATCGCGGGGCCGAGATGGCGGAGGTCGAGCAGCACGTTGCCATCGATGCCGCGGCCCGCCGCAATCTCCGTCGCTTCAGAGCGCGAGACGACATCGCGCGATGCAAGCTCCTTCATCTTTGGCGCATACGTCATCATGAAGCGTTCGCCGAGCGAGTTCAGCAGATACGCGCCTTCGCCGCGTGCCGCTTCAGTCATGAGGAAACCGCTGCCGGCAAGCGTGGTCGGATGGTATTGCACCATCTCCATATCCATCAGAGGGGCGCCCGCGTGATACGCGAGCCCGTAACCGTCGCCGGTGCAGATCAACGCGTTCGTGCTCGGCTCGTAAACCCGGCCGACGCCGCCTGCGCCGTTGATCACTGCCTTGGCGCGCACGAGGTGCAGCTCGCCCGTGATCATTTCGAGCGCGACGACTCCGCGGCAACGCCCGTCTTCCATATAGAGCGACGTCGCGAACCATTCTTCGTAGACTTTGACGCCGGCTTTGAGGATCTGGTCGTAGAGCGTCACCAGCAGCGCTTGGCCGGTGATGTCGCCGACGAAGTACGTGCGTGCTTGCGAGGCGCCGCCGAACGCACGCGTGCCGAGCTTGCCTTCCGCGTTGCGATAGAAGATGACGCCCATGTGCTCGAATTCCATGACGTCGGCGGGCGCCTCGCGGCACATGATCTCGACGGCGTCCTGGTCGGCTAGATAGTCGCTGCCTTTGATCGTGTCAAAGGCGTGTGATTCCCACGTATCGGTCTCGCCGATTGCGGCGTTGATCCCGCCTTGCGCAGCGTTCGAGTGGCTGCGCAACGGGTGGACCTTGGTGACGACGGCAACGCTGGCGCCGCTTCTGGCGGCTTCAAGCGCTGCCCGCATCCCGGCAAGGCCGGCACCCAGGACGACGATGTCGTGATCGGTTATCACGCGGCGGAACCTCCTCGTCTCGAAAACGACGGGATTATATACCCGCGCGGTTGTTCGTTCCTATGACGTATGAATGAGGGCGTTACGGTTTCCCGGTCAACGCCTCCCGCATGCGGTGCTTGGTATACGTCGCTTCGAGCGGCGGAATCACCAGCTTCGCCTTGTCCGGCAGGATTTTCACAACGGTGAACACCGGTCCATCGGCCGCGCGAATTTTCGGCAGCGCCGCGTCGAGCTCGGCTTGCGTGTACACGGTTTCGGCGTTCTGAATCGTGCACGCGCGGGCGACCGCTGCCAGGTCGACGCCGCGACCCGTGTGCGTCGGCTGTGCGCCGGTCTCGAGATAGACCTCGTTATCGAGGACGACGATCGTCAAATTCTTCGGGGCAGCGACGCCGATCGTCGCCAGGATGCCGAGCGACATCAGTAGCTCCCCGTCGCCCGTGATGACGAGCGTGCGTTTTTTCGGCTGCGCGAGCGCGAGCCCAAGTCCAATTGCGGCAGCGCTTCCCATCGCGCCGTTGAGATAGAAGTTCATCGGATGATCGCCGGATGCGGCAAGATCCCAGCACGGGCTGCCGATTCCCGCGATGGCGAGCAAATCGTTACCGCGATTCGCAACGAGCGCGCTCGTGACGTTGCGGCGTTCGAGCGAGATACGGGGTTTGGCGGAAGTTGTCGTCGTCATGCTGCCACGAATTTCTTGGTTCCGATCAGCCGCTGCGTCAAGAGAACCGCAACGGGGACCGAGCTATCAAATGCAATCCATGTTGCGGCTTCGACCGTCGGCTGTACGTCGCGGTCGAACTCGACTTCGTAAACGATGACGCCCATCGCTTCGAGTACTTCGCGCGTCGCTTGCCCCATCGGGATTTGCCAGGGCATTCCCTCGCCCCATTGTCCACGCATCGAGACGATCATCAGGATCGGAAACTTCCCGTGCTTCATCACCGACAGCGCGTTCATGCAATTACCGACGCCGCTGGATTGAATCAAGAGCGCGCCGCGCGTTCCTCCGAGCCACGAGCCGATCAACATGCCGACGCCTTCCTCTTCGGTCGTCAGCGTTACGGTCTTCATTTCGGGATCAGCTTCGCAACGTTTGATGAGCTTGGCGTGCCCGCCGTCGGGAACGTGCGCGACGTGGCGCACCCCGTTTTCACGGAAGATGTCGTAAATTTGGTCGCGCCAATCGGTCGCGCCGTTTGTCGTCGTTGTCATGCTGCGTACGTTCTTTTCTGCATGTGATTGCGGACCCTCGCCCCCAGCGGCATTCCAGCCAAGTAAGCGATAATGTATCTCGCAGGAGGAACGATCGATGGCTCGTCTGCTTCACAGCTTCATAACAGCTTTGGTGCTGATAGCCCTCCTGATTGCGCCGGCTTACGGGGGTGCGCTGACCGGCAACGTTGTCGTCGCCGCCCATGTGAGTTACGACGGTGGCGGCATTCGGATCTCCGAAAACGACTCTGCTGAAGAAGGGGCTTTGAACGCGCCGGTCTTCGCGGGTGATTTCGTGAGGACGTCGACCGGCGATGCCGAGCTTGAAATCGATGCGGCGACGGCAGTCCGGATGGCACCGCGTGCGCAGATTTATGTTGCAAGTTTAGACGTGGGCAGAACGTCGCTTGAAGTCGACACCGGAACGATCGAGATACGTGTATTCCAGCCGCGGGCCGTTACCGTCGTGACACGCTCATCGACCGTCGAGATCGCGGAGCCCGGATCGTATCGCATCGAGGTATTACCGGGAGTTGCGACGCGCGTAACGGTCAGAGGTGGACGGGCGACTGTCCCGCTTCAGATCGGAGACGCACTCGCAGTTGCTTCAGGAATGTCGCTGCAGGTGAGCGGCACGCGCGCCAATCCCCGCACGGATTTTTCCGTCGTGGCAGACGTCGATGAATTCGATCGGTGGAACGATGCGCGTGACGTTGCTATGAGTGCGGGCGCGAGTGACACACGCGTAAACCCGATCCTCGGCGCAAACGAACTGGAAAACTACGGCCATTGGCTCAGCTACAAAGCCTACGGCATGGTGTGGTCACCCAACGCAAATCCGGGTTGGGCGCCGTACACAGTTGGATCGTGGATGACGTCGCCGGTCTTCGGTCCGGTTTGGCTCAGCAGCGAGCCGTGGGGTTGGGCGCCATATCATTACGGCCGTTGGATTAATGACGACGAGTACGGCTGGCTGTGGATTCCGGAGCAAAGCGTCGTGTCGTGGGAACCCGCACTTGTTGCGTTCATTCCACCCTATGGGGCTCCGGTCGACGCTGCGTTCTGCTGGCGTCCGCTTGCGCCCGGCGACATCTACGAACCGTGGTATAACACGACCGTGACAACGTTCGTGTCGAATAACCACACGAATAAGAACGGATTGCACGTGCAGCCGCCGGTGCACAGTTTCGTGCGCCCCGGCGTATCGTTTCCGTTCAATCCATCGATCCGAGTCCCTGAAGTTCATTTCAGTGGCCGTTCGAGCGGTAGTGGCGCGCGGAGAAGTGGAGGCGGCAGTCGCTCAGGCGGCGGCGGTCATTCCGGCGGTGGTGGCGGCGGCCACTCGGGGGGCGGCCACAAGTAGCCCTTACGCGCCGGACTTCACGAGATTCGGATAGGTGCGCCGCAGTGCGTCGAGTTTCGGCTTGTCGTTGTAGACGATATACGGATAGTTGGGATTCTTCTGCATGAAGTGTTGATGGTACGCTTCCGCGGCATAGAAGGCGTGTAGCGGAACGATTTGCGTCACGATCGGATGCGCGAATGTTTTCGCAGCGGTGAGGTCGTGCACGTAGGCTTCAGCGAGATCGCGTTGTTGCGGCGTCGTGTAGAAGATCGCCGAACGGTACTGCGTGCCTTCGTCCGGGCCTTGATAGTTGAGCTGCGTCGGATCGTGTGCGACCGAGAAATAGACTTTGAGCAGCTCTCCGAACGAGATCGTCGCGGGATCGTATGTGATCTCGACCGATTCGGCGTGGCCAGTCGTGCCAGTACTTACCATCTCGTAGTGCGCCGTCGCCGCTGCGCCGCCGGAATATCCCGAGACGACGTTGCTGACGCCGCGCAGCGATTCGAAGACGCCTTCCATTCCCCAGAAGCACCCGCCGGCCAGGACGATCTTCGCGGTACCGGGTGCTCCCGGCGCTTGCTCCGCAGGCGGATTCGGGAAAGCCGCTGCGCAGAGCGCAACGACGGCTGCGCCGGCGAGCAAGGCATTCCTGAGAAATCGCATGTTCATCGCTCTCATTATTGCAGCGACGGCCGAAAAGGTTCCGTAGGGCGCCTTACATGATCAAAAGGGCGATGAAACGAGCAGCGTTTACGGCCGCGGCGCTCGCGGCCATGTCCGGCGTGAGGTCGGTTGCGCCGGCACAAGACGTCGATCTCAAGTTAGCGCAGATCGAAGGAGCAACCGACGGGCGCTTAGGCGTCGCGGCGTTCGACGCGCACGGCATGCAACGCGTGAGCTATCGTCCCGGCGAACGCTTTCCAATGTGCAGCACCTTCAAGTTGCTTGCCGTTGCCGACATATTGACGCACGTCGACAACGGGACGCTAAGTCTCGATCGCCGCGTTCACTACACGGCAGCCGATCTTCTCGAGTACGCACCTACAGCGAAGCAAAACGTCGCGCGCGGATGGATGACGATTCGAGAGCTTTGCACGGCAGCGATCACACTCAGCGACAATACGTCAGCGAATCTTGTACTCAAGCAGGTCGGCGGGCCGGCCGGCGTCACGCGTTACGCGCGCAGCATCGGCGATCACTATACGCGGCTCGATCGCATTGAGCCGTTCCTCAATAGCGGAATTCCAGGCGATCCGCGCGACACCACGACGCCGGAGTCGACGGGATTCGATTTATACAAGCTGCTCTTGCGCGATGCGTTAAGCGCCAGGTCGCGTGCTATGCTGGCTGACTGGCTTCGCCGCTCGACGACCGGCCTCAATTTATTGCGCGCCGGTTTCCCGTCGTCGTGGCGTGTCGGCGATAAAACAGGTCTTGGCGGTCAGCACACTGCCTCCGGCGACAGCGACACACGCAACGACATCGCAATCGTTTGGCCGCCGGGTCGTCCGCCGTTCATCGCGGCGGTGTATCTCACGGGCGTCAAAATCTCCGCGCAGCAACGCGATGCTGCGCTTGCCGAGGTCGCTCGCGTGATTACTCCGGTTTTTTCATAAGATTCGCGAGGAGTGAGCCATCGATGACGACGAGTGCGGCGACGATGACCGTGAAGAAAAGCATGATGCCCTTGAAGACACCCCATAAAAGTCCCATGCGACCCCTATACCCGCTTCGGGGGCTCTATGGTCGCTGACGTAGATCCAAACGTCCGCTCGATTCTCGAGGGCATCGACGTTCCGTGGGAGATCGTGGCTTGCGATCCCGCGCTCGCCGACACGGCGAATTTCGTCCAGGCCTACGGCTATTCGCTTGAAGATTCCGCGAACACGATCGTCGTCATCGGAAAAGCCGACCCGCCACGTTACGCCGCGTGCGTTGTGCTCGCCAACACGCGTCTCGACGTCAATCGCGCCGTGAAGCAGAAGATCGGTGCACGCGCGTCGTTTGCCTCGGGCGAAGACGTCGAGCGCATGACCGGCATGACGATCGGCGGCGTGACACCCATTGGAATCACCGACATTCCGATTTGGGTCGATGCGCGCGTGATGACGCGCGAAAAAATCATTTTGGGCGGCGGGAATCGTTCGAGTAAGATTCTCACGCCGCCCAGTATTTTTCTCGCACTCCCGAATGCGGAAGTCGTTGAAGGGCTAGCGAACTAGCTCTTCGTGCAGCCCCCGGTTACGCTGACCTTGCGACCTTTTTTGGTTACGAAGCCGTTGTAGGTGCTGTATTTTGTCGCGCTGATTTTCGTGACCGTACTGTCGGTTTGGCTGAGGATGTCCGGCCCCGGCAAGAATGCCAAGCTATGCCACACCCACTTCGATCCGACCCAACCCTTACTGGTCGAGAGATCGTAATTGCCTTGGCTGTCGGTGTAGGAATCGATCCAGCGGCTGCTGTCGCGATCGTAGGTGATCATGTCGACGGATTTTGACGGATACGGAAACCAAGGAGTTCCCGGCGACGTGCTCTTTTCGATGAGCCAAAAGCCGGTCATATCGGGGGCGTACGTTACCGAGTACTTGCCCACGCTCGGGCGGCGCGAGCTCTTGTACCAGCACGACCACGAGCCCTCGAGGAAACTGACCGGGGCGAGACTCGGCTTCTTTGGGGCCGGTGCCGGGGTCGATTCCATGGATTGGGCGTGCGCTGCCGAGATCGAGAGCGCAAAGAGCGCGGTCGCCGCGAGCGCAAAGATGGAACGCATATGAAAAGCGTCCTTTCCAAGAAGTCAGGGGCTCGCTTACTTGCTGGCCCCAGGACACCCGACCTCTCCGTTATATGGACTCGAACGTGGAACGTCCGACGCGCGTAGCGATCCTGGGGGCCGGCCCCTCGGGGCTATTCCTCGCCGATGCGCTTTTGAAAGCGAACCCGGGTCCGCTTTCGATCGATATTATCGATCGTCTCGCAGCTCCGTACGGGCTCGTGCGCTACGGCGTCGCTCCGGATCATCCGAAGATCAAATCCGTCATCAACACGTTTGCGAAAACGTTTGAAGACGAGCGCGTTCGATTTCTCGGCAACGTTGCGTTCGGCGTCGACCTCATGCTCGAGGACGTCCAGCGTCACTACGACGTCGCGGTGTACACGGTCGGTGCGGCCGTCGATCGCATGCTCGGCATTCCCGGTGAGAATCTGCGCGGCAATTTCTCGTCGACGGAATTCGTCGCATGGTACAGCGGACATCCCGATCAGCACGGGCGCTCGATTGTACTCGATGCGGAAGCGGTGGCCGTCATCGGTGTCGGCAACGTTGCGATCGACGTAACGCGTATCTTGGCAAAGCACGTCGATGAGCTTCGCACCACCGACGTGCCGGAGTACGTCCTTGATGCCTTGGCCGTCAGCCGTATCCGCGATATCTACCTGATCGGCCGGCGCGGGCCCGTCCAAGCCAAATTCACGACTCCTGAGCTGCGCGAGATCGGCGAGATTTCGAACGCCGACGTGATTATCGATCCGAAAGACCTCGAGCTCGACGAGGCCAGTGCGAAAACCGTTGCCGGGAAATCGGCGCTGCAGCGCAATCTCGATATTTTGCGCGAGCTTGCCTCGCGCAAGCCCGAAGGACGCTCGCGCCGGATCCATTTCAAGTTTCTCTCTTCGCCCGTTGAAATCAAAGGCACCGACCGCGTTCGAGAGATCGTGTTGGAACGCAATCGTCTGGACGAACGTGAGAACGCGGTCGGTACCGGCGCGAAAGACGATACTGCAGTCGGGATGGTTTTCCGTGCCGTTGGATATCGCGGGATTCCGCTGCCCGGTTTGCCCTTCGATGCGCGCTCGCACGTCATTCGGAATCAAGCCGGACGCGTGGTCGACGAAAACGATGCGCGCGTGACGGGGCAATATGTTGCGGGTTGGATCAAGCGCGGCCCGACCGGTGTCATTGGAACCAACAAAGCCGATGCGGCCGAGACGGCGCGCGCGATCGTCGAGGATCTTCCGAGCCTGCCTCGGGCACCCGAAGGGAGCGAGGCAGCGCTTGATGCGTTGCTGCAATCGCGCGGTGTTCAAGTGTGTCTATGGGACGACTGGCTGGCGATCGATCGTCACGAGCGGGAGCTCGGGTCGAAGCACGGCCGCGAGGAGCGGGTCAAAGTTACCGATTTCTCCTCACTGTTTGCCGGGAAGGGGTAGGCGAGCAGGCTCCGTGGACGGGTACTTATAACCTCGTCCGGTCCTAAAAACCCGAATTCGATCGTATATTAAGGAAGAGCACGTAATTGCCAGCTACCAAGAAGCGCGCGGCGACGAAGAAAGAGCGACGCCCGAAGCGCAAAATCTGTAACTTCTGCGCAGAGAAAACCGACGCAATCGACTACAAAGACACGACGCGTCTGCGTAAATACATCTCCGAACGTGGCAAGATTTTGCCGCGCCGTATCTCAGGAAATTGCGCTAAGCATCAACGTGGTTTGACGACCGCCGTGAAGCGCGCACGTATCATCGCGCTATTGCCTTTCGTCGCGGAGTAACATGCGCGTCATTCTCCTGAGCGACGTGAAGGCGCTCGGCAAGCGCGGAACCGTCGTCGAGGTCGCCGAGGGTTACGCCAACAATTTTCTCATCCCGAAAAAGCTCGCGGCCGAAGCGTCGGCCGGCGCACTTGCATCGCTCGAGCAGCAAAACAAGGCCAAGGCGAAACGCCAGGCCGAGGATCTCGCACAGTCGCAAGAGTTGGCGCGTATCATCGAGAGCAAGCCGCTTTCCCTTCCGGCCCGTGCCGGCGGCAACGGTAAGCTCTTCGGAACGATCACGAACGCGCAGATTGCCGAAGCGATTCAACGCAACTTCGACATTGCGCTCGATCGGCACAAGATCGAGCTAAAAACGCCGATCAAAGCGGTCGGCACATATCCCGTCGAGGTCAAGCTCGGAAACAACGTCACGGCAAAGGCCACGGTCGAGGTCGTAGCAGCGTAAGCATCCGTGGCTGCACCGAAGGAGAGCGATAACCGGTTCGTTCGTCGCTTCCGCCGTAAGTACGGAGGCCAGAGCGAAGTGCGGCGGCATGTCGACGCATTGTATGCGTTGCTGGCCGAACTGCTGGGTGCGGAAAAGATCGTCTTGCGTGCGGGGAAACTCGGTGCGCTCAAAGGCATGCGCAGCGAGCGCGTCGGCGACCGTATCCTTGCGCTTGCGCGCCTCATCTTCGAAGATCCGACAATCGAAGGTCCGCCGGCACCTGCCGCGTATCGCAAAAAGCTCGAAGAGTGTGAGGAAGGCTTAGCCGAGCTCATCGCGCAGCGCACGGTCGAAGACAATCTCGATCGCAAGATCAGCGCGAAGATGGCGGCACGCCATAACGATTACCTGCGCGAGCTCAAGCTCGAAGCGCTCAAAGATGATCTCGGACCTGAGACGCCGGCGACGCAGAAGAAGCTCGAAGAACTCGGCGTGCTCGAAGGCCGCGCCCTTTCGGATTCAGCGCTGATGCAATTGCGCCCTAAGAAGCTCGATCAAGTCGTGGGTCAAGACGCCGCTGTGCGATCGTTACTTGCCAAGATCGCCTCGCCGTATCCGCAGCACGTCATCTTGTTCGGTCCGCCGGGTGTCGGAAAGACGACGGTCGCGCGTCTTGCGCTCGAAGAAGCAAAACGGCTCGGCCGCGGACCGTTCATTCCGGAGGCGCCGTTCGTCGAAGCCAATGGTGCGACGTTGCGCTGGGATCCGCGCGAAACAACGAACCCGTTGCTCGGCAGCGTTCACGATCCGATCTATCAAGGTTCGCGCCGCGAATTCGCCGAGGGCGGGATTCCTGAACCGAAGCTCGGTCTTGTGACCCGCGCGCACGCCGGAGTATTGTTCATCGACGAGATCGGCGAAATGGATCCGCTGCTGCAGAGCAAGCTGCTCAAAGTTCTCGAGGACAAGCGCGTGATGTTCGAGTCGTCATATTACGACGAGAGCGATCCGTCGGTTCCCGCATACGTGCGCAAGCTCTTCAAAGAAGGTGCGCCTGCGGATTTTGTGCTGATCGGAGCGACAACGCGCGACCCGGATGAAATCGATCCGGCGATTCTCTCGCGCACGGCCGCGGTATATTTTCAGCCGCTGACGCAGGCGCAGGTCACGGCGATCGTAATGTCCGCTGCAAAACGCCTGGGCGTGCGGTGTTCCAAAGCCGTCGCGGAATTGATCGCCTCGTATACGATCGAAGGGCGAAAGGCCGTGCAGATTTTGGCGGATGCGTTCGGCCTAGCTCTGGTGCGGCGCGGCAGGAGCAAACGCAAGGCGATGATCGTCGCGGACGACGTTCTCGGCGTCGTGCAATCCGGTCGCATGCTGCCGCATACGCCGGTGCGTGCACGCCGCACGCGCGAGGTTGGTAAGACGTTCGGTCTCGGCGTCGTGCACTATTTGGGCAGCTTGATCGAGATCGAAGCGATCGTCTTTCGTGCGTCGCAAGCCGGCAAAGGCGCCGTGCGTTTCAACGAGACCGCCGGAACGATGGCCAAGGACAGTGTGTTCAACGCAGCCGCGGTGTTGCGCGCGCTCGCCGGGATCGATCTCGCCGACTACGATCTGCACGTCAACGTGATCGGCGGCGGCGACATCGAGGGTCCCTCGGCCGGTCTTGCCATTTTTCTTGCGACATACTCGGCGCTTACAAAGAAAGCGTTGCCGCAAAACATCGCGGTTACCGGCGAGATCTCGATTCAAGGACGCGTGCGTCCGGTCGGTGGCGTCGTCGAAAAACTCTACGCTGCGCGACAAGCTGGAATGCGCGCCGTGATCATCCCAAAAGAGAATGCGCGCGAGCTCGATCGCGTCACGCTGGGCCTCGACGTGATCCCGGTCTCAACCGTGCAGGAAGCGCTCGCGGCGTACGGGCTTGAAGCGCCGAAACGGATCAGCGGAGCGCGGGTCCCGCGCAACTTGCGGCGAACCCGAAGCCGATGACCGCAGGCGCTGTCGATCGCATCCCGCCCCAGAATCTCGAGGCGGAGATGGCGCTGCTCGGCTCGATTTTGGTTGACCGCGAAATGATGGCGACTGTCGCCGAGATCATCGAGCCTGCGGATTTTTACGCGGCGATGCACGAGACGATTTACACGGCATTGCTCGCGCTCTACGAACGTGGTGAACCGCTCGACAAGATCACGCTTTCGGAAGAACTCAAGCGTCGCGGACAGCTCGAGAAGATCGGCGGTCTGGCATATCTGACGTCGTTGATGGATACTGTGCCGACGGCAGCGTCAGCCGAATACTACGCCAACATCGTGCGCGAGAAATCGTCGCTGCGCGGTTTGATCCACGCCGGCACGCAGATCACGCGCATCGGCTTCGAAGGCGAAGAAGATGTTGAAGGCTCGCTCGACCGCAGCGAGCAGATCGTTTACGAAGTTGGCCGACGGCAGATGCACGGCAAGTTCACGCCTGTTTCGCAGATGCTCAAGCCGGTCTTCGACAATCTCGATCAGCTTTTCAGCCAACGCGGCGATCGTACCGGAATTACCTCCGGTTTTCGCGACGTCGACGAGCACACGGCCGGCTTTCAGCCCGGAAATTTGATTATTCTCGCGGCGCGCCCCGGCATGGGGAAGACGTCGCTCGCGCTTACGATGGCGGCCGAATCCGCGCGCATCGATCAAAAGCCAGTCGCGTTCTTCTCGCTCGAGATGACCAACGAAGAGCTCGTGCAACGCCTGCTCGCATCGGCAGCCCGTCTCGATTCGCAGAAGCTCAAGCGCGGAAACATTCACGACAATGAGTGGACGATGCTGAGCGAGGCGATGAGTCAGCTTTCGAGCATGCCCATCTATCTCGACGATTCGGCATCCATATCCGTAACGGAGATTCGCAGCCGCGCGCGTCGCCTCAAAGCCTCATCGAACGGGCTCGGTATCGTGTTCATCGATTACTTGCAGCTCGTGCGGCCGGGTCAATTGAGTAAGGGCGCCAACCGCAACGACGAGATCTCCGAAATCTGCCGCACGCTCAAAGCGACGGCCAAAGATCTCCAAGTGCCGATCGTCGCACTCGCGCAGTTGAATCGTGCGGTTGAAGCGCGTCAAGACAAACGCCCAATGCTTTCAGATTTGCGTGACTGTTTGGCGGGAGATGCGCTCGTCGCGAACGCTGACACTGGTGAGCGCATCCCAGTCTCAGAGATTATTAACAAGAATCTCTGCTTTAACGTTTGGGCGCTGGATGACCATTTGCGGTTCGTGAGGCGGCTGATTACAGACGCTTGGCGAGTTGGAACAAAGCCAATCTTCCGCGTAACCACCGCGAGCGGGCGGACGATCCGCTGCACTGACGGCCATCGATTCAGGGTCGTTTCAGGCTGGAAGAAGTTATCTGAGCTCCGCGCAGGGACTGCGGTTGCAGTTCCGCGTTATCTTGCGTCAGCAGGACTCGGCCGGCGTGACCACGCGAATGCGATGTCGCGTGAGACCACAGGGACGTTGGCTGTTAGGCTACGCGAAGAAAACCTAGAGCATCTCGCTTATTCTGACGTCTTGTGGGACAAGATTGTCTCCATTGAAGCTGATGGAATCGAGCCAACCTACGACGTCACAGTTGGCGAGCTTCATAATTTCTGTGTCGATGATTTCGTGACGCACAATAGCGGCGCCATCGAACAGGAAGCAGATATCGTTGCGTTCATCTATCGCGATGAGTACTACAACAAAGAAACTGCGGACCCGGGCGTCACGGAATTGATTCTTGCGAAACATCGCAACGGGCGCACCGGCACGGTCAAGATGATGTTCCAGCCCGAATTCACGAAGTTCGTCGCGTACGCCGACGCGGGACGCTACGCAGCGCCTTAGCCGGTTTCGGCTAGCTCGTGGAGCTCGGGATCGCCGATGCCCTGCTTGAGATACGAACGCGAGAGCTTCACGTATTCGGGCGGTGCGTGCTCGCACCAGCCAACGGCGTCGCCTTCGAGCGGCTTTTTCACTTTTGCCGGCGCGCCGGCTGCAACCGTGAGCGGTGGGATCTGCGAATTCGCGCCGACGACGCTGCCCGCGCCGATCAACGATTTGCGCCCCACGACGGCGCCGTTCAGAACGACGGCATTGCTGCCGACCAGTGCCCAGTCTTCGATGCGACAATCTTCGAGCGTTACACTGTGGCCGATCGTAACGTCGTTTCCGACGACGGTTTCGCAATCGTGGCTGACGTGTAGGACGGAGTTATCTTGAATCGAGCTGCGCGCACCGACGCGAATCGGTCCGTTGTCGCCACGCAGGACAGCGCCGAACCAGACGCTTGATTCCTCACCGATCTCGACGTCACCGATCAATACGGCAGTCGGCGCGATGAATGCGCTCTCCGCCACCTTTGGCCGTTTTCCACGGTACTCGATGAACATGGGGAGAACTTATCGCCTGGGCACGAGGTCCCTTTGACCACCCATCGACATCAGACAGCGCTGCGCGGCGTCAAGGCGGTGCCGAATCCGAAGCCCGATGATGCGCGCTATTCGAGCGTCAATTACGAGTACGCCGGCCAAACCGGACATGTTCACGAAGTTGTCGAGATCGGCGGCGAGCAGCTCGTAAAGGTTGGCTTCGACGATCGCAAGATCGTTTATTACTATCTCGACGATTTAGTGCTTGACGAAAGCGCCCAGCGCGGCACATTTCACGACAAGTAGTTACTGATTTCCGCGCAGACTGCCCCCGCCTTGCGGTAGCTGTCGCGGCTGGACGCCAAAGATTCCGACTCCGGGCGCGTATCCCATAAACACGCGTCCACTTGTATCGATGCCTTTGGCCTTGGCTTGATCCGGCGTCAGCACCGCAATATATTGGCACGCGAGGATTGCACGGAAGCGTTCCGGCCCTTCGCCGCGGCGACGCGGTCCCGGACTTCCAGAGGGCTGCGGTGACGGCTCGGCCGCCGGCGTGATCTCGGGTGCGCCGGAGATCGCAACATTCTGACTCGCGCCTTGTTGCGCGCGTCGCTGTCCACCAGGCGGACCAGCGCCGGGTGGAAGTTGCGGACGAATTTCGAGCCAGTACGGAACCGCGCTTCCGGGTGCCGTCGTGTGCACAACGATCGTAAACTCACCGGTGGGCGGGAGCGGTTGATTCTTTTCGTATGCGGTGACGTATGCGCGCAATCCGTCGAGCAACGGTTTCGCAATCTCTTGCGCTTCGGCATTGCACAGCGGATTGTCGGTCGCGAGTGCAAACGGATCGCCGCCCACGGGAAGAACGTTGCGCCGGAATTGTCCGGGACCGCCGGGTCCACCACCCGGGCCGCCGCCGGGACCGCCGACGTTCGGTGCGCCGCTGCCACCACCACCGCCGGCGCGCGCTGCGGCGCGAGCAACAGCCGCCAGCGTCGACGGCGATTTCTGCGCGCCCTTGCCGACTGCAACGGTGTAGTTCAAACTGATCGTGCGCGGCAAAAGTGGATTCGCTGCAAAGAACACGACGCCACCGCCACTTACCGGGACGGGGTTAGCGTACAAGAGCGTCGAGAACTCGCCGGATTCCGCGTTGAATGCATTGGTTTCGAACAACGTCAGGCGGCCCGCTCCGAACGCATGCGAGATTCCCCACGCGACGGTCGTGTAAGGTGTGAGATATCGGTTGTTGTTGGTGCCGGTATATTGCGCGTTTGCGAGCAGCTCGAATCCGTTGTGCGGTAGCTCCGCGTCAAATGTAATGCCTGCGCGATGAAT
Source organism: Vulcanimicrobiaceae bacterium (assembly GCA_049520515.1). Taxonomy (GTDB): domain Bacteria; phylum Vulcanimicrobiota; class Vulcanimicrobiia; order Vulcanimicrobiales; family Vulcanimicrobiaceae; genus JAFAMS01. The sequence goes on from JBEKPS010000007.1 coordinate 82,506, forward strand.
CGGCCGTCCCGGAAGCTGATCGCCGACGATCGATGTCGACTCCGCTGACGTCAAACGCGAGTCTGCTGCGATTAGGATTGCGCTATTGAGCGTGTAGGTCGGCAACATGACGACATACGGCCCAAGCGCGATCCGTCCGCTGATGTCGACGCCTTGATACGCCCGTGCAGTTCCGGCAATCGGTTCGTTGACGTAAACACCCGCCGGATTGAACGGAACTGATCCGCATATTGTCGGGGAAGACCACGTTTGTCCAATCGAGCCAATGTAACCGGCGGGAAAATAATCGCCAGGCTCGCCGGCGCCGTTCACGAGCGCATTGATCGTCTGTCCGATCTGCGTCTGCCGGAATGCGTTGACCGTAATCTGTCCGGTGCGCCAGAGATGCGTCCAATCGAGGTTGTAGCTCGTCGAAGATTGCTCTTGCGCCGTCGTGTCCCCGGGGCCGCTGACGATCGAGGTCCCCGCGTCGCAATTGAAGCGCGCGGTCAACGGATTGCTGAACGTGTGCGGTGTAGTCGGCGGCGGCTGCGCGCTTCCGATATTGAGCGCGAGCTGCAATGTATCGTTGCCGTTGGGTCGCCATGTCGCACCGCCGCCGCCGAGCACGGAATCACCGACCCCGGACGTGTCGGCGATTGAAGCGTTGAAATTCAAGTTCAGTTTGTCGGTCGATTTGATCGAATCCGCGAAGTTGAGCTGCTTTGCGTTGATGCCGATGCCCGTGTGAAGGACGTACGGTGACAGTATCAGAGGAATGAAATCACTGTCCGAGTTTTGGATACTGCCGGTCAACGTGAACGTGTGCTTGTTGTGTCCGACGGACGCGTTAAAGGCGTAGCCGTTCGTCCGGCTTTGGCTGAGCGTCTCGAACGGATTGGGAACACTGTCGACGATCTCGTTCACATCGTCGACCAGATTGCGGCTGTCGATTGAAAACGCCGTGGCCGTGAAGGCAATGTTCCCGATCAGCGCCGCCCCGGTCATGTATCCGAGTTGAAACTTGTTGTAGCTGTTATTATTCGGCCCGATGCCGCACGGCAAGATCGTCACCCATTGCGTGCACACCTGCGCGATCGAACCGTTGGAGTCCATGAACGCACCCGTCACCGTCACGACGTCGGCGAAGCGATAACGGAGCTTGACGAGATCGCCAAGACTGTCGGTGTAGCCGCCGTGCGGGTACGTTAGACCGCTCGAATCCTCGTAGTCTTGAAACGTGAGCGGGTTATTGCTGCCGCGATCGGTGTGCATGACCGCGATGCCGAGCGGACCAACGCTGCCGGTAGCCTGAATCGAATAGTTCCAGCGGTCGTAGGTTCCGTAGGTGGTCGAGAACTTTTCGTTCCAGCTTTGCGTCGGCTCGATCGTGCGGAAGTTAACGCCGCCGCCCAGGCCCGCCGCTGTTGGACTAAAGCTGACGCTTGCGCCGGAGAACAGATCGCTGTTGACGCCGCGCATGTTGGTCGCCGTGCCCGGCATTCCGAGCGGGATGCCGTCGAGCGAGAGCGCGGTTTGCGACTCGTCGTGCCCGTTCAGCGATACAGTGACCGCGGAATCCGGATCGTTCGAATCTTGATTGACGGAGACGCCGGCCAGCTTGTCGAGCGCATCCATCATCGAGTCGGAGATGCGGCGGATCGGACTCTCGTCGGAAATATCGTTCGTGTTGATCTGCACGTTCGACCGAACCGTGACCGCTCCGATAACGCGCAAGTTGTTATTGCCATTCTGCGCGCCGCCGGGTTGCGAAGGGATCATCGCGAATCGCACGGTGACATCCTTGCCGTCGAGAACTTCGAATTCGTTGCTGCGTGCCCCATCGAAACCACGCCGTATAACGCGAACGCGATAGATCCCGGTTGGGACGTCGGTATATTTCACCGTACCGGATTTTTGCGTGAGCGCGCTGACCAGCATGGCGCCGGTCAGGAAAACGCGCGCGTCATTCAGCGGTTGACCCGTGCTGGTGTCAACCACCGTGATCGTGATTTCTCCGGTGTCGCTTTGTGCGCGCGCAATCGTGGGACCAAGCGCGAAAACAAGCGCAACCGCGAAGGCTATGGTACGGCGGAGCATCTGGGCGTCCATTCGTACCCATTGTCTCTACAACTCTCAGCGGATTCTCAGTTATGTGCGCTGAACCGGACCTTAACCTTATCTGAAGGAGTGAGCATGGATCTCGCGTTCAGCTCGGCTGAGATCGATTTCCGAACGGCGGTCCGCAGCTTTATCGCCGAGCGCCTCCCCGCTGATATTCGCGAAAAGGTCAAGAACGGCGAGTCGCTCGCGAAGGACGACTACGTGCGTTGGCAGCGCATCTTGCACGAGCGGGGATGGGCCGGTGCGTCGTGGCCGCGCGAATACGGCGGGCCGGGTTGGTCTCCGGTCCAGCGCTATATCTTTGGAGAGGAGCTCGCATACGGCTGGGCGCCCCGAACGATACCGTTCGGGCTGAACATGCTGGCGCCGATTCTGATCGAGTTCGGCAACGACGCGCAGCGCGCGCGTTTCTTGCCCCGCATTCTCACCGCAGAAGACTGGTGGTGCCAAGGTTATTCGGAACCGGGTTCCGGCTCCGACCTTGCATCGCTGCAAACGCGCGCCGAGCGGCGCGGCAACGGTTACGTCGTCAACGGTACGAAGACGTGGATCACCGGAGCGCAGTGGGCGAATTGGATCTTCGCGCTCGTCCGCACCGATCCGAACGTCCCCAAACACAAAGGCATCTCGTTTCTGCTGATCGACATGACCACACCCGGCGTGACGGTTCGTCCGATCGAAACGCTCGACGGCGGCCACGAAATCAACGAGGTGCACTTCGAGAACGTCGAGGCGCCGCTCGAGAACCTCGTCGGTGAAGAAAACGCGGGCTGGCGCTACGCCGTCTTCCTTTTAGAGCACGAGCGTACGGGTACGGCCGGCGTCGCGCGTTGCCGCGTTCAGCTGGCGCAGCTTCGTGAAATCGTCGAGCGCGAGGGTCGCAATAGCCGGCGTCTTCGCGAACGCATCGCACTTGTTGAGATCGAGCTTGCCGCACTCGCTTACACGGAACTGCGAACGCTGGCTGCAGAATCCGCCGGCAAACGTCCCGGGCCTGAGTCTTCGATCCTCAAGATAAAGGGAACCGAGATTCAACAAGCACTTACCGAGCTTGCACTCGATGCCGTCGGGCCGTATGCGCGCACCGAGCAAGCCGCCGCGTATTTCAACTATCGTAAGGCGTCGATTTACGCGGGCTCAAATGAGATTCAAAAGAATATTATCGCAAAGCGAATTTTGGGTTTATAGCGTGGATTTCAAACTTACCGGCGAGCAAACACTCATCAAGGATAGCGTCGAGCGATACGTAGCGCAGCAGCCGGCATCGGCCGAACCTTGGCGAGATTTCGCGAAACTCGGGTGGCTCGGAATCGGCGCGCCGGAAGAAGCGGGCGGTTTCGGCGGCGCGCTCGAGACGATGCTCGTGATGGAAGCATTCGGACGCGGATTGTATCTCGAGCCTTTTGCCGCATGCGCCGTCTTCCCGTCGGCGATTCTGCGCGCAGCCGCCCGTACCGACCAGCTCGAACTTCTGATCGAAGGCGAGCGCCGCTTCGCAGTGGCGTACGAAGAGCCCGGCGCGCACTATAATTCCGAAGCCGTCTCGACGCGCGCGGAACGTTCGAACGGCGCGTACGTCTTGACCGGAAAGAAAGTGCGCGTTCCGGTCCCACGCGGCGAGGCATCGTTCTTGGTCTCGGCGCGCGCGGAGAGCGACGTGGCACTTTTCGCCGTCCCGCCGGGCGCGAGCGGTCTGCAGCGTAACGACGAGACGGCGGAAGATGGGACGACCGTCGCGCGACTCGAGCTTGACCGCGTTACTGTTGATGAATCCGCGCGCATCGGCGCGTCATCGGGTGTCGAACTCTTGCAGCGCGGTCTCGAGTACGCGAATGCCGCGCTCTGCGGCGAGGCGGTTGGGCTCATGAGCACGATGTTCGACTTGACGCTCGGATATCTGAAAGAGCGCAATCAATTCGGCGTTCCGATCGGATCGTTTCAAGCCTTGCAGCACCGTATGGCGGAGATGTTCACGGAGCTGGAGTTGGCGCGTTCGATGGCTTATGTCGCAGCGATGACCGTCGACGATGACAGCGACCCGGGCGCCCGCGCTCGCGCGATTGCCGGCGCAAAGATTCAGGTATCGCGCTCGGGCCGATTTGTCGGGCAAAACGCCGTGCAGCTGCACGGAGCGATCGCGATGACGCAAGAATATAAGCTCGGCGCGTATTTCAAACGGATGACGTCACTCGAGCGCCTATTCGGCGACGTTGACTATCACCTGGAGCGTTACCTCAACTAACCTTCAACCCAACGCACGAGCTCTTCGAACGCGGCCAGAACGCGCGCGTGCGCCGGACGCATCTGCGGATAGTTCGCGTCTTCCGACCACGAATCGACGTGCTGCGCATTCGAGATCAACTCGCTGCGATACATCGCCTTACGCCCCGAGCGTTCGACCATCTCGCCGTAGGGATAGAAGTGCATCTTCGGCGGAAGCAGATGATCGTACTCGGATGCGATGTCGATCATCTTCGCGCGAATCGCACCGGTGTGCGCGTAGGCTCCAATGCGTTCGAGAATCGCGGGCGAACGGTCGACGCGCCAGTTTCCGATCTTCCCGTTCCAAGCTTCGGCCGGTTCCGGCACCTTCACGTCGCCGAACGCCGTTGACGTTTGCGGATCGAAGAGCATCGCGTGCAACCACGAAGTGACGACCCAGTAGATCGCAAAATTCTTCGCGTAAAGCGATCCGCCGTTAACGCCGGCGACGTCGGGTGGAAAGCCGAGTGCTTCGAGAAGGGCCGTCTCGCCGGATTCCATTGCCTCCACAGCTTGCGGAAGTTGACGCAAGAGATTGTGCTCTTTCGTCCACAGCACGCCGTTCCAGGAAAGTCCCCCATTGTATCGATCGCTGCGTTCGAGTGCGAAGCGAACTTGATTCGCGCCGTTTGAGAGTCCGATCGCATAGACGGCCTCGGGGACACGGTGGTGAACTTCCTCGATTGCTTCTTGCGCGAGCTCGGTGATTGCGAAGAATTCGTCCATCCAGCGCCGGAACGTGTTGCCCGGCGCATGCTGCCAAAACGAAACGCCGAGATCACCGGGAATGAAGAAGCGGGGCATCACCACGCCGTCGATTTCGAGTCGCGAGGTTCCGGATAGGATGACGTGACTCTCGCCCTGTGATTTATTTCCGCATACGTAGGCGTATCCGCGCGCCAAGAGCGGATCCGAAAAGATCAGATCGTTCGCAAACTCGCTGCGCTGGGATGCCGTGCCGGCGACGACGAGGCGGCCGTTCCATTTGCGCGGGATGCGTGCGATGTAGCGTTCGCCCGGCCATAGCGATCCGCAGAGACGCCAGCCGGGGATAGGATCGGGCGGCGGGGCGAGTGTTGCTGAAATGGCGCGCGCATCCGCCGCCGCGTATGCGACGGTGCCGAACGCGCTCTCGGGCCCAAACACGCCGAACGCCCCGGGCGGAAGCGCTTGCGTTAGAGGGTATGGTGCATTTGCGCTCGCGCGCAGGTCGTCGACAGTTTCTAGCATGGATTCGTTCCCTTCGAGCGTAACACAGGCCACCGCTTAAATGCGGAGGGGGAAGAGGCATGAACGCACGTAGGGGTTGGTTCGTCTCGTCCATTGTCGCGGTTGTAGCCCTGTGTTTGGCTACGATCGTGCCGGCGACCGGACAAAGTGTTCCGGGTGTAACAAGCACGCAGATTCTTTTGGGCGGCGTCCATCCGTATAGCGGACCGGCGTCGGCATACAGCTCGATCGGAAAAGGCGCGAAGGCCTATTTCGATTACATCAACGACGCCAAAGGCGGCGTCTATGGCCGAAAGGTCATCTACAAAGATCTCGACGACGGCTACAATCCGCCGCAATCGCTGACGCTTACCAAACAGCTCGTCGAACAAGATCACGTGTTCGCAATGTTCAACCCGCTCGGGACGCCGGTGAACATCGTGCTGCGTCCGTATCTGAACGATAATAAGGTTCCGCAGCTCTTCGTTTCGACGGGCGCGACCACGTGGGCAATGGATTCGGCCAAGTTCCCGTGGACGATCGGTTGGCAACCCGATTATCAAGCTGAATCGATCGTCTACGCGAAATATTTGCTGCAACACGATCCAAATGCAAAGATCGGCGTCATCTATCAGAACGACGATTACGGTCAGGACTATCTCAACGGCTTGAACAAAGGCCTCGGCGCGAAGTCGAGCATGGTTATCAAGGCGGTCAGCTACGAGACGACCGATCCCGACGTGAAGTCGCAGATCGCGACGCTCAAAGCCAGCGGCGCGGATACGGTCTTCATCTTCGCAACGCCGAAGTTCAGCGCACAGTCGCTGGCCTCCATCAGTCAACTCTCGTGGAAGCCGGCCGTCTATCTGAACGTCGTCTCGAACTCGCAATCCGTCATGCGCGCCGCGACGCAGCAAGGCGGCGCAGCAGCCACGAACGGCGTGATCTCGATTCAATATCTCAAAGACCCGAGCGATCCCGCGCTCCAAAACGATCCGGGCGTAAAACTCGAACACGACATTTTGGCCAAGTACGCTCCGGGTTCGGATCCGAGCGACGGATTCTACCTGTACGGCATGGGTGCAGCATTCACGATGCTCGACACGCTGACGAAGGCCGGCAAGAATCTCACGCGCGAAGGCGTGATGCAGGCGGCGCTCCACCTGCACGAGACGAACAATCCGTTCGTTCTGCCTGGGATGGTCATCGAAACGAGTCCGGAGGATCATTTCCCGATCCGTCAGATGCAGCTCTCGCGCTACACCGACGGCAAGTGGGTAAACTTCGGAGCGTTGATGTCAGCACGTAAGTAAAAGGAAAAACGCCTCGTGTTCGGGCTGATGATGGACGCGCCGCTGATGATCAGCTCTCTCCTCTCGTACGGCGCGAAATGGCATAGTGACGTTGAGATCGTCACACGGACGGTAGAAGGGCCGATTCACCGGTACGGATACGGTGAGGCGGCCCGCCGTACGGCGCAGCTCGCACACGCGCTGCGCGCACTCGGTGTTGAACCGGGCGATCGCGTAGCGACGCTCGCCTGGAACACCCATCGCCACTTCGAACTCTACTACGGCGTCTCGGGGATCGGCGTGGTGCTGCACACGGCGAATCCGCGTTTACACCCCGCGCAGATCGCCTATATCATCGAGCACGCGCAGGACCGGTTCGTCTTTTCGGATCTGACCTTCGTACCGATACTCGAGGCGATCGCGCCGCTTCTGAAATCCGTGCGTGGCTACGTGATTCTCACGGGCGAGTCGACGATGCCGAAGACATCGCTGCCGAATGTGTACTGTTACGAAACGCTGTTGAGCGCGCAACCCGATAGCATCGACTGGCCCGTCTTCGACGAGCGTACGGCGTCGTCGCTGTGTTACACATCGGGGACGACCGGCGATCCGAAAGGCGTGATGTACAGTCATCGCTCGACGGTTTTGCATGCACTGTCCGCGGCAGGTGTCGATCAAAATCGGCGCATCGATGGAAGAAACTGTGCGCTGCCGATGGTTCCGATGTTTCACGTTAACGGCTGGGGAATTCCGTACTCGGCGCCGATCATGGGCACCAAGCTCGTCTTCGTGGGCGCAGGCTACGAAGGCAAGCAGATTTACGATCTGATGGAAGCCGAGGGCGTGAAGACTGCGGGCGGCGTTCCGGCAATCTGGCAACGCGTCTTGAACTATGTCGAAGAAAACGGATTGCAGTTCACAACGCTCCATGCGATGCGCGTCGGCGGATCTGCGGCACCGCCATCGATGATCGAAGCCTTCGAGAAGCGTGGCGTTGAAGTTGCGCAAGGCTGGGGAATGACGGAAGCGAGCCCGGTTTGCACGACCGGCTGTCTACCGAGCGAGATTCGTGAATCGCCGGACGTCCGCAAATATCAGGCGATGGCCGGCCACGTTCTCTACGGCGTCGACATGAAGATCGTCGATCCCGTAGGCGAGACGCTGCCGAACGACGGCGTTGCGCAAGGCGAGCTCTGCATTCGCGGGCCGTGGATCGCGAGCGCGTACTACGATAATCCGGCAGCGACCGAACAATCGTTTACGAAAGACGGCTGGTTTCGTACCGGCGACATCGTGACGATCAGCCCGAGCGGTTACTTAACGATCACCGATCGCGCCAAAGATCTGATCAAATCGGGCGGCGAGTGGATCAGCTCGATCGATTTGGAAAACGCTGCGCTTGCTCATCCAGACATCGTTGAAGTCGCTGCGATCGCGATGCCGAGCATCGAGTGGGGTGAACGCCCGATGCTGGTCGTGCGGCAACGTGCCGGCAGCAACGTCGATCGCGACGCGATCATCGCGTTCCTCAAACCGAAAGTCGCGAACTGGTGGCTTCCCGACGAAATCGTTTTCGTCGACGAGCTGCCATACACCGCAACCGGCAAAGTCTCGAAGAAAACACTCCGCGAGAAGTACGCTACGGCGTCCGTGTAGCTTGGAGCGGCTCCGGTAAGGGCGATTCCTTAATCGGCAACCGCCCCTCGGCGAGCAGCTTTTCACAATGGGCCGTCACGCCTTCGATCGTCGTCCACCACACGCCGTCGAAGCCTTTGATATGCGTGATGAGGCGGTCGATCGTCTTCATCGTGACGTGACGGCCCGAGACGAACGGGTGCAGCGTCAGCACGTAACACGCGCCGTCTTCTTCGTACATGCCGTTGAATTCATCCGACCAGAAGCGAAAGACGGTCTCGGGATCGGCCAGCGCTTTGTCGCGGTTGGCGCGCGTGTGCGCCCAGTATTCTGCATCGTCCAGTGCCCATTGAATCGGAATCTCGATCAACGGTCCGGCCGGCGTGTCGAGCGCGTACGGCGATTCGTCGTCCATCAGGCTCGAATCGGAGCGGCATCCGTGCCGCACGAGAATTTCCGGTGTGCGGCGATTGAGTTCCCAGCCCGGCGCACGATAGAGCGTCGGCGTATAGCCGCACCGATCGCTCAGAATCTCTTTCGAGAGGCGGAGAACTTCGTTTTCTTGCTGTTCGTCGAGCAGCTCGAGCGCTTCGTGCATGTGGCCGTGCAAGCCGACCGGATATTCCGCGCGCACGAACGCCTCGACGACCTCCGGATGAATCATCGCGATGTACGACGGCACGTAGAACGTGCCGGGGATGCCGTGCCGTTCGAGCATGCGCAGGATACGCCACACGCCGACTTGCGGACCGAACATGCGCTGATGCAGTTCGCCGAGCTGATTCCGGGACCGATCGGGGACGCGAAAATACAGCGCCGATTCGCCGTCGACGTCCCACGTGAGACAAACGGCGATGCGCTTTCCGTCAGGCCACGGAAACGGCATTAGGTCAGCTTGCCGACGGCCTTCTCGAGCAATCTCCAGGGTTCGTCGCCGTACAGATTCTTTTGCTGATCGTAGAAGCCCGATTCGCGCAGCTTAGCCTTGAACGTGTCGCGGTTAACATTGTTGAAGGTGAGGCCTTCTTGCGTGAGCTTCGGTTGAAGCGTGGCATTGAGGTTTTCGACATCAGCGCGTTGCAGAAGCGCCGTCTCATTCATATTACGTTCGAGCGTATCGAAGACGTCTTTCGGAAGTGAATCCTTCGCGGCTGAATTCATGACCATCCAATAGCCGGCCCACATGTGGTTCGAGATCGAGCAGAACTTTTGAACCTCGTACAGCTTGTACGTCTCGATGATTGCGAGAGAATTTTCTTGCCCGTCCATAACGCGGGTCTGCAGCGCCGTATACATCTCTTTGGAGTCTACCGGCGAAGGCGACGCGCCAATTGCTTTGAACATTGCAATCGCTACGGGACTCGCAGGGACTCGGATCTTGAAACCGAGCATGTCGCTCGCTTGCGTGATGGGCTTTGTGCTCGTCGTGATCTCGCGCACGCCGTTGTCCCAGATCTTTGCGAAGGTGTACATGCCTGTCTTAGGCGTTTGATTGCGAATGTACGTGCCGAGCGGCCCGTCCATTGCAGCGAAACCCTGCTTCGCATCGTTGAACGCGAAGCCAACGTTGCTGATTGCAGCGACCGGCACGACGTTCGCGAGTACGTTATCGGGCGCGCACCAAATCTGCAGCGCTCCTGAGCGCGTCTGCGTCATCATCTGACTATCGCCGCCGAGAATGCTGTTCGGGAAAACCTGAAGTTCGAGCCGTCCGTTCGTTTGCGCGCGGACCTTGTCGACCATCGCCTTGAGCCGAACGTTCGTCGGATGCGTTTCGGGGTTGTCTGTCCCGATTTTCATCGTGAATTCGGCGGCCTCGCCGCGAAAGCGTACGAAATTGACGGCCAGCGCTGTTGCAGCCGTGGAGGCAAGGAAGCGGCGTCTGTTTTGCATGGCGCGCTGGCCTTCCGCGCTCCGCAAGTAGCCGCCTCCCCGAAGTCGAAGGCACGAACATGATGGTGATTGCGGCTTTACTGGCCGGTGCATTGGCGCAGGCATCGTTGCAGCCATATCAACCACTCGTATCGGGAGCACGCTACGTCTACAGCTGCTCGGGCGGAATGTCGGCGGTGCGTACGATTGCCGGCGGTTCGATCAACGGCGTCTCCGGTTTTGCGAACATGCTCTCGCTGACGATTCCCGGCCAACCCAGCGTGCAATTCGGCGAGCTGCAAACGAACGATTCGCAAGGGACCAAAACGGGCGGCTGGCTTTTCGCGCCGACATATCCGAGCGTGCAAATCAATCCGCCGCAGCTCGAGCTTCCGATCAATCCGGTCCTCGGCCAGAATCTTTCGCTGCCGGATGGTTACGGCGGGACGATCACCGTTACGTATGCAGGCTTGGCCACGGTGACGGGCTACGCCAGAGTGTACACCGGGGTGGCCGTTTTCAAAGAAACCGATAGCGGGCATCCGCCGGTACCTTTCCCGCGTACCGTGTACATGGTGAAGGGAATTGGTGAAGTGCAAACCGATCTCGCCGCATCGCAAGCGCTGAACTTGCCCGCGACGACCTGTACGCTCGCATCGTACAGTATTCCGTGAAACTTCAGGCCTGGGCCGGAGCGATCGTTGCGATTCTGCTGATCGCGAAACTCGCCGCGGCGCAGACCACCTTGCCGAATCCGGCGGTGAATGCCCCGGACCAATTGGCGTGGGCTCTGTTTCTGCAGGTCAATGCTGACGTGTCGACGCCCGGTAACAATGACGCGCTGTTCGAGACCTGGCCGAACGACGGCGACACGTTTAGGCTCGAACCGGCGCGGTTCGTGCGCGAACATCATCCGCTGCGTCTCTCGCCGCAGGCGCTCGTCGTTGCACACGACCCCAGTCTAGAGGGCGCCGGTGAAGAAACGAATCGCAATCAAGCCGCGTACGACTTCATCGTAGAGAATCACTTATATTCGGTACGTGGCTTGCAGGCCGCGTTCGGAAAGACGCTGCGCTTCCCGGTCGATGCCGTCGAGGTAAAGGCCAACTGGTATCCGGTCGAGCGCATTCCCGGATACAGCGGCGCTCCGTCGGAGGCGTATCGCATCTATCACGTGAGCAAGGACTCAAGCGGGCACGCGTACGCACTCGCTTCAATGCACGTCATTTCGAAAGCCGTTCCAAATTGGACGTGGGCGACATTCGAGCATGAGAACACTCCGGCGCGCTGCGATACCCTCGGTTGCGCCGATACCTTCGGTGCGCAAACACCGTTCGTTGCCGCGAATGCAGCTCGCAACGCGGGTTACGCTCCGTGTCAGCATACGGCCACCTTAAGTGCGCTGTTCGCGCACGCGAAGATCGATCCGGCTTTTGCGCACTATTGTCTCAAAGGGACGCAGAGTGACTTCACCGACACAACCGGCGTCGCGGTGCGTCTGGGCAACTCCGTTACCGAGAACGGATTCGTCGCGCAGTCATCGTGCATGACGTGTCACGCGCGCGCAGCCTTCGATCGCAACGGAAAAATGACGTCCTTCGGCGGATTCGACCCGTCCGGAAATTCGTTCGTCGGCGCGGTCAACCCGGCGTGGTTTTGGTCGCCGGATAATGCGACGCGGATCGCGACGCAAGCCGACTTCGTCTGGTCCATCCCGTTCTTTGCGGTTGACGACCGCTAGCTTTTCGGACCCTCGCACTCGACCAACTCTTCGCCGCAGTTGAAGCAATGATCGTCGTTCGATTCGGCGCATGCCTTGCAAAACGCGTGGCTGTATTCACAGAGCATGACGCTCTCCTCGCCGATCAGCGACTTGCCGCACTTATCGCAGGTCTGTTGCATCGCTTACGCTCGCAGTAACCGAACCAGATTTTCGGGCGTCTGCATCCCGACGACTGCCATGCGATTGGGCCACGCCATCGCGGGAACACCGGTCACGCCGGCACGATGCGAGGCGCCGATGAAATCGTCAACCGCCTTCGCAAAGCGATGCTCGGCCCACGCGCTCTCGACATCGGATGCGGATGCGCCATAACGCTCGGCAATTGGGATGATCGTTGCCGGCTTTGCGATGTCGGCCTGCTCGGTGAAGAACGCGCGCGAGACGTCGTGATGAAACTTGCCGGATGCATCGTCACCGCCGAGCGAACGAATCAGCTCCGCCGTCTCAAGTGCAAAGCGCGAATTATAATTGCGCGAAGGCGGATCGATTGGAAGACCGACCATTTGCGCCGTGCGAATTAGGCGGTCGCGAATTGCAGGCCATGCCTCCGGCGGAAAGGGTTTTGGCGCGCCCTCCGGCGGCGTCTCAGGATGAAGCTCAAAGGGAAGCCAGCGCAGCGTTGCGTCGAGCTCCCGTGCAGCTTGTTCGGCCCAGACCGAGCCGAGATAGCAGTACGGTCAAACAACGTCCGACCAAATGTTGATGATGCGCGATTCGGGATTCATTTCGCGCCGTACGTGTATGAGGCGGGCTTCCATTCACAGACGCTGCCGTCGCGCATCACGAACGATTCGCAACCATCGACTTCCGGATTGAAGTCTTCGTTGAGGGTCTTGGTGCCCGTCCAATCGACGTTGCTGTCCTGGCGCGCTGCGGCCCGAGCTTTCTGATATGAAAACTGAGGAGACTTGGTCAAGGCGTTGAGTGCGCGAACGAGAGTCTGTGCCTGCGTCATCCGTCCGATTGTAGCATGAAATATTTTTCAATTCTCGATCTCGTGCCGATCCGCAAAGGCGGAACGCCGGGTGAAGCGCTGGCGCGCACGATCGAGCTCGCCCAGCAGGCAGAGCAGTGGGGCTATCACCGCTACTGGGTGGCGGAACATCACAACATGCCGGGTATCGGTAGCGCCGCAACCTCGGTCGTGATTGCGGCCGTCGCCGGCGCGACGAAGACGATGCGCATCGGCTCGGGCGGGGTGATGCTGCCGAATCACGCGCCCCTCGTGATCGCAGAGCAATTTGGAACGCTCGAAGCGCTCTACCCCGGACGAATTGATCTCGGCCTCGGACGCGCGCCGGGGACCGACATGATCACGTCGCGCGCGTTACGGCGCGACCTCTCGACGACGTCGGATCGCTTTCCAAACGACGTGCTCGAGCTGCAAGGTTTTCTTACTGAAGGTTTCCCGCAGCACGGGATTCAGGCCGTACCCGGAACCGGTGCGAACACGCCGATCTGGTTGTTGGGGTCAAGTTTGTTTAGCGCACAACTCGCTGCGGAGCTCGGCCTGCCGTTCGGTTTTGCGTCGCACTTCGCGCCGGATCTCTTGCTCGATGCGTTGCAGATTTATCGCGACACGTTCCAACCATCCGCACAGTTAGCGCAGCCGTACACCATGCCGGCGGTTCCGGTCATCGTCGCAGATACGGATGAAGAAGCGCGGCGGTTGTTGACGTCATCGCAACAGGCAACGGCGAATCTCGTGCGCGGCAAACCTGGTCAACTTCCCGAACCCGTCGACGTCGCGCAAATGGAGCAGCTCCTTTCACCTGAAGAGCGTGCAAGCGTTGCGCATCGCCAGATGTATGCAGCGGTCGGTTCACCCTCAACGGTTCGCGAGCGCATTTCGACGTTCATGAAACGCACGCAAGCTGACGAGTTGATGATTACGTCGATGATCTACGATCAAGAGGCTCGTCTGCATTCGTTCGAGCTCGCAGCAAATGTGCTGAGCGCGTTGACAATTTCTTAACTTTCGTTCCCAGCAAACTCTAAGTGCAGTCCGAGGAGAAGATTGTAGACTCCGTTGCGTGAGGCAACCATCGCGACGGACAGATTCGCAATTTCGTCGCGCAGCAGAACTTCATAGTAACGGCCGTCTCGACGAAGCGATCGAACTCTACGAGAGCATTCTGGCGGTTGACGAACGCCTCGCGGAAGTTCACACAAATCTTGCGGTCGCGCTCCAAGCTGTCGGACGAGCGCCCCACGCGATCATCCATTATGAGCGAGCCCTGACGCTCCAACCCGATTCGGCATACACGCTCGACAATTACGGCGCATTGCTGCAAAAGCGCGGAGAGCATGCGGTTGCACTCAAGTACCACCAGCGTGCGGTTATACTCGATCCGCGCATGCCGCAAGCGCACCACAACCTTGGGAACGCGCTGCTGATTCTGCGGCAACCAGAGGCTGCAATCCAGCAGCTGAAGCGCGCTCTCGATCTTCACGCGCAATTTCCCGAGGCATTGAATTGTCTCGGAGCCGCATATCAAGCCGTCGGTTCGCTCGATGAAGCAATAGAATACTACAAGAAGGCGATCGAGATATCTCCGCGCTACCCGGAAGCCTACGCGAACCTTGGAAATGCTCTTCGCGATGCCGGGCAGATACCGGAAGCGATCGAGGCTTACGAGACTGCGGTAGCGTTACAACCGCGCGCGGGCCGATTTTACCGGCTCTTGATCGAAGCGCGTGGCAACAAGGCATCCACGGGTGAGATCCGACACCTCGAGGGTGTCTTGCGAGAAAACGCCGGCGAACTAACGGTCGACGATCGGCTTCAAATCCATTTCGGATTGGCGAAGGCATACGATACGCAGGACAACATCGAGAGCGCATTCGTGCATTTGCGCGACGGCAACGCGCTCGCGCGTTCGCTTTGTACGTACAACGAGCCCGTTCATCTTCACGAGATGGAACTGCTAACGCAGCTTTTCAATAAGACTTTGATTGAGGCGCTTGCGGGGAACGGCGATCCTTCAGACGCGCCGGTTTTCATCTTTGGGATGCCTCGATCCGGCACAACGCTCGTCGAGCAGATATTGGCGGCGCACCCGCAGGTCTTCGCCGGGGAGAGATCGGCGCGGTAATGGACATCATGCATCACTTCCCGAAGATCGATGCCGACCCGGCTGACGTGGAGGCGTTTCGTGAGGCTTTCGTCACGCAGCTTCGCCGGCTCGGCGCGCGTTATGTCGAGATCCTTCGAACTCATTCTCCATCCGCATTGCGGATCACGGACAAGTGGCCGTGGACCTTCAAATTCCTCGGTATCATTCACTTAATTTTGCCGAATGCGCGCTTGATTCACGTGCGCCGCGAGCCGGCGGACACGTGCTTGTCGTGCTTCTCTACCGTCTTTTCGGACGATCTTCCATATATGTACGATCAAGGCGAGCTCGGACGGTACTATCGCGCATACGAGAAGGCTATGGACTATTGGCGGGACGCTCTACCGCCGGGGCGGATCTTCGAGATCCAATACGAAGCGCTGGTCGAAGATTTTGAAAACCAAGCGCGCCGTCTCGTTGCGCATTGCGGACTTGAATGGAACGACGCCTGCCTGCAGTTTTGGACCGCGCGCCGTCCGGTGCGCACTGCAAGCGCGGTAGCCGTCCGGCAACCGCTGCAGCGCCGCCCGCTTGCTCGCGCGCAAGCGTATGGCGCCCACTTAGCGCCGCTGCTCGCAAGCCTTGCAGGGGATTAACGCAACAGGCTAAGCTGCGGGAGGAGCCCTCGCCGACCGGCGGAACCCAAGCCGGTCCGGCTTAGGGAGTCAGGCCGACGTAGCTCAGTTGGTAGAGCAGCTGATTCGTAATCAGCAGGTCAGCGGTTCAAGTCCGCTCGTCGGCTCCAGTCGTATGACAATTCGAATAGGGATAAGTTACGCGCCGCAGACCGGCCCGTATCCGCGATACATCGAGGCCGTGCGGAGCGCGGCAGCACGTCTTGCACTTGATGTCGACGTCATCGATCTTTGGGGGCATCCCGAAGAAGTTGTGCGTGTCGACGGCATTATTTTCACGGGCGGCGGTGATGTTGCGCCGGATCGATTTGGCAAGGCGGACGAGATCGATCAATGCGAGGGCATCAAACTGCCACGCGACGATCACGAGTTTGCGATGTGCACGACAGCGACCGAGCGCGAGCTTCCCATCCTCGGGATCTGCCGCGGCGAGCAGCTGCTGAACGTGCACTTCGGTGGGACGCTCGTTACGCATATCGCGACGGCGAACGATCACGTCAAACGCGAGGACGGCGCGGACGCGTATCATCCTATCGTAACTGTTCCCGGTTCTGAGATCGCTCGGTTGGCTTCGGCGGAACGCGCGGACGTAAACAGCTCGCACCATCAGGCCGTCGATCGCCTCGCCGAGCCGTTTGTCGTAACCGCGCGCGCCGGCGACGGAACAGTCGAAGCCTTCGAGTGGGCAGAACCTGACGGAAAGCCGTTTCTCTTGGCGGTGCAGTGGCATCCGGAACGGATGGATCAATCCGACGCGATGGCCGGGCCGATTTTCGAGCAGTTCTTAAAAGCCGTTGCCGGTTCGCGAAGCTTCGCCTGACGATCGCGACGCGATCTGGGCAATTCTCGAACCGATGATCCGAGCGGGCGAGACGTATACGCTTCCGCGCGATCTCTCGCGCGAAGACGCGCTGGCGTATTGGTTCGAGCCCGGGCATCACGTCTACGTCTATGACGAGGGCGAGATTCTCGGCACGTACTTCCTTCATACGAACGCCGCCGGTGGCGGTTCGCACGTCGCCAATTGCGGTTACGTGACAGCGGCAAGCGCCACCGGACGCGGCGTAGCCCGGGCCATGTGCGCCCACTCGCTCGAGGTCGCCCGAGAGCTCGGCTATCGCGCGATTCAGTTCAATTTCGTGGTCGCCACGAACGTTCGGGCCGTCCGGCTCTGGGAGACGTTCGGGTTCGAGGTGGTCGGCCGGCTCCCAGGGGCGTTCAAGCACCCCACCGAGGGGTACGTGGACGCTCTGGTGATGTTCAAGACGCTCGGCTCGTCTTAAGCTGCCCCGGCCGCAGGCCGATACCACCTGTGAATGCAGCCTCTCCCGCATCGCGCCCCGCACCACGAGGAGCGTCGTTCCGACGTTCTGGCGATGCTGCTTGCGCCAAGCACGCCCACCGAATTCCTCGAACGCTACTTTGAGAAAGAACCGCTCCACATCGGACGCGGCGATCCGAAGTATTTTCGCGATGTCTACGACGTCGCCGAGATCGAGAGCTCGCTTGTGGTCGGCGGAAGCGATCACGACAAATTCGTTCTTATCAAGCACGGCGTGGGTCAGGTCTCCACCGACGACATGGTGATCGAACGGCGGCATCCGCGTGCGCGGCATACCGGCCGCACGCCAAAGCTCGTATTGGATCCGCGCGTCGTGGTTTCTTATTTCGATCGCGGCTACACGCTGGTCATTAAAGACGGTTCGCAGTTCAGCCCGAAGCTGCAGAAGTTCGTGAATCGCGTCCAGCAACGACTCGGCTTCTACATTCAGACGAACGTCTATTTCACGCCGCCGAAGGCACAAGGCTTCGACATCCATCACGACACTCACGACACGCTCGTGATGCAGATCGAAGGAACGAAGACGTGGAGGATCTACGATCCCGTCGTTCAGTTGCCCGTCGAGACGCAGCCGTACTCGAAAGAAGAGCACGGTAAGCTGGTCAACCTGAATCGCGAGGTTACGCTCAATCCGGGCGACACGCTCTACGTTCCGCACGGTTTTCCGCATGAAGCGATGACGGCCGAAGGCAAGTCGCTACACGTTACGCTCGCAATGTGTCCTCTGCGCGTTATCGACTTGCTCGAAGCGATGATCGATTTCGCTGCGGTGACAGACGTCGAGCTGCGCCGCGCGCTTCCGCCGGGCTGGCACGAGTCCAAAGACTTTCCGGCACGCTTTGTCGCGATGCTGCAGGAGCGGCTCCCGAAAGCGCTGCCGGCGGCACACGTCCCCCCGGCAAGTGAGATGATCCTGCGCGATCTTTTTGCGGTGACGCGCACGGAAGCCGGCGGCTCCTTCGACGAATGGGAGCGCTTCGTGGCGCTCGGACCAACGAACACGCTTGCGATGCGCGACGACGTTCCGTTTATGTTGCGGCGCGCAGGGCAGAACATCGAGCTGCTCGTCGCCGGCAAGTCGCTCGGTTATCCGATCGCCTACGCACCGCTCTTTGAAAAGCTGCAAGCGGGACCGATGACGATCGCGCAAGTCGACGCAACGTTGCCCAACAACGTGGGCCGTCAGCTGGTGAAGATGCTGCTCTTAGAAGGGCTGATCGCGGTCAACTAACCGCTTACATATCCAGGCCGCCGTTGATGTTGAACACGGCGCCGGTAATGTAGCTCGATTCGTCTTCGAGTAAGAAGCGGACGACGCGCGCGACCTCCTCCGGCGTTCCGAGCCGGCGTTGCGGAATACGCTCGACGATTTTGTCGAGAATCTCCTTTGGAATCGCGCCGACCATTTCGGTCGCAATAAATCCGGGCGCAACGGCATTGACGGTGATGCCTCGCTGCGCTGTTTCGAGCGCCAAGCTCTTCGTGAAACCGATCAGGCCGGCTTTAGAAGCCGCATAATTCGCTTGGCCGATATTGCCGGTTTGCCCGATCACCGAGCTGATGTTGACGATGCGCCCGGAGCCTTGCGCGATCATGTGTTCGAGCACGGATTTCGTCATGCGGAACGTCCCGGAAAGATTGACGTCCATGACGCCCGTCCAATCTTCGTCCGTCATACGACGCACCGTTTTGTCGATTGTGATCCCCGCGTTGTTGATGAGAAAATCGACACGGCCCCACTGGGCGATCGCTTCTTTGACAACGCGCTCGCAATCTTGCGGCGAGTGCACGCTGCCTTGATGAATCGAGACCCCAGAGCCGCCCTTTTCGAGCTCGGCTTTGAGTTTTTCGGCGCCTTCTTTACCGCGGCTATAGCCGGCCGCAACCTTTACGCCGGCTTGCGCCAACATGCGTGTGATCGCGCCGCCGATTCCGCGCGTGCCACCGGTGACGATCGCAACTTTCCCGTCGCTGAACATCGTGTCTCCTCGCTAGAAGAAATTAGAGGCGTTCGAAGATTGCAGCGATACCCTGACCGCCGCCGATACACATGGTGACGAGCGCATACCGGCCGCCGGTTCGCTTGAGCTCGTAAAGGGCTTTGATCGTGAGGATTGCGCCTGTGGCGCCGATTGGATGTCCGAGCGCGATCGCGCCGCCGTTCGGATTGACCTTAGCAGAGTCGAGTCCCAATTCTTTTGAGACCGCACACGCTTGCGCAGCAAACGCTTCGTTCGATTCGATAACGTCGAGATCGGAGATCTTCAGACCCGCACGCTCGAGCGCGGTCTTTACCGCGGGTACGGGACCGATGCCCATGTATTTCGGATCTACTCCTGAGTGTCCGTACGAGACGAGACGCGCCATCGGCTTACGCCCGGCGCGCTGCGCGGCGCCCGCTTCCATCATGACGATTGCCGCCGCAGCATCATTGATCCCCGATGCATTACCGGCGGTGACCGTTCCATCCGATTTGAAGACCGCGCGTAACTTCCCGACGCCCTCGAGCGTCGCGTCGCCGCGGACGTGTTCGTCGGTGTCGAAGGCAACGGTACCCTTGCGTGATTTGATCTCGACCGGAACGATCTGTTCTTTGAAATGGCCCTTCTCGATTGCCGAGGCCGCGCGTTTCTGACTCTCAACCGCAAACGCGTCTTGCGCCTCGCGCGAAATCCCGTATCTCTCAGCAACGTTTTCGGCGGTGATGCCCATGTGTACGGTGTCGAAGGGATCGGTGAGCGCGCCCACCATCATGTCGATCGTTTGACTGTCGCCCATGCGCGCGCCCCAGCGCAGACCGGTCACACCGTAAATGCCGCGGCTCATCGATTCGGCGCCCCCGCCGAGAGCGACGTCGGTATCTCCGAGCAGAATCGTCTGTGCCGCCGAGACGATTGCTTGCAGCCCGCTACCGCACAGACGGTTGAGCGTTAAAGCCGCGGTCTCGTCAGGAAGTCCGCCTTCGATTGCAGCGACGCGCGACAGATACATGTCTTTTGCGTCGGTATGAATGACGTTGCCGAAGACAACGTGTCCAACTTCGCTCGGTTGTACGCCGGCGCGTTTGACCGCTTCGCGTACCACGGTCGCGCCCAGCTGCGTCGGTGGCACATCTTTGAGACTTCCACCGTAAGTACCAATCGCGGTCCGAGCGCCGCTCAGGACGACCACGTTTCTCTCCGCCATACTTCCCTCTCGTGCAGGCTGAGCGCGAGGCTTTCACGCTCGCGATTCAAAGATACCTTTATGGATCGAGCGAGTGAACTGCCGCTGATCGAGCTGCACGACGTTCGCGTAATGCTTGGCCATCGTGCCGTCCTCGAAAACGTCACCTGGCAATTGCACGCGGGTCAACATTGGCTCGTCAGCGGACCGAACGGTGCGGGCAAGACGACGCTCCTGCGCGTCATTCGCGGCGATCAACCGATTTCGTATGGAGCTGGGTCGCGTACGTATCGTTTGCGAGGACGAGAACCTGATGCGCTAGCAACGGCCAAGGCGAACATCGGATATCTCGCGCCCGAATTCCACGAGCGTCTCCTGCGCATGGAGCTGCCGCTCGACGTTCGAGCGCTGATTCTTGGCGGCGTACGCGGGACGTTGTATCTTCCGGAGCCCGCAACGCCTGAGGAGCAAGCGCGAGTTCAGCTGTTGGCGGAGCGTCTCGGCATTGCCGGCCTTCTCGACGAGCCGATGAACGAGCTTTCGTTCGGGCAACTCCGTCGCGCATTGATCGCGCGCGCGCTGGTAAACGCACCACGCGTCGTCGTGCTCGACGAGTTTGCGCACGGAATCGACCGGCAATCGCGCGACGTCATCGCGCGGACGCTCGCGGAAGCCGTTCGCGAAGGGACGTCGCTCGTAGTTGCCACGCATCGCCGCGAAGAACTTCCGGCGGCGATCACACACGAGCTGCGATTGGAGAACGGCCGCGTCACCTCGGCGGGTTTGCTCGAGAAGGCGGCGCCTGCGAAAAGCGCACGCAACGGCAGCGCCGTCGGATGCGTGATTGGCGACGTCATCGTGAAGCTTGAAGAGGTTGACGTCTTTCAAGAAGCGCGGCACGCTCTGCGCGGCGTCAATTGGGAAATTCGCGCCGGTGAGCACTGGTTCGTAAGCGGTCCGAACGGCGCCGGAAAGTCGACGCTCGCAAAATTATTGTACGGCCGTCTTCGTTCGGCGTACGGCGGACGTATCGAGCGCGACGGTTCCGATGAGAACGTGAGCGTCGCGCGGATTCGGCGCAACGTGGGATTGATCTCGGACGATGAGCAGCTTCGCTACGATTGGAGCATCGTGGTCGAAGAGGTCGTCCTGTCCGGGTTTTTCGCCAGCGTCGGATTGATGCGTCGTCCTTCCGCTGAACAATTGGAGACGGCGCGCCGGGTGATCCGTGACTTCGAGATCGAGCATCTCGCGCAGCGACCCTTTCTCGAGCTCTCGTTCGGACAGCGACGGCTCGTCTTAGTAGTACGCGCGCTGGTACGGACGCCGAGACTCCTGATTCTCGACGAGGCGCTCAACGGATTCGATCGCGACGTGCGCGTGCGCATTCTACGCCGAGTCGAGGAGTTGGCTCGCGGCGGAACTGCCGTCGTGATGATCGGTCATCACGAGAGCGACATTCCGGATTGGATCGAAAACGAGTTGAGGTTGGAAGAAGGACGCGTTGCGGCGATCGTGCGCCGCTAGGGATCAAGATTCGGCGCGGAGCTGTAGACGAAGATCGCGTCCGTGACGTAACGTTCCCAGCTCTGATCCGAAGGATGGCTGCGCACGCTCACTTCTTTGTCGCCTGGAACGCGTGAAACGATCCCAGCGGAACCGCCCGAATCGGTCGCAAAGCCGTCGATTACGTGATAGCGGATCATCAGATCGCCGAATTCGGGACGCGTCATACCGACAGAGATATCCGGCCAGCGTCCGTCGACTTCGAAAAAGAGTAACGTATCGTCGTCAACCCGTCCCACGCCGACAACCGGCCAGCGAATGTCGTGCTCGTCTTTGGCGGGTGCATCGGGATCTTCGATCCATTTCCCGTCGCTAATCAGCAGCGGTCCGCCGCCTTCGGCGGTGACGATATCGTCGTAATCCGGCGTAAGATGATATTCGATGCGGATCGTGTCGCCGACGCGCGGCGGCTTTGCTTCCGCGTAACGCCCGAACGCTAGTCCCATCGTTGCCGGCTGAATTTCGTCGATCGGACCGACACGTGTCACGCGATACTCACCGTTGTCTCCGGGTGTCGTCCCTGGCGCCGCGTCCAGCGAAACAAACGTCGTACCGATGTGCGGCCGCAGTTTGCCGAACGCCGGCGTGACGATTCCGACCTTTCCGGGCGGATAGATATTGAAATCGTGGATCGGAATCGTGTGCGCGCCATCGGTTGCTTTGCCGGCGAATGTAAATTCATCGAAGGTGACGCGATTGCCGCGATGGACGGTCATCGCATAGCGCTGCCTCGTCGGCGAGCGCAACAGCTTGCCTGAGATGACTAAAATGCCTTGCGGTGCGTAGCTTCCGCCGATATCGAAATAATCGCCGTCGATTCCCATGACGGCGCCCGTGCGCTGCCCCATCGTCGAGGTGCGTTCGCCGCCCGACGTTACATGATCGTCGGCCAACGTTGAATTGATACTGATGGTCGGATTTTTCGTATCGACCGAAGAGACGAAGATGGCGAGACGTCCGTGGTCCGATTCCAAACGGTATTTTGCAAAGGCGACGCCGGGTGCCGTCGCTTCCAAATGTGCCTCGCGTAAATTCGGCTCGGCCGCAACGTTGAGTAGAAGTTTATCGAAGCGGGCGACGTCGTAGTCTTCGAGTCGACCGACCATTGTCAAGGGAACACCGTCGAGCGTCCCCTCGACCATCTTCGAGCCGATTGAATCCGCATCGATGACGAGCTTGCCGTGAAGGCCAGCAATCGTGTGCGTCGGCGCGCCCAGCTGCAGCGCTCCGCCGGCAAGCTCGGCATCGACGTGAAAATCATCCATTTTGGCGTTCGTCGATTGCGCGGTAAGCACGACGTCGCGGAACTGACCGCTCGAAGCTGCGATCTCGAGATCCGGCGACGCGGCGACGGCGACGACCGGAGCAACGGGAAGTGCGGCCGCGTTCCAGGTTTGAATCGTGATCCCGGCGTCTTCGTCCGTTCCGCCATGAAACGGATAGGACGTTCCTTGATCGATAACGTTTCCGCGAATGTCGTAGACAAGCTTTCTGCCGCTCGCGTTGAGCTTGCCGTTAATCGACTCGACATCAAGTGCGCTTTGTACTTGGAACGATCCGTTCTTTACTTCGACACTACCGGAGCCCAGGTGCGCGATCGTTGCGGCGACGGTCGCAAGGTCCGCGCGCGAGACAGCCGCCGCCGGCTGATCGAGCACGACACGCGGTTCACTTCCACCGAGATCGATGTCAGCGCGCGGCGCTTTGAGGATTGCAGAGCCGCTCGCATTGCGAAGCTCGAAGTTCGTCGCGACAAAGTGTTGCAGGCCGCCTGAGAAACTCACCGAGTCCGCGTTCATGTCGGCGCCCGTCATGTCGTGTACGGCATGTCCCAAGAATATTCGGGGAAAGACGGCGCTCATTCCAACGAGAACCGCCAGAACGAACACTGCACCAACCGCAACGCCGAGTCGAGACACGGGGTCTGGGGTTTCGATGGTCAAGTGGCTTGCCCTGGGCGCGATCGTTTGCTTGCTTGTGCTCCCAGCTTCCGCGCAAAGTTCGCTACCGCAAGTTGCGCCCGGAGGTAAGACGCCGTATCTTGCGGTTCTGGTGTGGCACGACGTCGTTCCGGCTAAAGAAGTCTGGTTCGACACGACGCTCGCAACCTTCGAACAGCAGCTCGAAGCGATTCACAAGGGCGGCTTTCACGTGATCACGCTGGAGCAGCTGCGCGCTCATCTCGAACACGGAGCCCCGGTCCCGTCCAAACCGCTGATGCTGACCTTCGATGACAACGGCTCGGGAATCTATGCAAATGCGTTCCCGCTGCTGAAAAAATATAAGTATCCGGCGACGCTCTTCGTGCACACGAATTTCGTCGGAAAGACGACGAGCAAACATCACAACACGTGGGTGCAGCTTGCCGAGATGGAGCGCAGCGGCCTGATCGACGTCCAAAGCCTGACCGCGAATCATCCCGAAGACCTGCGAAAGCTGCCGGATACATACGCCGTGCACGAGTTGATGCTTTCGCGATTCTCGCTTCGAACGCGGCTAGGGAAGCCGATTTACGCGCTCGTTTATCCCTACGACAACTATGACGAGCGCATCGCGCGGCTTGCAGCCCAAAACGGCTACGAGCTCGCCTTCTCGGAAGATTGGGGGAACGCAGGCGCGTCCGATAATCTTCTGATGATACATCGCTACTCGATTCTTACGCGGTTCGATCAAGCCTTAGCGGACGTCAGCGCCAACAGTCACTGATCGCGGTTTTGTGAGCAGCAGCTCCGGTTGGCGGTAACTGCAAAAGATCTTCGATCGTACGCAGCACTGTGTAGTGATCGACGGGCTCTTTGTAGACGCCCGGCTTGACCATCGGGCCGAAGAAGAGCGTCGGAATGTGGTTGCTGGCATCGAAGCCTTCGTCCCACGTGAGGACGAAGAGCGTGTCGTGCGTTGCGCCCCACGCGAGCAGCGGTGCGATGTGCTTTGCGAGCCATGCATCGCCCATCGCGATCGTCCCGTCGTGCATATCGTCGTTGACGTCGGGGATGATCATCGTTGCAGCCGGGAGCGAATCGTACGAGTGCAGTGCCGAAAACGGTAGGCTTGCGCTCGCCGGAATGTTCGAGAACTGGACCCAGGGGACGTGCTTGCGCGCGTACGTTCCGGCCCAGCAACCGGTGAAACCGGGCGACGGCATCGCTTCGGCGTACCCCGCGAACGCGCGGTGCGAAGCGAAAAGCTCGCTCGCGAGATTCGGTGCGTTCGCGGGAAAGCCGGTCGCGGGGCAATCGTTACCATTGCCGTTCACGAGTCCCGCGAAGAGCGCGAAGTAATTCGGCAGGCTCGGATGCCGCTCGGCGTGTGCGTTCACGAACAGCGCTCCCTCGCGCATCAGCTTGTTGATGTACGGCGCATGCGGATTTCCCTCAACTTGCGCCAGCGTCTTGTTTTCCTCAACGACGATAACGATGTGCTCGACCTTTGGTGTCGCTGCGAGCGTAAGTCGAGGGGCAGCGATAATGCTGAGAGCGAGCAGAGTCGCCGCAAACGGTTTCATGTTGCTTCCCTTACGGCGCGATTAGCGCTGTCCCTCGACTTCGCTCGGGATGACAACGGGGGGATTGACACAACGATAACCGTATGGTTATATAACCGTATGGTTAATGTTGGGGGGCTGGACGCGGTATTCGGAGCGCTATCCGATCCCACGCGCCGACGCATCGTCGAGCGGCTTGCCCGCCAGCCGATGACCGTTGGAGAGATCGCTGCCGGATTTACGATCTCGCAGCCCGGGATCTCGAAGCACGTCCGTATCCTTGAAGAAGCCGGACTTCTCAAGCGCGAGATCGATGGGCGGATTCATCGTTGTCGTCTCGATCCGAACGCAATGGCTGCCGCTTCGTCGTGGATCGACAAACAGCGCGAGTTCTGGAACTCCACCTTCGATCGCCTAGACGCTCTTCTCGCACGCACTTCCAAACGAAAGAAGAAATGATGACGACGACTACCGAACTCGCCTCGCCCTCGAAACTCGTCCTGCGCCGCACGTTCAAAGCGCCGGTGCAAAAAGTATTCGATCTGTGGACATCCGCCGACGGAATGCGACAGTTTTTCTTCCCCGGCGAAGCAAAGGTCACGAATCTCCAAGTCGACTTCCGGGTCGGCGGCAAGTATAGTATCACGTTTGTTAAACCGGACGGCGAGGTATTGACCGTCGGCGGCGTCTATCGCGAAATCAAAGTGCCTTCACGCTTCGTCTGCACATGGACGTGGGAAGAAGACGCGCCGGAAGAAGTCGTTGAGACGCTTCTGACGCTCGAGTTCGCAGGGCGCGGCAACGAAACCGATCTCGTCCTCACGCACGAACATCTTCGCAGCATCGAATCGCGCGACGGACACGCGGCCGGTTGGGGCGCTTGTCTCGACAAACTCTCACAAATTCTTGCGTGAGCGCCGGAAAAATAAGCCGCGCCGGGATCCTGATCGCTATCGGGCTCGGCGCGGCTGCCCGTGGCAGGCACTGACGACTTAACACTTGTCCAATGCCTTTTTGAAGATAAGTGGGTATGGTGGCTCCATGATCATTAGGGAGCTGCAGGCGATCTGGACCGGGATGCGCCACGCAATTCGCCAGATCGCTCGATATTACGGCGGCACGGCGGAACCCCGCGACTAAGTTTTAGCCGCTACGTCGTCGTAAAGTTTGTAGAGCGCGGTGTGGTCGAGATCGCCGTCGCCACGATCGACGACCTGCTTGACCCGATCGAACGCCGCTTGGGCTGCCGGTAGCTCGAGACCAACACGTGCGCAGGCATCGAGGATGTTCTCGCGATCTTTCATGTGTGTCTTGATCGGACCACCTGGGACGAAATTGCGGTCAAGCATGCGCTGCCCCTGACCTTCGAGGATCTTGCTGCCGGCGAATCCGCCCAGCATAGCTTCACGAACGGTCGCCGGATCAACGCCGTGTGCGCGCGCCAGCGCGAACGCTTCGGCAACGAGCTCGACGGTGGATGCGACGATGAGCTGATTGCACATCTTCGCGATCTGTCCGGCGCCGGCGTCGCCGATTCGGACCGCTGTCTTTCCCATCGCCATGAAAATTGGTTTCGCGCGCTCGAACGCGGTTTCGGTTCCGCCCGCCATGATCGTCAGCGTTCCCTCGATCGCGCCCTTCTCTCCGCCGCTGACGGGCGCATCGATCGCTTGCACGCCTTTCTTGGCAAAGGCTTCGGCCAGCTCGCGTGCGTGCGCCGGTGATGTCGTCCCCATGTCGATGAATAAGCTGCCCGCGCGAATTCCCGCGAGCACGCCGTCGGATCCGAAGATCGCATCGTGTGTCGTCTGCCAATCAATCAGCATCGTGATGATCACGTCGCATTTCGCGGCGAGCTCTTTCGGGGTCGTGGCGGCGATCGCACCGGCATCCACGAGCTCCTTGAATTTTGAAGCCGTGCGATTTTGCACGACCAGGGAGTAACCGCCACGCAACAGATTGCGGGCCATCGGTTTCCCCATGAGTCCCGTACCGATAACCCCGACTACGACGGGCATGTCCATCCTCCGAAAGCGTTTTGAAAACAGCCGATCGACTGCGGAAACAGCAACCTCGGCAGCCACAGCACGAGTTGCGGAAACACGATGATCAGTGCGATTACGATGAAGAAGATGACGTAGAGCGGGAGCGACGCGATGAGCGCGCGCGGCCACGCTACGCCCTGTAAGCTCGACGAAAGCAACAGCGCGAGACCGTACGGCGGCGTGATGAGACCGAAGGCGAGCGTCACGATGATGCACACGCCCATGTGCACGGGTTGAATGTGACCGAGCTGCATCAGCTCGAGAAACAGCGGCATGAAGATGATGATCGCCGGGATGCCTTCCAAAAAGTCGCCGACGATCGTCAGAATCCCAACGATCAGGAACAGAATCCCCGTCGCGCTATGACCGGCAACATGCCCGATCCAGCCCGAGACGACTTCGGGTCCGCGTAAATAGGCGAGCACCCAACCAAACGCGGACGCGGAAGCGACGGCCATCATCGGCAGCGCGTAGAGGGCGCCGGCCATCACAAAATTTTGAGGGAGTTTTCGAAAGTGCCCGCGGTTGATGAGGGGCAGCACCACAAAGATCACGTAAACGAGCGCGACCGCTCCGGCTTCGACCGGCGTGAATTGTCCGGTTAGTATTCCGCCCACGATGATGATCGGAATGACCAGCGGCAGCGCCGCAAGCTTGACGGATTCCGCGACATGTCTGAAGGTCGCGCGATCCTTGCGAATTCCCGGCGGTCCGAAAAAATACGAGTAGATCATCAGACCGAGCGCGACCATGACGCCGGGCGTCGCGCCGCCTAAGAAGAGTCCACCGATCGACACGTTTCCGACCGAACCGTAGACGACGGCGAGGATGCTGGGCGGCACCATGTTGGCGATCGTTGCTGCGGCTGCGACGAGCGCCGCCGTGAACGCCGGATCGTAGCCTTCGCGCCGCATCTCCGGGCCGAGTACGGTGCTGATCGCGACGACGTCCGCAGTCGACGACCCCGAAATGCCGGAGAAGAACAAGCTGAAGAGCGCGACGACCTGTGCCAAGCCGCTCCGAAAGTGTCCGACCAGCGCTTGTGCCAGCACGATCAAGCGCGACGTGATGTTCGCCGACATCATCAGCTCGCCGACCAGCAAGAAGAACGGCACGGCGAGGAGATTGATCGTGTTGATGCCGTTGAAGAGCTGGCCGGTTATCGACGGTAAGCTGACGTGCGTGAACAAGAGGACGGTCAAGAAAACGGAGGCCATCATTGCAAACGCAACCGGCACGCCGAAATAGCCGAGAAAGACCGCAACGAACGTCATGACGAGGACGGCGATGCCGGCGCTTGCGGTCAAAGCGGCCGTTCCAATGCTTCTTGCGCCAAGATCTCTTGCAAGTCGCGCGGCTGGCCGGGCTCTTGGAATCCGTTGCGCCATCCGTTTACGAGCGATTCGATCGTGAAGATGACGATCAGCACTCCGCAAACGGGGATGGCCGCGTAGAGAACCGCGATCGGCGTTTCCGAAGGCGTCAGAAAGCTGCCGAATCCGGAGAGATAGTTGATGTAGCCGGCGACGATCATGACGAGCGCCACGATCAGCACGATCGCGCGCCGGAACGTTTCGAAAAACTTGCGGCGCCAGCCGGTCATTTGCTCGACGACGGCGGAGATCTTGAAGTGCGTCTCGCGCCGCACCGCGACGGCGCCGCCGAGGAAGGCGCCCCATACGAAGAAGCCGAGCGAGAATTCCTGAGCCGTCAACCACGGATGCAGGATAATGCGGGAGAAAACGTCTCCCAGCTCCGCAACCGTGAATCCCAAGAGACAGATTCCGGTGGCGCACATTAGTGCGTATTCGAGCGGATCGAGCGCGCGCCACTTGAGATGGCGCGCGCTCTCCGAAACGATCACCTAGCCTTTGAGTGCACGGATTTGTTTGAGCAGTGCAAGTGCGTACGGCCCAAGATCTTTGGCCTGTTCGTCGATGACCGGCTGTGCGCGTTCAATGAAGCTGGCCTTGTCGACTTTCTCGACGACCTTGACCCCGAGTTTCTTGAGCGACTCGACAGCGGCAATGTTGTTGTCGACTGCCTTCTTCGGGCATAACGGATGCGCGAAGTCGAACGCTTGCTGGAGCCAGCGTTGCTGATCTTTCGTCAAGCTGTTCCAGGTTTTCGTACTCACAAGGATGGTGTAGTTGTTTGCTTCGTGATCGGTCATCGAAAGGACCGGTGCGACCTCGTAGTGTTTGTTCTTCAGATAAACGTCGGTCGAGTTCTCAGCGATCTGCGCAACGCCGGTTTGCAGCGCTGTGTAGACCTGCCCGAACGCCATGTGCACGGGAACGGCGCCGTACGCCGCCATGAAGGCGTCTTCGGTTTTGGTCGCTTGGACACGGACCTTCTTGCCTTTGATGTCGTTGACGTTGACAATGTCGAACTTTGCGTACATGTCGCGCACGCCCCACGTCATTAGGCCGAGCGACATCGCTCCGACGACCGTTTCGGCGACCATTTTCTTGAACGTGTCATTGATGCCCGGATCGAGCACGGATTTGACGCAGATCGTCACGCTCGGATAGAGATATTCGAGCGAGAAGATACCGGATTGCGGCGAGATGGCAGCCGAATTTGCGGTCGCGTTGATGCAGAAATCCATGTCGCCGGAGCGGACTTTTTGTGCCATCTCCGGTTCGGATCCCAACTGCGCGCCGGGATACTGCTGCAAGATCATCGTTCCGTTCGAGAGATCGCGCAGCTTGCCGCCGAACGTGTCGCCCGTGAAACCGTAGACCGTATCGTGCGGCTGATCGTAGCCGAACGAAAAATTGCGAGTCTCGGCGGCGCGTACAAGCGCCGGAAAACTCGTGATCGCGGCCGCCGCTGCCGACGTCGCAACAAAAGAACCACGCTTCATACTGGAATCCCCTCTCCAGACGAGTCTTGACCCTCTATGCGAGCAGCCGCTAAGCTCCTCTGACGTAGGCTAGGTTACTGCGCTCAAGAACGCGATCATGGTAGGCTCGGAGCATGACACGTCCGGCTTTGCTCACACGACTCGGCGCCTTCTTTGCGGCTCTCGGCGCATCGGCCTCACCGCGGGCGGCGTCCGCGACCGATCCCGAATGGAACCTCAGCGACGCGCAATGGCATGCTCGCCTGAGCCCGGCCGCCTTCGAAGTGCTGCGCAAGCATGGGACGGAATATGCGGGCTCGAGTCCGCTCGATCACGAGAAGCGCAGTGGCGTCTATAATTGCGCCGGCTGCGATTTGCCGCTGTACTCGTCGAAGACCAAATTCGATAGCGGAACGGGATGGCCGAGCTTCTACGATCATCTACCGCACGCGATCGAGGAGTCCCGGGACAATTCGATGTTCGAGGCGCGCACCGAAGTGCATTGCAGCCGCTGCGGCGGTCATCTCGGCCACGTCTTTGACGACGGCCCGCGACCGACGGGATTGCGCTACTGCATGAACGGCGTCGCGCTGAGCTTCAAACCCGAGGCCTAATCGAGGTCTGAGCTAACACCCCGTTGTAGCCCGCCGGTATGCGTATCGGCATCGACGTCGGCGGAACGTTCACCGATCTTGTCGCCCTCGACGAGAAGACGGGTGCGCTTGCGCGTCTGAAGGTTTCGACGACACCGCGTGCGCCGGAAGAAGCCGTCGTGCGCGCGTTGCGCGATTTCGTTGCGCGCGATCCGAACGCTGCGATCAGCCTGATCGCGCACTCGAGCACGATCGCGACGAATGCGTTGCTCGGACAAATCAATCTCGAGCTGCCGCGCGTCGCGCTGCTGACGACGGAAGGCTTTCGCGACGTCCTTGAGATCGGCCGCCAAAACCGGCCGGAAGTCTACAACCTGTTCGTGCAGCGTCCGCGTGCGCTCGTTGCGCGCGGCGATCGCATCGGCGTGCGCGAGCGCCTCGATCATACGGGTGCGGTCGTCGTTCCGCTCGATCGCGCATCGCTGGACGCCGCCGTCGCGCAGCTTGCGCGCTCGGACGTGCGGGCCGTCGCGGTTTCGTTTTTGCACGCCTACGCAAATTCCGCACACGAACGTGCCGCAGCCGACGCCCTTCGCGCTGGCGTCCCGGACGCGGAGGTCACGCTCTCGAGCGAGATCGATCCCGAATATCGCGAGTACGAACGCACGAGCACGACCGTCGTCAACGCTCTACTGGTCCCACTCGTGCGACGTTATCTCGAACAGCTCGAACACGAAGTTCGCAAACTCGGAATCCATGCGCCGCTGTACGTGATGCAGAGTAACGGCGGGATGGCCGCCATCGGCGTCGCATCGAAGCGCCCCGCGACGATCATCGAAAGCGGGCCGGCATCAGGCGTCATCGGCGCCGCGTTTCTCGGCCGCAAGCTGGGCATCGAAAACGTTCTCTCCTTTGATATGGGCGGGACGACGGCGAAGGCTGGGACCGTCTTCGGCGGCGAGCCGCAAGTCGTCGGAGAGTTTGAAGCGGCGGGCCGCACGCACTCGGGACGCTCCGTCAAAGGCAGCGGATATCCGGTGCGCTTTCCGTTCATCGACTTAGCTGAGGTCAGCGCGGGCGGCGGAACGATCGCGTGGATCGACGCAGGTGGTGCGTTACGCGTCGGCCCGCTCTCTGCGGGCGCCGATCCGGGCCCGGCCGCGTATGGAAAAGGCGATCAACCGACGGTCACGGATGCAAACATCGTTCTCGGCCGGCTCAATCCCGTCGCGTTGCTCGGCGGCGATATGCCGATCGATGCAAAGCGTTCGCAGGCGGCAATCGAGTCGCTCTTGCCGCAACTGCCGGAGCTCGATCGCGACCGGCTCGCAGCCGGCATCATCGAGCTCGTCGACAATGAGATGGCAAAGATTCTCCGGATCGTCTCGATCGAACGCGGTTACGATCCGCGCACGTTCACGATGATGGCGTTCGGCGGCGGCGGTCCGCTGCACGCTTGCGCGCTGGCGGAAGCGCTCGAAGTCAAACGCGTCGTCATTCCGCCATCGCCGGGCCTCTTCTCGGCATGGGGTTTGCTGGTGGCCGACGTGCGTGCATCTTACGTGCGGACGATCGTTGCGAATGCAGATCGTCTCGATCCGGCGCGCATTGACGCGGCATTTGCGGAAATGGAACGGACCGGACGCGAGGACTTGAGCGCCCAAGGCGTCGAGCCGAAAGCGATGGCGTTCGTTCGCGAGCTCGAGATGCGCTATCTCGGTCAAGGCTACGAGCTTGCGATTCCGATGACGACGCTCGCGCACGCAATCGAAGCGTTTCACGAAAAACACGAGCGGACGTACGGTTACGCCTCGCGCGAAGATGCAGTTGAAATCGTCGCCGCGCGTTTGGTCGCCGTCGGTGAGGTGCCGAAACCCGAACTCGTGTGTCATGGTGAGCGTAGCGCGAGCGAAGCGAAGCGCGTAGTCGAACCACCGCCACCATCTTCCCACCGGCAAGTCTACTTCACGAAAAAAGGCTGGATCGACACGCCGGTCTATCGACGTGAAGGGCTCGCGCAGGGTGCGACGATCGAAGGACCCGCAATCATCGAGCAGTACGACAGCGCGACGCTCGTTGCTCCGTCGTGGACCGCGAGGGTCGATGAGCTCGGGAACCTGAATATGGTGCGCGCATGATTGCCCCCGCGCGCGTCGATCCGATCACGGTCGAGGTCATCAAGAATTCGCTCGTCTACGCGAGCGAAGAGATGGGGATCGCGGTTCGCAATTCGGCCTACTCGCCAAACATAAAAGACCGTCTCGATCACTCGTGCGCGATCTTCGACGCGCAAGCCCGCTTGATTGCGCAAGCCGAACACATTCCAGTGCATCTTGGATCGTTGCCATGGGGATTGCGCGCCACGCTCGCAGCGATCGACGCTATGGGCCTCCGAATGGCGCCCGGCGACATGTGGGTCGTCAACGACCCGTACATCAGCGGGACGCATCTCAACGACGTGACGGTCATCCGTCCGATCTTCGATAACAGCGGCGAACGATTGATCGGATATTCCGCGAGCAAAGCGCACCATACCGACATCGGCGGAGCGGTTCCCGGTTCGATGAGCGCCGACGCCGAAGAGCTCTTCGCTGAAGGGCTCGTCATCGCGCCGTTGCGCTTGATGCGCGGTGATGTCGTGCAGCCTGAAATCGTAGCGCTCGTCCGCTCGAACTCACGCAATCCGCACGCGCGCAGTGGCGATCTCAAAGCGCAGATCGCCGGTAGTATTACCGGCGAGCGTCGCGTCCTTGCGCTGATCGAGTCGTACGGGCTCGAAACCTACGAAAGCGCCATCGAGCGGATCCTCGATGAAAGCGAACGCGCGCTGCGAGCCCAGCTCGCGACGTTTCGGCCGGGACGCTACGAGGTCGAAGAAGCGATGGAAGACCTCGAGGGCAATGCCTCGGTTTGGATTCGTCTGGCGCTTACGATCGCGGACGGTGGCGTCACGCTCGATTACACGGGCACGAGTCCACAGGTTAACTTCCCGATCAACGCGGTCTACGGCGTGACGCTTTCAGGAATCTACTACGTCGTACGCGCGCTCACCGATCCGAGCATCCCGATGAACGACGGCTGCTTCCGTCCCATCACGGTTCATATTCCGGAAGGGACATTTCTCAATCCACGACGGCCTGCGGCCGTCTCGGGCGGCAACGTCGAAACGTCGCAGCGCAATGCGGATACGGTACTGCGAGCATTTGCCGATGCCGCGCCCGACCGCGTTCCGGCATCAAGCGGCGGGACGATGAGCAACGTCATCGTCGGCGGTGTTGACGCGAACGGCGAAGCCTGGACGTTCTACGAGACGAACGGCTGCGGAATGGGCGCGCGTCCGACCGCAGACGGCATCGACGGCATTCAAGCCCACATGACGAACACGCTGAACACGCCGATCGAAGCGATGGAACACTATCTGCCGATTCGCGTCACGCGCTACGAATTTGCGGAAGGAACCGGCGGCGCCGGAAAATATCGCGGCGGCTTCGGCTTGGTGCGTTCTTGGAAAATGCTGGAAGGCTCCGGGCGCGCATCGCTGATTGCCGAGCACCACACGTTCGGGCCGGGAGGTTTGCGCGGCGGTGCAGATGGTGCGCCCGGCGCGCACTACATCGTGCGCAACGGCGAGCGCAAGAAACTCCCGGGCAAGATCAACATTCCGATGTCGGCCGGCGATGAAATCATCGTGCAGTCGCCGGGCGGGGGTGGCTGGGGTCCAGCCGAGGAGTCACGATGATTGTTGAAGTTCGGACCTACACGATCAAGCCGGGGTTGCGCGATCAATTCATTGCGTATTTCGAGAAGCGCGCGATCCCCGAGCAACTGGCGGTCGGCATGAAAGTGCTTGGGCCTCTGCTCGACACCGAGAATCCAAACGTGTTTGTATTCCTGCGGTCCTTTCCCTCACTAGAGGAACGCGACCGCATGAAGAGTCTGTTTTACGACGGGCCGGTATGGAAGAACGAGCTCGAGGGGATCGCGATGCCGATGATCGAGCACTATAGCGCCGTGCTTACGGAGACGACGCCGGGATTCGTGACGCTCTGAAACACCATCACGGCGAGACACATCCCCGTTCGAAGGTCGCGCTGCGCGACATCGTCATCGGCTTATCCGATGGTTTAACCGTTCCGTTCGCGCTTGCTGCCGGTGTTTCGGTCGCCGTCGCGTCGTCGAAGGTTGTTGTAACAGCCGGCCTCGCCGAGATCGTCGCCGGCTCGATTTCGATGGGCCTCGGCGGTTATCTCGCGGCGCGCACCGACTTCGACCAGTACGCGAGTGAACGCCGCCGCGAGTATCGCGAAGTGCAACTCGTTCCGCATATCGAGCGTGACGAAGTTCGCGACATCTTCCGCGAGTACGGCCTCGGTGGCAAGGAGCTCGAGCAAGTCGTCGATCACATTGTCGCCGATCCGGATCGGTGGGTCGACTTCATGATGCGCTTTGAGCTTGGCCTCGAACGTCCGCAGGTGAGTCAGGCGCCCGTCAGCGCGCTGACGATTGCGATTTCCTACGCGGTCGGTGGGCTCGTCCCGCTCGTCCCCTACGTCGTGTTTTCGAACATTTCGACGGCGCTGTTGATCTCGATCGCCTTGACGCTCGCTGCGCTCTTTCTCTTCGGTGGCTACAAAGCGCGCATGACACGGACGCCGCGCTTGCGCGGTGCAATACAAACGGCGATGATCGGCGCAGCCGCTGCAGCGGCTGCGTTCGGGATGGCGCGTCTCATCACTGGTTAGAGCGGCAATAGCATAAGTAAAGCGCCCAGCGCGAGCGAAGCGATGCATCCTTCGAACGATGCCGTGTAACCGACCGTGTCGATCAGCTTACCGCCGACGAACGGACCAAGCGCGGCCAGGATCGCAATCGGAATCCCTTGCAACGCGATTATCGCACCGTAGGCACGTCGCCCAAAGCGGTCAGCCATGATCGCGCCGCGCAGCGGCGAGAGCGCACCGTACGCACCGCCGAAGATGATGACGTAGGCGACGATAGCTGCGATTGTATGTGCGCTCAAAAGGAGCACGATGCCGATCGCTTCGAGCGCGACCGCGCCCGCGACGAGAAATTGCAGCCGCACGTATCGCCCCGCATACACGACGATTGCGCGGCCGGGCAGATATGCGATGCCGAAAAGACCGACGATCGTGGTGACGAGCGGCGCGGCAAAACCGCGCGACGTCAAGAAGATAATATGCTCGATGATCACCGTCGTGCTTGCGAAGAACGAGAGCGAGATCGTTATGGTAATGAGCCAGAACGCGCGCGTCCGAATCGCTTCGCCGAGGAGCATTCCGGTCGCCGGCGCTGCGTCACCGCCGTCGGGATGCAGACCGAGATCTTCCGGATGACGGCGCAGCAACACGGCGTGTAACGGCAGCGTCACTGCAATTTGAATCACGCCGAGCACCACGACCGCTTCACGCCATCCGAATGCTGCGACAAGCGCACCGTTGAGCGGATAGAACAACGTCGATGAAAACGCGCCCATGAACGTCAGCGTCGAGAGCGCGCTCATGCGCCTGCTGTCGAACCAGTTCGCAACGACGGTGAACGACACTGGATAGTACGTCAGCGCCGTTCCGAATCCGAAGCCTGCACCCCACACGGCGTAGAATTGCGGAAGGGTGTGCACCGCTCCGAGGGCGACGAGCGATGCGCCCATCACGATCGAGCCGACCGACATCAGCGTGCGCGCGCCAATTCGATCGAGAACACGGCCGACGCCGAATCCAAGGATGCCCGACACCAGCACCGTCAACGAATAGGCGCCGTTAATCGCCGCCTTGTCCCAACCCAGATCCTGAGCGATGGGTCCGACCAGAACGCCGATCAGATATTGACTTGTTCCGTACGAGACGATCGTCGTCGCGCCGAGCGCAATAACGATGGTCCAGCCGTAGTAGTGCTTCAGGCTTTGGCGGTTTGTGGCTCCTCGGCGAGCACCCTTTCAATCGCGGCTTCGATACGGTCATAGCTCTTGTCGCCGGCCTGAAAATGCCGCAGCTTGTGCGCGCGATCGAAAAGGTAGTACGCGGGAACGAACTGATTATCGAAACGCTCGACGATCTGCAAGTCGTTGTCGAACGCGGCGCGATGCGTGATGTTCATTTCGCTTCGTGCATCGGCAATTGCGGCTTCGAGGTCAAGCTCTTGCGGAACGCGCGGTTGGTGAACTGCGACGAAAAGCAAACCAGCCGGCTCGAACATCCGGCGCCAATGCTCAACTTCAGCGGCGACCTCGTGGCAAACGTAGCACGTCATCGACCAGAAGTGGACAAAGACGGGACGTCCTGCAACCTCATCGTCGGAAAGCGCCGGTCCATTGATCCAGCGTGTCGCCCCTTCTAACGAAGGGAGCGCATCGCGCACCTTGAGAGCCATAAGATGACCATTCCCCGATTCTCGGGTTTTCCGTCTCTTTGAGGAGGCTTTGTTTCGGACTCTCAGACAAGGGGCAAAACGATGGGCGGGAGGTACGAAGGTTAGCGAGCTCCGGGATTTTGATGTAGCCGAGACGGCGCCGAATCTCGTTTTTGTTGCCGACCGCACTGGCCGCGTCGTCCACGTCAACTCGCACTGGGTCGCCTATACGGGTCGAACCCTCGAGGGCTTGGAGAGTCTGCCTCACGGAACGCCGTCCGGCGTCATACATCCGGACGATGTCGAGGTCGCCTGGGAGCGCTGGAATCGCTCGCTCGAGACCGGCGAAAATTTTGAGATGCAGTACCGGCTTCGCGGGGCCGAAGACGGACGCTATCGCTGGTTCCTTACGCGTGCGGCCCCTATGCGCGATTCCGGCGGTGAGATCACGCATTGGGCCGGCGTTGCGACCGACATCCACGATCAGGTTCGCTCCGGAGAAGGTTCGCGATTCCTCTCCGAAGTCGCAAACGTACTGGCATCTTCGCTCGATCACGAGCAGCTCGTCGCAGCCTTTGCGCGCGTCGCCGTCCAGCGATTCAGCGACGGGTGTGCCGTTCTGTTCGCCGACCGTGGCGATTTGCGAATCGGCGCGGTTGCTCACAAAGATCCGGCGCTTATGGCGCTGCTTGGCAAGAGAGGTATCGAGCGCTTTCTGCAGGACGGCCTCGTCGAAGGTGTCGTCGCGACCCGTGAACCGCTGCATGGACCGTCGGTCGACCCAGAGCTTGGTTCGCGAGCCTCGATTGTCGTACCGATGATCGTCGCGCAACATCTGATAGGAACGTTGAGCTTTATCGCGACCGACGAAAGCGGCGAGTTTGATGCGGCCGACGTCGATATCGCAATGGCGGCGGCGCGGCAGCTCGCAATTGCGCTCGAGAACGTGCGGTCGTTCGAACGCCTTCGGCTCTTGGCCCGTGTCACCGACATCCTCTTCGGAAGCGGTGAGGCGAAGGCCAAGTTGCGCAAAGTTCTCGACGTCATCGTCGAGGACGTCGCCGATTGGGCCGCTATCTACGTCTTGGGCGCCTCGAACACGATTCGGCTCGAAGAACTCGCGCATCGGAATCCGCAAATCGGAGCCGTTCTCGCCGAAATGCGCGGACAGCGGATTTTCAACCACGCCAGCGAGCGCAGCTTCTACGAGACGCTCAACAAGCATCGCACAATGCTGCGTACCGATGCGGGAATCGTACGGCTTCGCGAAACCTTGCAACCGTATATTCTGCCGTTCTTCGCCCAAGCGACGCCTCAGTCGATGCTGACCGTTCCACTCTTTACGACCGACGCGGTGTACGGCGCACTCACGATATACTCGACGACGCGTAACTTCGGCGACCATGAAGTACAGTTGATGGAAGAGGTTGCGCGCCGCGTCGCTTTGGCATTCGAGCACGAAGAGAGCCTTGAACGCGAGCGACGACTCACGAAAACGCTCCAAGAGGTCACGCTGCCGGCACAGTTGCCGAACGTGCCGGGCGCTGAAGTGAGCACGGTCTATATCGCGGCGACGGCCAGTGACGCGCAAGTCGGCGGCGACTGGTACGACATCTTCGAGCTGCCTAACGGCAGCTTTTTGTTCTCAATGGGCGACGTCACGGGTCGCGGTCTGCAGGCTTCGGCGATCATGGGCAAGCTGCGTCACACGATCAACGTCGTCGGAATGTATGAAAAGGATCCCGGAAAAATTCTGGACGCGGCCGAGCGCGTCGTCGTTCAACGTTATCCCGACGCGATCGCCACGGCGTTCGTTGTTATCTACGATCCGCATGCCCGGGCTATCGTCGGGGCCAACGCAGGGCATCCATATCCCCTGTTGCGTCTTTTTGACGGTTCGATCGAACCGTTGAGCGTTGATGGGATGCCGATCGGATTGCGGAGCCTTGCACCTTCACAGCCTTCGCGCAGCCGGGTCGTGCATGACGTCGCTGCTATCACGTTCTATACCGACGGTGTCGTCGAGGCGAGCCGCGATATCACGGCCGGCGAGGAGACGCTGATCCGTGCGCTGGGCACGGGGGCGATCCCGTTCGTGCGCAGTCCGGCAACCTTGATTGCCTCGACGTGTCTACCGGCGCAGGTTCAGGACGATGCTGCAATCTTTGTCGTCGCTTTCCCGCACACGACATGGCGCTTTCACGCCGATCACGCACGCGCGGCCACCGACGCGCGCCGATCGTTTGTCGATCATCTGCGTGCCGAAGCAGGGGAATCGAGCGAGATCGATGGAGCCGAAGTCATTTTCGGCGAGCTCGTCGCAAACGTCGTCCGCCACGCGCCCGGCCCAATCGACATCGCACTCGAATGGATCGACGGTTTTGCCGTCTTGCACGTGACCGATCGAGGAAACGGCTTCAAATTCGAATCGCGTCGCCGCGCAGACGTCTTGATGGAAAGCGGCCGCGGCTTGTGGCTTGTCGAGCAATTCGGCGGGAGCGTCGATGTCGAGCGTATCGAGGGTTACGGTACGCACGTACGCGTCACGCTCCCGGTCGAACGCGCGGCCGAAACAGCGCTCGAACGCTCGCATGCTCTAGCTTAATTTTTGGATAATTTCTCGCAAGGCAGCCGGGAGGCGTGACCTGCGAAAAGGAACAGTCGAGGGGCGATGAGCCTTTCTATGAGGGCCGTGGCCCTTTTTGTTTTAACCGCGCTGTTTTTTGCTGGCGCAGGCGCGCCGGCGGTGCATGCGCAGGCCGGGTCGGAGGCTGCGACAGCGGCTCCCGCGGCTCCGAGCAGCCCGAAACCTGAGAGTTCTCCCAGCGGCCAAGAACCGGTCGTCCTCCCGTCAGCCGGCATGCCCGCAAATGTTCCGACGGCGATCAAAGCGCTGCTCAACGTTACGCCGGCGGCGCCGCAATCATACGCGGCATTCATGCGCAATGCGGAGTTGCAGTCGGGATTGATCAATCTCATTCGCAAGGACGAGGATCTCTATTTGGATCTTAGTCCGCAAGATTTCAAGAAGACGTTTATCTTCGCGCCATCGCTTGCGTCGGGGCTCGGAGCGGGAACCTTCGCGGGCCGGCTCTACGACCCGATGCTCGTGCAATTTCAACGCATCGGTCATCGCGTATTCTGGATCACGCCGAACACCGATTTCGCATCGGCGCAAGGGACGGCGGCGAAAGCTCTCGCGATTTCGACCGCATCGTCGATCATCGCGGTCTCACCGATCATCGCTGAAAATACGGCAACCGATCATGTCGCAATCGCGCCGGTGCTTTTCCTGACCGATCATCTCGACATTGGCAAGGATCTTGCAGCAGCTGCCGGAGGCGGGACGCCGGCCGGCGGTTTGTTGTTGCTCTTAGGGGGGCCGCGCGCCGGTTTCGCCCTGGATCCTTCGCGTTCGTATTACGTCTCGACCAAAGCGCTTCCGGACAACGACGAGATCACGGTCAATCTGACGTTCAACGGAAACGGCGAGCTGCAAACCGTCCCGGATACTCGCGGTACACCGATCAAGGTGCATTACAGTATCCTCGAAGAGCCGGCGCGTACGGCGCAGTTCGTACCACGGCCGGCCGACGATCGCATCGGTTACTTCCTCGAGACGCAAAAGCGATTCGGCGACGACAAGACGCCGTCGCCGTTCGTGCGCTACATCGATCGATGGGATCTCTCGAAGGGTCCGATCGTCTTCACGCTGACGAATGAGGTTCCGCGCGAGTACCGCGACGCGGTGCGGCGCGGCATCTTGGCGTGGAACGGCGCCTTTGCGAAGATCGGCTATCCCCGCGCAATCCGCGTCGACGATCCGCCGGCCGATCCGTCATTCGATCCTGACGATGCGAAATACAATTCGGTGCGCTGGATCGAACAGGATCGCGCCAGCTTCGTAGCCGCAACGCCGCACATCGCCGATCCGCTTACCGGCCAGATTTTGCGTGCGACCGTCACAGTCGATGGTGAAGCGCTACGTAGTTTGCGCCGCGGATTCGTCGAGAACATCGTGCCGTCGCGCGTCCCGATCGCGTCC
Source organism: Vulcanimicrobiaceae bacterium (assembly GCA_049520515.1). Classification (GTDB taxonomy): domain Bacteria; phylum Vulcanimicrobiota; class Vulcanimicrobiia; order Vulcanimicrobiales; family Vulcanimicrobiaceae; genus JAFAMS01. The sequence goes on from JBEKPS010000007.1 coordinate 123,867, forward strand.
TATTCACCGTACGCACCGTTCTTTTCGGACTCCGCTTTGAAGCTAAACGCGGCACAGAGTGCGAGCGCAATCGCGACGCTCGCCGATCCGTGCCTAGCGGATTTGTGCGAGTACGGCGAAGCGCTCGAGTCGGATGCGGCGTTCGCATCGCTTGCGCTCTACCCCGGACTACGCGAGAGCTCGACCTCGACGACGAAGTACGTCAACGAGTATATCGAGGCTGTGACGATGCACGAAGTCGGTCACGCACTCGGCTTGCGTCACAACTTCGCCGCGCCGTCGGTGTACTCGCTGCACGACGTCGAGAATCCGGCATTTACCGCGAAGCACGGCATCAGCGCTTCGGTGATGGCGTATAATCCCGTCGATCTCGCGCCCCCCGGTCGTCCGCAACCGGATTTCTTCCAAACGCAGCTTGGGCCGTACGACTACTGGGCGATCCAATACGGATATACGCCGAACGGCTCGGCCAGTTCGCTCAAAGCGATTTCGGATCGCGCCGTCGAGCCGGATCACGTCTTCGAGACGGATGAAGATGCAAACGGGGCTTGGGCAGTCGATCCGCGCGTTGCCGTGTTCGTGCTTTCAAGCGATCCGCTTGGATGGGATGCACAACGCTTCCAGATTGCCGACCATTTGCTTGCCACCCTCGACAAACGTTACCCGCGCGACGATCGCAGCTATAACGAAGAGCGCCTCGCGTTCTCAACGATCATGGCCGAGTACGGGCGTTCCGCGCTATTGACCACGCGTTGGGTCGGCGGCGTCTACACGTCGCGCTCGCATCGCGGGCAGCAGGGCGGCGCTGCGCCGTTCGCACCCGTTCCGCGAGGCGATCAAAAGCGCGCCTTCGATCTGCTCGATCGTTACGTGTTCTCGGCGCACGCGCTCGCGCTATCACCGAGCCTTATCGAGCATTTGGGGCCGGACCGCTTTCACGGTTGGGGCTCGCAAGGTCTGAACTCGCGTCCGGACTTTCCGCTGTCGGCGTTTGTCGCCAACGTTCAGGATACGATCCTCTACACGATCTTCACGCCCGTCAATATCGCGCGCATCAACGATCAATCGCAGCTTGCACCAGGCAAGACGATGTCGCTGCAAGACCTCTTCGAGTGGTGCTCGTCGGCGGTCTATGATGACGTAGCATCCGGAACTTCGATTCCGCAGTCGCATCGCGAGATGCAGCGCCGTTACACCGATCTGCTCTTGCAGATAGCGATGTTGCCGTCGTTTGCGCTCGACCAGCTGCAGATTCCATACGAGACGCAAGAGCTGGCGCGCTACGAATTGCACCGGGCACAAGCTGGAGTCCACAAGGGTCTCGCATCCCGCGGCCTCGACGTCGCGACGCGTGCGCATCTCTCGGAACTCTCATCGCGGATCGCGCGCGGACTCGCAGCCCAAAATAGTCGAGCCTTATAGCTGAACGACTTACCGCCGTTTCCGCCTGAGTTCCGCTTCGGAGTTGCGACGGCGGATCATCAATGTGAAGCGTATACCGGTCAAGACGACATTCGCGACGTGTGGGAACGCGTTCGAGGTCTAACCGCGCGCGGCAAAGCCACCGACTTTTGGAATCGCTACAAAGAAGATGTCGATCTCGCGCGCGGACTCGGTTGCCGCGCATTTCGACTCTCGCTGTCGTGGGCGCGGCTCGAGCCGGAGGCCGGAACGTGGGAAGATGCGGCTTTCACGCACTATCGCGACGTGCTGCAGTACATGCGCGATGCGGGCATGGCGACGATCGTCACGCTGCACCATAACTCGTGGCCGCTTCACGTCCAGGCCGCCGGCAACGGTGCCGGCTTGCTCGATCCGGGATTTCCGGACCGTCTCGCGGCGTATGCGACTCAAGTTGCGCAACGTCTCGGGGACTTGATCGATTACTACGTCACAATCAACGAGCCAAATCAGCTGGTCTATGGATTCATAAAGCTGTGGTGCATGCGCGCTTACGCGGTGCCGCCGGGTATGGAACCCTTCGCGACCGAGACGGAACAGATGGAAGCGATCGTCAAGTTGATTCCGAATCTCTTTCGCGCTCACACGCGTGCGCGTGCAGCGATTCTCAAGGAACGCCCGCAAGCCAGCGTCGGAACCAATCCGCTCGTTCTCGGATTGCCGCAGTGGTTTCAAGCCCTTGTCGATCGTGCCGCCATCAATCTCCATACGCCCGACGATCTCATCCGGCAGGCCGGACGTTTCTCGCAAGTCCCGTTCGTCGATTCGGGAGAGGTCGACATCTCGATTGCACAAATCACGATGACGCAGTTGCGTATGGATCGTGTGTTGTTTTCGGAGCCCTACTTCGCCGCGAATCTTTGCACGCTGCACGAGAGCGCCAAGGTGCCGCCCTCGGATTTGCGCACCTTTACCGGACGCGTCGCCGTTGCTGCCGACGGCGCGCCGGCCGAACAATTCCAACAGTATTTTCCGCAGGCCTCGATGCAAGAATTCGATGACCTCGACGCGGCGGTGGCGGCGCTGCGGGAGGGACACGTCGATCTCGTGTTCGACGACGACGTTTTTCTCGAAGGATATGCGCACGGCGATCTTGCGACCGATGCGGTTCGGGGACACGTTCAAGATTTTGCCGTGGCGGTACCGTTCGGCAGCCGTGCGCTGCTCAACGCCGTCGATTTGGCGCTCCGCGAAGCCAAGGCGACCATGCCGAACGCGCCGCACACGAACAATCGAAAGACGGTCGCACACATCGGGCGCGCGTCCGTCACTCCACAACACGTCCCAGATCTGGACAGGTCGCTGCGCGCGATTCGCCGGCGCGGCGTATTGCGCGTCGGAATTCGACCGGGGCCGCCCGCACTCTGTACGCGTGCCAAAAATGGCGAGTATGAGGGCCTCGAACCGGATCTGGCGCGCAAAATTGCCGCGCGCATATTCGGTGCGCAAGCCGGCAGAATCGAGTTCGTTCCTTTGGAGGGCGACCGGCGGCTTGACGCAACACGTTCGTGGTTTCGGCGTTTTGACGGATTGCGCAAGACGATTTCGATGTTCGCGACGATTCTCGGCACGAATTGGTGGAATTTGGGGATGGCGGGACGGCTTGCGGAGTTTCTGTGTCCGCCGGAATGCGTCGGGACGCTCGACTACATCGGGCTCGACTATTACTGGGGCGCGCCTTCTCTATTCAAGTTCAATCGCTTGGTGTCGGCAGCCGAGTGCCGGTATGCGAGTGCTCCCGTGTGGCCCGGCGTCCTCGGTCAGATTTTGCGCGAGCAGCACAAACAGTTCCCCGGCAAGCCCATCGTCATCGTCGAGAACGGCTGCGTTACGAGCGCCGAGGGCGTAACGCGTGCCGATTACATCGCGAACCACCTTCGCGAAGTTCAGAAGGCTCTTGCAACCGGGCTTCCGATCGAAGCCTATCTCTGCTGGAGCATCACCTCGAATCGCGAATGGGGATTGCCCTTCGATAACAATAGCGATTTTGGGCTCTGCTACGTCGATCTCGATCACGATCCGGAGCTGAAACGCGTCCCGACGCCTGCCAGCAAGCGTTACGCCCAGATCATTGCATCACGCTCAGCGGATGGATAGGATTGAGGAAATGCACACGGCGCTGATCGGGATCGGCTCGAACCTGGGAGAGCGGCAAGGCAATATCTTGCAAGCGCTCCAGCGCTTGCGCACGCGCGTTCGTATCGATGCAGTCTCTTCGTTCTACCAGACTGTTCCGGTCGGCAACGTTGCCGGGCCCAAATTCCTCAACGCCGCGGCAAAGCTCGCGACCGATCTGGATCCGGTCGCGCTCGAGTCATTCTTTCGCGACGTCGAGAGCGCGATCGCGCGACGCCACGAACATCTTGCTGCGCGCGTCATCGACATCGACTTCTTGTTCTACGACGACCTCGTCGCCGATCTCGGCCGCTTCGAGCTGCCGCATCCGTACATCGAACAGCGTCCATACAACCTGATTCCGCTGGCGGAGATCGCGCCCGATTTCGTCGATCCCGTTCGCAAGTCGACGCTGGCAGAACTTGCTTCGCGCACATCGCACGAAGGTGTCGTGCGCAAACCGCGAGCGTTGCGTTTCGACGTCGATCGTCAGAATCAGGAACCCGAACACCATCTCGCGCTGAGCCGCGTCGGGGTTGCCAAGATCAAGCGCATCATTCGCTTGACGCTGCACGGTCGCAAGGTCCCGCTCAACGCGGAGTTTTCGATGGTCGCCGATCTCGAACCGAATCGCGCCGGCGTTCACATGTCGCGCTTTTCGGAGCTGCTCGAAGAAGTGCTGCTCGAAGTGCTGGCGCGCGGCGAGCCTGCATCGACGGTTGAGGAATTGGTCGAGCGCATAGCGCGAGAGATCGTCGTCTCGCAGCACGCTTTACGAGCCGACGTCCGCGTGCGCGCCGATTTCAGTCTGGAGCGCTGGACGCCGGTGAGCGGAAAGCGCACGGAAGAAATGTACGCGCTCGTCGGAATCGCGCACGCGGATCAGCAAGGAACGCGGCGTGCGGTCGGGGTTGAAGCCGAAGGAATGACGGCGTGTCCGTGCGCGCAACTGATGATTCGCGAGCATTCACATCGCGAGCTGCTCGAGGCCGGTTTCAGCGAGGCCGAGGCAGACCGCGCGCTCGATGCGCTTCCTGTCGCGACGCACAACCAGCGCGGCAAAGGGACGCTGCTGATCGGCTCACCCTCAGATCGAAGCGCCGAGATTCGAGCTGAAGACCTGGTCGAGATCGTCGAGAACTCGATGTCGAGCGAAACGTACGATCTGCTCAAACGTCCCGACGAATTCTTCATCGTCAACAAGGCGCACCATCGTCCGCGTTTCGTCGAAGACGTCGTCCGGGAGATTCTGGCGAGCACGCTTGCGATGTATGGCGATTTCCCGGATGAAACGTTCCTCGCCGCAACGCAGCTGAACTACGAATCGATTCACAAGCACGACGCGTTTGCCGAAGCGTTCGGGACGTTCGGTGAATTCCGGAGCGAGCTGAGCGACGGCGTCTACGTTACGGAGAAAACGGAGCTTGCTGCATGGCTTCGCGCAAGGTCGCAATTCGAGACCGCAGCGAGGGATGCGAGGAGATAAGCAACTCCGCCCAGCGCGGTTGCTCGTCTTCGGCAAGGTTCTGTTCGCGTAAACGCTCGAAGGCGGCGACGCCCCATTCAGGGTGTCCGGTCGCGGCCAGCGCAAACCGATCGGCTCGGCGTTCGATTGCGCGCGAACCCGCGGCAAGCAACGGGCCAACGACCGCCGCAAGCAACTGCGTCGTGAAGCTGAAGCGCGCAAGCCCGCGCATGTTCGCGACCTTCTCACCCTCCGGCAGTGCAAGCGCCTTCCCCGCGAAGATCAGAAACGTTGCCGCCAGCGATCCGATTCCGATACTCACGAGCGTGTCGCCGGCGACGTAATGCCCCAGCTCGTGCGCGACGACGAACTCGGTCTCGTCGTCGCTGAATCCATCGAGCAACGTATCGGCGATTGCAATGCGATGGCTTCCAAAGAGGCCGGTGACGTAGGCGTTTGCTTTCTTCGTCTGGCGGCTCATGTCGAATCGGAAGATATCGGCGTTCCCCGCGCCATATCGTGCGGCAAGCCGGCGCAGACGCTGCTTGAGCGGACCTTCGAGGCGTTCGAACTTGTTGAAGATCGGCGCAAGATAGAGCGGTGCGACAAGCGTGAAGAGCGTCAGGATCGGAATTGCCGCAAGGCTGCTGACGATCGGCCACGTCTTTGGAAAACGGCGCGCGATCCAGAGCAGTCCGGCCACGACCGGCATTCCAACTGCCATGCTCAGCGCTGTTCCTTTTGCGCGCTCGCGCAGCCACTCTGCGAAACTCTGGTCCGAAAGTCCGTAGCGGCGCTCTAATACATAGCGCTCGATATAGTCGATCGGCGTGTCTAAAATTGCGTCGATCGATGTCGAGAGGGCGTTGAAGGTCGCAGTAACGATCGGACGATCGGAGTCGCGGATTGCCGCCGGCAAATGATCTGCGAGGGCGAACGCGATGACGGCCTGCCCGGCGAGCGAACGCGCGAAGCCGGTTACCATCAGCGCGCGCTTCGTCGCGCCGTAGGCTGCCGGGTTTTTTGGAAGGGGTCCGGCGGGTTTGCGAAAGTCGTTCCAGGCCTCGGCGAACCGAACCGTCGCGTAGCCAACTAAGAACCCGGCACAGAGGCCTAAGGTCAACCGGCGCATGGCCGAGATTCTACCCAGGCAAGCCTGGGTAGGATTAATTTGAGGTTTGAAAACCTCGGACGCCGCGGACTCCGGCTCAAACGAGCCGTTACGTCAATGCGGCCGATGCCGCGTGCACTTATAAGCAACGGAGGAACCAGGTTGAAGAAAGTTATCAGCATTCTCCTCGCAGCATTCTTTGGTTTGTCGATGTTCGCCGGTACGATGCCGGTACCGGCATCGGCACAAATGTCCATTGGAGTTCGAGTCGGTCCGATGCCGCCACCACGCGCCGAAGTCGTCCCGGTTGCCCCAGGTCCGTACTATCATTGGGATGCGGGACACTGGCGTTGGAACGGCGGTCGATGGATTTGGATCCCCGGACGTTACGTTGGCGGCCGTATGGGTGGGCATTGGGTTCCCGGGCACTATCGCATGACGCCGAACGGCTACCAAGTTTGGGTCCCTGGCCACTGGCACTAAGCGAGAATCCGCAGAAAAACCGAAAAGAAGAACGCCGCTCGATCTCGAGCGGCGTTTTTCATATCAGCGAGATTTCTTTTTTGGGTCGCGGCGTCGTGACAAGCTGATCGAGCATCGCGTGCGCAAGCTCGATGCAAATCGGATCGTCGATCTCCTCGACACGTCCTGCATCCGCAAGCTCCACCAAACGCGGCTTGATCGGGATGCGAGCGAGGACAGGTGCGTGCGCAAGCTCTGCGACACGATCGGCGTGCGACGGACCGAAGACGTCGTAACGTTTGCCCGTATCGGGCGCTTCGAAGTACGACATGTTTTCGACGACGCCGAGAATCGGTTTCTTGAGCTGATGGATTAGGTTCGCAGCCTTGCGAACGATCATCGTTGCGAGCGCTTGCGGCATCGTCACGAGCACGACGCCATCGACGGCTAGCGATTGCAACACCGTCAGCGGCGCATCCGACGTCCCCGGCGGTAGGTCGATGAGGAGCACATCGAGGTCGCTCCACAGCACCTGCTCGTAGAACTGACGGATCACGCCTGAAAGAATCGGACCGCGCCAAATCATCGCGGTGTCTTCTTGATCGCTGAGCAAATTCGAAGAAACGATCTCGATCGCGGTCCGCGAGATCGCGGGAACCATGAGTGGCGGCGGTGGTTGTCCGTTCGGTCCGGGTTGTGCGTTCGGATCTTGCATGAGTCCGAGCGGCTCGCGAAGGTTGAAGAGGCGAGGGATCGATGGACCCGTGATGTCCGCATCGAGAATGCCGACCTTCAGATTTTGCGCGCGCAGGCCAACCGCGAGCATCGCCGTTACAAGCGACTTCCCAACGCCGCCTTTGCCGGACATGACGGGGACGACATGCTTGAACCGCGAGCGACGCGCGAACTCGCCGGGGGCACGGCGCAGCGGCGTACGATCGTCGTCGGAGACGGTGGGCACGTTCCCGGTCCGCCGGGCTTCTTCGAGCGCAGCGATGATCGGCTCGACGCGGAGCCCGTGCGCTTTCGCACCGGCTTCGATGTTCTCGTATTTGTTGACGCCGCAGCCGCCGCAGTGCAGACCGAACTTGGTGAGCACCTGCTCGGCGATGGGCAGAGCCTCGACGAGTTCCTTGATGTTGGTCTTCGGACCAAGCTGGATTTCGATGGTCGACATTACGGCCACATGACTTCGCGAATGTCCTCGAGGTTCCGGTGGCGCCTAGGAGGAGTACCCTGGCGAGCGCTAACTCTGCGGTATGGACACGGTCCCACTTCCTACGGGCACCGTAAGTTTCTTATTCACGGACATCGAGGGTAGCACCCGAAAGTGGGACGCACAGCCCGAAGCGATGGCGGCCGCGCTGGCGGCGCACGATCAAATCTTCCGGCAAGTCACAGCGAAGAACAGCGGTGCGGTCTTCAAGACGGTCGGCGATGCGTTCTGCTGTGCGTTTGCGCGACCGGTGGACGCGCTCGTGGCATCGATCGACGCGCAGCGCGAGCTTGCCGCGTACTCGTGGCCGCCCGAGACGGGCGAGGTGCGCGTGCGGATGGGCATTCACACCGGCACCGCGATCGAGCGCGACGGCGATTATTTCGGACCAACGCTGAATCGCGTCGCGCGACTGATGTCGGTGGCACACGGCGGCCAGATCGTGCTCTCGGCGGCGACGGCATCCCTACTGCAGTCGTCGACGCCGAAGGGCGTTTCGTTCATCGACTTGGGGCTGCATCGACTCAAAGACCTTAGTCAGCCGGAGCATACCTACCAAGTTGCAGGCGATGGATTGCGAGCAGAGTTCCCGCCATTGCACTCGCTCGACGTTGTTGCAAATAACTTGCCCATCCAACTCACGAGCTTCATCGGACGTGACAAAGAGCTGTACGAGCTCAAGGGGCGTCTCGCGGAGCATCGCTTGATCACGCTGACCGGGCCAGGCGGGATTGGGAAGACGCGATTGTCGCTTCAGCTTGCGGCCGAGGAGTGCGCCAGTTATAAAGACGGATGTTGGTTCGTCTCGCTCGCCGGTGTCGAGCAAAACGATCTCGTGCCTTACGTCGTAGCGACGGCAGTCGGAGCGCAAGAGACACCCGGGCAACCAATCTTAGAAACATTGAAGCGCGAAATCGGCGACAAGCGGGTGCTGCTTGTCGTCGACAACGCCGAGCACTTAGTTCCTGAGGTGGCGGCGCTCGTGCGAGAGCTGTTGCTCGGATGCGGTCACATCGCGATCATCGTGACGAGTCGCGAGGCGATTCATGTTGCCGGCGAACAAGTCGTCCGCATCTCCCCCATGCCGCGAACCGATGGGGAACGATTGCTCATCGAGCGTGCTCGCGGACTGCGCGGTGCGTTTCGAGTTTCCGAATCGGACAAGGCCGCGTGGAACGATTTGCTTCAAAAATTGGAAGGTATTCCGCTTGCGATAGAGCTTGCCGCTGCTCGACTGAGCGCGTTTACGGTGACGCAGATCGACGAGCGGCTCTCATCGCGACTTGGACTCGCGTCGCGCGATACGACCGGGTCCACGCGCCAGCGGACGCTGCGAAGCACGATCGATTGGAGTTATCAGCTTCTTAGAGCTGAGGAGAAGAAGGCATTTGCGCATCTGTCCGTGTTTGAAGGCAACTTCACGCTTGAAGCGAGTGAGGCAGTGCTTCGCTCAGCGGATATCGAGGAAATCGAAGGCGCCCTGCACTCTCTGGTCGAGAAATCATTCGTCGTAACCGAGCTCGAGGGAGATAATCCGTTTTACGTTCTGCTCGAGGTCATGCGCGAATTCGGCCTCGAGCAACTCGTGGCGCTGGGCGAACTCGATCGTGCGTCGCGGGCTCATTGCAATTACTATTTGTCGATGGCAGACGCCGCCGAAACGCTGAATCCGAAGCAGCGCGGCTCGTGGCTGGACAAAGTCGAGATTGAAATCGGCAACGTGCGCGCAGCGCTGATGTGGTCTCTTACAAATGTTCCCGAGACTGCAGCTAAGCTCGCCGTGGAGTTTTCGGCGTATTGGCAAATGAGAAGTCATTTCACTGAAGGCCGCAGCTGGCTTCAGCGCGTGGTCGAGTCCGAAACGTCCCTACCGGCGGCAAAGCTTGCCCCATTATTGGATCGGGCCGCGGTGTTCGCGACGGTTCAGGACGATTATGTGGCGGCGCGCGATCTGTCCTTACGATCATGCGAACTCTATCGGGGCCTAAACGACGCGAGGGGCCTGGGCAGATGCGTGCACGCTCTTGCTGTAATCGAACACCGCTCGAGCAACACCGAAGAAGCACGGGAACAATACTTGCAGTCCGTCAAGATTTTACGAGACGCGGGCGAGGACCGATTACTGAGTATAGCGCTCGCAAATCTTGCGTCTCTGGAATCCGAGGTCGGAAATTTGGCGCGTGCGGAAGAACTGCTAGAGGAGAGCCTTCGACTCGCAGAACCTCTGGGCGACGCTACCATAACAAGCTCGATTTTGCTCAGCTTCGCGACGCTAGAAGCGAGAAGAAACGACCTGGAGCGTGCCGAGAGTTATCTTGTTCGCGGTCTTGCGGCGAAGCGTGAACTGCGCAATCCCGTTGATATTGCTGACGCGCTCGCGAACTTGGCGTCTGTCGCGGCGCGTCAGCAAAAACCTGATGAGGCTCGCGGCCATGCGCGCGAAGCAATGCGTATCGCAGTGGAACTTCAGTTGAGGACACTTACGCTTAAAGTACTGGAAGCGTTTGTGCAGATCGCGCTCAGCGAGCGAGATTATCGTGCCGGCGCAAGGTTACTCGGCCTGTCGGAATCTTTGGGAAACGAGGCTGGAATAGGAACGAGCGTAGAAAATCGATCTGCGAGTCGGACGATTCGCGATCACCTCTCTGAAGAAGAATTTCACTTCCTCAACTCTGAAGGAGCCGCGTCGCGAATCTCCGATGCGCTCGTAACGTTACTAAACTGAGCGAACTACGCAGCAACCACGACAATCGACAACCTCGAATGGCTCGTAGGGCTGCTTTCGCCCTCTCGTGCGCCATCTTTGGCATAGAAGCCCTTCAAAATTCCTCCGCCGCCGACGCCTGGCGCTTCTCGATTGTCGAAAATAATCGACGTCGTTCCCATTGCTGGCGGTTGCGGGTAGGGCGTTTGGTCCTCGGCCCAAATGAAGATCTGAACCTTTGTGAACGAGAGTTTGCAGTCGCCTTTGACCTTGCGGCGGATGCCTGCGAGCGACTCGCAATACATGTTGATGGGAATATTCCCGCCTTCGGCGGGGAGTTGGTTGGCGACTATTTCGGCAACGACCGCGGCCATCGCGGCGCCGCTAATCTTCAAGGCCGTTCCACGATTGACGCTACCTGATTTTTTCATCGCTCACTCCCGTAAAGAGAATGCAATCGAGCAGCCGATTAAGCGCTCGGCTGCTTCAGGCGTTAAGCATTAGTCATTGTCGGGATAGGCTCCCGCCCTATTCTCGATGATTCACGCCCTTTTCGGAGCGCGCTGACGATCGCGCCGATGCCGGCAATCGCGGCTGCGACCCATAGTGAAATCGGGCCGGCCATTGCAATTGACGCATGGGTTTGGCCCAAAACGAAAATCTCGTGAGCTCCAGCCGCTCCGAAGACGACGGCGACGAGCGCAGCGCCGAGCGATTGTCCGAACAGACGCGCCGTTGCGAGCATTCCGCCGGCGGTCCCACCGCGTTCGGGCGGGACGCTCGAGAGCAATTCTCGATTGTTTGGCGGCTGGAAGAAGCCAAATCCGATTCCAGCAATCATTTCGCGCCAGATGATCTCGAGGGCGCTCGGATTCGCGGGCAATAGCGCAAGGAGCCCGAGTCCCACCATCATGATTGCGAGTCCAAATGTCGACAGTATCCAAGCGGGAACGCGATCGGCGAGACGGCCCGAGAACGGCGCAACGCACGCAACTGATAACGGCCACGGTGTAAACAGAAGTCCGGATTCAAATGGAGTTCGCCCGAGCACGGCTTGAAAGAAGAACGGAAGCGAAACGACGGCGAGTCCAGCTCCTGTGAACGAACACGCCGAGGTCAAGGCTGAAAGCGTAAAGGCGGGACGCTTGAAAAGATCGAGAGGAAGTAGCGGCCGCGGCGCGCGTCGCTCTTGCCGGATAAACATGACCAGCGCCACGATACAAATTGCAAAGCACCCGGCGATCGCGCCTTCCGTTCCACGATGCGCGATGGCTTCGACTCCGAGCGTGAAGAAGCTCAGCGACAAGCCAACCCAGATCGCGCCGAGTAGATCGAAGTCGCGCCACGTTCCCGCCGTCGGGAAACGCGGAATCGTTTTCGCTGATACAAAAAGATCGACCGCTCCGATCGGGACGTTGACCATGAAAAGCCACGACCAATGCGCGATCGCGAGAATTGCGCCGCCGATTGTCGGACCAGCTGCCGCGCTCGTTGCGACCGTGAGCGCCATCCATCCGGTGCCGCGGCCAAGCATGTTCGGCGGATAAATCCGGCGGATCATTCCGGGTTGGATGCCCATGATCATTGCTGCCCCGAAGCCCTGTAAGATGCGCGCCGCGACCAGCTGCGGGAGCGAGTGCGCCAACGCGCACAACAGCGAGCCTATTGTGAAGACCGCGATCCCGACGCGGTAGACGAACGCGTACCCGATTAGCTCGCCGAGCGACGCAAACGCAAAGAGCGTTCCCGTTATCGCAATCTGAAAGCCATTGACGATCCAAATCGACTGCGTCGGCGAAGACTGCAGCTCATGCGAGATCGTCGGCAGAGCAACATTCGCAATCGAGGAATCGAGGACTGCCATGACCGTTGCCGTCTGGAACGTTATGAGCGCGAGCCGGCGCTGAAGGACGGGAAGACCTTGATTCGTCAGCTGAACGCCTGTTCTGCGTGGTAGGAACTGCGTGAAAGCGGGCTCGAGACGACTTGCCGGAAGCCTTTGCTTTGACCGAGGACGCGCAAGCGCTCGAACTTTTCGGGCGTCACGAACTCCTCGACCGGAAGATGCCGTTTGGTGGGCTGCAAGTATTGCCCCATCGTGAAGATGTCGACGCCGGCCTCACGCGCGTCGTCCATCGCCTGCTCGATCTCGTTGTCGTTTTCGCCGAGGCCGAGCATCAGCGAGGTCTTCGTGTAGCGGACTTTGGCGCTTCGCGTTGCGTGCCGCAAGATTGACAGCGACTGATCGTAGGTCGCCCGGCGGTCGCGAATTTTGTTCTGCAAGCGGCGTACGGTCTCCAAGTTGTGCGCGAGCACTTCGGGCTCCGCATCCAGCACAACATCCAGCGCCGCAAGATCGCCGGCGAAATCGCCGGTCAAGCATTCCACTTTTGCCTCAGGCGTGATCTTGTGAATCATACGCACCGTGTTGGCGAAGATCGACGCGCCGCCGTCGGCGAGATCATCGCGATCGACCGCTGTCAGGACGAGATATTTCCAGCCCATCTCCGCGACCGCTTCGGCGACGCGCTTGGGTTCAAGCCAATCGACTTCGCCGCGCGGATTGCCGGTTTTCACCGCGCAGAAATGACAGCCGCGCGTGCACGTATCGCCGAGGATCATGATCGTCGCAGTCCCTGCGCCCCAACACTCCGCAAGATTCGGACAACGCGCTTCCTGGCACACCGTGTGCAAATCGAGCCGCTTAACCTTGCCGAGAACGCTCTCGTACTGCTCGCCCGAAGGCAAGCGCACTTTCAACCACGGCGGCTTGCGAAGTGCTTCCACATTGCTCATGACGCTTTGCGCGCGCTTTCCGATGCAGTGACAAAAGTAACATCGAAGACGCGCGAGAGCTCTTCGAGCAAGACGCCCTTTGCGTCATCGTACGAAACGAGCCGGCCGGTTTCATGGCTGAGCGACGTGATTCCGCGATCGATGAGCCCGCACGGATTGATCAAGCGATCGTAGTCGAGTGTGGTCGACGCGTTGAGCGCCATGCCGTGCAGCGACGTCATCTTTTGCACGGCGAGCCCGATCGCACAGACGCAATTGCTCCCGACCCACGCGCCGGCGTGCGCGCTCCAGCGCTCCGCCGTGATACCGTAGCGCGTGCAGGCGGCAATTGCCGCCTCTTCGAGCTTACGCACGAGCGGAACGATTTCGCGAAAGCGTGGAAGCCGCATGATGGGATAGATCACGACTTGTCCGGGACCGTGATACGTGACGTCCCCGCCGCGCTCGATCTCGTGCACCTCGACGCCCTGCGCAAGCAATGTCTCACGCGGGACGCGCAAGCTGTTCGTCTTGCCTTGGCGTCCGATCGTCACGACTGGATCGTGTTCGACGGCAATCCACACATCGCGCTCGCGGCCTGCGGCAACTTCTGCGTGGAGTGCACGTTGAAGTTGCCACGTGTCCGCGTACGAACGGCGTCCGAGATCGAGGAGAAGAGCAGTCCCGATGGCAGTTAGACTCCGACGGGCTGCTTCGGTTTTGGATTGAGGATGTGAATGGCTTTGCCGTGGATAGCTTCGGCTGCGTCGAGGATCGATTCGGTCAGCGTCGGGTGCGGATGGATCGAGAGTCCGATATCTTCGATCGTCGAACCCATCTCGAGCGCGATGATCCCTTCGCCGATCAGCGATTCGGCTTGCGGCGCCACAATGTGCATGCCGAGGAATTGATCGGTCTTGGCATCGCCGATGAGCTTGATCATGCCGCCGTCGAGGTCGTTCATCGTCCGTGCGCGTCCGCTTGCGACGAGCGGGAATTTGCCGACCTTGATCTCGTGACCGGCGGCTTTCGCCTCCTCCTCGGAGAGACCGACGGTCGCAACTTCGGGATCCGTGTAGACGCAATTTGGAATCGCGACCGGATCGAAGGCGGCTGACTTGTCGCCGGAAATTGCTTCAGCTGCGACGACGCCTTCCTTCATTGCTTTGTGCGCGAGCAGCGGGCCGCCGGTGATATCGCCGATCGCGTAGATGCCGTCGACCGAAGTCTTACGGCGCGCATCAACTTTGATGAAGCCTTTCTCGTCGGTTTTGAGACCCGCAGCTTCGAGATTCAATCCGTCGGTCACCGGGCGGCGTCCGACCGCAACCAATACCATCTCGTACTCGCGCGTCTCATCTTTGCCGCCGGTCAGCTCGCCATTGAGCGTCGCTTTCACGCCTTTGCCGGTCTTCTCAATCGTCTTGACCGACGTATTGAGCGCAATCTCGATCCCTTGCTTCTTGAGAATGCGCAATAAGGTCTTGCCGATCTCGAGATCGGTGCCGGTGAGAATCTGCGGCAACATTTCAACGACTTGGACTTGTGAACCGAGCCGCTGATAAACGGTTGAGAATTCCAGACCGATCACTCCGCCGCCGACGATCAAAATCGATTTCGGAATCTTCTTCAATTTTACGGCATCATCGGAGTTGATGATCGTCTCGCCGTCGCGCGGCCACGCCTTGATGTCAACCGGCGCACCGCCCGTCGCGACGACGATGGCTTGCGCGGTATACGTATCCGTACCGCCGTCGCGCTTCTTGAGCTGCACTTTGTTCTTGGAAACGAACGATGCTTCGCCGTAAGCGAATTTCACGCCGTTACCTTTGAAGAGCGTGTTTACGCCGCCGACGTTGGCCTTGACCACCTCTTGTGTGAACTTCTCGACGCCCTCGCGATCGATCGTCGGTTTTGCGACCTTGATGCCTATCAAATCGGCGTGGTCGATTTGCCGCACGACCTCGCTGACGTGCAGCAGCGCTTTGGTTGGGATGCAGCCCAGGTTCAGGCAAACGCCGCCGACCTCTTCACGGTCGAAGCACACGACGTTTTTTCCGAGCTGCGCGAGCCGAATCGCGGCGTGATAACCGCCAGGCCCGGCACCGATGACGATTGCGTCGACGGTTTGGTCAGCCAAGGTAAATTGTCTCCTCTTCTACTTTGTATGAGCGGCGCGAGTACGCGGGCGGTTTCGGACCTTGCCACGAATTGGATGGCTGTGCGAACGATTGGATGGGGAGAGATCGCAGCCAAACTGGACCGCGATAGTATTGTTCCGATCTACCGTCAGATTTACGAGCACCTTCGAGAGCAAATTTTGGCTGGCGTCCTTCCCGAGTCGACCCGCCTCCCCCCCGAACGCACGTTGGCACAGTTGCTGAACGTGAACCGCTCGACGATCGTCCACTCGTACCGCGAGCTGGCCGCCGACGGTTTGATCGATCAGCGGGTCGGGTCCGGCTCGCGCGTCGCGTCGCCGCTCCCGGTCTCGCCACCGGATCGCCACGCCTCAGTTCCGTGGTGGGTGACGCTCCCGTCCTGGCGGGTTGGCGAGTTCCCCGCGATTCTGGGCGAGCTGGCTTCCTCGCCCGAAGCGCTCTCGGACGGCCATCGCCGAATCGCATTCGTCCAAGGCGTGCCACCGGCGACACCCTCACCGCTCGCCGATCTCTCGGCATCGTTCGCGCGGGTCGGCGGCAACGTCGACTTTGTACTTTCATACGGGAACAGCGAGGGCTTCGTCCCGCTTCGCGCCGCGATCGCGCGCCGAATGCAAAAGCGGGGCTGTGCAGTCCAAGAGCGCGACGTCTTGATCCTCACGGGCTCGACGCAAGGCATCACGCTCGTGGCGCAAAGCCTCGCCGAACCCGGCGACGAGATCATCGTCGAAGCGCCGACCTATCCCGGTGCGCTGCAGATTTTCCAGATTGCTGGTTTGCGCGCGATTCCCGTTGCGGTCGATGACGAAGGCATGCGCGTCGATCACGTCGAGGCGATTTTGCGCACCCGGCGCCCGCGCTTCATTTATACGATGCCGTCGTTGCACAATCCGACGGGCACGACGATGAACGAGGATCGCCGCGAGCGTTTGGTCACGCTTGCACAACGTTCCGGCGTTCCGATCGTGGAAGACGATCCGTACGGAGAACTCGCGACCGTGGCTCGCGAACCGCTGGCGGCCAAGAATGCCGAGTACGTCGTGTACATCAGCTCGTTTTCGAAAACGATCGCGCCATCGTTGCGTCTGGGCTGGCTGACCGCGCCGCGCACGATCTTCGAGCGCCTGCTCCTACGTAAGCAATCGATCGATATGGCCTCGAGCATGTACATGCAAGCCGGCGTGCACGATTATCTGGAAGGTCCGTACGATCAACATTTGGTGGCGCTGCGCGAAGAACTGGCTCTCAGACGCAGTATCGCAGACGAGGCCGTTTTACGCTATTGGCCGCGCACCGTCCGCGTGTGGCCGGCGCACGGCGGATTCTATTTGTGGGCGACAACGCCGCGCGAGATACGAACGCGTTCGCTGCTCGACGAGTCGGAGCGGCACGGCGCTTCGTTCTTGTTTGGCGAAGCGTTTTTCGCAGGTTCGGGCGGCGATCATAGTCTTCGTTTAGCCTTGACGCCCGTCGAGCGCGATGAGATTGCGGAAGGGATCAAACGCATCGGTGCAGCGCTCGCCTAATATAGAACTGCTCGCATGGTACGGCACGCATGGCCGAGCGACGTTGCCATGGCGCACGACGCGCGATCCGTACCGGATCGTGGTTAGCGAATTCATGCTGCAGCAAACGCAAGTCGATCGCGTCCTGCCGGCATACGCGCGATTTATCGATGCGTATCCAAGCCTAGAAGCGCTTTCGCGTGCATCGCGCGCCGATATCATTCGTGCATGGAAGGGGCTCGGTTACAACATGCGCGCGGTTCGTTTGCACGAACTGGCACGCGCGGTCGTCGCTCAGTACGGTGGGGAGATGCCGTCCGGCATCGAGCAATTACGCGCGCTGCCCGGAATTGGGCCCTATACAGCAGCTGCGATCCGCGCTTTTGCTTTCGAGCTGGACGACGTCGCGGTCGACGTCAACATTCGGCGTGTCGTGCACCGCATACAATTCGGTCTCGAGCATCCGCCGCGCGCGAACGCAAAGGAAGTCGACGACGCCGCGCGCGCGCTGCTGCCTCGCGGCCGCGCGCACGACTGGAATTCAGCGATGATGGATCTCGGTGCGACGATCTGCACGGCGCGTATCCCCAAGTGCACGCAGTGTCCGGTGCTGGCTGCTTGCGCTGCTGCTCCGCATGGCGAGGCTGAGATCGCGCGTAGTTCGCAAGCACGCCTTGCTGCAAAACGCCAAGGTCCGCAAGCACGCCTCCCGTTCCCGAAGACGCGCCGCTACGTCCGCGGGCGGATCCTGGATCAGTTGCGCACGCTCGAGCCCGGAGCGGTTGTTTTGCCTGCCGATTTGGTCGCACGCGTTGACCTTGCGCGCGGCAACTCGTTCGACGAAATCGTCGATGGAATGGAACGCGACGGTCTCGTTGTGCGCGACAGCGGCGGCATAAGACTTCGTTAGAACTGCATGCCCAGAAAGGGGGAGCCAGGACCTTTGCGAACCGCGCACCCTATGCGTCTTAACCGAACCGGGATTTTTGTAAGCCTGATCGTGACCGCGCTGGCGCTCTCGCTGGCGTCATGCGGCGGCGGAGGGTCGTCGACCCCGAACACCTCAGGGACAGCCAGCATTCGTATCATCAACGGTTCGCCTGACGTTGGCAATATCGATGTGCTCGTGAATGGCAAAGTCGTTGCGAGCAATGTCAGCTACGCGCAGGTCACGGCTTATACGAGTCTGACGGTGGGGACGACGCCACTGCCGCAGGTTGCGTTCGTGAAAACGGGGACGACAACCAATGTCTTTCCGTCGAACGGGACGACTCCGCAGACGTTCCAGCTCGGCGCAGCCGCAAACTCGAAGGTTACGATCGTTCTTGAAGGACGCGCAACGCTGATCGGATCGCTCGGACTCCAGGTCGGTGCGTTCGTCGAACCGACGATAACGACGTCTTCCGGTCAATACAGCGTTGTCTTCCATCATGCGTCGCCTGCCGCTTCACTCGCCTCACCGTACGGCGTCTACGTCGGATACGTTGAGCTCGGGAGTGCGCCCCTATACTTGGCCTATGGCAGCATGACATTCGGAACGACGAACGGGACGACGGCGTCGTTCATCGGCGTCACCAATCAACCGGCATACATCGGTCCCCCAGGCGTCGGATTTTGGAGCGGGCCCGTCATCGTATCGACGGCGACGCCGATTCCTGTGACTTCCAGCACCGCAACGCCGACTCCATCGCCGACGCCGAGCGCCACGCCGATCCCGTCTCCATCCGTCTACGCAGTGACGGTGCCCGGCCCGCCGATCGCGATACCGTCGCCGGCAGGCGATTCATTTTCCGTGACGGGCGTTGATTCGACCAATGTCAATCAGTCGATGCCGGACGGTAGCAACAACGTTCTGTACATGTACCTGATCGATTCGACCACCTCACAGACTGGCGTCCAAATGATCGGTACGTTTACGAACTAGTTATTGACTCCAAGAGGGAAGATCGGAGTAACGTTCTTCCTTCCACGGATCAGCGTTGTTGTTGTAGCCGCGAACTTCCCAAAAACCGCGTTCGTCGTGATCAAGGAACTCGATCCCACGAAGCCATTTCGCGCTTTTCCAAAAGTACTTTTTGGGGACGAGCATCCGTACCGGGCCGCCGTGCGCCGGTTCAATCGGTGCACCGTCGTACTCGTAGACGACCATGACATCATCGTCGAGCATAACCGAGAGCGGAAGGTTCGTCGTGTACTCGTTGTCGGCGTGCTGAATAACATGCGTAACGCCCGACTTCGGTTGCGCGCGCTTCGCGATCTCGGAAAACGGCACACCTTTCCAGGTCGTGTTTTTCTTCGACCAGCGCGTGACGCAGTGAATGTCGCCGTTCCACGTTACGGGCGGCATCGCGCGCAACTCGTCCCATGAGAGCTCAAACGGATTCTCGACCAAGCCGTAGACGCGCAAACGATACGTCTTCAGATCGATGTGCGGGATGTCGCCGACGTGCAGCACAGGAAAGCCGGTTGCAAGGGTCTGGCCTGGCGGGATGGTCGGGTCTTGCTTCAGGAACGGCATCACCGCATTATAACAGTCGTGCCCAGCATACCGTTTCCAAAGCGGAAGGTGCCGCTTGACGTCGCGCACGAGGAGCTTGAAATCCTCGAGAAGACCTATCCCCGCGCCGCCACCGCGCTCGACTACGACAGCATCTATAATCTGCTCATCGCGGTCATTCTGTCGGCGCAGACGACCGACGTGGGCGTCAACCGCGTCACGCCGTTTCTGTTCGAGAAGTATCCGACACCGCAGGCGCTTGCCAAAGCGAAGCTCAGCGACGTCGAAAAGATCATCAAGCCGACCGGCTTTTTCCACACCAAAGCCAAGAGCATCGTCAACGCCGCAAAGGCGCTCGTCGAGAATTTCGGCGGCGAAGTCCCCAAGGACCGCGAGAGCCTCGAGTCGCTTCCCGGCGTCGGGCGAAAGACGGCCAACGTCGTCATGTCGGTCGCCTTCGGGGAAGCTGCAATCGCCGTCGATACGCATGTCTTTCGGGTGTCGCATCGGCTCGGATTGACGCTTGGAAAGAATCCACGCGAGGTCGAGGACGATCTGGTCCGGCTGGTTCCGGTGCGGAAGCAGCCCCATGTCAGCCATTGGCTGATCTTGCACGGCCGTGCCATCTGCAAAGCGCCCTGGCCAAAATGCGAGGAGTGCCCGGTCGTCAAGCTCTGCCCGACGCCGCCGATTCGTGCACGCGTGCTGAAGGCGGCCATGCGAACGAAAAAGGAGCGTGGCCGATAAGGCCACGCTCCATTAGAATGAGTCCGTTTTAACGAGATCTTTACTTCTTTTTCTTGGCGGCCTTTTTCTTGGCCATTTTCTTCTTGGCTGGCATGTGGTGAGCACCCCCCTCCGTGCGATGTTACCGGTAGAAATACCGACGTCGCACTCGACTAACGAAAGTCGAGGCTTGGAAGTTTCTACCCTCGGGGGGCTGGTCCTTTGCCGACCATTTTCCTGGCGATGACGATCCTCTGGATCTGCTGCGTGCCTTCGTAGATTTGCGTGATCTTTGCGTCGCGCATCATTCGTTCGACCGGGTACTCGGTGGAGTAACCGAAGCCCCCGAGGATCTGGACGGCGTCGGTCGTCACGCTCATCGCGACGTCACCGCATTTGAGCTTTGCCATCGCAGCGTATTCGGTCGTGTCGGCCGCGCCCTCGTCGCACTTGCGGGCAGCCTCGTAGAGGAGCAGCCGCGAGGATTCGACCTCGGTGCGCATGTCCGCGAGCATGAACTGAATGCCTTGCTGCTGCGCAATCGGCTTGCCGAATGCAATCCGTTCTTTTGCGTATTGCGTCGCGTAGTCGAGCGCGCCTTGCGCGATGCCGAGCGCTTGTGCCGCAATCCCGGGCCGCGACTTATCGAGGACCTTCATCGCGATCTTGAAGCCTTCGCCCTCGACGCCAAGCAAATTCGCTGCCGGCACACGACAATCGGAGAAGTTGAGCTCGACGGTCGGTGAGCCGCGGATGCCCATCTTTTTCTCGAGCTTGCCAACGTTGAATCCAGGCATGCCCTTCTCGACGAGAAACGCGCTGATGCCGTTCGGGCCTTTGCTCGGATCGGTGATCGCGAACACCGTCACGACGTCAGCGACGCCGCCTTGTGTAATCCAAATCTTGCTGCCGTTGAGGACGAATGCGTCGCCGTCGCGCGTCGCCGTGGCGCGCATCGAGCCGGCTGCGTCCGAGCCGCTGCCGACTTCAGTGAGCGCGTAAGCGCACAGAAACTCACCGCTCGCGAGCTTTGGAATAAAACGCCGCTTCTGCTCGTCGCTGCCGCCGATCATGATCGGCAACGTGCCGAGTTCTTGCACTGCGATGATCAGCGCGCTCGACGCGCACGCCTTCGCTACTTCCTCGACGACTTTGACGTACGTTACAAACGAGCCGCCGACGCCGCCGTATTCCGACGGGAACGGTACGCCGAGCAAATCGTTTTGCGCAAAAAGCTCTTTGATGTCCCACGGAAACTCACCGCGTTCGTCGATCTCGGCGGCGCGCGGTGCGACGCGCTCGGCGACGAGCGTACGCACCATGTCGAGGATCATTGCTTCTTCGTCGGAGTCGTATTTCGGCGGCGCTATAGCCATAGTCGTTGCGGCTTCGCGCAGCCCGCGCAGGCGCCCTACGCCTCCTAGCGAGAAGGCACGCAAGGTGAGTGTCCCCACGCAGTCCGTCTATCGCTGGGAGCCGAGCAAGGAACAAGTTCGCAATGCGAATTTGACGCAATTGCTGGCACGGATGGGCGTCGATTCGTATCCCGCATTGCTCGAAGCGATCGAACGCGACGTTCGACCGTTCAACCAGGCGATGGTCGAGCTGCTGGATCTCCACTGGGATCGGCCGTGGGACGAGCTGCTGGATCTTTCGCGCGGGAAACCATTCGCGCGCTGGTTCGTCGGGGCAGAATACAACGCAGCGGCAAACTGCGTGGATCGTTGGATCGCGCGCGGACGCGGCGAGCAGCGTGCGATTATTTGGGAAGGCGAAGACGGCACCATTCGCACGCTGAACTATTCGGAGCTGCGCGGCGCGGTCGCACGTTTGGGTGGCACGCTGCGCGCGCTCGGCGTGCACAAAGGCGACACGATCGGCATCTTCATGCCGCTCATCCCCGAGACGGCGATCGCGCTGCTTGCGATCGCGTATGTTGGAGCGATCGCAGTCCCGGCGTTCTCGGGCTACGGGCCGCAGGCGCTCGCGACACGCTTGGCGGACGCAAACGCGAAGATTCTCTTGACCGTCGACGGCGTTTTACGGCGCGGCAAGCCGGTAGCCATGAAGACCGTCGCGGACGAGGCGCTGGCCGATGCCCCGAGCGTCGAGCACGTGCTCGTCTTTCGCCGAGCCAAGATCGACGTACCGATGCAGCATGGCCGTGATTTGGATTGGGAGACGGCCGTTGATACGCACGATGCCGTCGTTACGTACGAGCGCACGAGTGCGAACGACCAGATGATGCTGCTCTACACAAGCGGTAGCACCGGAAAGCCCAAAGGCGTCGTGCACGTGCACGCAGGCTTTCCGATCAAGGCAATGATCGACGCATGGTTGTGCACCGATTTGCGTGCGGACGATCGAATTCTGTGGTTCACCGACATCGGCTGGATGATGGGACCGTGGTTGATTTTCTCGGCGCTCGGAATCGGAGCGACGGCGGTGCTGTATGAAGGGACGCCCGATTATCCAAAGCCGGATCGCTTGTGGAGCGTTTGCGAGTCACACGGCGTGACGCATTTGGGGATTGCGCCTACGGCGATCCGCTCGTTGATGGTCCACGGTGCAGAACCCGTCCGTGCGCACGATCTTTCGCGTATGCGCATTCTCGCAAGCTCCGGAGAACCGTGGAATACGGAACCGTGGAAGTGGTTCGCGCACGTCGTCGGCGGCGACCGGCTGCCGATCATCAACTATTCGGGTGGAACCGAGATTTCGGGCGGAATCATTGGCTGTTTTCCGACGATGCCGCTCGTTCCGAATTCGTTTCACGGGCCGGTTCCCGGAATGGTCGCGGACGTGTATGATGCTGAGGGCAAACCAATGCGCGGCGACGTCGGCGAATTGGTCGTTACGGAACCGTGGCCTGGAATGACGCAATCGTTTTGGGGCGGCGACGCGACGAAACGCGATGATGCACGTTATCTCGCATCGTACTGGGAGCGTTTTCCGCGGACGTGGGTGCACGGCGATTGGTGCATCATCGACGCCGACGGCTATTGGTATATTCGCGGAAGAAGCGACGACACGATCAACGTTGCCGGAAAGCGCGTCGGCCCCGCGGAGTTCGAGAGCGCGCTGGTCTCCGATGCACGCGTGCGCGAAGCCGCTGCAATCGCGGTCCCGGACGACATCAAAGGTGACGTGGTCGTGTGCTTGGTCGTTGCGAAACGCCACGAGGACGAAAGCGAAACGATGCGCTCGGAGCTCATGGGCGTGATCGAACGCGTGATGGGAAAATCGTTGCGGCCGAAAGCAATCTTGTTTGTTGACGACCTTCCGAAGACGCGCAATCTCAAGGTAATGCGCCGTGTCGCGCGGGCTCGCTATCTAGGCCTGGATTTGGGCGATTTATCCGCTCTGGAGAATGTCGCCAGCCTGGAAGCAATTGACGCCAGGCGCTAAGTACGAATCAGGTTAGGACAAGCTAGGAATCCTATGTAGGCGCGCCTAATGCGCGCCTACGGAGGACCGATGTTTCGCCGAATCTCTCTCGGGATCGCCCTAGTCGGGCTATTGATCGCCGCGGGGCTGCGCTCGCGGCCGGTTGTCGCCATTCCACTTTTTGCGCATCAGTACGGGGTCACGTGCGAAAAGTGCCACTCGGTCATCCCACATCTGAATGCGTTCGGAGCGGCCTTCATGGCCAACGGTTACCGGATTCCGGGTGTAAAGCCGGGGCCGGCGTTTCCGATCTCGGCCAAAACGAATCTGGTCGCGTCGACTGAAGTTCAAGGTCAGGGTCTGCCCAAAGACATCGTCGACGAGGTCGAGACCTTCACCGCCGGAGCGATCGGAAACCGTGCGAGCTATCTCGTCGAGCAATATGTCGTCGACGGCGGCATGCGCGGACTGACGCGCGATGCTTGGGTGATCGATCGTGTCAATCCGTGGAGTGCGCGCGTTCCGATCTTCGTACAAGCCGGTTCGTTTACGCTTCCGGTTCCCGTCGATCCCGAGACATTTCGCGATTCGTATCAGGGCTACGCGGTCATGGAGCAAACCGTCGGGAACAATCCGTTCAACTTCTTCGCTCCGAAGATCGGAGTTCGTGCGAGTGTCGGCGATCTCACGCGCGGTTTGAGCGGCCAAGTCTTCGTTGGGCAAGGGCACGATCGGCAAAGCGGAATCCCGGCGTACGGCGACGATTGGATGGGCGTCGCGCAAGATGTATTCGGACCGGTAACGCTGACGGGTTACCGTTATTCGGGAACACGTCCGCTTGTCGACGGCGACATCGACAGGTTCCAGCGCACGGGCTACGGCGTCGTCTATAACAATTTCTCGCATTGGGAATGGGATAACCTGATCCAGACCGGCTGGGACTCGAACTGCAACGTGCTCTTTCACACCGGCTGCGCATCGAGCGGCGGACTGACGCAGCTGCGCTACATGTTCAACCGGCGGCTTTACGCTGAAGCCCGCTATGAGGGAACGAATTCGCCCGTCGATACGAGCGTCAGCATCGGGCCCGGCTCGCCGAACTCCGGCTTCTATCGCGACGGCGTGATCATGCTCGGTTACGGAACGGGGGAAAACTCCCGGATCACGCTCGAGAACGTGATCCAGAACTCTGCGCCGACGCATGTTTGGAATCTCCAATTCACGGTCGGGTACTGATGAACGTTCGAATGCTCGTTGTGCTGTGCGTCGGCCTGATTATTGCGCAGCCGAACCTTGCAGCAGCGTCTACGGACCGCGCGGTTGACACGGCCACATCTAAAGTCGGTTTCAGCATCTCGCATGTGTTCGTCGAGCGCGTCAATGGAACGGTTCCTATCGCGAGCGGCAGCGTGTCGTTTGCAAGCGACTCACCGATTCCGGCGAGCATCGCGGTTACGCTCGACGCAACCAAAGTCTCAACGGGCGATCCCGATCAGACCGGCTGCATTCAGAGTCCCGACTACTTCGACGTGAAGAAATTTCCCATGTGGACCTTCACCAGCACGAAGATCACGCCGAAGGGTGCCGCATCGTTCGGCATCGACGGGACGTTCACGATGCACGGCGTCGCGCAACCCGAGCATTTCGACGTAACGATTCAGAACCTCGGTGGTCATCAGGTTTATCATGCCGTCGGGCAAATCGACCGCCACGTTTTCGGGATGAAAGGTTCGCGGCTCGATCCTGCGATCGGCGGAATCGCAGACATCACAATGGACGTGGTGCTGAAATGAAGCGTCTCGCGCTGGCCGTGGCCGTAATGTTCGCACTCGTATCTTGCGGAGGAGGCGGAGGCGGATCGCATCCTGCCACCTCATCGACGTCCGCCGCGCCGTCGAACGCGGCAACCTTGCCGACGATTCCCGAAGTGGATGGCCAGAATGGTGTGGCATCGCTGACGTTGACGGCGCAATATGATTCGAACAGCCGCCCGTCGTTCTTTTGGAATGGTAGTGAGGTCGCACCAACAATCCGCGTCAATCCCGGCGATACGATTCAGCTAACGTACATCAACAATTTGCCTGAGTTCTGCGGTGTCGGGATCGTTTCGAACAGCAACCTTCACTTTCACGGCTTAACGACGTCGCCGAATCAGCCCGGCGACGAAGTGATCCTGACGAATGCTGCGCCGGGCTCATCGTTCACGTATACCGTGAAGATCGATACGGATCAGCCGCCGGGCATGTATTGGTATCACCCGCATCCTCACGGTCTCACGAACTGGGAAATCGGCAACGGCATGGGCGGCGCGATCATCATCCAGGGAATTGCCGACGAGATCCCGAGCCTTGCCGGCTTGCGCGAGCGCGTGATCGTGCTGCGTGACGTCTTTTTCGATCCGTCGGTTTCGGAGGCGTTGGGTGACGACGTCCAGCGCCGTCAAGCGCGCATCCTTGCATATCGGCATACGCTCGACGATGACGGCGGCGGCGCGGGCAGCACGTCCTTATGTCAACCTGAAGGCGACAAGGCTCCCACCATCAACGGCCTCCCGGTCGCGCAGATCGGCATTCAACCCGGCGAACATCAGTTATGGCGCGTCCTCAATGCGTCCGGCGTGCGACATTTCGATCTCTATATTCCCGGCGTGCAATTGCAGCTCGTCGCGCAAGATGGCGTTCCGCTTCAAGATTACGCGGGTCCGGGAAACTCGTCTTCGCAAATGGTCAACGATATCGTGATCCCGCCCGCGGGTCGCGCGGAGTTCGTCGTAACCGGCCCATCCGCTCCGGCGCCGCTCATCTCCAAATGCTATAACGCCGGTCCGATCGGCGATCCTAACCCGCAAGTTACGCTCGGAGCGCTCTACAATGATTACGGATTAACGTCGACCGTGCACGTCGCAAAGCCGATGGGATTGCGAATGCGGCAAGCGTATCGCGTGGCGCCGCCGGCGCCGTCAGCCTTCCGCACGGTCCATCTGCAAGAAGACTCGACTGCGTTCTACATCAACGGCGCGGCGTACAGTCCCACGGCGTCACCGATGTACACCGTGCACATTGGTACGACGGAGCAGTGGACCATTGAAAACGACACCGATGAAGTCCACGACTTTCACACGCACCAAGTGCACTTCGTCGTCTTGTCGAGCAACGGCATCGCAAATCCGACGCCACGTTGGCTTGACACCGTGGACGTGTCCGCTCAGACGCACGGAGGCTCGGGCGCGGCCATCCCTACGACCGTGACCTTACTCGTAGACTTTCGCGACGCGGTCATCGCCGGTACGTTTCTATTCCACTGTCACATCACCGACCACGAGGACGGCGGGATGATGGCCAAACTGCTGGCCCAATAGGAAATAATTACTAACTAGCCCAGGGCAGCCAGGAACGCGCCTGGGTTTTGTCAGAGTCGCCTGCATGCGACGCTGCTATGTACATGCCGTTGTTCTGACGTTCTTCGCACTGCTCGTAACCGGCTGTGGCGGGGGCGGAGGGCGTAGCGCGAGCCTTCCGGGCGGCGGCGGTACGCAGTCGAGTAAGACCGGTCAGGTGCCGACGCAATTCAAGATCACGTTCTCGAACGCGTCCAATACGGCGTCCACCGCGCGTAAGCCGAAGACGATTTCGTCATCGAGCGAATCGGTCGTCATCACCGTCAACGGCGGATTGCAGCAGACGTTCAACATCGCGGCACCGCAGTGCACGATCGGGGATACGATCACGTGCGACTTTACGGTCAACGCATACGTCGGCAGCGACACGTTCCTGATTCAAACCTACAGCGGACCGAATGGAACGGGGACGCTGCTCGATCAAGTAACATTCGCCTTCACCGTTTCGGCGACCGGAAACAACACGCTCTCCGCGACACTCGGACCCGCCGTCAGCACGACGGCGGATAGCGGCACGGGATCGCTGCGCGCGGCTATCGCAGCCGCGAATCCCGGTGACACCATTTCATTCGCGCCCTCGCTGAGCGGAACGATCACGCTCACGAGCGGTGCGATCACGCTCGCGCAAAACATCACGGTCTCCGGTCCCGGCGCAAGTACGATTACGGTGAGCGGGAATAACGCGAGCAACATTTTCACCGTTAACTCCGGTGTTACGGCGACGATCTCGGGATTGATGTTGGCAAACGGCGCCGGTGCTGCCTGTGCCGGCAATTCATCGGATACCTGTGGCGGCGCGATCCAAAACGAAGGGACGCTCACCGTCAACAATGCGACGTTCACGAACAATACGGCCTCGCCCGCAGCGTTCGGAGAAGGTGGTGCGATCTACAACGATACCGGCGCGACGCTCTCGGTCACGAATTCGACCTTCAGCGGGAACAAGGCGCAATTCGGCGGTGCGATCGGTAGTGAATCCCCGAACGCGACGATTGCGGGCTCGACATTCACGAGCAACACGGCCCAGGGCGGTCAGGACGACTATCCCTTTACGTACGGCGGCGCCGTTTATTCTGATGACGACATGACGATCACCGGGTCGACGTTCAGCACGAATCTCGCGACCGGCGGGGGAAGCAGTAATTTCGGTGCCGCAATCGCCGAAGACGACTGCACGAATTCGGGACTTACGCTGACGGGTTCGACGCTGAAATCAAATCAATCCGGCGTGCCCGCCAACGGCGACGCGAGCGGGAACGGCGGCGCGGTATACGACGACTCGGGCTGCACGATGCAGCTTACGAGCGATGCCTTTACCAGCAACGTTGCGAGCGGAACGAGCGACTCGTACGGCGGAGCCGTCGAGGCCGATAGTTACTCGTCGATCGCGTTGCTCGGTGGGAACACGTTCACGAGCAATTCGGTCGTGTCGCAGTCGACCAACCAGTACAGTGCTGGCGGTGCAATCGATATCACCCCGTACGGTGCGAACTTAGTGATTTCAGGCTCGGGGAATACGTTCACGGGCAACTCCGTGACCGCGGGACCTAGCGAGTCGGGCGGTGACGCGAACGGCGGAGCGATCGACCTCGATAGCGGTGGCTACCTCGATATGAGCGCCGCAACCGGGACGACGTTCAGCCAAAACGTTGCGTCGGCGCCCGACAGTCAGGGTAGCGCATTCGGTGGAGCGATCGAATATTTCGTGTCGCAGCAAGGTCAGGGTTGCGGCGACGACTGCTCCAAATATCGCAAATCCGGTCCTGCGGCGGCGCATCATTTTGGACGTTTGCTTGCTGCTCGCGCCTTAGCCCGTCAACCTCAATTCCATGCGCATGGAAGCGCGAAAGCCATTGCGCGCGAGTCAACAAGGCGCCGGCCCGCCGTCGTCGCGCAACAACAGTTGTCGAATACGGTAATGGCAACGTTCACTCAGAACAAAGCGACGGGTGGAAGCTCGTCGGAATACGACGTGACCGGCGGGGCCATCGACATCGAAGAGGCACTCAGTTTCACGATCGTCAGCTCGACGTTCACCGGTAATCAGGTGGGTCCATCAAATTCGTGGGGAGGTGCCGTCTCGGTCGAAGGCAGCACGATGACGCTCACCGGTGATATCTTTACGGCGAATTCGGCGACGAACGGCGGCGGTGCAGTCGCGTTCAATGATACGACGATGACGCTTAGCGCCTCGACCTTGTCGCAGAATTCCGTGACGAGTGCGTTTTACACCGGTGACGGCGGTGGCGGCATTTATGCCTCGGGCGCTAGCGAAAACACGGTGACGCAATCGACGATTGGGAGTAATACGGTGGCCGGTAACGTCACTGGAACGGGTGGCGGCGGCGTGATCATTAACGATGCTATGATCCAGTTCACCAACGACACCATTACCGGCAACACGTCAGCCATGGACGGCGGTGGTCTCGAGATTTCGAGCGTCGGCGGGTGCGTAATCCTCACAAACGTGACGCTCTACGCGAATACCGCAACGAATGGCGACGGCGGAAGCCTCTTCCTCGGCGGTGGTAACGCCACGATTACAAACAGCATCTTCGCGCGCGGAGCGGCGAAGGTCGGACCGGATATCGTAAGCCCCACGGCGACCATCACTTCGAACGATTGGAACTATATCGCAACCACGCCGAATGGTCCGTTCGCGACGACGGGCCCCGACGATCAAATCAACGCTGGTGAAATCACGCTTGCGGCGCTCGCCAATAACGGCGGGTCAACGCAAACGATGTCCGATGCCGGCGTGTCCGCCGTCGTCGATGTCATACCGTTCGACGGTAGTTGCGGAAACAGCAGCGTCACGCAGGATCAACGTGGCCTCTATCGCGGAGCAGTCAATTCGTCGTGCGACATCGGCGCGTATGAAAACGGTGGAACGACGACGGCGCCTACGTCGATTGTCAGGCAGACGACTACGAAGCTAAAACGCTAACTGCTCGCGACTTGGCTCATCCCTGAATTGTTCGAGGTAGAGGCGCGAATATGCGCCGCCTCGCGCAAGCAAAACCGCGTGCGTGCCACTTTCGACGATACGCCCGTTCTCGACGACGAAGATGACGTCGGCGGAAATGATCGTCGAGAGCCGGTGCGCGATCACGAGGCTGGTGCGATTCTTCATCACGCGTTCGAGCGCCGATTGAATCATCAGCTCGTTGTGTGAGTCGAGCGAGCTGGTCGCTTCGTCGAGAATCAGGATGCGTGGGTCTTTGAGCAGGACGCGCGCCAATGCGAGCCGCTGACGCTCGCCGCCGGAGAGCTTGTGGCCGCGCTCGCCGACGATCGTGCTATATCCGTCCGGCAAGCTCGCGATGAAGTCGTGAATGTTCGCGGCTTTGGAAGCTTCGATGAGATCGTCTTCGGTGGCGTCCATTCGACCGTAACGCAGATTCGCGCCGATCGTGTCGTGAAAAAGATACGTCTCCTGCGTGACGATTCCAATCGCGTTGCGCAGCGACGTCAGATCGAGATCGCAGATGTCGTGTCCGTCGATCGTTACGCGTCCGGATTGCGGGATGTAGAAGCGCGGCACGAGCTGAGTGATGGTGGTCTTGCCCGCTCCCGACGGTCCGACCAACGCCGCGGTTTGTCCAGGGGCGATGTGAAAGCTGACGTCGCGGAGTGCCGGACGATCGCCGTACGCGAACGAGACGTCTTCAAACGCGATATCGCCACGGACGTTCTCGAGCAGCTCCGTCCCGGCGCAGACTGACTCTTCGGTCGGCATGTCAAGATACTCGAAAATCCGTTCGAAAACTGCGGCCGCGCTGACGACCTGCACTTGTACGCCGGCCAGCGTCGAGGCCGGACCATACAAGCGACTGAGATATGCGACAAATGCAACGATCGTTCCGACGGTCAGCAAGCCTTGGATTGCAAACCACGATCCGCCGAGCCAAACCATCGCCGGCCCGATCACAACCAGCGCGCCGATCAGCATGATGAACCAGCGTCCGATCATCGCCAAATCGATCTCGAGCTTCATCAGCTCGTTTGCGACGCGGAAGAAACGGCTGCGTTCGAATTGCTCGCGTACAAACGACTTGATCAGGGTGATGCCTGAAATCGAGAGCGTCTCTTGCGTGATGCTTTCGATCGCATCGCGCTGTTCGCGCGTACGTTTGCGCACGACGTACATCCGGCGGCCGACCGGTGAGAGTGGGAAGATCATCAGGGGAATCACGGCGACGGAAATGATGGCGAGCCGCCAGTCCAAGATGAAGATAGTCACGACGGTCGTCGCAATGGTGACGACGTTCGTAACGATGGTAATCAATGTCCCCGTGACGATATTGTCGATATTGTCGACGTCGCTCGAGACGCGATTCATGATCTCGCCCGTCTTCGTATTGGTGAAGAAGGAGATCGGCATCTTGTGCAAGTGCGAAACGAGGCTCGTGCGGATGTCGCGCATGATCCCTTCGCCGACGTACGAGTTCAGATAACCCTGCGCGACGCCGATGATTCCCGCCACGATCGCGCTCGCGATCATCGCGCCGACATAGATCAGAACGAGCTGCAGCGAGTGCTGCGGAATCGCGTCGTCGATCAGCCACTTCGTGAAGAGCGGCGGAAATAGTCCGAGCACGGACACGACCACGATGCAGACGAAGATAAGCGCTTCCTCACGCCAGTATGGCGCGAAGAAGCTCGCAATGCGCCGCAGATCCACCTTGCGTTTGGGCTGCGGGCTGTCGGGGTTGAACATGCTCGACCACATCAAGTGGACGGGCGGACCACCGCCTAGCATAGGGGCACCACGTGGCCTATAACCACGGGTGCCCGAACGCGGTTACGTTAGAGGTTGTATGCTTTCTTGAGGTCTTGGAAGACGACGAGCGTTACGCTGTGATACACGCCGTCGGCGGTCTTGCCGTATTTCGCGTCGATGTCGTCCATGACTTGATCGTGAATCGGATGCGAGACCAGATGATCCAGCATGTATTCGACGTTGAAGCCCGTTGCCGGATCGACGCCGGCTTTATACAACGCAACCGTCAGCGCTTTGCCGTCTTTGGGATCGGGGGAAGGCATTGCCGGGAACTTGACGCCGGCTTCGGTTGCACGCTTGACGGCATCGTTAACGACGAAGTCGAACGTGGTGAGATACGCTTTGACGTTTTCTTCGCCGTATTGCTTGGTGAGCTTGGCGACCTCGGCATCGGCATTCTTGCCGGCGAGCACACCGACGAGCGTCGTCGTGTGGAAATTCGAAGGTCCGCCGCCGGCCATAATCATGGAGAGCGTCAACGGAAGATCGGGAGCGCCCGTGTAGACGGATCCGCCAAAGCGAGCGGCGCTTTGCGCGAACGCGCCGCTGCCGGCCAGAATGAGGCCGGCTGCAACGAACGCGGCGATGCGGGGGAATCGGAACATAGTTGTCCTTTCGGCTTGGTGCGGGTAGGTTCGCGTATCTAACGGAGGAGGAGCCGCTTTGGATTGGGGACGCTGAAAAGAATCCAGCCTGCCCCCGCATCCGTTGTGTAAGCGAGGTAAGAAGAAGCAGTTGGATAAGTGGCAGCCTCGTGGATCGCGCAACATTCGAAGCGACGTACGACCGTTTTGGCCGCGTCGTTTATGGTGTTGCGTTCCGGATGCTCGGTGAGCGTGCGGCCGCTGAAGATGTCGTGCAAGCCGTGTTCTTGACGCTCTGGTCACGTCCCGACGCGTATCGCGAAGGTAACGTCGGAGCGTGGCTTGCGCGCGTCGCGCGCAACCGTTGTCTCGACGTGCTGCGCACCCGCACGTCGCGACCACAAGTCGAGATGCCGGTTGAGCTTGTCGCGGAAGGCGCAATCGAGGAAGACGTTTTCGCGCGGCTCGATGGCGAAAGCGTGCGTAAGGCGCTAGCCGCGCTTCCCGAGGAACAGCGTGTCCCGATCGAGATGGGATTTTTTGGAGGCGTGACACACGCCGAAATTGCAACGCGGATCGGCGCACCGCTTGGGACGATCAAAACACGCATTCGTGCCGGGCTTCGCCGCTTGCGCGATCAGCTCGAGGGGACGGGCGCATGAACGACGCCGGTCACGACGCGATGCTCGATCTGGTTGCCGTTTACGCGCTTGGCGCGGTCAATGCCGACGACGCAAGGATCGTATCGGCGCACATCGCTGTTTGTCCGGAGTGCCGCAAAGAATATATGGAGCTGAAAGCTGCTGCCGATGCGATCGCGCTGTCCGCCGACGATCAACAGGATGCGCACCATGCTTCAGATCTCAAAGCGCGTGTGATGAAATCGATCGAGATGCCCAAGCTCGTCCGCATCCGCGTGAGAGACGCCG
The DNA here is from genome assembly GCA_049520515.1 of Vulcanimicrobiaceae bacterium. Taxonomy (GTDB): domain Bacteria; phylum Vulcanimicrobiota; class Vulcanimicrobiia; order Vulcanimicrobiales; family Vulcanimicrobiaceae; genus JAFAMS01. The sequence continues at coordinate 157,146 of JBEKPS010000007.1, forward strand.
TCGCCGTGCTCGCGCTTGCTGCAGCCGTCGTGTTCGGACTGTTTTCGCTGAACGCCGAACGACGCTTGAACGATCTTCAGATTGCAAGCGCGCAACAGTATCAAGTACCGGGCGGCGAGATCCTGAAGAACGGCGAGCGGGTATATCTTGTCATGCGCACGCTACCGGCGCTTCCGGCCGGCCACGTTTATCAAGCCTGGACGCTCGCACCCGGTGCGAAGAGTGTCGCGCCGAGCGTAACGTTCGTCCCCGATAGCCGCGGGTTTGTGATTCTGTCGCTTCCGGAAGCCTCCGCGAACGTCAGTGCAGTCGCGATCAGCGTCGAGCCAACCGGCGGCAGTCAGTCGCCGACCACGACGCCGCTCTTCGTGAGAAAAGTCTGAGGCTGTTCGCGACGTTCGTTTAGAGTTCGTTCACGCCGTCATCGTAAGCTCGTGCGCAATCACTGCTACGAAAGGAACGTCTCAGCGTCATGCGCACAGCTCTCGCCACCTTCGTGATTTTGGCTGCGACCGCACTGGGCGGATGTGGCGGAGGTGGTAGTTACGGGATGGGTTCGGCATCCTCGAACAACGCCACATCGAGTCCACTTTCAACAGCGCAGCTCGCAGGCTCGATGGGCTACGTTTCGCCGGCCGGATTTACCGTCTACGTATTGAGCTCGGATTCGTTCAACAATTCAACGTGCACGGGCGCTTGCGCAGGTGTCTGGCCGGTACTCGTCCCGCCCGGCGCTGCTGCGTCGATGTCGACCGGGTGGTCGAGCTTCGTACGCAGTGACGGTAAGACGCAGCTTTCCTACAACGGTTGGCCGCTGTACACGTATTCCGGTGACAGTGCGGCCGGACAAACCAATGGAAACGGCATCACTGCGTTCGGCGGCGTCTGGTCTGTCGCGCGACCCGGTGAGGCGTCCGCTGCCGGAACCCCTGCCAACGACTACAATCCTTAGGAGTCGATCCCATTATGTTGCAATCGCGGAATCCGTACGACGAAACGCGCGGAGCTCTCGAGGCTAACGTCACCGCCATGAGCGCGAGCGACCCAGCGGCAAATTGCCAAACCAAGTCCGCTGCCGGCACCGTCGCCGTCGCGCACCAAGCGATCGAATACGCGGCTTCGTATTTCGCCCGGAACACCGGGACCGTCATCATCGACGACGATGGCAGCGAAGTCGCCTTCGGGCCGAACGGCGACGCGTATACTGGAACGCGCGTGCCGGACAGCGTTGTCGAGAAGATTGCGAACGATCTGCGCGACGCGGCGCTCGTCGGCTTCGGCGAAGACCGAAGCCGACTCGAGATCGATGCGCGGTGTGCCGGCTCGAACGGCGTACTCGCGCGTGACGCGAGTGACAGTGTCGCTGACGTCGATCGTCTCGCGTTGGAGTTTCTCAGGGCCGCCGGCGCGCGCGAGCAACGCGAGATCGCCGACGAGCCGCGATGCATCGAGAGCGGCGCCGGCAATCGTTTCGAATGCCGTACGTTCCGCATCGCGCGCATCGACCGCCGCCTGCTGCGCTATGCTCGCTATCGTAGCGAGCGGCGTCCGCAATTCGTGCGCGATGTCGGCAGCGAAGTCGCGCTCCCGCTCGGCAGCGGCTTCGAGAGGAGCGATTGAATGCCGGGCAACGAGCGCCGCGGCGATTGCGACGAAGGCCAAGAGCGGAACCGCAATCGATATGAGGATCCAAACCACGGGCTCCATCGCGCGGCCGAGCGCAGCTTCACCGAGAGCATGAGTTTGCGGCGAGTTCAGGAGTGGAGCAACGAGATCGCGGTTGACCCGTTCCTCGAATACGTACGCGCCGAGGGCCAGTGCGACGACGACGAGTGCAAAGACTGTCCAATAGGAGAACGTCAGGCGGACGATCGCGCGTTTAGGTGACCAGTCGATACCCGACTCCCCAAATCGTCGCGATCATGTTACCGGCACCCGCGCTGCGCAGCTTGCGCCGGAGCTGTCCGACGTAAACGTCGACGATATTGCTCGAACCGGCGAATTCATCGCCCCACACGCGGTCGAGAATTTGCTGACGGGAGAGCGTCAGGCCTGCGTTGCGCGCGAGATACTCGAGCAATCGAAACTCCGTCGTACCGAGCACAATCTCCGATTCGCTCACGAAGGCCCGGCGCGCGGTGAGATCGACGCGCAAGTCGCCGGCATCGAGAACGCTCTGCGGGGGACGTTCCGCGCGTCGCAAGAGCGCACGAATGCGCGCAACCAGCTCTTGCGCGACAAATGGTTTGACAAGGTAGTCGTCGGCGCCGCAATCCAGACCGCGAACGCGGTCTTCGACGGCGTCGCGGGCCGTCAACATCAAAACCGGCGTAGAAACGCCGGCCTCGCGAGCTTTAGAGCAGACCGAAAAACCATCCCCTTTGGGGATCACCAGATCCAGTACCGCGAGGTCGAATTCGCCGTCGATGAGCTGCGCAAGCGCAGATTCTCCGTCCGCAACATGCGAGATCGAGTACCGCTCGCGTTCCAGCATACGCGTGACGGCCTCGGCGATTTCCTCGTTGTCCTCAACCAGTAAGATTCGCATCGTTATTGCGCGATCGTGTCGTGAATGGAGACCGCCATGTTCCGCAAGCTTGGATCCGACGCATCTTGCATCACCGCTTCGAAGGCCATGCGTGCTTCGGCGCGGCGTCCTTCGCGCAGGAGCACGATGCCGAGCGCAAAGCGGGCTCGCGGATATTGCGGCGACGAGGTCAATGCCGCATGCAGCTCGCGCTCGGCGACGTCGAGACGGCCGTCTTGCAGAGCGACCAGCGCGAGATCGTAGTGCGCGGGTGCGTAGGCGGGATTGCGGTCGACCAGTTTATTGAAATCCGCACGTGCGGTCGTCATATCGCCCGCGCGCAGCGCGACGAGCCCTTGCGAATAGAGGGCGCGTGCGGACGTCGGCGCGAGCGCGATAAAGCGATCCGCGGCGGCGCGCGCACCGGCTGCATCGTTCCGGTCGAGATCGACGCTGACCAAGTTGGCATAAGCCGCCAGAAAGCCCGGATCGCGGGTAATTGCGTCTTGCAGCTCGCTCGCGGCGCGATCGAGCTCACGAGCGCCGGCGAATGCGAGCGCGAGGTTGTAGTGAGCGGTTGAGTTTTGCGGCTCGCCGGGATTGCGCTTTAACGCCTCCTCGAATTCGGTGATGGCCTGTGCGTAATCAGCGCGATTGAGTGCGGCCATGCCGCGCGCGAAACGTTCCCGGATTTCACGCGTGATCGCAAGGTTGCGCAGCGTCGCGCGATCGGTCGAGGTCGGTGTCGGCGCTCCATAGCTCTGTGCGTTCGCGGCCAATGGAAAGCCGGCGACCAGGCAGAGTGCGAGCGCTACGGCGCGCACGCTCATTTTCCGGGCGTTGGTTGCGGTAAATGGGCGTCGCGAATCGAGACCGTCGTTGCGGCCTTCTCAGGCTCGCAAGCCCAGCCGACTCTCCCTTCGACGGGAATCGGTCCGAGCAGCGACGGTGCCTGCGACGGTTCGAGAACTTGCTCCATCACGGCGGGGTTGAGCTCCACGCCGGCGACGGCCATGGCCGTCCCCAACGCCAGGAGCAAGGCGCCCATCGCGAAAGCGAGCTTAAAGTTCATCGTCTCCCTTTACCATCCGGGCATGAGGAATTGCTGAAAACGGGATCCGTTGCGGTTGTGCTCTGGCTTGTGCTGGCTACGCCGCCCACCCTAGCTAGCTCTCTTCTGACCGGAATTGTGCGCGACACGCACGGAACGCCAATCGCCGGCGCTACCGTAACCGCGTTGGATCGCAGCGGTACGATCGCGACGACGGATTCGGATGGGACGTTCGCGCTCGAGGGGCCGCAGCGGCCCGAGCGCGTGCGCATTACGTGCCGGTTTTGTCGTACCGCAACAGTCGCCGTCGATCCGAGCGAGCCGGTCGTCGCTATCTTGCAGCGCTACGACGCGCTCACGTCCGATGGGCCGTCCGCCGCCGATTTGATGGCGCTACCCTACACGCAGATTGAAGACGCGCTTGCGCTCAAACCGTTCGAAGTCTTGCGCTTGGGCTTCGGTGCTCCGAACGATCGTTCGCTTTCGGATCGCGGTCTGGGGAACACCGCGCTTGTCCTCGACGGCGACGCGCCGACGTACGACATTGCATCCTATCTTCCGACCGCGCTCGCAACGACGCCGGCGCATTCCGGAAATGTCATGACCTTCGAGCCGTCGAGCAGCGCGTATCAGTACGGTCCTTACGCGACTGCCGGCCTCATCGCGCTCTCGCGCGATCCTGCAGTCGTCGAGCAGGCCGCATGGGGAAACGCATCCGCGTTCCGTTTGTCGGGCGGCACGCCGGATTTCGGCGTTTCGCTCGGCTCGGACGGCGATGACTATACCGAGCGCGAGCGGATCGTCGCAAGTGGTACGGCGGGTTTTGCCGGCGGGACGATCGACGCGCAATTGTCTTCGTCGCGCGCGGTCACCGTGCTGCCGACGACGATGTACGACCTTTCTGAATCGAGCGCCACCGTCGGATTCACAGAGCAATTCGGCCGCGTGCGCTTCCGCTTGTCAGCAGCTGATGCGTTCGGCACGCAAAGCTTTTTCGCGAACGACACGATTTGGAACGACGCTGCCCTCAAGGCGTCTGCGAGCACGCTTTTTGGCGTCGTCGCTTTCGATGCTGGAGCGCAATACTCGAACGATTCGAACTACATTGCTTCGAGCGATAATGCAGTTAATTTCGGACAAGCTACCGTCTACGTTCATGCGCACGTTCCCGGCCGCACCAGTGTCGATTTCGGCATCGCGCACACGACCTACGATACCGAGAGCGGAACCCGCAACGTGACACTGCCGTCGCTGATGGTCGTGCAAGGGCTCGGCGCGTTCTCTGTTACCGGCGGCATCTCTGAGTCGCTCGTTCGGATCTCCCAATACAACGCACCCTATCTCGCCGCGCTTGCGGAAGCGCACCTCGACTATACCGACGGCCAGCGCCTTCGCGCCGAGGTCCAGACCTACGGCCAAGTCACGAATGTCGACAATAGTCACGGGCTTACTGGGGCCGGCGTGTCACTCGAATATCAGATCACGCCGACGACGAGCATTCGCGCGTGGTCGCTTCGCCTCCAGAACGACGACAATGCGTACGGCGGCGTTCAGGACTTGCCGTACATCTCGGGCGACTCGCTCTGGATTACGAGCCAGAATGGTGGCTTTCGTATCGACGCAATCTATCGCCGCACCGCGACGCAAGTCAACTATCTCTATGCGCAAACGCGGCGTGGAGTCGACGGCGACGTGTATTTCCCGCTCTCGCTCCGGACCTCGATCGGTCTACGCAGCGAGCTCCGCCCGCAGGGCCGGCGCAGCTCCCTCGTCCTCAACTTTACAGGCTAAAAGCGCTTCAGAGTTCCCTCATACCTTAGCGATAGGCTGCGCAAGCAGCCGCGCATTGCCGAGCGGTGCGCGACTGCGCTAACGTTTATGCTTTGCCGTTGCGGAGCGTCGCGAGCTCGCGGTACAGTTTGATTTCTTTGTCGGAGAGATTTTGCGGAACCGTGCCGATCAGGCGCACGTATTGATCGCCGTTACCGCCGCCCTTAGGATGGGGCATTCCCTTCCCCGTCAGACGTAAGAGCTTATTGCTCTGCGTTCCGGCGGGTACGGTCATCGTAACGTCGCCGCTCATCGTAGGGACGCGGAGGTCGCCGCCAAGTACGAGTTCGTAAATCGAAACGGGCATGTCGATGTACAGATCGTCGTCTTTGCGCGTGTAGGTCTGATCGTCTTTGATGTGGACGACCAAATACAAATCGCCCTTCGGTCCGCCGCCGATTCCCGTCGCGCCTTGACCAGCAAGGCGTATACGTTGCCCTTCGCGCACGCCTTTCGGAATGGTTACGTCGAAATGTTTCGTTTCGAGGACGCGGCCGGTGCCGTGACACTTCGGGCAGATGCTCTTGCCGACGGTTCCGGTTCCCTTACACTGCGGGCATAAGTCTTCGATTTGCAGCGAGACGGATTTCGTTCCGCCGTCGTACGATTCGCGTAGCGAGAGATCGAGCGTCGTCTCGAGATCTTGACCCCGTTGCTGGAACGGTTGCCGCGTCGCACGACGACCGCCGTCTTTCCCGACTCCGGAAAAGAACGCATCGAAGAAGTCCGAGAATCCGCTAGGCCCGCCTGCGCCTCCGAAACCGCCGAAGTTTGAGGTGTTGAAATCCTCTTGCTGCTGCTGAGTGCGATAGCGGCGCTGTTGTTCGGCTTGCTGCGCAGCGCGCTGCCAATCCGAACCGAGCACGTCGTATTTCTTACGCTTGTCTGCGTCGCCCAATACTTCGTAAGCCTCGGCGATTTCTTTGAATTTCTCCTCGGCTTCTTTCGGACTCTTTGGGTTAGCGTCCGGATGCCACTTGCGCGCAAGCCGCCGATACGCAGACTTGATATCTTTCTCGGCGGCATTTTTCGGAACGCCTAGGACTTGATAATAGTCCTTGTAGTTCATCGGCACTTCGATTGTACGCTAGCTGGATTTTGCGACGATGACTCTCGCGGGGCGAAGAACCTCATCGCCGTATTTGTAACCGCGCTGCGCTTCTTCGACCACAATATCATCGGCGACGCCCGGAGTCGGCTGCGTTCCAATCGCTTCTGCAAGCGTCGGATCGAAACGTTGTCCCTTGACGGAGTATGGTCGAACATTTTCGCTGGCGAGGACTTGCTCGAAGCCCCTCAGCGTTTGCTCGACGCCTTTGCGTGTCGTTTCGGCATCCGCGTCGTGCGCCAGCGCACGCTCGAGATTATCCATCACCGGAAGAATTCGCTCGAGAAGCTGGCGCTTTCCGGCGGTCGCGATATCCGCGAACTGCCGTTCGATGCGTTTCTTGTAGTTTTCGAAGTCGGCCATCGCGTAGAGGTACTTGTTGTAGTTCTCTTCGGCTTTGGCTTTCGCGGCCGCAAGCTCAGATGCGGGATCGCCCTGCGGCGCAGAACCCTGCGCCGCAGTCGTTTCCGTATTCGTGTCCATTGAAGTTACTTAGCTTCTTTGAACTCAGCGTCGATTACGTCATCGGACGATTGCGACGACGCCGTCGACTCGCTGTGCTGCTGCTGTTGTCCGTTCGTCGCGCCGTCATGCGTCGCGCCGTTTTCGGACTGCCCGTCACCCGGAGCCGCACCGCTCTTTTGATAGAGGGCTTCGGCCATCTTGTAACTGGCTTGCTGCAGCTTCTCGGTCGCAGCTTTGACCTCGGCGACCGTGCCGTTTTCGGAGATCCGCCTCAAATCGCCGAGCGCAGTCTCAACATCCGCCTTGGCAGATGGGTCGAGTTTGTCGCCGACTTCCTTGAGCGATTTCTCCGTCGAGTAGGTCAACGAGCTCGCAGCGTTGCGAACTTCCGCTTCTTCGCGCTTGCGATGATCTTCCGCGGCGAATGCCTCGGCGTCTTTGACCATGCGATCGACTTCGTCTTTGTTGAGATTTGTCGATGCAGTGACCGTGATCTTTTGCTCGCGACCCGTGCCGAGATCTTTCGCGTTGACGCTTACGAGGCCGTTGGCATCGATGTCGAACGTGACTTCGATCTGCGGTACCCCGCGCGGAGCCGCTGGAATTCCGTCGAGGCGGAAGCGCCCGAGCGTCTTGTTGTCGCCCGCCATATCGCGCTCACCCTGCAGGACGTGAATGTCGACCGAGGTCTGGCCGTCTTCCGCCGTCGTGAAGATTTGCGCCTTACGCGTCGGAATCGTCGTATTGCGTTCGATCAGCTTGGTGTTGACGCCACCGAGCGTTTCGATGCCGAGCGACAGCGGCGTAACGTCGAGCAGTACGACGTCGTGCACTTCGCCCGAGAGGACGCCGGCCTGAATCGCTGCACCAACCGCGACGACTTCGTCGGGATTGACGGTTTGATTCGGCTCTTTGCCCGTGAGCTTTTGAACAAGCTCTTGAATGACCGGCATGCGCGTCGCGCCGCCGACCATTACGACCTGGTCGATCTTCGAGATATCGAGTCCTGAATCGCTCAAAGCGCTCTTGAACGGCTGCACGGTGCGATCGGTGAGATCGCTCGTCATACGTTCGAAATCGGCGCGCGTGAGCGTGTAGTCCAAGTGCTTCGGACCATTTTGATCCGCCGTAACGAACGGCAGATTGATTGACGTCTGAACCATCGAGCTCAGCTCGATCTTGGCTTTTTCGGCCGCTTCGGTCAGACGTTGCATCGCCTGCTTGTCGCTGGAAAGATCGATGCCTTGATCTTTGCGGAATTCGCCGACGAGCCAATCGACGATGCGCTTGTCGTAGTCGTCGCCGCCGAGGTGCGTGTCACCGTTGGTAGCCTTAACTTCGAAAACACCGTCACCGACCTCGAGGATCGAGACGTCGAACGTGCCGCCGCCGAGATCCCAAACGAGGATCGTCTCGTTGCCTTTTTTCTCGAGACCGTACGCGAGCGATGCCGCGGTCGGCTCGTTGATAATACGCAGAACGTCGATGCCTGCTATGCGGCCGGCGTCTTTCGTTGCTTGCCGTTGCGCGTCATTAAAGTACGCCGGAACGGTGATGACGGCTTTCGTGACGCGTTCGCCGAGATACGTTGATGCGTCGTTGACGAGCTTCTGCAGGATCATCGCCGAGATTTCTTGCGGTGAGTAATCCTTGCCGTCGATTTTAACTTTGAAATCCGTGCCCATCTGTCGTTTGATCGACGCGATGGTGCGCTCCGGATTGGTTATTGCTTGGCGCTTCGCAAGCTGTCCCACCAAACGTTCGCCGGTTTTTGTAAACGCGACGACGGATGGCGTCGTCCGGTTGCCTTCCGCATTGGGAATGACGACCGGTTGCGAGCCTTCCATTACGGCGACGACCGAGTTAGTCGTGCCAAGGTCGATGCCGACCACTTTTGCCATGTTGTTTCGTGCCTTCTTCCCGAGCGAGTGGACCAGCCGCGAGCGCTAGCTCTTGGCCTTGCCGCTTACCTCAACTCAAGGAGTCAAGAAGTGTAAGGTACGGACCATATTACCGCAAACGGCGGCAGATTGTTCCGCTCACCTTCTATGACAATTTCCCTGGCACAGAAGTTTCGAAGTCACAGGCTTCGCTCGGGATGACAAACTAGGGTTGCTGCTGGGGTTGTTGTGGCGTATCCAGGTTCGCCGGCCGCTCGCTTGTCTTGACTTGCACCAGCTTCTTGTTGCCGGCGCTCCAGACTTGGAGACTGACCGTCCCGCCGACGGGGATGCCCTTGATGACATTGGTCAGGTCTTGCGGGGTAGCGACCGACTTGCCGTTGGCGCCGAGGATGACGTCGCCGGGTTCGAGGCCGGCTTGGTCGGCCGGGCCGCCGCCGACGACTTGGGCAACGACGACGCCGTCAGGCCCGTTGTAGCCGAGCTGCGAACGGGCGCCCGAGCTCATCGCCTGGAGCGCGACGCCGATGTAGCCCTCGTGGGTCCCCTGGGTGATGCCCTTGGTTTTCGTCAGCGCAAGAGCAACTTGCTGAACCGAGTTCGACGGGATCGCGAAGCCGATGCCTTGGGCGGCCTGCGGGTTCGCGGTCAGCTGGTTGATGCCGATGACGTCGCCGTTGAGGTCGACGAGCGGCCCGCCGGAGTTGCCGGGGTTGATCGGCGCTGAGGTCTGGAGCAGGCCCTTGAACTGCTGGGCAGCGCCTCCGCCTTCGCCACCGGCGATCTCGTCGCGATGAAAGCCCGAGACAACGCCGACCGTAACGGTCTGCTTGAGCTCGAGCGGCTCGCCTATTGCGATTGCCCACTGACCCGCTTCGAGACGGTCGGAGTCTGCGAAGCGAAGGGGCGGCGGCAGCTTGGCGTAGTTGTCGACTTTCACAAGCGCGAGGTCGACGCCGACGTTCGCAGAGACGAGATGCGCTGGAACGTGATCGCCGTTCGCAAACACGACGTCGATCTTCGAAGGTTGACCGGCAAAGCCGCCGGTGACGACGTGCGCGTTCGTCAGAATTGCGCCATCACGCGAATACACGAATCCTGAGCCCGAAACGCGACTGTGGAAGGCTTGCGGCCGAACGATGCTCGGCCCGCCGAACAGCTGCGCGAACGGATCGACGGGGACGTATTGCTGTCCGTTGACCGTCACGTTGAGCGCGACGACGGACGGTTCGACGCGCTTGACCGCGCTGACGATACGATCCTGATCGCTTGCTCCGGAGGTCAGCGGCGCCGCGTTCACTTGCGGCGGCGTGTTTCCTGGGCCAGCGACATTGGCGAAATGGGTGCTCGCGAAGAGCATCATCGAGAAGCTGCCGATGATCGCGCCAGTAAGGCCGACGATGGCAGTCTGCATAATCCGAGAACGAATCATCAGTACTTGGTCCTTTTGCGTGCCGGTTGGATATTGGTTCGTAGGAGCACTACCTGGAACGAGTTTCGAAAGTTGCTCGGTTCCGTCCGGCTCGCAGAATTTACTTTTCTCGCAACAGATCGTCGATTGGGATCTGGCGGCGAATTGCGGCGCGAATCCGGTCCAGCTGCGCGAGTCGCAAATCTTCCCAACGCAAGCGAAGGATCACCGCCGCGCGACGGCGCGCTCGCCGGCTGAAGAGGTCACCGGCGTACGCGGACATCGTCGCCCGAGAAGGCGGCCTCCCAGGGTGCGGCGCAACGGGGTGTTGGACATTGGAATGGTGGGCAGGCGAACCTTGGACGGGGACAACGAGTACGAGAAGGGCGACAAGTAACCCGAGCATGCAACAAACCTCCGCACGCCGCTTTCACGCTCCCCGCGCAAACGACAAGGGGGCTTGTTGACCGAGTATCACGTCCCAGCCGGGCCGGTCGAGCCGTTCGTGCGCATCGTCCCGCTGGGTGGATGCGGCGAGATCGGCCGCAACATGACCGTTATCGAGACGAACGAGGACATGGTTGCCGTCGATTGCGGCTTGATGTTCCCGGACGATGACATGCTCGGTGTCGATATCGTCATCAACGATTTCACGTACATTCGTGAACGCGCCGACAAGCTGCGCGCGATTCTCGTCACGCACGGACACGAAGATCACATCGGCGGGATTCCGTACCTGCTGCGCGAGCTGAATGTTCCGGTGGTCGGTACGTCGCTGACGCTCGCGCTCATTCGCGCGAAGATGCGCGAGCAGACATCGCGCGACCCAATCTTCATCACGGTCAAGCCGGGCGACCGCGTGAAGTACGGCAGCATCGAAACCCAATTCATTCACACGAACCACTCGGTCTCGGGCGCGTGCGCGCTTGCGCTGCGCACGCCGGTCGGAACCATCTTTCACACCGGCGATTTTAAATTCGATCAAACGCCGGTCGACGGCGTGCCCGCCGATTTTGGTTCGATGGCGCGCATCGGTGAAGAAGGCGTGCTGTGCATGCTTTCAGATAGCACCAATGCGGAACGCGCCGGTCACACGCTTTCGGAGCGACTCGTCGGCGAAGCGTTTTCGAATATCTTCTCACGAGCCGCCGGACGGATTATCGTCGCGTCGTTTGCTTCGAACGTACCACGCATTCAGCAGGTCATCGATCAGACAGAACGCTTCGAGCGCAAGATCGCCTTTCTCGGACGCTCGCTGGTCAACGTTGTGCACTTTGCAAGCGAGCTGAAGTATCTGCGCATTCCCCCGGGACTGCAGATTCGTGTTGAAAACATCGACGACTACCCGCGCGAGCAAGTCGTCGTGATGACCACCGGCTCGCAGGGCGAGCCGATGTCGGCGCTCTCGCGTCTCTCGGTGCGCGATCATCCGAAGATGCAAATCGTCGCCGGCGATACGATCGTTATCAGCGCGACGCCAATCCCGGGCAACGAGAAAGCGGTCAGCCGCACGATCAACAATCTCTTTCGTCTGGGCGCGATCGTCTATCACGGCGCCAGCGGTCCCGGCGCAGCTTCGTCGCTTCCCGCGCACGTCTCCGGACACGCATCGCAAGAAGAGCTGCTGCTGATGCTCAATCTGATCAGGCCCGAGCATTTCATTCCGGTGCACGGAGAGTACCGGATGCTCGTCACGCACGGAAAGCTCGCCGAACGCACCGGAGTCGAGCACTCCAATATCATGATCTGCGAGAACGGCGACGTTATCCAATTCACGGAAGAAATGTCCGGCAAAGTCGGCAAGACGTACGGTGGGAACGTGTTCGTTGACGGTTCGGGCGTCGGTGACATCGGTGATGCGGTGCTGCGCGATCGCCGGCACCTCAGCAGCGACGGGATCATGATGGCCGTGGTTACGATCGATGCTGAGGAAGCACGCGTCATCTCGGGCCCCGATCTCATCACGCGCGGCGTCTTTTACATTCCGGAATCCGACGGCAAAGTGCTCGACGATCTCAAGACGGAGCTGCGCGCGGTTCTCGATCGTTGCTCGGCGGAAGGCTTGCGCGACGTACACAACGTCAAGGAAACGATTCGCGAAGCCTTGGCAGACGCGATCTATACGCGTTCGAAACGCCGCCCAATCGTTGTCCCTGTTGTCATGGAAGTATAATCTCGCCTTGAGCCTCGCGGCGGCGGAGCCGCTGATGCAAACGCGCAGTTACGGCGTCGACGTCTGGAATCGTCTTCGGCGCACGCCGGGAGCGATTGCGGGCTTAGTCATCGTCGTTGCGTTGATCTTCGTCGCGATCTTTGCGCCGCTGATCGCGCACTACGATCCGCTCGCGCAGAACATCGCGGCCGGAGCGCAAGCGCCGAGCTTCGCGCACCCGCTGGGAACCGACAAGCTCGGTCGCGACATGCTCGCCCGCATTTTGTTCGGCGCGCGCATCTCGATTCGGATCGGATTCGTGGCGGTCGGACTCGCGATCAGCGTCGGCACGGTGATCGGGCTCATCGCAGGTTACTTCGGAGGACGCATCGAGGCGATCTTGATGGGCGCGATGGATGTGATGCTCGCATTTCCGTCGATCATTCTCGCGATTGCGATCGCAACGATCTTAGGTCCGAGCATCAACAACCTGATGATCGCGGTCGGCATCGTGTACATCCCGCAATACGCGCGGCTGTGCCGCTCGGCCGTCCTTGCCGTCAAAGAGACGGAATATATTGAAGCGGCGCGCGCACTCGGCGCGCTCGTGCCGCGCATTTTGATCCGGCACGTCTTGCCGAACATTCTGGCCCCGCTGCTCGTGCAAGCGACGCTTGGGGTTGCGACCGCAGAGCTGGAAGCAGCGGGGCTCTCGTATCTTGGCCTCGGCGCGCGTCCGCCCACGCCCGAGTGGGGCGCGATGCTGAACGATGCGCGCGATTATTGGCTCTCGGCCCCGTGGGCGTTGATCTTCCCCGGAGCCTCGATCACGCTCGTCGTCCTCGGATTCAACCTGCTCGGTGACGGGTTACGCGACGCTCTCGACGTGCGGCTGCGCTAGCGCTTGCAAATTGAATCCTTGAATGATGTCGTCCTGAACGCGTTCCGAATGCTCGTTCAGCGACGCGACGGATTCTTCGTCCGGAACGAGCGTACGCAACGGGCGCGCTCCCGCCGGCGTCTCTGCCAGCTTGAAAATCGCTTCGGCGACTTCACGTGAATCGCGGCTCGCCGCCGATTCTTGCAATCCGCTGAAGATATTGCCGGCTAGCGGTAAGATCGCGGCATAGCCGGCCAGACGCGCTTCGTCGTCGGGACCGGTGCGCGAGTTCGAGATGTTCGTGCCGAACGCGCCGGGCTCGACAATCGCCACATCGATACCAAACGGCCGCAACTCGTATGATGCTGTCTCCGCGAGAGCTTCGATCGCCCACTTCGAGGCAGCATAGACTCCACCAAATGGGAAGACAAATCGTCCCGTGACGGACGAAACGTAAACGATCAATCCCTTGCGGCGCTCGCGCATGCTCGGCAAAAAGGCGCGGTTCACGCGCAGCGGCGCGAAGACGTTGATATCGAACTGCTCGCGCGCTGTTTCCGGCGTGAAGGCTTCGAGCACGCCGAAGAATGCGGCGCCGGCGTTGTTCACAAGCACGTCGACTGGGCCGGCGCTGAGAATTTCTGCGGCCGCGCGGTCGACGGAAGCTTGATCCGTTACCTCAAGCTCGACGACGGTGATGCCGCGCGTTTGCAGCTCCTGTGCGGCTTGCGCGTGACGTCCTTTTGAATCGCGGATTGTTGCGAAGACGCGCCAGCCGGCGTCGGCAAAACGGTTGGCGGTGTCGCGGCCGAAGCCGGAGCTGGCTCCGGTGACGACGACGCTCTGTTGCTTAGACATGATGCTCCTGGGCCAAAGCCCTGAAATGAAGGTAAGCGGATTGTAGGAGCTTAACTAACTAAAGGGAAGTACTTACTAAAAGGTTAGCTATGGCCAAAGCTCATGCGCCGATGGTCGGGGACTGCTTCAAGGCCGCCTGTCCGGCACGCGAAATCGTCACCCACGTAAGCAGCCGCTGGGGCGGGCTCATTCTCGCTGCGCTGCTCGAGCGCGATTTGCGTTACTCTGAGATTCGCGCGCGCATCGACGGCATTTCCGAAAAAATGCTTGCGCAAATGCTTGACGTGCTTGAACGCGACGGATTGATTTCACGAACGAGCCGGCCCGTTGTCCCGCCGCACGTCGAGTACGCGCTCACCGCAAGCGGACGGGACTTGGCGCAACGCTTCATGGACTTGTTCCGCTGGATCGGTGCCAACGTCGACACGTTCGTTACGGCGCAGAAAGCTTTCGACGCACGCGGCAAGGCGCAGCCGTAGGGGGCCCGTCCTCCCCGCCGAACTGAGGTAGCAATGTCGTCTCGCGTTCGCCGGAAACCGGCGACAAAGACGCGGCTCCGCTTCAAAGGCGAGCTTGTCGGAATCGCAGCCCTTGGGCTCGCGGTCTTTTTCGGGATCGCGCTGGTATTGCCGTCAGCTCGCGCGGGCTTCGTCGGTTCGCTCACCGCATGGTCGTTGCACGCGCTCTTTGGAGCAGCTGCAATGTACTTGCCGGTGCTCATCGCGTTGATCGGCGCAATCGTTTTTCTCGAGATCAACGTGCCGCAAATGATCGCCGTGCTCGGCGGTGCGGCACTCGGCTATTTCCTGATCGTGTGCGCCGTGTACGGTCCGATGGGTGGTCTCGTCGGTTCGCACTTGTGGGAGGTACTGCGCTGGTTATTCGGTGTAGCTGGTGCGACGATCGTCATCATTCTCTCGGCGCTTGCGCTCACGGTGTGGGTGACAAATGTTTCGCTCAAGCGCACGATCGGATGGGCGATCAAACACATCACCGCATTCGTTCGGATGTTGCGCACGCGCGCGCCCGCCGGCAGCGATGAGAAACCGCAGCTGCCCGCAGTTCAAGCGCCGAGGACGCTGCGCGAGGCCTTCAATTTGCCTGAAGTCGAGCACACGGACGAGCCTGTGCCCGCGCCGATCGTTCCCGTTCCATCCTACACGATCGTCGATACGATCGTGCCACCGCCGACACCGACGAACATCGAGCCGAAAGTTTTGCACGATTCGGGCGAGCCCGAAGCGATGGAAGACGAGGATGAGGATGAGGACGACGACGAGGACCTCGAGGATGACGAAGAGCTCGAAGACGACGATGAAGAGGAAGACGAAGACGACGATGAGGTCGAGGATGCTGCTCCGCCCGCAGTAAGCGGTGAGTACCAGCCGGCGCCGATCGCCGTCGTCGCTTCGGCCGATTACCGCTTGCCGGATCTGGGGATGTTCGATCCGCCGCAAGTGCAAAAAAACGATGACGCGAGCCGCGCCGTCCTGCTCGAAGATACGCTCTCGAGTTTCGGCGTGGGTGGAAAGGTCGTCCACATCGAGCGCGGCCCTGCGATTACGCGCTACGAGCTCAAGCCGGAGCGCGGCGTCAAGATCGCCCGCATCTCGTCGCTCGCCGACGACATTGCGCTGGCGCTCGCGGCGACGTCGATTCGTATCGAGGCACCAATACCCGGCAAATCTGCAGTCGGCATTGAGGTGCCTAACTCGATCGTCTCGGTCGTCGCGATTCGCGAAATTCTCGAAGCCCTTCCGAATCGGGGCACGATTCCGCCGCTGCCGATGGCGCTGGGAAAAGACATTACCGGCCGGCCCGTCATCGGCGACCTCGGCAAGATGCCGCATTTGCTCGTGGCCGGCGCGACCGGTTCCGGCAAGAGCGTCTGTCTCAACACAATCATCGCGTCGTTGCTGGTCTCGGCAACGCCCAAACAAGTGCAGCTCTTGATGATCGACCCGAAGCGCGTCGAACTGATCGTGTATAACGGCATTCCGCATTTGGTGACCGACGTTGTGACCGATCCGCGCATGGCAGCCGGCGCGCTCTTCGACATGACGAAGAAGATGGACGAGCGCTACGAACGTTTCGCACGCGCCGGCGTTCGCAAGATCGAAGAGTACAACGCGAAATTTCCGGATGAGCCGCTGCCGCACGTCGTGATCGTCATCGACGAGCTCGCCGATTTGATGCTGATCGCGCCGGCCAAAGTCGAGACGACGATCTGCCGGCTCGCGCAGCTGGCGCGTGCAACCGGAATCCATTTGGTCGTCGCGACGCAGCGTCCGTCGGTTGACGTCATCACCGGGATCATCAAAGCCAACATTCCTTCGCGCATCTCCTTCGCCGTCTCATCGCAAATCGACTCACGCACGATCCTCGATATGCCCGGCGCGGAACGACTGCTCGGGCGTGGTGACATGCTGTATCTGCCGATTGACGCGCCCAAACCGGTACGGGTGCAAGGCGCGTTCGTGACGATGGGTGAGATCAACCGGCTCGTGGCGCATTGGGCCGCGCAAGCTAATCCCGAAAATCGCGTCGATCTGGAGATCGTGCCGATCGCAGACGACGAAGAAAAGCGCAACGTCGATCCGCTGGCTTACGAAGCCGCGAAATTCATCATCGAAACGAGTTTCGCATCGACCGCGCAATTGCAAACGCGCTTCTCGATCGGACATCCGCGCGCCGTGCGCATCATGAAGCAGCTCGAAGATTTCAAGGTCGTCGGACCGCACGAAGGGACGAAGCCTCGGCGTATTCTGCTCGGCGTCGCAGAGCTCGAGACGATCGCGCCACGGCTCGGCAAAGACGATAGCAGCCAAGGCAACCTCTTCGCGCAAGGCGCGTAGTCCTCGACTAGCGGCAATCGCCGCGATCGCGCTCGCCCTCTATGTCGCGCTCGGCGCCGCTGTCGCGCGGCGTCCACCCGGCGCGTTCGATCTCGCAGGACAAGCCCTGCTCGGACATGGTTTAGGGCTCGCGTATGTCGCCTATCGCGGCGGTCTCTTTCAAACGTATGCAGTGCTGTGCGTGGTCACGATCGTCGCAGCGATATTCTTGCCGCGCTGGCGAGGGCGCGTAGCATTCGCGATTGGTGCGTTGCTGCTGACGTGGATCATCAGCGACCGCTTCAAGGAGCTCTTCGATCGCCCGCGGCCGGACCATTGGCTGCTCGTGCACGAGAGCTCAGCGTCGTATTCGAGCGGGCATTCTGCGCTTGGCCTGGCGTTCTACGGTTTGTGGGCGCTGATGATCTGGATATCCGACCTGCCGCTCGCCGCACGCATCGCGGTCAGCGGCGTGCTTTTTGCGTGGTCGGTCGTGATCGATTGGTCGCGCCTGGCCATGGGCGCGCACTATCCGACCGACATCATCGGCGGTTGGCTCCTCGCGATTGCCGTCGTCGCCGCCTTGCGTGCTGCGACCCTAGTCGTGGAGGCAAAGGAACGACACTTAGAATAGTGTCGGAATCGAAGATGGCAACGGCGATTTTGGATCCGGCGCTCAAGCCGATCGAGCACAAGCTCGACGAGGGCATCCCTCTCTCCCTCGATGACGGGATGACGCTCTGGCGCACGAGCGATTTGCATACACTCGGTCGCTTGGCGAAGACGCAAAAAGAGCGCAAGAGCGGGAAGAACGTTTACTACGTTCTGAACCGCTATATCAACTCGACGAACGTGTGCTACGCAGCGTGCAAGTTCTGTTCGTTTGCGCGCGGTGAAAAAGAAGAGGGCGCCGTCCGCATGTCGGCCGACCAAGTCTTCGATAAGGTTTTCGAGACCGGCGCGAACTTCAATCAAATTCACATCGTCGGCGGTCACGATCCGCGCCAGCTGTCGCTGGACTACTGGCTGCCGCTGATGCGGCGGATGCGCGAGCGTGCTCCGCACGTACAGCTTTCGCTCTTCACCGCGGCCGAGATCGATTATCTCTCGCGGCGTCATCGCCTCAGCCATCACGACACGCTTGTGAAACTGCGCGAAGCCGGCCTCGACAATATCAATGGCGGCGGCGCCGAAATCTTCAGCAAACGCTTCCGCGACCTCGTCTGCGCAAACAAAGTGACGACCGATGATTGGCTGAAGGTTCACGAGGAAGCGCATCGCGTCGGTATCGCATCGAACGCGACGATGTTGTACGGCACGATCGAGACCCTCGAAGAACGCCTCGAGCATCTAATTCTGCTGCGTGAGTCGCAAACGCGCTCACCGGGATACAACGCGTTCATCCCGCTCGCATTTCATCCGGACGGCAACGAGCTCTCGGACTGCGGCTGGACGAGCGGGCTCGACGACATTCGGATGTTCGCCGTCGCACGTCTAATGCTGCACAACTTCGATCACATCAAGGCCTACTGGATGATTCAAGGCCTTCAGGTTTGCCAGGTCGCGCTGAACTTCGGCGCCGACGACATGGACGGAACCCACGGCTCAACGGATGAGGAGCGCATCTATCACAGCGCCGGAACACGTTCGGGGCAGTACGTCGACGATCGTGAATTCCGCCGCTTGATCGAAGAAGCCGGCTACGTGCCGGTCCGGAGAAACTCGACGTACGAGACGTTCCCGTACGATTGGACTCCGGAGCTCGCAATTGCCTGAAGAGATCCGCTGTGGGCGGATTGAGTACCTCAACGATCTTCCGCTCTACCTCGCATTTGATGAAGGGGCGCTCGGCTTTCCGGGCGAGCTGATCAGCGGCGTTCCATCGCGCTTGAATGCCGAGACGATTCGCGGGAAGCTCGACATGGGTCCGATCAGCGCCGCGCACTTTGCGCGGCACGCGGACGAGCTGACGCTCATCGACGGCCTCTGCATCGGCGCGCGCGACTATGCATGGTCGGTGTTGCTGATCTCGGAGCAGCCCCCACATCTCTTGGACGGCGGGGAAATTGCGGTGACGCGGGAGTCTGCGAGCGGGCGCGCATTGCTGCAGATTTTGCTCGAGCGGCGCTATGGCGTGCGCGCCGCCTTCGTCTCGACGGAAGATCCGATCTACGCGGCACAAATGCACCAACCGGCGCTCCTGATCGGCGACAAGGCACTCGATGCACGCGACCGCTTCGATCCTTCCATCGTGTACGATCTCTCGCATCTGTGGCACGAGTGGACCGAGGCCGACATGGTCTTTGCCGTTTGGGTCGTGCGCAATGACGTCTTCAAACGCTCGCCCAAGGCCGTCGATGCGGCGATCGAAGCGCTTGCCGCCGCCCAAGCCTGGGGTGAGCGGAACATGCCGCGCGTCGTCGCGCGCGCCCAGGAGCGCAGGCCGCGGACGCTCGAGTTCTACGAGCAGTATTACTCGGTGCTGAACTTCAAGTTCGACCTCTCTGCCCGTAGTGGACTGGCGCGGTTCATTGCCGAGCTCGACGCCGTAGGACTCATGCCCGGTGTCTTCCGAAATTCCGAGATCACCCGTGTCGCTTCATAATCTGCTCGAACGCGCTGCCGACGGCAAGCGCCTGACATTCGAAGAAGGGGTCACGCTTTATCGCGAGGCGCCGCTTCACGAGCTCGGGGCGGCCGCGAACGCGCGCCGCATGGCGCTCCACGATCCCAAGGTCGTCACCTATGTCATCGACACGACCATCAACTATACGAATGTCTGCAACGTGCACTGCACGTTCTGTGCGTTCTTCCGGCCCGAGAAGCACGGCGAGGGTTACACGATGTCGCACGACGACGTCCTCTCGCGCGTGAAGTACGCGGCGGATCAAGGCGCGACGCAGATCATGATTCAGGGGGGCGTCAACCCGGAGCTGCGCTTGGATTGGTTCGAGAAGCTGTTCGATCGCGTGCGGGCGCAGTATCCCGCAGTCGACATCCACTCGCTCTCCGTCTCCGAGATCACGGGTCTTGCGAAGATCGAAGAGATGACGCCGCGGCAGATCCTCGAGCGTCTGCGCGCCGCCGGAATGAAGTCGCTACCGGGGGCAGGCGCAGAGATTTTGGTCGAGCGCGTGCGCAAGCGCATCTCGGCGCGCAAGGTCCGTCCCGAGGAATGGATCGGCGTGATGCGCGATGCGCAGCAACTCGGGATGCCGACGACTGCGACGATGATGTTCGGTTCGATCGAGACCGACGAAGAGCGCATCCAGCATCTCGACGTTCTGCGCGCGCTGCAAGACGAGACCGGCGGCTTCACCGCATTCATCCCGTGGTACTACGTGCCGTGGAAGACGCCGCTGCGTGGACAAGAGGCGACGGGCATCGACTACCTGCGCGTCCTGGCCATCTCGCGGCTCTATCTCGACAATTTTTCGCATCTGCAAGCTTCGTGGCTGACGCCCGGCCTGAAGATGGGCCAGCTCGCACTCTTCTACGGCTGCGACGACATGGGCGGAACGATCCTCGAGGAGCGCGTCGTAAAAGACGCAGGCTCGACGAACGAAGCGACACGCAAGCAGCTCGAAGAGATCATCATCGGCGCCGGCTTCCGTCCGGTCATCCGCGACACGTATTGGAACATTCGCTCGGATATCGCGCTAGCAACAGCGTAAATGACCGGGCGCACGTTCCATCACCGCAGCTGATCTATTACGCGCAAAGGGCCTCCAACAGTGGCTTAAATCGCTGCCTTTATCGTCGCGGCGGCGAGAACTTCGTCACCATCGAGGGCAAACAGTGCGACCAGCTGACCGGGTGAAACAGCGCGTTGCGGTTCGAGAAACCGCAGCTGTAGATTGCCATCAGCGTCGACGCGTGCTCGCGCCGGTACGGGCGTTGCGCGATAGCGGATCATCGCCAACACGTCGGTTTCCGCGGCGTCGGCGAAGCGCTCAGGGCGAATCACATTCAGTTCGTCGGCGATCAGACCCGAAGCGAAGAGCTCCTCTTCGCGGCCGATGACGATCGTGTTTGTCGATGCATCGACGCGTGTAACGTAACGCGGTGCATCCGCACCACCGATGCCGGCGCGCTGCCCGACCGTGTAGTGCGCGATGCCTTCGTGCGCACCGACGGCGACGCCGGCGGTATCGCGCATCTCTCCGCGCTCGCCGGATCCGTGGCCGCGCTGCGTGAGCACGTCGCGATAGTCGCCGCCTTCGACAAAGCAGATGTCTTGCGATTCAGCTTTGTCGTGCACCGGAAGTCCGAGACGCACCGCGTGCGCACGCGTTTCTTCTTTCGTCAACTCGCCGAGCGGCAGAAGCAATCCCGCAAGTTGCGCGGTAGACAGTTGTGCGAGCGCGTAGGCTTGATCTTTGGCCCGCGTTCCGCGATAGAGGTGCACGCCATCATCGTTGTGCGAAAGCCGCGCGTAGTGTCCGGTGGCGACGAAACGCGCGCCCAGACGATCGGCGTACGAGCGCAGCGTTCCGAGCTTCACGAAATTGTTGCACGCAACGCACGGGTTGGGTGTTCGGCCACTCAAGTATTCCTGCGCGAACCGCGTGATGACGTTGCGCTCGAACGTTTCTTGAAAATCGAGAACGTAGTGCGGAATGCCGAGGATAGCTGCGCTACGGCGGGCGTCGTCGAAATCGTCCGCGCCGCAACATGATTTTGCATACGACGGCTTTGTCGGCGCGTACATCTTCATCGTGACGCCGACGACGTCGTAACCAGCCTCGGCGAGCAAACCGGCAGCGACGGCGGAGTCGACTCCACCGCTCATTGCGGCTACAACGCGGGTCTGCTGGCTCGTCATCGTGGGGGGAAAGCCTCCGGGTGGTGCTCAAAGTCTAAGTGATGCCATCGCTCGGAGATGAGTTTCGCGTTGCACGTGAAGCGCGCGGCTTGTCCCTCTCCGACGTCGCCGAGAATCTTCATATTCGGTCGACCTATCTCCAAGCAATCGAAGAGGAAGACTGGGCCGTCATTGGGGCCCCCGTCTACATTCGGGGCTTTATCCGAACATACGCCCGGTTCTTGGGCGTAGACCCCGAGCATGCGATCGAAGGCTTTAATGCGACCGTGCCTTCGGCTCCCCCAACCAAGCAGTGGAATGGCGGCGGTGCCGTCAGCGTCGATCCGGGCAGTGGGGGCGGGCCTTCGCTTTGGGTCTGGGTGGCCGGAGTCATCGCGCTCGCCCTCGTCGGGTATGTCGGCTACGGCTACTACCAACTCCACAGCGGCGCTGCACCGGAAAAAACGGCCGCAGCAATTCCCATCGCCCCGAACAGCGCGACGCCTGCATCGAGCCTGCCGCCCGCTAGCGCAACCCCGCTCGCAGCAATACCGGCGCCGCTACATCCGGGGCGCCCTGAAGTGAGCATCAAGCTCACGCAGCTCTCGTGGATGCGCGTGATCGTCGACGGGAACGTGGTTATCGAAGGCGAGTATCCACCCGGCACGACGCGCGATTTCAAGGGCAAGCATGTCAAGCTGCTCGTCGGAAACGCCGGCGGCGTCGAAGTCACGGCACCCGGACAGCGTCCACATGTGTTGGGTTCCGTTGGACAAGTCGTCGAGCGCGACTATACACTCACCGGGAAAACGGAGTAAATGCCAGCAGATTCTTCTTTTGACGTCGTCAGCCGCATCGATGCACAAGAGCTCGAGAACGCGCTCAATCAAGCGCGCGCGGAGATCGCGGGCCGTTTCGATTTCAAGAACTCGAAGACGACGATTGAGAACACCGAAAAAGACATCACGATCGTTGCTGACGATGAGCTCAAGCTCAAAAACGTCATTGACATCGTACAATCGCGCGCGATCAAGCGCGGCATCTCGCTGAAGTCGTTCGACTACGGTAAAGTCGAGCCGGCTACGCAGAATACGTTGCGTCAGAAGATCACGCTAAAGGTTGGGATTCCAAAAGACAAATCTAAGCCGATCTTCGATGCCATCAAAAGCTCGAAGCTCAAGGTGACCGCGCAGTTCCAGGCCGACCAAATTCGGGTCTCGGGAAAATCGAAAGACGATCTGCAGAAGGCGATAAACCTGCTCAAAGCCTTGGATTTCGAGCTGCCGCTGCAGTTTGTAAACTTTCGCTGACCCTGGTAAAGTAAACCGTCGTGTCTAAATTCGCGCTTGTCTCGCTTGGCTGTGCCAAGAATCTCGTCGATTCCGAGGTGATGATCGGCAAGCTGGGGGAGTCAGGCTGGGAGCTCGTTCCCGATGCCGCCGAGGCGGACGCCGTGGTGGTCAACACTTGCGCGTTCATCGATCCGGCCAAGGCCGAGTCAACGGAAGTCATCCTCGAGCATGCCGCCGCGAAACGGCCCGGGCAACAGCTGATCGTTGCCGGCTGCCTCTCGCAGCGCTTCGGCGCGCAACTGCAACAGCTGATCCCGGAAATCGACGGCATTGTCGGGACCGGCGCGTACGCCGGAATCGCCGAGATTCTGCAAGAGGCGCGCGAAGGTTTGCGCCCGGTGCGTTTGCAGTTCGAAAGCGAGCCCGAGCACGATTTTCTGCCGCGCTTGGTTACAACGCCGCGCGCGACCGCATATTTGAAAATCGCCGAAGGCTGCGATCATCCGTGTACGTTCTGCATCATCCCGCAGCTGCGTGGCACATTTCGTTCGCGCAGTGAGGAATCGATTCTGGCTGAAGCGCGCGCGCTTGCAGCCGGCGGAACAAAAGAGCTGATCCTGATCGCGCAAGACACCTCGATGTGGGGACGCGATCGTGGCTACCGCCGCGGCGGCCTGGCAACATTGCTGGAGCGTCTTAATGATGTCGACGGTATCGAGTGGATCCGTCTCTTGTACCTGTATCCCGCAACCGTGGATTCGGAGTTGATCGACGCGATCGCGAATATCGATCGTGTCTGCAAGTACATGGACATGCCGCTGCAGCATGCGCACCCAGACGTGTTGCGTCCGATGCTGCGCCCCTCGAATGGCGAGCGCTATTTGGAGTTGATCGAAGAATTTCGCAGCCGCGTTCCCGGAATCACGATGCGCTCGACGTTTATCGTCGGCTTCCCCGGCGAGCGCGACGAGCACGTTGAATATCTCGAAGCGTGGCTGGGCCGTGCAGAGCTCGATCGTGTCGGCTTCTTTACGTACAGTCAAGAAGAAGGGACGCCCGCAGCCGAGCTCGGCGCGCAAGTCCCCGAGCGCGAAAAACGCAAACGGCTCTTGCGCCTACGCGAAGCGGCGCGAGTGGCGTCCGAGCGCGCGCGTGCGCGGCGTTTCGGGCAGACCGTTCGCGTGCTGATCGAAAGTCATGCAAAGCTGCGCAAGAACGATGCGATCGCGGCGGCCCTCGGGACACGCGATGTCCTCGTTGCGCGCTCGATGGGTGAAGCACCCGGCGTCGACGGCAGCATTTTCATCGCGACCCACAACGCGACGGCTAGCGTCGGTGAGTTCGCTTCTGCGAATCTTATCGGTGCCGGCCCGTTCGATTTCTACGGCACGTTCGTACCGGAATTGGCGGCTGTTGGGTAAGCATCTCCCGCCGCCGGGTCCCAACGAGTCTGAGCCTTCCGAACCGTCTCGTCCGCGCCGCTCTAGAGGCCGTTTGCGGATCATTCCGATCGCGACGCTCGTCGCGCTGTTCGTATTATGCATCGCCGTCGGTTTCTTGGCGTTGCGTGCAAAATCGCACCACCGCACGCTGCAGCAAGAGATCGTCAACATCTTCATTCCGCCGCCCGAGCAGCTATTCGGGAAAGACCGCATTTCGATTCTGGTCTTGGGGATCGACTACAATTACACAGATCGCGACATGGAGTTCTCGGCCGGCGCGCGCAGCGATACGATCTTCGTAACAACGCTCGATTTCCCGACGCGCGGTGTTTCGCTACTCTCGATTCCGCGCGATATGGAAGCGACGCTGCCGAACGGTCACGCGGACAAGATCAACGCGGCGTACGGCGAGGGCGGCCCACGCGAAGCCGATCAGGTAATCGGCGGATTCCTGGGGATACCGAAGACCTCGACTGGGCACTACTTCGATCGGTACATCGTCCTACGCGTGGATGCGTCCAAGGATTTGATCAATGCGATAGGTGGTATCGATGTCGACGTCATGAACTCGAACGCGATCACGCATAGCGGCGCGAACGGCCCGCTTGACTACGACGACAATTGGGGGCATCTGCACATCCATTTGAAGCCCGGGATGCAGCATCTCGACGGCAATCAAGCTGTCGGCTACGTGCGCTTCCGTCACGACTGGTGCAGCGACCCCTGCCGCATCTTACGTCAGCAGCAAGTGATGCGTACGATCGTCGATAAGCTCAAACGCGACAAGTTCAACGACGTAACGCACCTTCGCGATATCCTCGGTGTGGCCAAGCGTGACGTCGAAACGAATCTCTCTTTCGATGAAGAGCTGAGCCTCGCAACCGCATTTTCGCAAGTCGATCAAGCCGGAATCAAAACGGCTCAATTGGGATACACCGGCGACAAAGACGTTGCCGCCGGCGACGTCTTGATTCCGGACACCGCGAAAAATCAAAAGCTCGTTCAAGATTTGATCATGGGGCCGCTGGGCGCGCCGCCGACAATACCGCCCTCAGTCGTCGCCAGCGTCAAACCCTCAGATCTCGCGATCGACGTCCTCAACGGCAGCGGCACGCCGGGCATGGCAAAGAAATTAGCGGCCGTCCTGCGCACGAAGGGGTACAGCATCGGCAAGGTCGGGAACGCCGAGACCTTCGGTCACGAACAGACGCAGATTCTCGAGCACTCGCGGATCTTCGGCGCCGGCGAGCGCGTCCGCACCGACCTCTCCATCATCCCGGGCCTGGTCGTCAGCGTCGATCCGGATCCCGCCCCCTCGGCGGGCTGGAAGAGTGACGTTACGGTCATTGTCGGGAAAGACTTCGCCAATGCCACCGCAGCCCAACCCACCGCCCGGTAGCGGAAACTGATCGACGCCGAGAACGTTAAGACGTAGAGACATGGCCTTCCTAAAGACGATTTTTGACGCCAATGAGCGCGAGATTTCGCGTTTGCGGCGAACCGTCGAGCGCGTCAACGCGCTCGAGCCGGCGACCTCAGCGCTTTCAGATGAGGCGCTCGCGGCGAAGACCCCCGAATTCAAGCAGCGGTTTGCCGACGGCGAAACCCTCGACGACCTGCTGCCCGAGGCGTTTGCGGTCGTGCGCGAAGCGGCGAAACGCACGCTCGGCATGCGGCACTTCGATGTGCAGCTGATGGGCGGCCAAGTCTTGCACGAAGGCAAGGTCGCGGAGATGAAAACCGGCGAGGGCAAAACGCTCGTCGCCACGCTTCCGGTGTACTTGAACGCACTCGCCGGTAAGGGCGTCCACCTCGTCACCGTCAACGACTATTTGGCGAAGCGCGACGCGGCATGGATGGGGCCGATCTACGAATTTTTGGGTCTGACCGTCGGCGTGGTCCAGCACGACCTGCAGCCGCCCGAGCGGCGCGCAGCTTACAACTCCGACGTCACCTACGTCACGAACAACGAAGTCGGCTTCGACTATCTGCGCGACAACATGGCGTGGCAGCTCGAAGACATGGTGCAGCGCGAGCTCAGCTTTGCAATCGTCGACGAAGTTGACTCGATCCTGATCGATGAAGCGCGCACGCCGCTCATTATCAGCGGGCAAGGTCACGACGCAACCGAGCTGTATGCAAAATTCGCGCAGATCATGCCGCGTCTGAAGAAAGACGAAGATTTCACCGTCGATGAAAAATCGCACGCGGCGCCGATCACAGAAGCCGGTGTTGCGAAGGTCGAAAAGATGCTCGGAATCGGGAATCTCTACGATCAGCGCAATATCGAGCTTGCGCACCAGCTGAACGCGGCGCTCAAAGCTTGGAATCTCTTCCACAAAGAGCAGCAGTACATCGTCAAAGACGGTGAAGTGATCATCGTCGATGAGTTTACCGGACGTCTCATGACGGGCCGCCGCTACTCCGACGGTATCCATCAAGCGATCGAAGCCAAAGAAGGGCTCAAAGTTCGCAGCGAAGATCAAACGCTCGCGACGATCACGTTCCAGAATTATTTCAGGCTCTACGACAAGCTCGCGGGCATGACCGGAACCGCGAAAACCGAGGAGCGGGAATTCGGCGAGATCTACGGTCTTTCAGTCGTAGGGATTCCAACCAATCGCGATGTGCGGCGCGACGATCTCGGCGACATCATCTACAAGAGCGAGGACGCGAAATTCGCCGCCGTCGTCGACGAAATCGTCTTGGAGCATCAAAAAGGACGTCCGGTTCTAGTCGGCACGCGCTCGATTGAGAAGTCGGAGCGGCTGGCTGCGATGTTGCGCCGCAAAGGCACCGAGTGCAACGTCCTCAACGCGAAGTACCACGAGCAAGAAGCGCAGATCATCAAGGACGCCGGGTTGCCTGGCGCGGTTACGATCGCGACCAATATGGCGGGCCGCGGCGTCGACATCAAGCTTGGTGAAGGCATCCCTGCCATCGGTGGCTTGCACATCATCGGCACCGAGCGTCACGAATCGCGCCGCATCGACAACCAGCTGCGCGGCCGCGCGGGCCGTCAAGGCGATCCCGGCTCGACGCGCTTCTACGTCGCGCTCGAAGACGAGATCATGCGCCTCTTCGGCGCCGAGCGCATTCAGAGCGTGATGAAGATGGTCGGCTTCAGCGACGAGACTCCGATCGAAGCCAAGATGATCTCGCGTTCGATCGAACGGGCACAAAGCAAGGTCGAGAATCACAATTACGAGATCCGTAAATCGGTTCTCGAGTACGACGACGTCATGAACAAACAGCGCGAGATCATCTACGGCGAACGCCGCAAGATCTTGCAGGGCGAGTCGATGCGCCCGTTCATGCTGCAAACGCTGCATGACAAGATCGCGTCCGCGATCGATGAGCACGCCTCGGCTGAACGGCACCCGAGCGAATGGGAGTTGGGCACGATTCTCGATGAGATCGAGCCGATTTTTCCGGTGAAGAGCCACATCACGCTCGAAGAAATCGAGAAGCTCGATCGCGAGGAGATAAAGAGGCGACTAATCGCGCTCGGCGAGCAGCTTTACGAAGCCAAGGAAGCCGAGATTACGCCCGAGATCATGCGCTTCGTCGAGTCGCGCTACATCATGCTGCCGATTATCGATCGCATGTGGGTCGATCATCTGTACGTGATGGACACGCTCAAGAGCGGCATCGGTTTGCGCGGCTACGGCCAAAAAGACCCGCGCGTCGAGTACGAAAAAGAAGCGTACGAGATTTTCGAAGATCTCAAGAACAACATCGCCGACGAAGCGATCAAGACGGTCTTTCACATTCAGATCGAACGTCAAGAGGCGCCGGCGCCCGAACCACAGCTCGTCGCTTCCGGACCTGCATTCGATCCGGTGCCGTCGGGACAATTACTGCCGCAGCCCGCGGCGCCACTCGATGATCGCAGTATCGAGAAGATCCTCGGGCCGGTCCCCGGCAAACCCGCGAAGCCGCAGATACACACGAACCGCGACGGTGAAGAACCGGCCAAACCGGCGCAGCGCGCGAACGACAAGGTCGGCCGCAACGATCTGTGCCCGTGTGGTTCAGGCAAAAAATATAAGAAGTGCCACGGCGCAGCCGCTTAGAGGCAACCCAGCCCCACAGAGCAGGCTTTCCCAGAAACCCTTCTAAGGGCCCTCGATGAATATGAACCGCATCTTGACCGCTAAGTCGACGGCGTTGGTCTTGACCGCCGCTATCAGTGGTGCCGTACTCGGATTCTACTTCGGGCCTCGCGTTGCTCAAGCCGCGTCCGCGCCCCAAGTGGTTGCCTTTGATCGAGTCATCAACGGCAAGCTCGACGTCTTCTCGCCCGGCGTTTCGTACAAGTTGATCACGACGCAGAACGGCGCAGACTTCGCTGCCACGCAGATTACGTCGATCAAGCGCCACGCTCACTTTCACTCGACCGAGTTTCTGTATGTCGTAAGCGGCACCGGAATGGTCACGCTGGGAACGAAACGCAGGGTGATCGGCCCCGGTGATATGATCTCGATCCCAATGGGAACGCCGCATGCCTTCAAGGCAAACGGACCGCCCTTGCGCTTTGTCGAGGTCGACGTTCCGAGCATCGCGGCGAACGACATCCACTGGCTGCCTTGAGCCGCCCATATGGGACAAGGCTTCGTGTGTCTCGAATCCGTGTAGTGTGAGTGACGCGCAATTGGCAACGATCGGCCGCCTCCGCGAGCGTTTAGAAACGCTTCGGGAGCGTCTTTGACGACGCCGGTAAACGGCGGAAGCTAAGCGAGCTCGAGAACCGCTCGCGCGCGGAAGATTTTTGGCACGACTCGCAGACGGCACAGAGCGTGATGAAAGAGCTGGCCGAACTGCGCGAAGAGACCGACACGTTTACGCGCGTCCAAACGCTACTCGACGAAGCCGCTGAGACGCTCGAGATTCTTGGGGACGAAAAGGGGGCTTCCGACGAAGCCGAGAGCGGCATCGCGCAAGCCGAAGTACGCCTTGACGAGCTCGAGATGGCTGCGAACTTCGACCGCGAGTTCGACGCGCACAACGCGATCGTCTCGATCAATTCGGGCGCCGGGGGCGTCGATGCGGCGGATTGGGCCGAGATGCTGGCACGCATGTACATGCGCTGGGCCGAGCGCAAAGAGTTTTCAGTCAACGTCACCGATGCATCGGCTGCCGAAGAAGCCGGCCTCAAGTCGATCACGTTCTTCGTGCGCGGAAAGAACGCATACGGGATGCTCGAGAGCGAACGCGGCGTCCACCGCCTCGTGCGCATCTCGCCGTTCGACCAGCAGCATCGCCGCCACACATCATTTGCATCCGTCGACGTCATCCCAGAAATCGTGGGCGAAGAAGATGCCGGGATCGAGATAAAGCCGGACGAGCTGAGGATCGAAACGTTCAAATCCGGCGGGGCCGGCGGGCAGTACGTGAACAAAACCGAGTCTGCGATCCGTATCATCCACATTCCGACCGGACTTGTCGTTGCGTCACAGCAGGAACGTTCGCAAATGCAAAATCGCGACGTGGCGATGAACATCCTGCGCGCTAGGCTCGTGCAGCGCGACTATGAAGAACGGCAAGCCTTACTCGATGAGATGCGCGGTGAGCGCCGCGCCAACGAATGGGGATCGCAGATTCGTTCGTACGTTCTTCAGCCCTATTCTCTGGTCAAGGATCACCGCACCAACGTTGAGACCGGCAATACGCAAGCCGTTCTCGACGGCGACATCGACGTTTTTATCTGGCCTTATCTGCAGCAGCGTCCCCGACTCGCCCGCGCATGAGCAGCGTCGACGTTATCGTCGTCTGCTGGAACGATCGCGAAAACATCACAAAGGCACTCGACTCGGTCTTCGCCCTCGAGGAAGTAAAGGAAGATGCGGCGTTCGCGCACGTCGTCGTCTCCGACAACGGCTCGACCGACGGCTCGCGCGAGTTCATCCGCGAACGATACGGTGATCGGGTCGAGATCATCGAAAACAGGGCCAACCTCGGCTTCGCCGCGGCCTGCAATCGCGCGTTCGAACGCACGTCGTCGCCGTACGCCTATCTTTTGAATCCCGATGCGGAGTTGAAGAATGGCGCGCTGCGCGAGGTCGTCGCGTTCATGGACGCGCATCCGCGCTGCGGGATCGCCGGCTCGAGGATATATAATCTCGACGGGACGATTCAGCGCGACGCGGTCGGCGAGTTCGATACCTGGGCGGGCGCGTTTTTGCGCTCGAGCGCGTGGGGCGAATGGCCAATGCTCCGCCACTATGCGAACGGCGCGTCGCTGCGCGATTGGGATTATGCCTCGCCGCGCCGCGTTGACATCGTGATCGGCGCTGCGATGGCGATTCGGCGCGCGCTTTTGGATGCGATAGGACTCTTCGATGAACGTTTCTTCCTCTATCACGAGGAAGTCGATTTGGCGAAACGCGCGGCGCTTGCGAATTGGGAGACGTGGTTCGTCCCGCAGAGCGAAGCCGTACACGAAGGCCGCGCCAGCGCGCGTGGGGCGTATAGCGTCGATTCACGCAAGCAGCGTTCGCGCCGTACGTATTGGCTCAAACACCATGGGCCGGTCTGGTATGGCACGCTCGTCGCGGCGCTCGTCGGACGCTACGCTCTTTATGTCGGGGCGGCTGGTGCTGTGGCGCTGGTGGCGAAAAGAGTCTTGCGATGATCGCCCCCGAGAACGTCGTGACCTTCGAGCGCATTGACGGCTTCAAAGTCCTCAAGTCGCTTGGCTATGCGTACGGACAAGCGAGTCGCCCGAAGAATCTGTTGCGCGCGACGTTTCGCAGCATCGGTGCATTCATCGGTCTTGCTCCAATCGAATATCTCACCGACGCCGAGCGCGCGCGCGCGGAGTCGCTGAGCGCACTCATCGCGCGCGCCAATACGCTCGGCGCAAACGGGATTTTGGGATTGCAATTTCAGGTTGCCGAGCAATCCGACGGTTCGACGCGTGTCGTCGCGTTTGGAGAAGCCGTCATTCTCGATCCCGAGCCTGGCAAGATGGAACCGCCCGCGGCATGAGTCTCGAAGAACGCGCGAAGCGGGAGAAAGCGCTCGCGCGCGCGGCCTCCGTCGTGGCGTCCTGCCGCAAGTGCGAGATCGGCTATACGCGCACGAACACGGCGTACGGCGAAGGCGATCCGTGCACGCGATTGATGTTGATCGGCGAGGGACCGGGAGAGACGGAAGACAAGCTCGGGCGCCCGTTCGTCGGACGCGCCGGTGAATTGCTCGACCGCATGCTCGGCGCGATCGGCCTTGCGCGCGAGGAAGTGTTCATCTGCAATACGGTCAAGTGCCGGCCGACGCTCGACGACGGCACGCGCTTGCGTAACCGCGCGCCGACGCCCGATGAGATGCGCAATTGCCGGCCTTATCTGGATCAACAAATCGACATCATCAAGCCGGAGATGATCCTGTGCCTAGGTGCGCCTTCCGCGAAGTCGTTTATGGGTGAACGCTTCTCGATCACAAAGCAGCGCGGCATCTGGTACGACGGGCCGAACGGCATTCCGATCATTGCAACCTTCCATCCGGCGTACATCCTGCGCATGACGGGTGGCAAAGAAATGACCGAAGTCAAGCGCTTGGTCTGGTCGGATTTGAAAAAAATCCGCGCGCGCCTCGACGAACCGAAACCAAAGACTGACCCCGAGGTGATACAAGAAGCGTTATTCTAATGGAACGCAGCCCACAAGAAATTTGGTTTGATGAGAAAGCGCGCCGCGGCGGGATAGCCGACGGTTCCGCGTTCGTTTCAACATTCGATCTGCGGAAGTATCGCCTCGAGCAGATTTACCGAGCGGCAACGAAGGAACTCGCGTCTGACCTCGACGCCGTCACAACACTCCCGAAAGAGCTCCGGGTAAGACTCGGCGACCAAGGCTTCGCATTCGATTCGGTGACGCCGACCGTCGTGCAACGCTCGAACGACAAGCAGACGACGAAGGGCCTCTTCCGTCTTGCCGACGGGTCTGAAGTCGAAGCCGTGCTGATGGAGCACCGCGGTGACCGCAGCACCGTCTGCATCTCGAGTCAAGCCGGTTGCGCATACGCATGCAAATTCTGCGCGACGGGCCAAGGCGGCTTCACACGCAATCTCGAGCCGACCGAGATCTTCGATCAAGCACGCTACTTCGCGCGTGAGCTCGCACGGCGCAACAAGAAGATCACCAACATCGTCTTCATGGGCATGGGCGAACCGTTTGCCAACTACGATGCTGTGATGGATGCGGTGCGCTTACTGAACGATCCGAAGGGTTTCGGACTCGGACACCGCCACATCACGATCTCGACCGTTGGCCTCGTCCCGCAAATCGACAAGTTCGCAACCGAAGGGATTCAAGTCAACCTCGCGATCTCGCTCCATGCGCCGAACGACGAGCTGCGTGGGCGACTGATGCCGGTGAATCGCCGCTATCCGATTGCCGAGCTGATGGCGGCTTGCGAACGCTACATCAAGGCGACGCATCGTAAGATTTTCTTCGAATACGTCATGCTGGATGGACAGAACGACGGTGACGTGCACGCCGAACAGCTTGCGCGCCTCATGCGTGGCTCGCTGTATCACGTCAACCTGATTCCGTACAACGCGACGGGCGCTGAGCTCAGCGGCAGCTCCGAAGCGAAGGTGCGAGCGTTTCAGAAGAAGCTCGAGGACCACGGCTGCGTCGCGACAGTGCGCGTCCCGATGGGTCGCGATATCGCGGCGGCGTGCGGTCAGCTCAAGGCAGAAACGCAGCCGAAGACGCGAGAGACTTCGTGATGCGGCCGAAGGATGTCGTCCTCGCCTGGGTCGATGCGTTCAACCGGGCCGATGCCGATGCCCTGAGCGCGATGTACACCGCGGATGCCATAAACCATCAAGTCGCCGAACAGCCGGTCGCGGGGCGCGAAGCAATTCGCGAGATGTTCGTCACCGGTTTCGAACGCGCCACAATGGTGTGCGTACCGGAAAATCTGTTTGAGGACGGAGAGTGGGCCATCCTGGAGTGGCGTGACCCAAAAGGGCTTCGCGGATGCGGATTCTTTCGCGTCGTCGGAGGGCAGATTGCTTTTCAGCGCGGCTACTGGGACAAATTGACGTTCCTCAAGAGTTATGCGTCTTAACTCGGCGACGCCGATTCTCCGCATGTTCGACGTCGCAAAGACGCGCGAGTTCTATCTTGACTATCTCGGGTTTACGATCGAATTCGAACACCGTTTCCACGACAACGCGCCGCTCTTCATGGGGATCTCACGCGACGATCTCGCAATTTTTCTGAGCGAGCATCATGGAGACGGCAGCCCCGGCGTTCATGTTCGGATCGAAATGGAAGGCGTCGAAGACCTGCATCGCGAGTTGCAAGCGAAAGCCTACAAATATATGAACCCCGGCATTCAGGAACAAGAATGGGGCACGCGCGAAATGACCGTCGTCGACCCGGTCGGCAATCATTTGATCTTTAGCGAGCCGATCGACTAGGGCGCGGGCTCCCATAATTCGATCGCGTTGTCCTCGGGGTCGTGGAGGCGCGCAAAGCGACCGTTCGGATACACTTCCTCGACAACGTCGACCTTAATACCGGCCGCCCGCAGCTGCGCTGCCATCGCATCGAGGTTGCGCACGCGAAAATTGATCATCCAGGTCTTGGTCTCGGAGAAATAATCGGTCGACTCGGGAAACGGAGCGAACGCGGTCGGCCCTGCTTCTTGTGTCCAAGGCGAGTCCTTATCGTCTGACGGGATCAGATTAACACCGAGGTGATCCAGATACCACTGTGCGAGCGCGTCAGGATCGCGCGCGCGAAAGAAGAACCCGCCGATACCCGTTACTTTTTCCATGCCACTTACGCTATCACAATCGCCGCCGCGTGCGGGCACTGCGAGCGGAGGCATTGCCCGCGGCCCGCACGACGACGGACAGTTTATTCGCCGATGAATGCCTTAACGAGCCGGGGATCGGGCGTAACCGCCGCACCGCAGCTGGGGCACTGGCGTACTTTCATTGCCCACGCAAAGGCGGTGAATCCGACTGCCATCGACGCAAACATCATAATAAAGATGACGACCAACATAGCAGGCTCCTCGAGGTGCGTTTAGTTGGGATACGCGCCTCAAAGCGCGAATGTTTCAATGTGGCGAAGTGGGCTGACGTCAAGCGAATTGCGCGGACGTTACCGGAGACAACCGAGGATCAATCGTCGAGCGGGAAGATGTGGTGGACGGTCAGCCGCAAGGGTTACGCGTGGGAGCGTCCGCTGCGCAAATCCGACATTGCTGCACTCGGCAAGCGCGCACCTAAAGGCCCGGTCCTCGGTCTGAAGACCGCCGATCTCGAAATGAAGGACGTCTTGCTGGCGAGCGATCCGAAGGTATTTTTCACGACGCCACACTTTGACGGCTATCCCGCTGTGCTCGTTGAGCTCGACAGGATCTCCGTCAAACATCTGAAGGAAGCGCTTACGGAAGCGTGGTTCGCCTGCGCTGGGAAACGACTGGCAGCGAGTTTTGTCGCCGGATTGTCACCCCCAGCGAAGTCGAGGGGCAAAGCCACACGCAGCCGAAAACGGGCCTAATGGTCGACGAAACGCAATTGACGAACCCCGCATCGATGGAAGAGATCGCGGCGCTGGCAAAGCGCCGTGGCTTTATCTTTCAATCCAGCGAGATTTACGGCGGCATCGGCGGCTTCTTCGATTATGGTCCGCTTGGCGCTATTCTGAAGCGCAACGTCAAAGATGCATGGTGGCATGAGATCGTCGAGATGCGCGACGACGTCGTCGCGTTCGATTCGTCGATCATCATGCATCCCGACACGTGGGTCGCCTCCGGCCACGTTGCCGCGTTTCACGACAAGCTCGTCGATTGCAAGAACTGCAAGCATCGGTTTCGCGCCGATCATCTCAAGACGCTCGAGCAATGCCCGGATTGCGGCATGCGCGGGACGCTCACCGAGCCGCGCAATTTCAATTTGATGATGAAGACGCAGATCGGCCCGATGGAAGACAGCGCCTCGGTTGCATATCTGCGGCCCGAGACCGCTCAGGGCATGTTCGTCAACTTCAAGAATATCTACCAGAGCGCGCGCAAGAAGCCGCCCTTCGGAATCGCGCAGATCGGTAAATCATTCCGCAACGAGATCACGCCGGGCAACTTTACGTTCCGCGTTCGTGAGTTCGAGCAGGCGGAGCTCGAGTTTTTTGTCCCGCACGATGGCCGCGACATGGAGTGGTTCAAAGAGTGGGTCGATGCGCGCAAGAAATGGTACTCGGATTACGGCATCAAGGCCGAGCGGCTGCGGTTCTACGAGCTGACACCGCAGGAACGTCCGCATTATGCGGTCGCCGGAATCGACGTCGAATATCTCTTCCCGTGGGGATGGGGTGAGCTTGAATCGATCGCGCATCGCGGCACCTACGATCTCGATGCGCACATCAAGCTTTCTGGCAAAGATCTGACCTACTTCGATGAGGCCACGAAGCAGAAGTACGTTCCAATTCTGATCGAGAGTTCGGCCGGCATGGATCGCACGACGTTGACGATGCTCGTTGACGCGTACGACAAAGAGACGATCGTCGATGAGAGTGGTAAGGAGACCACGCGGACTGTCTTGCACTTTCATCCGAAGATCGCGCCGGTGCAGGTCGGCGTCTTTCCGCTCGCGCGCAACAAACCCGAACTCGTCGAACGCGCCCAGAAGATAGAACGCGCCCTACGACCGCATTTCCGCACTCAGTACGACGAAGGGAACGTCGGCCAGCTTTACCGCCGACAGGACGAAATCGGCACGCCGTTCTGCATCATGATCGATTATCAGACGCTCGCTGACGACACGGTCACGATCCGTCACCGCGATTCGATGCGACAGGATCGCGTTGCAGTCGCGCAAGTCGCGTCGTATCTAGCGGATAGAATCTAGAGAGTCTCATCGTTTTCGCGGCTCGCGTTGCGTCGTTGGGCCTCGCCTGCTTGC
Source organism: Vulcanimicrobiaceae bacterium (assembly GCA_049520515.1). Classification (GTDB taxonomy): domain Bacteria; phylum Vulcanimicrobiota; class Vulcanimicrobiia; order Vulcanimicrobiales; family Vulcanimicrobiaceae; genus JAFAMS01. The sequence continues at coordinate 193,624 of JBEKPS010000007.1, forward strand.
TCGCGACGTTCGCGCCGCTTCGTGCTGCGAACTCACCTCCACCGCTCCCCACGCGAGTTCAACAGCTGATCGAACTGTATGCAAGACAAGAGCTGCGCGCTTTCGGAGGACGTCATCCGATTCCAGGCGCGTTTGTCGCGATCTGGCTGCCTCACCGGAAGCCGTTCACGAGGAGCATCGGATACGCTGACCTCGCGTCCAGAACGCCATTCGCCGCGAATGACGCGTTCCGCATCGGCAGCATTACGAAGACGTTCGTCGTCACGGTGCTCCTCCAACTGGTCGACGAAGGACGCTTGAGACTAGACGATCCGGTGAGCGGGTTCGATCTAGGACTTCGCATTCCCAACGGTGACCACATCACGGTTCGGTTACTCTGCCAAATGCGGAGCGGTCTCTTTGAAGCCTTCAATACGCCGGAGCTCGAGAAGCTGGATCTTTCTGCAGGAAGCCACGCCGACCCACGTCAGATCGTGTCGTGGGCGTTGAAGCAGAAGCCCGTGTTTGCTCCCGGCACGCGTTACGGTTACAGCAATACGAACTATCTGATTCTCGGACTCATTGTCGAGTCGCTGACGCACGACACTGTCGCAAATCAGATCCGCAAGCGCATCTTGATCCCGCTCGCGCTCAGCGGTACAACGTTTCCACTTTACGATCCTGACATTCCGGCGCCGTACGTACACGGATACGCCCTCGATCCAAAGGGCGACTGGCAAGACGTCAGTGTCTATCTTCCGCCGTCGCTGACTTGGGCGGCGGGCTCCATGATTTCCACGAGTTGGGACATGAAGCGCTGGGTCGAGTCGTATGTTGCCGGTACATTGAATAGCACTGCAACGCAGCGTGAGCGTTTGCATTGTCTTCCGACCGGAGACAAAGGATTGGGATTTGGGCTTGGAGTGGGGTGTAGCGGAGGTTGGTATGGCTATACGGGTGGACTCCCGGGCTATAATGCCGCCGCGTATTACTTGCCGTCAAACGGCGCTACGCTTGTCGTATTCGTCAACGCGCAACGCCATCAGTCCAAGCCCGGTGCGCACGTTACAATGGATGCGGCGAATGCTATCGCTCGTGACATCAGTCGCCTTGTGACTCCGAGACACGTTCTGTTTCCATAGAACTACTTGTGTGCTCCGTCGCCTTTGCCGGGCGCTTGTAAATAGGTTGGCAAAAGCACCATCTCCGGAACGTAAGCTCGTTCCGGTAGGCTTGCGAGAAACAAGCACGCGGATGCGACGTCATCCGGCAGTAGCATGTTTACGCGTTTTGCCGCATTCGGCGGATCAGCGCGGCGGTCGAGAAACGGCGTATCGATGACGCCCGGCAAGATTACCGAAATCCGAACACCATTTTGATGTTCTTCATACGCACCGGAGCGCGCTAAACCGAAGAGGCCGGTCTTCGAGGCCTGGTACGCGCTGCCCGAGAGATTCGGCCATGCTGCAGAATTGCTCGAGATGAATATCGCTGTGCCGTGTGTCTCGCGTAACGACGGAAGTGCCATTTGCAATGTTTGAAACGCCGCACTGAGGTTTACTTGAATGATTGCGTTCCAATCCTCAAGCGAAGTCTCCGCGAGTCGCCGCTTCGGCACGTTATTGCCCGCCGCGTAGACGAGCACGTCGATCGGATTCATTTTGAGGATAGCAGTCATTCCGCGCTCGATCGCAACAGAGTCCATGAGGTCGAACGTGTGCGCGTGAAATCGCTCGGTTTCCTCAAACGGCGTCCTCCGGCGCGCTATGGCGTGGACAATCGCTCCAGCGTCATGGAACTGCCGAACGGCCGCGAGTCCAACCCCGCTGCTCGCGCCGATAACGACAACAACGCGTCCTGACAATGTGCTCATGCTAAGCTCTGCCCTCCAACATTATCGCTATCCCTCGATACCCTGGCTTCGCCGGGCACAGGCTTCGCTCGGGATGACGTAGGGGCACGATTCTCGCTTGATGGCAAATTCACGACCAGCAGTGCGAGCAGCATACAAATAATTCCAATCCACTGAAGAGGCTCAGGGCGTTCTCCGACGAGCAAATAGGCGGTGATGATCGCGATGACGGGTATCGCAAGTGCGCTCATGCCGGCGGTGACCGCGGGCAGACGCTTGACCACCCAGAACCACAAGAGCCACGAACCTATCGCCGTCACGGTGACGTTGAAAATGAACACAAACGTCAAGAGCGGATTCCACAGCATTGGCGGCTCGTGCGCAAAGAGAGCAGCCACACCCAGCGGGATAATGGCGACGAGATTCTGCCACGTAATCATCAGCATTGGATCGACGTTGTAGCGCTGGAGCGTCCATTTCCAAACGACAGTCCCAAGTGCCCAACAGAGTCCGCCTGCAGTCGCGAAGACGGCTCCGACCTCAGAAACACGTGAGCCGTGACCTGCGATGACGATCGCAAGACCCAGCGCCCCAAGTCCGACGGAGATCCATTGGCGCGCCTTGATGTCTTCGTGCAGGATCATGCGCGCGAAGAGCACCGTCCAGAACGGCATCGTGTAGGCGAAGATCGTCGCTTTCGTAGCACCGCTGTCGGCGACCGCGATAACAGAGAAGCCGTTCATGCCGACGCCTTGCAGCAAACCGATGAGCAGGAGTGGGACAAGTGGCACGGGATTGAGCGAGCGTCGCAGCGCGAGCATGAGCACAACGAGCAGAGCGGCTGCAAGCGCCGTGCGCAGCGCGATGAATTCGAGTGGTCCGGTATACGGAAGAACGATCCGCCAGAGCGACCAGTTCAAACCCCAGGCGAACCAGAGCGCGAAGAGTCCGGCGAGCGCTCCCTTCAAACTGCGGTCGGTTCGTTCGCTTGAGCCACGCCGATCATCGAATCGCGCGTGATGAGCTCGGCAAGCTTCTCTTCGCTCCAGCCTTCGGTTCCGGACGGACGTATCGGCAGCACGAGATAGCGCATGTCGGCGGTGCTGTCATGGACGCGCACCGCGACCTTATCGTCGACATCGAGGCCGAACTCGTGCAGCACTTTGCGCGGTTCACGCGCCGTGCGCGAACGATAGGATTTGCTCTTGTACCACGCCGGCGGAATGCCGAGCAGCATCTTCGGATAGCACGAACACAGCGTGCACACGATTACGTTGTGCGCTTGCGGAGTGTTCTCGACGACGACCAGCTTAAGCGAACCGACATCGATACCGAGCTCCGCACACGCCTTGCTGCCGTCGGCAAGCAGACGTTTCTTGAATTCCGGATCGACCCACGCGCGCGCAACGACCTTCGCACCGAGATTCGGGCCACGCGCATCCATGGCGTCGATCGCTGCCCGGATCTTTTCAGGCGGGAGCACTTTTTTCTCGGCGAGCAGCTCGATGACGGCAGCCGTCAGTTTTTCGTGATACGTGCTCGGAAGATGATGCTCGGGATGGTGTGGATGGTCGTGATCGTCGCTCATTGCTCAGGCTCCAACCAGTGTTCGTAGATTTCGATGTCGATCGTATCGCTGGAACGTTCGGCGCGTCCCCATACTTCCGTCTGCATGAAGCGCACGCGATACAACACTTTCGGATCGTCCGGACGGTTATATGCGAGCCGTTCCGGATTGTTGAACGTCCCGCAGATGCGCTCGATCTCGCCGCGCTTCCCACGGACGTAATAGGGCGTGCGGACATGTCCGGGTGGAAACCATTCGCGGACGCGGACCCGATCGCCGGGCGCAAAGCGCGCGCTCACTCGGCTTCCCGCTTCTCGATCTCGGCGATCTTGCCGGAGAGCTCGTTAACGGAGATAACGCCTTTTTCGAGCAGCACTTCGGTGATTGCCGAGATCCAGCGTTCGTAGTACGTCATCGAATCGAAGGCGTCCGCACCGATGCCTTCGATCGCGCGCCGCAGCTCGTCAGTCCGTACGAGCGGCGGATCGAGCGTACCGAGCGCACGCATTAGGGCGTCGACACGCTGCTCCCAAAAATCGTTCTGATGTTCCGAGCGATCGATCTCGCCGCCCGGGAGTCCACCCAGATCATGCATTCCGCGCGGGTGCGAATCCATACCGAGGTGTTAGCGACCCCGCGAGGCCGCGATTGCGCGGCGCAAACGGCGCACGGCTTCGTGCAACTCTTCTTCGTTAATGATGAGCGGTGGGACGAAGCGCAACGTGTTATTACCCGCCGCGTTAAGGAGCAGATGTTCGGCGAGTCCGGCCTCGACGATGTCTTTTGCCGAGAACGGATCCATCACCGGAAGGCCAAGCATGAGTCCGAGACCACGGGGATCGCCAAAGCGTTCGCGGTCCGCATTTGCGATCAGATGTAGCTCTTGGAGGAGAACGTGACTCATGTTGGCGACGTGTACGTTGAGATTCATACGGTCGCGCAAGTTCAAGTGTGCGAGCGCCGCCGCGCAGGGAACCGGCGAGCCACCGAACGTCGTGCCGTGATCGCCCGGATGCAGTGCTTCAGCGGCCGCCTCGGTGCAGAGTAACGCACCGATCGGCAAACCGTTTGCCAGCGCTTTGGCCAGCGTGATGGCGTCGGGACGCACGTTGTAGTATTCGAACGCGAAGAGCGTTCCGGTGCGTCCCATCCCGGTCTGAATTTCATCGAAGATCAAAAGCGCGCCGTGTTTGGCGGTAATCGCGCGGGCCGCTTCAAGAAACTCGTTGGTCGCCGGGAAGATGCCGCTTTCGCCCTGCACCGGCTCGATGATCAGCGCAGCCGTCTTTGAATCGACGGCTTTCTCAAGCGCCTCAACATCGTTGAACGGCGTGAACTTGAAATCGCCTGGCAACGGGCCGAAGCCCTCTTGATACTTGGCACTGTCGGTTGCGGCAAGTGCGCCCAGGGTGCGGCCGTGGAACGAATTCGTGCAGGCCACGATGACGTTGCGATCCGGTTGCCCGAGCCGGAATGCGCGCTTGCGCGCGAGCTTTATCGCGGCTTCATTCGCTTCGGTTCCTGAATTGCAGAAGAAGACGCGATCGAATCCGGAGATTTCAGCGAGTTTATTAGCGAGCTCGCCCGCCGGCTCGTGATGATAGAGATTACTGCAATGCACGAGCGTCGCGGCTTGCGCTGCGATAGCACCCACGATGGCTGGATGTGAATGGCCAAGCGCGCAGACCGCGATCCCCGCGACAAGATCGAGATAACGTTCACCGCTCTGATCGACCAGCCACACGCCCTCACCGCGCACGAAATTGATTGGTGCGCGGTTGTAGTTCTTCATCAGATGCGGGTGCTCGATCACGGGGAGCGAGCTGCCGCCGGGATGCGCGATCATGTGCGGTAGTGCGCGTTGATGCGCACGTATTCGAGCGTCAAGTCGCAGCCGTATCCGGTTGCTTCGGCGTCGCCCATCCCGAGATCGAGTCCAACCTTGATCGACTTGTGCTCGAGCAAGGCATGGGCTTCCGCTTCGCTTAGGACTTCAATCGCACCGCGATCGACCCAAAGCGAGCCGCCGAGGGTGATCGACCATGCGTCCTCGCGCATACCGGTGCCGACGCTTCCCGCGGCAGCAATGATGCGTCCCCAATTCGGATCTTCACCAAAGAACGCGGTTTTGACGAGGCTCGAATTGATGATAGCGCGCGCGATCTGTCGCGCTTGCGTTGTGTTTTTCGCGCCGGTAACGTGCACGGTCAGCGTCTTGCTGGCGCCTTCGCCGTCTTTGACCATGTCGAGCGCAAGCTCGCGGCACACGGTGTGCAGCGCCGCGCGCAATCCCGGACTCGCTTCTTCGGTCCCGGGTTTTGCGAGCGCATACAGGCAGTCGTTCGTCGACATGTCACCGTCGACGGAAATCATGTTGAACGTATCGTCGACGGCTTCAGCCAAGGCCGCTTGCAAGGATGCGCGCGTGCAGCTCGCATCCGTCGCAATGAACGCAAGCATCGTCGCCATGTTGGGGGCGATCATGCCGGCCCCTTTTGCGATCCCGCCAACCACACAGCGCGTTTGGCTGCCATTATCATAATACGCGCAGGCTTCCAGCTTCGGTACGTGGTCAGTCGTCATGATTGCTTCGGCAGCCGAAAGCGCAGCTTCGCTTCCGGTGCGCAAGGCACGCACGGCTTTTTCGAGTCCCGGCCCCATCACGTCCATCGGCATTGGAACGCCGATGACGCCGGTCGAGGCCACGAGTACTTGTGACGTGCGAATGCCGAGCAGCGCTGCGGCGCGCGAAGCCGTCTCCCGCGCATCGGTGAGTCCGCGTTCGCCGGTGCACGCATTCGCGCATCCGGAATTGGCGACGATTGCACGGATGGCATCACCGTCGGTTGCAAGATGTTCGTTGGAAACGATCAACGGTGCGGCTTTGACGTCGTTGGTGGTGATCACCGACGCGCAAACGCGATCGCCGCCGAAATCGATCAGCGCAAGATCGGCTTTGCGCCGCTTGATGCCGGACATGACGCCGGCACAACGCACGTCGGGGACGGCGCCGAGGCCACCGCGCAGATCGACGAGCCGGAATGAATCAGACGACTGGGATGCGAGCGCCAAGTCCGGCCTCCTCAGGATATCCGCACATGATGTTCAAGTTCTGCACCGCTTGACCGGCGGCGCCTTTACCGAGGTTGTCGTTCCCTACGAGCACGTGGACGACGCCGCCGCGCACGCTAATCGCAATTTGTGTGTTGTTCGTCCCTGCGAGTGCCGGCAGATACGGTACGCGTGGGCCGTCCAAGACTTCGACGAACAAATTCGTCGCATACGTCCGTAGAAACGAGGCGCGGATCTCGTTCTCGTCGATCGGCTCCCGCATCACGGCGTAGGCGTCGACGAGCATCCCGCGCGTCATCGGGACGACATGGGGCGTGAAGACGAGCGGAACGCCGATACCAAGGGCACGCAGTTCCTGTTCGATTTCTCTGCCGTGGCGATGCGATGGGATTCCGTACGCGCGAACGTCGCCGTCGACTTCCGCATACATCGAGGTCAGTTTGGGCGAACGGCCTGCACCCGAGATGCCGCTCTTGGCATCGATGATGAGATTCGAGATGCGATGGGCAAACGGCGCGAGCGGGATCGTCGCGAGCAGCGAGCCGGTCGGATAGCAACCGGGATTTGCGACAAGCTGTGCGCGCGCAATTTGATCGCGGTAGCGTTCGGGAAGCCCGTAGACCGCATGCGGATTTGCAGCCGCCATGCGGAACGCGTCGGAAAGATCGATAACGCGCGCACCAAGCTCGAGGAACTTCGGCGCCAGCTCGCGCGCTTTCTCGGATTCGCCCGCAAGCAGAACGATATCGCCTGCGCGGCACGCCGCCAGTGCGGCACCGCCGCCGTCGAACATGCGGTCGACGTACGGGAGCGAGCGAAACGTATCGCGTACCGCCGTACCCGCGCTGCTTGAACTCTCGAGCGTGATTAAATCAACGTTCGGATGCTGGTCGAGATAATGGATAGCGTCGCCCGCTCCATAACCGGCGGCGCCGACGATGTGAACGCGTGTCATGCCTTTGTCGCTTCTAACTCGCTGAGTTCGTTTCGGGTTGATGCAATCGCTTCCGCGACCATGCTCGGATGCGTGGAACCCGAGGTACGCTTGGCTGCGACGCAGCCATCTGCGTCAAGCGGCGCGGTAAGTCCCGCTATGCCGCTGGAGGCGCGCAGATGCTCGAGCTCGTCGCCGGACATCGTGTCACCCTTCGCTGCGGCGACGGTCTCGCCGACGAAACGATGCGCAGCGCGCGCCGTCGTCCCTTGGGCGATCAGCGCGTCGGCGACGTCGGTCGCAACCGTGAATCCGCGCGCGGCTTCGGCCGTCATCTTGGCATGATTGAAGCTGAGATGCGTCAGCGTGATCTCGAATGCGTCGAGCGCTGCGAGTCCGCGCTCCGTCCCGTCGAGAATCGCGGATTTCGTTTCTTGCAGATCGCGATGATAGGAAAGCGCGATCCCCTTGACCGTCGCCAGCGCGCCCGTGAGCGTGCCGATCGCACGTCCTGCGGCAGCGCGCGTCAACTCGAAGGGATCCGGATTGCGTTTTTGCGGCATCAGACTCGAGCCGGTTGAGGCAGCGTCGTCGAGCTGCGCGTAGCCAAACGCCGGAGTCGACCAGATCACCAGCTCTTCGCTTGGACGCGACGCGGCGATCAGGGCACGTGTGACGGCGTCGAGCAAATCGAGCGCGACGTCACGATCACCGACCGAGTCGAGCGCGTTGCGTGTCGGAGCGTCGAACCCAAGCTCGAGTGCGGCGGCGGCGCGATCGAGCGGGAGCGAGCTGCCCGAAAGTGCGCCGGAGCCCAGCGGAGAGAATTCGGATGCGTCGTGTGCGACGCGTGCGAAGCGGCGTGCAGCGCGAGCGAAGCCTTCGCTTGCAGCGTGCAGCCAGAACGCAAGCAACACGGGCTGCGCCGGTTGCCAATGCGTCGTTCCGGCTAAGAGCGTACCGTCCCCGAGTGCGGTCGTGGCGAGATCGAGGAAGCGTCGCGCGATTGCCGTGCAGAGATGCAAGCCTTTTTCGGCTCGATCCCTTGTGTAAAGGACGAGCGTCGTCGCGACTTGATCGTTGCGTGAGCGTCCGGCGTGCAGCGCCTCGCCGGCAGCGTTTGGAACGATCTGCCGAACGCGCGCGTCGATGGCGCCGTGGACGTCTTCGAATGAACCACTGCGCGCGAAAGCGATGAACTCGCCGCGTGCCATCTCGACCGCGACTTGATCCAGCGCAGCGTAGAGTTCATTGGCCGTTTCGCGATCGATCACGCCGCCTTGCATCTGCGCCGTTACGTGCGCATGCGAACAACGCACGTCGAACGGCGCGAGCACCAGATCGTCTTCGAGCGACGATCCAAACGCGAGCAGCCGAGGATCAGGCGGCAGCGCGAAGCGGCCGCCCCATTGTAAGTCGGCTGCGACGCCTAAGTCGTGCACGCGAGCGTCGCTTTCGCGACGGCTCCAGCACCGGCGGCAATCGGAAGACCAACGATCTCGATGAAGCCCGTGGCGGCATTGTGATTGAAGGTATCGCCGGCGCCGTAGGTGGCAAGGCCTTCATCGTACAGCGCAAAGGGCGACTTCGAACCGTTGACGACTGCCTGGCCGTGGAAGAGCGCGATGCGAACCGATCCCGTCATGCGTTGCGCGATCTGCGCGTTGAACGCATTGAGCGCGGTGCGGAGCGGCGAAGACCATTGTCCGTCGTAGATCATCTCGGCGTATTTTTGATCGACCGTGGCTTTGAAGCGCAGCTCGTCGCGCGTCAGCACCAGACGCTCGAGCGCTTTGTTTGCGGCGATCAGCGTGAGGCTGCCGGGGCACTCGTAGACCTCGCGTGATTTGAGACCGACGACGCGGTCCTCGATCACGTCCAGCCGTCCGACGCCGTGCAAGCCGGCGATCGCGTTCAGCTGTGCCATCATCTTCGCGCCGTGGGTTCCGTTGTACGACGGAAGGCCGTCGGTGAAGTCGATGATGATCTCGTCGGGCTCGTTCGGTTGTTGGGCGGCCGGTTTCGTCCAAGCATATGCTTTTTCGGGCGGCGCATTCCAGGGATTTTCGAGCACGCCGGCTTCGATCGAGCGTCCCCACAGGTTCGCGTCGACCGAGAACGGGTTGTCGAGCGTGTGCGGAATCGGCACGCCGTGCTTTTGCGCGTACGCAATTGCGTCCGGACGCGACATCGGCTCGTCACGCAGTGGTGCGATGCATTTCAAGTGTGGGGCACGCGCGCGAACGCCGACCTCGATGCGAACCTGATCGTTGCCTTTTCCGGTGCAGCCATGCGCGACGGCGTCAGCGTGATATTCTTCGGCCGTCTCAACGAGCAGATCGGCAAGCAGAGGCCGCGAAAGCGAGGCCGAGAGCGGATAGACGCCCTCGTAAAGCGCGTTCGCGCGGAGTGCATGCTGGCAATAGTCGTTGATGAAACGCTCGCGCACGTCAAGCAAAACGGCGTCTTTTGCGCCGAGCGCTAGCGCTTTACGGCGCACGCCTTCGAGCGCAGCTTCGGCGCCTTCGCCGGTGACATGGTCACTCTCGCCGAGATTGGCAGTCATTGCGATCACTTCGTGACCGGCATCGATCAGTTTCTTGAGAAGGACGGAAGTGTCCAAACCGCCCGAGTAGGCGAGGACGACGCGGCTCATGATTCAGGACCTTTCATATCGAGGAAGCGTTGCATGAGCATGGAGAGCTGCTCGGGGTTTGCAACCGCAACGAGTACGGTGTCGTCTCCGGCGACGCTGCCGAGAATTTCCGGCCATTCGCCCGCATCGATTGCGGACGCAAGCATCATTGCGCTGCCGGGTTGTGTGCGCAAGACGATGATACTGCCCGAGCCGCGGACGCTCAGTGCGAGCTCGGCGACGACGCGATGCAGACGGCTCGTATACGACGGTCCGGCCGACGGCTCAACATATTTGAACTGCTGGCCGTTGCCGTTGCGCAGCGGAACTTTCATGAGCCCCAGCTCCTTGATGTCACGCGAAACGGTAGCCTGCGTCGCCTCGTAGCCTTGCTGCTCGAGCAAATGCGCAAGCTCTTCCTGCGATCGTATCGGCCTCGCCGCAATCAGCGAAAGTATTGCTCGTTGTCGCTTGGTTTTCACAATTCGAAGCCCTTCAGGTCAGTCAAAAGCGCGAGCAATAAAGCCTTTTGCGCGTGCATGCGGTTCTCGGCTTGGTCGAAGACGACGCTCTGAATCCCGTCCATGACTTCGTCGGTGACTTCTTCACCGCGATGGGCGGGTAGGCAGTGCATAAAAATAGCGTGCGACGCGGCAGCCTTCATGAGCTTCGAGTCGACTTGATAGCCAAGCAGTGCGGCTGCGTTGCGTTCTGCATATTGCTCGTCGCCCATCGAGGTCCACACATCGGTGTAGACGACGTCGACTTCTTTGACAGCGCGTACCGGGCTCGTAAACGCACGTGCCGTGACGTTGTACGATTTCCCAAGCTCTGCGAGCTTCGCGAGAAATGCGTCCGAGGGCCGATGCGTCGGCGGGCAGCCGAACGTAATGGAGACGCCGGCCATCGCGGCTGCCTCCGCCAATGATGCGGCAACATTGTTGCGTCCGTCGCCGATGTAGGCAAGGCGCAAGCCTTCGAGCGTTCCGAACCGCTCGCGGATCGTGAGCACGTCCCCGAGTGCTTGGCACGGATGTGCGAATTGAGAAAGTGCGTTGATGACCGGAACGGTCGATGCGCCGGCAAGGCGCTCAAGCATGTTGTGATCGTACGTGCGGATCACGAGCGCGTTTGCGTAGCGCGAAAGCGACCGCGCTGCATCTTCGGGCGTTTCGCGCGTTCCAACGCGAAACTGGTCACCACTCGCGAAAATCGACGTTCCGCCGAGCTGGCTCATCCCAACTTCAAAGGAGATACGGGTGCGCAAACTGGGCTTTTCGAACAGCAGCACGGCCGTGCGCCCTGGTAAAAGCGAGTGCTGCTCGTGCGGCGGCATCGCCTTGATCTGCGTCGCCAAATTCAAAAGCATCACCAGCTCGGCCTGATTGAGGTCGGTGATGCGGAGCAGGCTGCGCCCGAGGAGGCGGTTGGCGGAACCCGTGGAGATCATGATTGCATAATTATACAGTTTACTGCATAATCATGCAAGCCTTTACTGGGCTAGCGGCGGATCCCCGCCCGGTTTCCGTGCCCGGACGCGTTCGGCATATACGTAGGCCGGCGGGGGAGCAGCTTCAGGGAGATCTGCTCGGGCGTGCTCGCAGCCCAGGCCGTGATCCCGATGCGTCCGATCGTCGGGGCAGCGGGGGGCGGTGGGGTCTTGAAGGTCACCGTGGTGTCGGCGAATCCGGCTGCTCGCAGCATCTCGAACAGGCATGCCTCGTTCGTCGACCACCAATTCGACGGATTGTCATCGAGCGAGCTATCCGGATGGAAGATCATCACCGGGTCGCTCGTCGGCGTATGATACTCCGTCGTTTCGAGAAAGAGCGTGCCGGCGGCACGGCACAATTTGCGCAAACGGAACAGCAGCGAAAGCGGATTCTCGACGTGATACAACACGCCCGCGCAATGCACGACATCGAACTCCGGCAACTCCAAGAGCTTCTCGGAAAAGACGTCGAGCTGAATAAATCCGAAGCCGAATTTCTGTTGATTACGCGCGAGATCGGGCGACGTGCAGTAGTCGATGCCGAGGACGGACGCAGCGTTGCGTTTCGTTGCTTCCGCGCAGATATTGCCTTCCCAACACCCGATGTCGACGAACGATTTTCCCGAGAGATCCTCGGGAAGCCCATGAAGCTCCCATTGCGATGCCATGGCGCGCGCGCTTGGTCGCCGAAAGCGCAAAGACATGCTGCTTCTGGTTAAATACGGCGGAAATGCCATGCATCGGCTCGAGGCCGATCCGGTCCTCGCCGATCTGGCCTCGCTGGTTGGGGAGGGTCATCGCGTCGTGCTTGTCCACGGCGGCGGTCCTGCGATCGACGCCGCCCTCAAGGAGCGCGGGATCGTCGAGAAGCGCATCGCGGGCCTTCGGATGACGGGACGCGCCTCGCTCGACGTCGTTGAGTTCGTGCTCTGCGCGACGGTCAACAAGGCGCTCGTGCGGGCGTTGTGCGCGCTGGGCTTAGCTGCGGTTGGAATCAGCGGCGAGGATGGTCCGACCCTGATTGCGCACCAATCGCCGCCGATCGCCGGCGAATCACTCGGGTTCGTCGGTGAAATCGAAGAAGCGCGTCCGGTACTGATCGACGCGTTGCTCGAGCATCGTTTCGTTCCCGTCGTCGCGCCGCTCGGCGTGGCTCGTGACGGAAGCACGGCTTACAACATAAATGGTGACACCGCGGCCGGCGCACTTGCGGGCGCGCTGCGCGTCGACGCTTTTGTTGCAATCACCGACGTTCCGAAGATTCGCCGTCAGGTCGACGATCCAAATTCCACGGTTGACGTGCTGACGGCCGGGGAAGCAGACGATTGGCGAGCCTTAGGTTCACTCGCCGGAGGGATGATCCCGAAGGTCGATTCGGCTTTCGTCGCCCTCCGCGGGGGCGCAAAGCGCGCGATCATCGCCGGCGCGGGGCCGGAAGCGATTCGCAAAGCCTTATCCGGTGCGGGGACCGAGCTGAAGCTCTAAACCAGTGATCGAGCCCTCTCTTGTCTCAGTAGTGACAAAAGCTATAGACGGCAAGTCGCCCTTAGATGGAAAATTACTTTCAGAATAACTGGGTAATGGAGGAGCATGTCTACAGCGTTGGATCATAGCGCGGTTTCTCTCGCGTCCAAGTACATCGTTTTCTTCGAGCAAGGCGACGGCTCGCAAAAGGATCTCCTTGGCGGCAAGGGCGCCGGCCTCGCGGAGATGACCCGAGCGGGGCTGCCTGTACCGCCCGGCTTTACGATCACGACCGAGGCGTGCCTGAAGTATTACGAGCTGGGCAGCAAGATGCCGCCGGGTCTCATGGAGTCCGTGCGCGACGCGATCCACGAGTTGGAGCAACGCACCGGCAAGGGTTTCGGCGATGCGAAGAACCCGCTGCTCGTCTCCGTACGAAGCGGCTCGCGCGTCTCGATGCCGGGCATGATGGACACGATCCTCAATCTTGGCTTGAACGATAACTCGGTGCGCGGTCTGGCACGGAGTGCCGGTGACATGCGCTTTGCTCAAGATTGCTACGCGCGCTTCAAGAAGATGTTCGAGCACATCGTCGGGCAGAAAGCGCCGCAAGACGTTTACGAACAGCTGGAGATGGCGATCGGCGCCGTCTTTGGATCCTGGAACTCGAAGCGCGCCATTGAATATCGCCGATTCCAGAAAATTTCCGACGATTGGGGCACGGCGGTCAACATCGTCAGCATGGTCTTCGGAAACCTCGGTGACGACTCCGGAACGGGCGTTGCATTCACGCGCAATCCGTCAACCGGAGAAAAGAAGCTTTACGGCGAGTACCTGCGCAACGCGCAAGGTGAAGACGTCGTCGCCGGCATTCGTACGCCCGAGAAGATCACCGATCTCCAAAAAAGTCAGCCGGAGATCTACAAGCAGTTCGTCGAGATCGCGAACAAGCTTGAAGCGCACTACCGCGACGTTCAGGATCTGGAATTCACGGTCGAGCGCGGCAAGCTCTACATGCTGCAGACGCGGAGCGCGAAGCGTTCGGCGGAAGCCGCCGTCAAGATCGCGCTCGATTTCCTCAAAGAGGGCACGATCGACGAGCGCGAGGCGCTGAAGCGCGTCGACGCGGCCTCACTCGATCAGCTCTTCCACGCGCGAATCGATCCGCACGAGAAGTACGAGGTCGCAGGCAAAGGTCTGAATGCGTCACCGGGTGCGGCCACGGGTGAGATCGTCCTCGATCCGGATACCGCCGTCGTTCGCGCGAAGTCCGGCAAGAAAGTCGTGCTCGTGCGCACGGAGACGAATCCTGATGACGTGCACGGTATCATCGCCGCCGAAGGCGTGCTGACCGCGAAGGGCGGCGCTACGTCGCATGCGGCAGTCGTTGCACGCGGCATGGGTAAGCCGTGCGTCGCTGGGCTCGATGCGCTGCGTATCGATCTCCGCGCGAAGACGGTAACGCTCAACGGCAAGACGCTCAAAGAGGGCGACGAGATCACGCTCGACGGCACGACCGGTAACGTGATCTTCAAAAAGCTCACGCTCATTCCGCCGCCGAGCAAGTTACCCGTTTGGTTGAGCGAGTTTCTCGCACTGGCCGACAAGTACAAGAAACTCGGCGTCTGGGCAAACGCCGATACGCCGGAAGATGCGAAGCGTGCGCGCGAGTTGGGCGCGACCGGAATCGGATTGACGCGCACCGAGCACATGTTCATGCAGCGTGAGCGCCTGCCGTTCATGCAAGACATGATCTTGGCGAAAGATGCCAAAGCGCGCGGCAAATTCCTTAAGAAGCTGCTGACCTTCCAGCGCCGGGACTTCAAAGGCATTCTCGAGGCGATGGCTGGCTGTACCGTCACGATCCGGTTGCTCGATCCGCCACTGCACGAATTCTTGCCGAGTCTGGAAACGCTGCTGGTCGAGACGACGGAGCTGCGCATCAAGCGCGGCGAGGGCAGCAAGAAGTATAAGGAAAAATCCGCGATTCTGGCGCGCGTCCGCGAATTGCACGAGCAGAACCCGATGCTGGGTCTGCGCGTATGCCGTCTCGGTATCGTCTATCCGGAAATCTACGCGATGCAAATTCGCGCGATCTTCGAAGCTGCCGTGGCGCTACGCCAACGTGGCGTCGACGTTCGTCCGGACGTGATGATCCCGGGCGTCGGGACGGAAGAAGAAATGCGCGTGACGGCCGATGCCGTTAAGAAGATCGCCGATGAGATCATCGCCGACTCCGGCGTCGACCTGACGTACCATGTCGGGACGATGATCGAGCTGCCGCGCGCCTGCATCATCGCCGACAAGCTCGCAGAGATCGCCGAATTCTTCTCGTTCGGGACGAACGACCTGACGCAAACGACGTACGGCTACAGCCGCGATGACGCCGAAGGCAGCTTCATCCCAGTCTACCTGGCGCGCAAGATCCTCAAAGAGGATCCGTTCCAGGTGTTGGATCGCGTCGGCGTCGGCGAGCTGATGCGCGAAGGCATCGGCAAAGGCCGCGGAACGCGTCCCGATCTGAAGATCGGGATCTGCGGTGAGCACGGCGGAGATCCGTCGAGCGTCGAGTTCTGCCACGAAGTCGGTCTCGACTACGTGTCGTGCTCGCCGTATCGGGTTCCGATCGCGCGACTCGCCGCAGCGCAAGCCGCGCTATAATAGCTATGTGGAGGTAGCTCGGCCGCGAGTCTCGCTCGCGCAAATTTTCATGGTCTTTGCGAAGGTCAGCCTCACCAGTTTTGGAGGCGGGCTTTCGGGCTGGATGTACCGGGAGTTTGTCGAGGCGCGCAGCTGGTTCACGGACGCTGAGTTCCTGAGTAGCCTCGCAATCTGCCAGGCGATGCCCGGCGTGAACGTCGTCAACCTCGCGGTCTGGCTTGGTTTTCGGCTGCGCGGAACGCTCGGAGCGATCGTCGGCTTCTGTGCCATGATCGTCCCGGCGCTGATCGTCATCATCCCAATCGCAATCGCCTACAGCTACTTGGGGAAATATCCCGTCGTTCATCACGCGCTTGCCGGTATCGCAGCGGCGGCGCTTGCATTGACGCTGAACATGGTTTCGCGTGTCGCGGTCTCGGCCGTTCGGGACGGAGTCACCCTGGCAATCGTCGCGATCATCTTCGTCGGCATCGGCTTGCTGCAATGGCCGATGTTCGAACTCGTCATCGTCATCGCGCCGCTCAGCATTGCTTGGGCGTTCTACCGGCAGCGCACCGCATGAGCTGGCCGCTGATTTGGCTGCTGTTGCGCGTGATCGTGCCGCTCTCGTTCGTTACAATCGGCGGCGGCGCGAGCATCATCGCCGACCTCGAGCGGCAGTCGGTGATTGTGCATCATTGGATGACGGCGAGCCAGTTTCTCGATCTGTTCGCCATCTCGCGCGCCGCGCCCGGACCGGGATCGTTGCTCGTTTCACTCGTCGGCTTCAATGTCGACGGCGTCATCGGAGCGATTGTCGCGTCGCTTGCCATCTTCGTGCCGACGTCGCTCGTGCTGTACGTGCTCGCGCGTATTTGGCGCCGTTATCGCGACGCCAGCTGGCAGCAAGCGGTTGAGCGTGGCCTCTCACCCGTCGCGGCGGGTCTGATCCTGGCCGGAGTCTATAGCATCTTTCGCATTGCAGAAGGCGGCATCATGGCGTGGATCGTCGCGATTACGGCGTTTGTCGCTCTCCGCTGGCTGCGCGCAAATCCGTTTGCGTTGCTCGCACTGGGCGGCGTCATCTTCGCTGTCGTCGGGTCCTATTGGTGGCCCGCGTGAGAGCGGTCTTCTCCGTTTCAGGAAATCAAATTCTCTCGCTGTACGAAGGGCTTGCGTCGGCGGACGTTCGCATCGTGCACACGCGCCACGAATCAGCGGCAGCCTATGCGGCCGCGGGTTGGAGCGAAGTGTCGAATGATCTCGGCATTGCGCTCGTTGCAGGCGGCCCGGGTTTTCTCGCCTCGCTAACGGGCGTTGCCGTCACGGCTACGATGGAACTTCCGGTGCTGCTGCTCAGCGGCGGGCCTACCTCGACTGGTGATCGTCCGGGCGCGTTTCAATATCTCGATCAGGCCGCGATCGCATCGAAAGTCTGCAAAGGCACGCACAAGCTTGCGCGCGCCGAGACGATCGAAGAAGATCTCGCGCGAGCTGCGGATGAAGCCCAAACCGGCATCCCCGGTCCCGTGCACGTTATGATCCCGGCCGACATCGCAGCGAAGGCTGCGAATCGCATCGGTGTGACGCTCGCCGGTTTGACACGTCGCGAGCACACGACGCCGATAGCTGCCGGCGACGCAAACCTGCTGACGCAAATCGGCGATCAGCTTGCGAAAGCGCGCCGTCCGGTCGTCATCGTTCGCCCGTCAGCCAATCGCGGACGCGCGGGCGAAGCGCTGCGCGAGCTTGCAACGCGCTTAGGTATCACGCCGGTTGTCATGGAGTCGCCGCGCGGTAGCGAAGATCTCAAATACCGTGCCGAGACGCAAGGCTACGCGGACGCCGACTACGCGCTCGTCATCGGGCCAGCCGATTTCGCGGTGCACTTTCTTTCGAAAAGCGCGCTTGCATCGAGCGGACGTGTAGCTCTCATTGATGCCGCCGGCGATCCGCAAGTCGAGCGGGAGCTCGACGTCCACGTTCGCGCCGACCCAGAACGCGCGCTTAGGGCGATCGTTGCGCGTCTAGGCGACGAGCGGCGCGCGCGTTCCGCCGACGGCGTGCGCGATGGGGCTCCCTCCGCAAACGGTGCGCTCCATCCGCTGCATGTCGGCGCGATTCTTCGCGAGACACTAGGGCCCGACGATCTCGTTATCCTCGACGGCGGCGAGTTTTGTCAGTGGGTGCGCCTGGCGCTCGCAACGATTCCGAATCAGGTCGTCTGGAACAGCCGTCTGGGCGCAATCGGCGGCAGTCTTCCACTGGCGCTCGGTGCCGCAATCGCACAACCGAACCGCCGCATCGTTGCGGTCGTCGGCGACGGCGCATTCGGTTATCACCTTGCCGAGATGGAAACGGCCGTGCGCGAGGGCGTTGAGTTGACAATCGTCGTCGGCAATGACGATCGGTGGGGTGCTGAGTGGCACACGCAGCGCGAAAAATACGGGCGCGCCGTTGCAACGATGCTTGGCAAGGTGCGGTACGACGAGGTCGCGCGCGGTTTCGGCGCACGGGGTTTCGATGTCGCCTCGGACGCCGAGCTGCGTTCAGCGCTATCGCAAGCGCGTGAGATAGAGCACGTCGCGTGTCTCAACACGCGAATCGCGTCGGTTCGAAGTCCGGCTACGGCACCGTAGCGGCGCGCATACTGCGCGCTGCAGTCTCGAGACGATCGAGGGCGTCGGTGAATTCTTCGATGCGCGCGGCGGCAAGCGTCGTTGCATTCTGAATCTCGAGCTCATCTTCAAGCGTGGATGCGAGCGCGGCGATCTCGTTCGCTCCTACGCTGCTGCACGAGCCACGCAGCTCGTGCGCGATAATGCCAAGTTCCGCAATATCGCCTTGATCGAGCGCATAGCGCATGCGTTCGATCAGATCGCGTGCGGAATCGGCAGCAAGTTGAAGCAGTGCAGAAGCAGCTTCGCTATCGCCGCCGCACACAGACATTAAACGGTCTTCATCTAAAGGATTCATGCGGCTAACCACCCTGACGACGTATGCGCGAACTGGGCGCAGACCTCATTCCGTCATTCGGTGATGGTCATCACAAGACCGTAAACGCCTCGCGCAGATCCTCGACTAAATCTACCGGGTCTTCCAGACCAACATGCAGCCGGACGATTAAGCCCGCGTCTTTCCATTTGCCTGACATTCGTGCCGGTCTGCTCAGCAACACCAAGCTTTCGTAGCCTCCCCAGCTAGCTCCCAGACCAAAAAGCTTTAGGCGTTCGATCATTGCGATCGCTGCCGCTTCGGAAATTTCGCGTTTGAATAGGAAGGAGAAGAGTCCACTCGCGCCCTGAAAGTCGCGCTTCCAAAGCTCGTGTCCCGGCGCGCCCGGCAATGCTGGGTACAGAACCTGATCGATTTCTGGGCGTGAGCGCAAGAACGTCGCAACCGTAAGAGCGCGCTGCGCATGCGCGCTGAGCCTGACACCGAGCGTTCGCAAACCGCGGAGCCCAAGCCAGCAATCATCCGGCGACGCGCTGTAGCCCAGTGCCGCGACGGTCTTGCGAACTTGCGCAAAATGCCGTTCGTTGACGACGATGCCGCCGAGAATCACGTCCGAATGCCCGGCGATGTACTTGGTCGCCGCGTGAATCGAAACGTCGACGCCGTGCGCGATCGCGTTAAAGTAATAGCCCGTCGCCCAGGTGTTGTCGATGGCGGTTGGAATATCGTGCGACTTCGCGACGGCGACGATCGCGGGAACGTCCTGGACTTCGAACGTCATCGATCCCGGTGATTCCATGTAGATCAAGCGCGTGTTCGGCTTGATGAGGTCGGCGATTCCGGCGCCGATCAGCGGCTCGTAATACGTCGTCTCGATGCCGAGGTTTTTGAGAACGCCGTCGCACGCGATGCGGCCGGGATGGTACACGGAATCCGGGACGAGCAGATGCTCTCCGGTTCCCACGAATGCCCCAATCGTAGCGATGATCGCGGCGAGCCCAGATGAGACGGCGATTGCACCGTAGGCATTCTCGAGTGCGGCGAGTGCGGTCGCGAACGCAAACGTCGTCTCGGTGCCATACGTTCCGTAGAAGAGAACATCACGTTCGGCGCGAGCTTTTTGCGCTGCTTCGAACTCCGCGACCGTTTCGAACAGGATCGTCGATGCGCGTTGCACCGATGGATTCACAGGGACGCGTCCCGGCTTGGGCCGCGCGATTTGCCCGAGGAGCGTGTCCTTTCTCACGGCGAGCTAGATGTCGACGTTCATCATGTCGTCGAACGGCGTCACGGCGTTCGGATGGAAATTCTGCAGGTCGTCGTTGAAACCGTACATATCCTCGCGAAACGACGTCACGATCGTTCCAACGTCTTTCACGACCTGGTCTTGAATCTTCCATGAAAGCTCACGCTGACGTTTTAGATCGTAGGTGTGACGAAAATCAGCGAGCCATGCGTCGACCTTCGGATTGCGGTAACGCTCGTCATTTTGTCCGTTCGGCGGAATCTCTTTCGATGAAAAGATGCCGCTAAGATCGCCGACCACATCGTTTTGCCACGCGAAGAAGATAAGATCGAACTTTCCCCCGTACACAACGCCGCCTTCAGCGTATGGAGCGAAGAAGAGCGGCGGGGCATAGCGGTGGACCTCGAGATCGATGCCGATTTGCTTCAACCAGTCCTGAATGAGGTCGATCTGCGTATCAGCGTCCGGCGTCCCCGTCGTCGAAGCAGCGACGAGCGCGAGCCGCAAGCCGTTCTTCGCACGAACGCCGTCGCTGCCGTGCTTCCAACCCGCGCCGTCGAGCAACTTACTCGCTTTATCGAGATCGAACGGGACGATCGGAATGTGGGGGTCATACATCGGATGAGTCGGTGCCATCAGCGACTCCTGGATGATACCGACGCCGTGACCGACCTTGTCGCGAATGAGCGGTCGATTGATCGCGTACCGAACCGCCTCACGCACTGCGAGATCTTTGAACACGTCACGACTCAGGTTCATGTCGATATGGTTGTAAATGTAGCCGGGCTGTCGAAGGACCTTAACTCCGGAAATCGCCTTGACCCGATCGAGGTATGCGCCGCCGAAGGGATACCAAAAGTCGACTTCATGCGTTGTCAGCTGCGTAACAACGGTGTTCCGGTCAGGAATGACTCGAAAGATGACTTTGTCCAGCTTGGGTCTTCCGCGCCAATACTTGTCGTTCGCAACCATTTCGACTTGAACGGTACGTTGCCACGAGCTGTACTTGAACGGGCCGATCCCGACGGGTAGACTGTTGTACGGTGCGTTGTTGATGTTCGGCAGATTCCCGAGAATATGCTCGGGAAGAATGCACGGATTTGCTCCGGCGCTCCCACAGAAACCCGGCAAGAACGCCGCGTAGGGCTCCTTCAAATGGATGACGAGCGTGTAGGGATTCGGCGTATCGATTCGCGTGATAAGATCCCAGCCGCTGCGATCGGTGATGTCGTTGGCGCTGTTCATCATCGCCTTCCACGTGAACACGAAATCGCGCGCATCGAACGGCACCCCGTCTGACCACACAACGCCCTTACGCAGATGGAACGTGATCGTTTTGCCGTCGGGACTGATGCCGCCGTTGCGTTGCGTCGGAATGACCGTGGCAAGCTCCGGAACCGGCTGATTGTGGATGTCATAGCGAACGAGCCACGCCATCGTAAGGCTACCGAGCAGTCCCAGATTGAAATCTTGCAGCAACACGGGATTCAGCGTGTTGATATCCGACGCTGTCGTGTAGCGCAGCGTGTGCGGGATCGTCCAAGGATGACGGGAGCTTTGTGCGCCAACCTTCGTGGCGCCGGCCGCGACAAATCCGGCCATCGCGAGAGCTGCCTCGCGTCTACGCATCTTCATGCGCTAAGAGTCGAGCAAGCAATCCGTCGACCCTTCAAGCGAAATCGCCCGGCGCAGAACGCCGGGCGATTTTTCTGTTTGTCACTTGCTAGTTAGGAGCCAGGATGCCAGTTGCCGTTGGAATCGTACCAACCGTTTGAATACGCGTGCCAATTGCCGTTCGAGTCGTACCACCCGTTGGCGGCACGGCCTTCATGCCAATTGCCATCGCGGTCATACCAACCGTTGTGATATGAAGGGGCCGGATAGTAGTTGACCGGTGCACCGACGTTGATCGTGTCGGCGCTCATCGTGCCGTCACCGTTGTAGTGTCCAACGATCGCGATGTTCATGCCGGGCTGGAGATCCGTGCCCGTCGGATTGATTACCGTACCGGTGTGCATGAATACGGTCACACCGTTATCCATTGTGAAGCTACTACCGTCACGAGTGGCGATCGTACCGTTCGCGCGTCCATATGCCGATTGCGCCGTGGCCGCCTGCGGCGACACCGCAAATGCCGTCGTCAGCGCGAAGGCGGTTAGCAGGGTGAGAGTCAGCGTGCGAAGTTTCATTTCCGAGGGAGCTCCTTCCGGAACACTCCCTTACCCAAGTTATGTAGAGAACTACGAGTACAAGTCAACGCCGCGCCCGCTTACCTGTTGGGCGTTACTGCACTCCGTTCGCTCCACCGCGCATACAAATCGATTCTACTATTATCTAGGCTCGGATTTTTGCTGCGCGCTTCCGCAACGCGATGCGGATCGAGCTCGCCGACCGCGACGCCCGGCGCCTCACCAAGTGAGGTGACGCACACACCGAGCGGGTCGTACAGGACGCTATTGCCGCAGTAGCCGGGCGGACACTGATCGGCTGCGCCGAGATAGACTGTATTCTCGATTGCACGTGCGCGCAGCAGCGTTGCGAGGTGCATCTCTTTGAGCGGGCCGGCAAGCCAGGCCGTCGGCAAGAGTAACGTCTGCGCGCCCTCGCGTACGAGATTTCGCGCCAGCTCAGGGAAACGCAGATCGTAACAGGTCATCGCGCCGAAGCGCATACCGTCGAGCGTGAAGACGAGCGTCTCACCGTCGCCGGCGCGCATGCGATCCGATTCCCGGTAGCCGAACGCGTCATAGAGGTGAATCTTGCGATAGACGCCGTGAAGGTGGCCGTCGTCGCGCGTCAGCACGAGCGTGTTGTACACGTGCTTGTCGCCGTCGATCCGCTCGAACATGCCTGCGAGAATCCAGAGATTGTGCCGGTGCGAGAGCTCGCGTAACGTCGAGACGAACGTACCGTCGAGCGTCTCCGCGGCGGCATCGAGCGGATCGTGTGGTTTGCCGAATCCGTACATCGACGCTTCGGGGAAGACGAGCAGACGCGCGTCGTGCCGCGCAGCCGTCATCGCTGCGTCTGCGATATTCTGCCGGTTGAGTGCCTTATCGCTGCCAACGATCAGTTGGCCGAGCGCGAGCTTGACGCTCATCGGGCGAAGGGGAGCGGTTCGCTTTCGCGCCGCATTCGCGCATCGATATCGCCGCAGAGCGCGCGCGCCTCATGGATCGGTACGCGCTTCTTGTCGGCGAATATCTTGCGCCAGTAGGCTTTTCCTGAAAGCTTTGCGATCAAATCGGAAGCCTCACGTGCATCGACGATTCCGCGCCGCGTTCCCACCCAAACGGTCGGCGTTGCGGGGTGACTCGAAAGCGTCGGGACGCCGAGCGGCAAGCGGTGCAGCAGCTCTTCCTGCGCATCGATCCAAATCGCGTCCCCCCACCGTTCGCGCAAGGTCCGTTCTTGCGCGGTGAACACCGTCAGGTCCCGCTCGGCGGTGAATTCGGCGATCAATGCGTAGGGCGTGATCCGGTCGCGAAGCGCGCGCGCGGCCTCGGTGTCGACAGTTCGAAGTGCGTCGAAGACCCGAAAATCATCCCAGGCCAGATACTCGCCGATCGGATCGAGTTTGGACGGATCCGGCCACAGCTCGCTCAGCGCCTCGTGTAATACATGGTCGAACATCCGGGTCGTGTGATGGAAGTACACGGTCGCGAACATCATGTAACGCGCCAGCACGAACGACTCAAGCGCGACGACGCCGCGGCCGTCGACGCCGAGCAGCGTCTCGCCGCGCACGTCGAGGATGCGTAGCGAGCCGATGAGCTGATCGACATCGTAGCTGCCGCCCGAAACGCCGGTGAAGTACGCATCGCGCAGCAGATAGTCCATCCGATCGCAATCGAGATTCGGACCGCTGACAAGCTCGCGTAACACCGGATAGCGCGTCGCTCCGCCGGCAACGAGCGAGAGCACTTCGAACGAGTCGAGATCCATGTCCGTAAGTGCGCGGTGGACGTCGGGGAGTGCGAGGATCGCGGCCGTACGGGTTTCATGGCGGCGGCCGAGCACCGCTTCACATGAGTGCGAGAAGGGCCCGTGCCCGATGTCGTGCAGCAAGAGGCTCGCGCGAAGCAGCCGGCGCTGCTTTTGATAGTCGGCTTCGTCAGAGAAAAATTCCGCCGACTGCGTCCGTAGCGTCGCGAAGACGCGCTCGCCGACGGCGAGCGCCCCGAGCGCGTGCGTAAAGCGCGAATGTTCAGCGGATGGAAATGCGAGATACGCGAGCCCGAGTTGCCGCAGCCTTCGTAGGCGTTGAAACGCGACCAAGCCGACGAGCCGCATCTCGCCGTCGTCGAGCTCGATGAACCGGTGAATCGGATCGAAGATACGTTTCACCTGCGGCCGGAACCCATATTTGACGGGCTTTTTCAGACGCTCACCGTGTCCTGGTTTGCGTCGGAAGGCAGAAAGACAAACGACGTCGCGGTCACTGCGCGGAGCTTAAGGAAGAGCGCCCGGGGCACTATCGCCTACGATGCCATTTCAGGTCAAATCGGTCCAAAGGCCAACGAGGCCTCATGAGGCCTTGCTCAAGGGGAAGGATGCGCCAGAGTGCCACCGCCTCCGCGAGCGATTTGGCGACGTGCACGTTAAACTTTCCATGCTGGACAGCACGTGGAGATCTTCACGTACTGCAAGATCACCGTCCGATCACACGGGTTGCCCAGCGTCCAAAATCGTTGTCTTGACCACGGTCTTGCGGCGCGATTGCAGCACGGCGGAAAAGGCGTGCGATCTCTGAGCGGTGCGCTTAGGTTTCGCCCCGTGAGCATCGCTGGGGGCAGCAATCGTCCCTCGCCCCAAGGAGAGGATGAGCCGTCAGGTAAAGGCCTGCACGTGCCGAGCCGAACCCTAAATTGGGAACCTGGCAAACGGCGTCGAGCCGCCCGTTGCTTGGGTGACAAGGCCATGCCGCTGTAGTGCGCGGTGTTTCATTAGTGCGGCGCGTAAGTATATATTCGCAATGAGAGAGCGACAAGTCGACGAGGAAGCCACGTTGGAGCGTGTACGGCAGTCATTGTCCGTCGACGCCGTCCGGCTTGTTGTCACGCGTCCGCCGCTCCCGATAAGCTCAGAGCAGATCGTCGATCTATCGAAACGTTTGGTTTCGAAGTTCCAAACTCTCACTCAAGACAGTGAAGACGTGTGGACCTTTTCCACGTCCGGCCGCAGTGCTTTCGTGATTGTTACCAAAGATCGTGTGCAGTTCTCTATCGAGGAGCGTATGGACGAAGAGATCATCAAGTCCACAATCGGCTCCGCGTTATCTACCGTGCTCGATGCTCTCCATGGTTCGCCGCCGTACCCGTATGCAATCTACACGCAGGGCTCTTTTGACGCCGACGCTTCGAGCTCGCTGCTGGCCCTTCAAAACCGCGTGCCAGCGTTCCAAGAATGCATTCCCGAAAAGTCGACCGGTACAATGGGCGGGGGCCTCCGATTAGTGTTTCGAATCGGCGAGCAGGTGCACGACTGCAAGGTTGAGACATTCTTCACGAACCCGAAGAAGTTTTGGGTGTCGGTTGACGCAAACAGTTTATCGATGCCGGCGGAGAACGCCGAAGCACTGGCCGAAGCGCTGACTGAGAAGTACGACTTCTTTGTCAACACTTTCGTACCGCACGTCGTCGGGGTCTTCGCGTTCCGTGGCTGAAGAAGCGGTTATTGATGTGAAGGTTGTCGCCGATGCGCCACCGGGGCGCGAGTTGCTTGCGAACGCAAACAGCGCGCTACGTTACTATACCGTCAACCCATCACTGATGGCGCGCAGATTCATAATAGTAGATACGAATGCGATTCTCGGGATGATCTCTGGGATGTTTTCATCGAGTTCTCAGAATCTTCCGAATGTTGGCGTTGAGACCAAACCGCTTCCGTGGCGTGCACTCGGAACTCAGCTCGAGATGATGCATTCATCTGAATTTGAAGCTGAGGTCGACTTCGAGGGCAATCCGGAAGACTTCGTCTAGTTCTCCGCGTTTTCGTCGTGGATAAGAATCTCGACGAAGATTGGTGGGTACGCATTGACGGTGACAAAGTAGAACAGGGGCACTACGTTCAACCGGTGTCGTACCCCGTCTACCTGCCGAAGCATCTCGAAGAAGCGAAGCGAGGTGGCAAGGCCACATTGAATTTCCGCCAGATGCCAGCGATCACCGCGACGCAGTCGTGTGATTTTGTGAAAGTCAAACGATGCGTGCTCGTGAGAGCCATTAGCATCCAAGAGGCGCGAGAAGATGGTTTCGACGACGCGGAGCTTGAGCTAGTACGAAGTGGTCACAGACCACTTTTTTGCATTTTGGCAGGATGGGACGATCCTCGTGACAAGGAAAAGTGCGTCTTCGTCGATTTTCGCACGACGATTTCCCTGCCAATCGATTATGTCACAAAAGTGGCGGGAGAAATGGGAAGTCGCCCCGCGCTTAGATCGCCCTACCTCGAATATTTTGCGAGCATGTTTGCACGTTGCTTTGCGCGAGTTGCGCTGCCACTGGACCTTCCCGTCTTTGAGGCTCGCGGTGAAAGCGCCGACGCCGAGAAGGGGCGCGAGGAGCCTGACGCCGCAAACGACCAAGGCTAACCCGCGAGCCCCACCCGACGATCGTTATCCGACTAGTCAATTCGTTTGTCGCACGTGAGCTAAGTCTATCGTACTAAGCGAGAGGTGCTCGTAACTTCTTGCAGCGTCATCATCTCCAAATTCACGCATAAAAGGAACGAAAGAAAGAACGACTCCTGCGACGTTCTCACTCGTTAAGTCTTGGAGCCGGCGGATCTCTCGAATCACTGTACGATCCTCGCGCCCTCGCCCTGCAATTGCGTCTTCAGTTCGGGCTTTATAGCCGCGTTGTATGAAGATACACTGTGACTCGTGACGAATTGCCTCGCGTAGGCCGACGGACGTTAGCCCTAGCGCTTGTGGTTATGTCGGGCCGCTGCGCTCGTTCTGTAAGAATCGCGTTAGCCGCCTCCCATTTATCGGGGTCAATGGCGCCTTGAAGAAGGATGGGTCGAAGGTTCGCGCAGTGAGTAAGAATTAGGCCCAGAAAGTCGGCTTTAACAGTCTCTGTCATCTGGTCGCGCGCGCGCTGTTCTGCACTGATTTGGCTCTCTCGCGCTCTTCGCGCGTCCTCTGCGGCACGACTTCTTGCGAGCCGGTCGTTAAGATAAATGCCACGGATGGCTACAAGCGCGGCCCATGGAACTATCTGCGCGACCGTCCACCAATCGATCGAAGCAATCATCGCGGGAGCCGACCACTCGACTCCATTTAAACTTGCGTCGTCTCTCCCGGCTTCATGACGATTGCACGCGTTCTCGGTGATATGCGCGCGAGTTCGGTCTTGAACCGGTCGCCGGCTTCCGTTCCGATAACGAGCGCATTGTGCGCATAGTGCACGGGAATCGCAACTGATACGCCCAGCATACGCACGGCCTCCGCGGCATCGGCGGGACCCATCGTGAACGGACCGTTGCCGGCGCACACGATCGCAAGATCCGGTTTGTAGCGCCGCCCGATCAGCGCCATGTCGCCGAACAGATCGGTATCGCCCGATGCATAAACGTTCAGCCCGCCGATTTGCGCGACGAAACCGATCGAGGGCAAGCCGAACGTCGTTGAATGAAACGCGGGGACGACGACGGCGCGCATTCCGCCGTGCGATCCGACGCCGCCGATGTTTCCACCGGCGCCGCTGTTGACCACGATTGCGGCCTCATCGAGTCCGACTTCTTTGAATTTCGGGATGAGAGCGTAGCGCAACAGATCGCTGTGCCCCATCGACTTCACGTTCAAGCCGCGATCGTGAAGCGTCTTGAGCAGCTCGAAATAGTCGCCGATGTGATCGCCGTGATCGTGTGTGAGCAGCACTAGAATTGCTTCGGGCTTTCGCGCGACGAGGTGGTCGGCGTATGCGGCCGCGCTCGACAGCTCGGGCGGTTTCTTGAGATTGAAGCGGTCATAACCGGCGTTGTTCCAGATCCATGCATCGACGAGCATGATTTGTTTGTCATCGGCGGTCGCGAGCTCGGCGACGCCACCACCAAGCCAACGAACCTTAACCGGAACTCGCGGTCCCGCTTGCGCGAGCTGTTGGGGTTCGGCAAATGACGCCATCGGCGCAAGCGCCGCAGCCGTTCCAAGACCGGTTGCGGTCGATGCCTTCAGAAAATCAGCGCGTGTGAAAGGCGATTCAAGACACATACCCGTGAGGTAGACTACGGGCCGGTTTCCTTCCTTTATCTCGCCGCGTGGAGCCGCTCGCGACGTCTGAGTGACGACAGTTCGTCGCCAAGGTACGCTGCAATCGCCTTCATGCCATATTCGCCCGCGGCCGCTTCAGCTTCCGGATTGTAATTCGTGTTGAAGTTAGCGTCGTACACTAACGGCTTGCCGTTCTGGTCCACGATGAACTCGATTCCGGCGATCTGCGCATCATTCGCAGCCAGAAACGCCTCGCATTTTTCGATGAGCGGACTCGCGAACTCGGGTTGAATCGCAAAGCGCGGACGTGGGGTTTCTCCCACGGACGGCGCACAGATCGCGGCGTCGGGAGCGCAGACGTCAGCCGGGCAGAGTTCGAAGCCTTGTGACGTGTCGACATTCACTGCATAGAAGAAGTCGCCGCCGATGAACTCCATGCGCGTGATCGTCGGTGTAGCCGACTCGATATATTGCTGCACGAGCGTGACGCCGTCGATCGGCGCGGGAAGCTCGCCGGCGCCGAGCGCCGCCACGAGTGCGTCGACATTGCGGAAGAGTTGTACGCCAAGACCCTTACCGCCGCGGTTGGGCTTGACGACGAACGGCCCTTGGAACGTCTGAGCCGCAGCAATGATCGCTTGATCGCCGACTGCGGCGCGCGTTGCGGGGGTCGGGATATCGAACCGCGCAAGCGCCGCGTACTGCGCGATCTTGCTGCGCTCGAGCGCGAGCGATTTGCGTCCGTTGACGACGCGCCGTCCGTGTTGGTCGAGCCACGCCAGCAACACGTCGGTCAGCTCGATTGCGTAGCGATGGTCGCGCGTGTGCGACGAAGCGCTCATGCGATTGTAGAAGACGCCGGGCGGCGGAGCTTGCGCGAAATCAACGAGCCCCGTGTCGACGAAGATGTCTTCGTACGGCTGGTGCAGCTCGTCGAGTGCCGCGTGAAGCGGCACGACCCACGCGTCGTTTTCGTGGATGATGTAGATTTTCGGTTCGGCGTATTGCGATAACTCTGCGGAGAGCATGGTTGTCCTCATCGGCTTCACGTAAGTGCTGAAAATAAAAGGCCCCCACCGGTCGGTGAGGGTCTCGTGAAGCCTACGAGGCTGCGCGAACGACCGCTACGCCGACCCTAGCAAGGGCGACATACAACAGGCCATTTTTCCGCAGCGCGCGTTCATTGGGCCGAGCCTAGCACAGTGTTCGGAGGAAGGCAATGGTGTCGTCGGGCTCCGGACGGCGCGTATAATCCGGGTCGGCATCGACCTTTCGAATGATGCCGTCTTTTGAGACGACAAAGCGGGCCGGGATCGGAAGCGTCCATGACTCGTCCGCGTTGTAGTCGGGGATAATCAGCGGAAAGCTCTTGTAGATTTTGACCAAGTAGTCGGGCAGAGAGAACACCAAACCAAATCGAGCGGCGACCTCATTGTGCAGATCGGAGAGGACGTCGAACGGCAAGCGATGCTGCTCGTGCACGACTTTCGCAAACTCTTGCGTGGTGGGTGAAATTGCGACTAAATCCGCACCGAGCGCGCGAATTTCGTTATAGGAGCGGCCTAGAGCTGACAGCTCTAGATTGCAGTAG
>JBEKPS010000008.1:0-188786 GCA_049520515.1 Vulcanimicrobiaceae bacterium
TCGCTGATGGACGCCGGCGTTCCGATCAAGAAGCACGTCGCGGGCGTCGCGATGGGACTCATCCTCAAAGGTAAGAAGCATCGCGTCATCACCGACATTCAGGGCATCGAAGATGCGCTCGGTGAGATGGATTTCAAAGTCGCCGGCACGGTTGACGGCATCACCGCGATCCAAATGGACATCAAAGTCTCGGGGATCACGATCGAGATCATGCGCGAAGCGATGACGGAAGCGAAGAAATCGCGCTTGTTCATCATCGACAAGCTCAAGGAAACGATTGCGGAGCCGCGTGCCGAGCTTTCGAGCTACGCACCGCGCATGCTGGTGCTGCAGATCAATCCCGAAAAGATCAAAGACGTCATCGGACCAGGCGGAAAGATCATCAACAAGATCATCGCCGACACCGGCGTCAAGATCGACATCGAGAACGATGGCCGCGTGTTCATCGCATCGCCGGATGGCGAAGGCGCGAACAAAGCCAAGCTGATGGTCGAAGCGCTCACCAAAGAAGTGGCAGTCGGCGAAACGTACCTCGGTACGGTCACGCGACTGATGAACTTCGGAGCATTCGTCGCATTCTTGCCGGGCAAAGAAGGCCTCGTCCATATCAGCCAGCTCGCGCCGAATCGCGTCGAGAAGGTTGAGGACGTCGTCAAGATCGGCGATCAGATCATGGTCAAAGTGATGGAAGTAGATTCGCAAGGCCGGGTCAATCTCTCACGCAAGGCCGTGCTCAACGGCGATGCCGGAATTCCCGACGACTACCAGTCGCGTGGTCCGCGTCCGGAAGGCGGCGGCGGCGGTGGCCGTCGCGGCGGAAATAACGGCGGCGGCAGTGGTGGTGGCGGTGGCGATCGCCTCGGTGCGCCCGCAGGCCGCACACGCCGGCGTCGACCAGACTAACGCCCGACCGGCTCGTATTCGATCATGTGGACCTCCGCGTGCGTAGCATTGCGGAGGCCACATTATTTTATGACGTCTTCATGCCGGCCGTCGGCATGCATCACAAGCGCGCAATCGGCGATCACGTGCTCTACTATCGCAAAGCCGGCAAGAAACCGGCAGAGTGCATTGTGCTCTTCGAACAGCCGACACATACCGCGACGGAAACGGTGCTAGCATTCTATGCTGCAAACTACGACGAAGTCGACGCCGTCGCAAACACGATGAAGACGGCCGGCTTCACCGATATCGAAGGCCCGCAGCCCTATCCCGAATATTCGGAAACGTACTATGCGGCATTCTTCCGCGACCCGAGCGGCAACCGTCTCGAAATCGTCTGCCGCCGACCTGCTAGCTAGGTGTTGCCCTTGTACGTCATGACGCGATCGGCGACGAAGCCCAGACTCTCGTAGAGCGAGCGAGCCATTTCGCTGGTGCGCAACGCGATGCGTGAATTGCCGCTCGTCTTGCACCAATCGAGCAGAACGTGCATAAGAGCGCGCCCGATCCCGTAACGCCGGTACGCCGGATCGACGTAGAGATGTTGAACGTACGCTTCTTTGCCGGCGAGATCGAACTCGCGCGGGCTCGTGTCGCGAATGCGGCAACTGACAGAACCGACGACCTTGCCATTGCTCTCTGCAACCCAGGAGCGCATAATTCCCAGCTTGGTTGTCTCGCGCAGCCAGCGATGCGTAGCTTCGACCAGCGCTTCGCTCATTTTCGAATCGCCTGATTCTTCGGCCATCGTGACGCGGCGACGCGCAATCAGGTCGACGTCGTCCGGGCCGGCTTCGCGTATGGAAAACGTGGGCATTGACCGGGGTTTGTGAGGGGTGCGTCCAAGCATCCTGCGATGCCCTTCGACTCATTGGATGCATTCGTTTCGGAATTGCAGCACCGCGGCGAGCTCGTCGAGATCTCCGCCGAAGTCGATCCGTATCTCGAAATCTCCGAGATCACGAATCGCGTCGTCAAATCCGGCGGTCCGGCGCTCTTGTTCACGAACGTTCGCGGTTCCGACGTCCGTGTTCTGACGAATCAGTTCGGTAGCGAACGCCGTATGGCGATGGCATTCGACGCACAGAGCTTGGACGAGGTCGCAACACGCTTGCGGCGTCTGCTCGATCTTTCCGTTCCCGAATCGCTCGCATCGCGCATCGCAAAGCTGGCATCGTTTGCACCGCTGATGAACGCGGTCCCGAAAACGGTCAACGGCGGTTCATGCCAAGACGTCGTGATCGAGGATCCCGACTTGAATGAGCTTCCAGTGCTCACGACGTGGCCGCTCGACGCTGGACCGTTCATCACGCTCGGCCTGGTCATCACGAGCGATCCGCAAACGCACGTGCAAAACACCGGCGTCTACCGCATGCAGATCTTTGATTCGAAAACCGCAGGCATGCACTGGCAGCGTCACAAGCACGGTCGTGCGCAAGCCAAGAAGTGGGGCGAACGCGTTCCGGTCGCAGTTGCAATCGGAACCGATCCCGCCGTAACGTACGCCGCGACCGCGCCGCTGCCACCGATCGTCGACGAGCTTGCCTTTGCCGGAATCTTGCGCGGCAAGCCGGTGAAAGTGACGCATGCGAAAACGGTCGATCTCAAAGTACCGGCCGACGCCGAGTTCATTCTGGAAGGTTACGTCGACAACACCGATCTGCGCACCGAAGGTCCGTTCGGCGATCACACCGGCGTCTATAGTCTCGCCGATCTCTATCCGACGTTTCATTGCACCGCGATCACGCATCGCCGCAAACCGATCTGGGCCGCGACCGTCGTCGGCAAACCGCCGATGGAAGACGCGTGGCTCGGAAAAGCGACCGAGCGCATCTTCTTGCCGCTCTTGCAGATGGTCGTGCCGGAGATCGTCGATTACAATCTTCCGGTCGAAGGCGGTTTTCACAATCTCTGCATTGTTTCGATTCGCAAGTCATATCCGGGACACGCGTTCAAAGTAATGAACGCGCTCTGGGGTCTGGGCCACATGATGATGTTGACCCGTACACTGCTCGTCGTCGACGCCGACATCGACGTGCACGATATTCGTCAAGTCGCGTGGTTCGCGTTGAATAACGTCGACGCAAAGCGCGATCTAATCGTCATGCCGGGTCCCGTCGACGATCTCGATCACAGCGGTTCGTACCTCGCTGCACTCGGTCACAAGATCGGGGTCGACGCCACGCGCAAGGGCCCGGGCGAAGGCTACGAGCGCGAGTGGCCGCCTGATATGGTGATGGACGAAGCGACGCGCGGCTTGGTCAGCTCACGCTGGAAGGAGTACGGGTTGGACAGCGTTCTAGAGCGCAAGAGCGTCTCGAATTCGTGGTCTGGCCAAGGTCCGGACGCGCTTGGACGCTTGTTGGATCATCCATAACCGCATGCACTATCTTCGCCTCTTTCTACGCGACATTCGCATCGAGCACACGCTCTTCGGTTTGCCATTTGCGTACGTCGGCGCGGTGATGGGCGCGCGCGGAATGCCGACGCTCGCACAAATGTTTTGGATTACGGTTGCGGTCGCGGGTGCGCGCACCGCAGCTATGGCCGCGAATAGATTTTTCGATCGCACGATCGATGCGAAGAATCCGCGCACGAAAAACCGTCCCACCGCGAGCGGCGCGCTGCCGCCGTCGGTGATGGCGACCGCGATCGTCGTCGGCTTGCTGGTGACGTTGCTTGCGGCCTGGCAGCTCAATCCGCTGTGCGTCGCGTTGCTTCCGATTGCCGGGCTCGCGCTGATCGTCTATCCGCTCTGCAAGCGCTTCACATGGGCGTCGCATTTCTTGCTAGGTGCGGTTGACGGCTTTGCGCCGCTGGGTGCCTTTGTCGCGGTCACCGGCACGATTACGTTTCCGGCCGTGCTGCTCTTCGTCGCGGTCACGATCTGGGTCGCCGGCTTCGACATTCTCTACGCGTTGATGGACTACGACGTCGACGTCGCGCAGAATCTGCGCTCCGTGCCGGTGCGTTTTGGTGTGCGCGTGAGCCGAACGCTTCCAATCGTGCTGCACGTCTTGATGGTACTGAGCCTGTGGTCGGCCGGCATTCTGGCGGGCGCGACGCCGATTTATTTCGTGGGCGTCTTGCTCGCCGTGCTGCTTGTCGTATATGAGAGCAGACTGATCGCGTTTGCATCGAATATCTTCGCGCTCAACGATCGCGTCTTGGTGACGAACATGGCCTTCTCCGTAGGATTTTTAGCGACGACCGTCGTCGCATACGTCGCGAAGCGATGACGAAGCGCCGCGCATTTCTGGGCGGCGCGGCATCGCTCGCAGCCGCAGCGGCAGCATCCCCTGCATCGGCGCAGCTCGCACCGCTTGCGAGTATCGCAGTGATGGGACCCGAAAGCGGGGCGCAAGCGCAGCTCGGGCAGCAGATGATCAACGGCGTGCGCGGGTGCTTCGATGACATCAACGGTTTGCGAACGACCGTCTCGACACGCTTTTGGGCCGTTCGCCCGCTCGACGACCAGAACGTGCTCGCGAATGCGCTGCTCGTCTCGCGCTTTGCGATCGACGACCAAACTCAATGCGGTGCAGTCGGACATCTGAGCGGCAAGATCACGAGCCAAGTCCTGCGATACTATGCCGACGCGAACATGCCGTTGATCGTCCCGGCTGCGACGACCGATTCGATCACCGCGCAGGGTTACCGCAACGTTTTCCGTCTGACGACCAAAGACTCGATCGAAGGGACGCTGCACGCAAAATTTGTCGCTGCAGAAAAGCGGGGCAAAAAAGTCGCGGTCGTCTACCTGGATGGCGACTATGGACCTGAGGTCGCCGCCACGTTTCTCAAACAAACCAGCGGCGACGGCTTGAATCCAATCGACGTCAGACTCTCGAACGACCGTCCGGACATCGAGGGCGCAGCCACGACGATCGTTCAGTCGCAGGCCGATCTCGTTTTCTTTGCGGGCTTGGCACCGGTACTCGGCCGCCTGATTCCGGCGCTGCGGAGCGCGGGCTGGAACGGACAGTTCGATGGCTCGGCCGCGTTCTTTGACCCCGGACTCTGGCCGTCGTACGGCAAACAGATCGATGGCTTGATCGTCTCAACCTCGATGCCGCCGCTCCAAATCGTCCCTGCCGCTCTCGCGATCAAATCGCAGTATGAAGGAACGTACGGCCCCATGTCGCCTATCGCGGCGTTTTCCTACGCCGCCGCGCAAATCTTCGTCACCGCCGTGCAGCGCTTCAGCTCGACCTCGCGTGTAATGGTTGCGCGCGCGATCGCGCAGCCAATTCCGATTCAGACGCTCGTCGGCACGTTTACGTTTGATGCGTTCGGCGATCCGATGGATCCCAACGTGTACTTCTATCGTCTCGAAGGCGGCACGTGGCACTACGTGCGTGCCGCGCATCCGTCGAGCTACATCGTCCGATGAAAGATCCGCTGCTCAGCGGTCCTGAATCGCTACGCGATCCCGGCGAACGGAGTGGGATGATCTTTTGCATCTTCATGCTGCCGATCTCGCTTGCGATCATAGCTGCACTGCTGTCGGAAGCGATCACACCCTCGCGGCTCGTCTTGATCGCAGTCGGCGCGCTCTTGTACGTCTCGATCTCACGCGGACGCTTGCTCGGCGACAGCATTCACGTCCACGCCGGTCAGATGCCCCACGTTGCGAACTTGGTCGCAGATTGTGCGCGACGGCTTGACGTCTCGCATCCGCAAGTCTTCATTCGCGATGACGTAAACGTTCCGATTGCCGCGGTCGGTGTCGCGGAACCCTACGCGCTCGTGATCTCGAGTCACTGGCTGCAGCACCTCAAGGATGACGAGCTTCGCTTCTTGATCACGCGCGAGCTCGTCCACATCCGCGCCGGACACACGCGTATCTCGTCGATTCTTTCGGTCAACGGGCGCGAAAATACACCGGTCTCGATCGTTTTCGGTGCCTACCTGCGTCGTACGGAGTACACCGCCGACCGTATCGCGCTATGCGCTAGCGGTTCAATTGAGAGCGCAATCATGGCAATCGCGATCGCGAGCTTCCACCATCTGGGACGCGAAGTCAACCTAGCCGTCGTCGCCGATCAGCTGCGTGAGCTGCGTTTGGAGCCGACGCTTCGCGCCGGCGAATGGTTGGGTTCGTCGCCATATGCAGCGCGCCGTATTGCCGGACTCTTGCAGTTTGCGTCGACACCGCTTGCGCAAATGTGGCTCCAGCGCTTTCAATCCGGTCCGATCGCGTTACCGCGACCACATGTCGAACCGGCGTCAGGCCGGGTCTTTGCCGGATGGTGGCGGCGCGCTGGTGCATGGCTGATCGATATCGCAGTCGTCAGCACGATCATCCCACAATTCATTACGCATACCGTGCAGGTCTCGGAGAACGGTAAGCATCTCGGCCTCCGAGAGGCGCTCCATTTCATGCCCGCAATGATGACCGGGATCATCTTCTCGCAGAGTCTCTTCTATCTTTGGGTCTATTCGGTCGTGCTCGTCGCGGTCGTCGGCCGTACGATCGGGATGATGATCCTTGATGTCCGAGTCGTTCGCGCCGATCTTGCCCGCCCGACGATCTGGAATTCGATTGCCCGCTATTTCTTTGCGGCAGCAAGCCTGGTGTTTGTCTTCCCAATCTTCATCTGGGGCCTGCGGCGCATTCAACCCTACGACCGGCTTTCGGGGACGCGTCTCGTCAGCGCTAGCGCTCGGCTCGAATCGCAACCCGCCCTCACCCAGTAGCGTCTTGTGGTCCGCAAAGTCGACTGAACGAAAGGAGCCCTCGTGAACGCGATCGTCATCGAAAAGGTTGGCGGCCCCGAAGTTTTGACATTCAAGGAGATCCCCAAACCGACTCCGCGGACGGGCGAAGTGCTGATCAAGATCGGTGCAGCCGGCATCAATTACATCGATACGTACTTCCGCTCCGGCATGTACAAGAAGGACACGCCGTTCACGGCCGGACAGGAGGGCGCCGGTACGATCGAAGCGGTCGGTGACGGCACCGATCTTGCCAAGGAAAACATGAAGATCGGCGATCGCGTCGTCTTCATTTTCTTCGCCGGAACATATGCGGAATACGCCGTCGTCCCGGTCGAGAAGCTGATTCCAATTCCGGACGGCGTTTCATTTGCCGATGCGTGCGTCGCGATGGTGCAAGGCATGACCGCACATTATTTGAGCGTTGACACGTATCCGATCAAGCAAGGCGATACGGTACTCATCCACGCAGCCGCAGGCGGTGTCGGACAATTGCTCGTGCAGATGGCGAAAATGCGCGGTGCGCGCGTAATCGGCACGGTCGGCAGCGAGGCGAAGGCCAAACTTGCACGCGGTGACGGTGCCGACGAAACGATCGACTACGCGAAGCAAGACTTCGAGGCCGAGGTCAAACGGCTCACCAATAACGCGGGCGTTCCGGTCGTGTATGATGGCGTCGGCAAGACCACGTTCGAGAAGAGTCTCAATTGTCTCTCGCCGCGCGGTTACATGGTGCTCTACGGTGCATCGAGCGGCGCGGTGCCGCCGTTCAACTTGGCGGAGCTCGCGCCAAAAGGTTCGCTCTACATCACGCGGCCGACAATCGTGAACTACACGCGCACGCGCAAAGAATTGCTCTGGCGCGCGGGCGAGGTGCTCGACATGATCAAAAGCGGAAAACTCAAGATCCGCCACGGCGGCGAGTACAAGTTGGCCGAGGCTGAACGCGCACACCGCGATCTCGAAGCCCGCAAGACGACCGGGAAGCTCATCCTCACGCCATAATGGACGGCAAGCTGACCTACAGCTCGTATCTCAACATCGATGAGCTGCTGGCGCTGCAGCGCCAGCAGTCGGAGCCTGCGCATCACGACGAGATGCTCTTCATCATCATCCATCAAGTGTACGAGCTCTGGTTCAAGCAGATGCTGCACGAAGTCGAAGCGGTCGTGCGTTATCTCAATGCCGACGATCCGCTCAAAGCTTCGCGCGCTTTTGCGCGCATTCACGCGGTGCAGCGCGTCATCGAGCAGCAAGTCGACGTTCTCGAGACGATGACGCCTCACGAGTTCAACGCTTTCCGCAATCTACTCAATCCGGCTAGTGGCTTTCAATCCGTCCAATTTCGCGAGCTCGAATTCATGTGCGGCGTCGGCAAGACTGCATATCTCGAGCTCCTCGAACAAAATGATGCCGAACGCCTGCGCCTCGAGCGGCGGCTAAACGAGCCGACCGTCTACGATGCGCTCAAGAGCTTTCTCGGGCGGCGCGGATACAACACCGGCGACCACGACGCACTGCTCGAAACCTTTCGCGCGATCTACGATGACGCCGACAGCAACGTCGACCTTTACATGTTGCTCGAGGCGTTTATCGAGTTCGACGAACGCTTCTTGCTCTGGCGTGGACGGCACATTCGGATGGTCGAGCGCATGATCGGCTTCAAGCCCGGTACCGGTGGTTCGATGGGCGTGCGCTACCTGGAGACGACGTTGCAGAAGAAATTCTTCCCCGAGCTTTGGGAAGTCCGCACGATTCTCGGAACGGAGGTCCCGGTCAAATGATCGCCGTTAGTCAGCCGCGCCTGCGCGAGCGCTTTGCAGAGCTCGACTCGTGCACGTATTTGATCAGCCATTCGATGGGCGCGGCGCCGCTCGCCGCGCGCGACGCGCTTCTTTCGTTTTGGGAAGATTGGTCGCACGACGGGCCGGAAGCGTGGGAACACTGGCTGCCCGCGATCGACGAGATCGCGGACGGCATCGGAAAGATTATCGGCGCACCGCCCGGCAGCGTCGGGCTTGCGCCCAACGTCTCGTCGCTGCAAGAAACGCTGGCGTCCGGACTTGAATTCACGGACAAGCGCAACGTCGTCGTTTACGAAGCGCTGCAATTCCCGTCGCTGACGTACGTGTGGGATGCATGGCGGCGCCGCGGTGCGGAGCCGCGCTGTGTCCCGACCGACGACGGACGTACGATTCCGACGCAGCGCATCATCGAAGCAATCGACCAGCGCACGCGCGTCGTGGTGCTTTCGCACGCCTACTTTCAGTCCGGTTCAATCGTCGACGTCGCACCGATCGCGAAACGCGCGCGTGATCTTGGCGCGCTGGTCGTCCTGGACATCTATCAAACTGCGGGCGTCGTCCCGGTCGACGTGCAGGCGCTCGGCGTCGATGTTGCGGTTGGTGGCAGCCACAAGTGGTTGTGCGGAGGTCCGGGCTGCGGGTACATCTACGTGCGCCCGGAGCTGCGTTCGAATTTTGAGCCGACCGCGACCGGATGGATGGCACACGCGTCACCGTTTGCGTTCGAACCGGCGCCGATGCGTTACGCCGAGGGCATGAAGCGCTTCGGCAATGGCACGCCGACGGTCCAAGCCTTTCTGCAAGCCCGCGCCGGACATCAACTCATCGCGGAGGTCGGTCAGCCGGCACTTCGTGCGCACAATCTCGCGCTCACCGAGTTGATCCTCGCCGAAGCCGATGCACGCCGGATCGAAACGCCGACGCCGCGTGATCCCTCGCGCCGCACCGGTTGGATCGGCCTTGCCGTCGAGAATGGCGAACGGCTCGTACAAGAACTCGGCCGGCGTCGCATCTTCGTCGACTACCGGCCGGGCTGTGGTATTCGCGTCGGCCCGCACTTCTACACGTCAGCCGACGAGATTCACGCGCTGTTCCGCGCGCTCGACGAGTTGCGCTAGCTACCGCATGTAGCGGTCGACCCACTCGAGGGTCGTGCGATTGTAGCCTTCGATGTGGACGGGATCGCGCGGGAAGTGAAATGCATTCGGAATCGCAACGAAGCTGACCGGAACGCCTTGGTCCGCGAGCGCATGATAGAGCTGGTAGGAGCCGACGAACGGCGCTTGATCGTCTGCCGTACCGGAGATGAGACGCGTCGGCGTCTTGATATCGTGCACGTACGTAATCGGTGAGCCGTCGTGGTAGATCTGCGCGTTGGCTGGATTCCACGGCGAACCACCGAGCGAATCGCGCGTCCACGCAAGATTTCCCGTTGCGGAGAGATCGTAGGCTTCGACCCAATCGAACACACCATCACCAATAACGGCGCTGCGCCAATTGTGATAGTGCCCGATCATCCACGCGGTCATGTAACCGCCGTACGAATGTCCCGTCACCGCTTCACGCGACGTGTCGACGATGCCGAGCTTTTCGACCGCTTCGACGCCGGCCATCACGTCGTGACCCGGACCGACACCGGGATCCTTATAAATCGCATGCTCGTGCGCCGTACCAAGATTGTCGCTGCCGCGATAATTGGGTTCGAACACGAGGTAACCGCGTGAGGCGAAGAGCTGCCGCAGATCTTGCCACGCGAGGATGCTCGCCCCTTCGGGGCCGCCGTGAATGCGCAGCACGAGCGGATATTTCTTGCCGGGCTGATAGCCGAGGGGATAGGTAAGAATTCCGTCGTTGCGCTCGCCGTCGGAAGCTTTCCACGAAACCTCTTCACTTCGGCCGAGATCGAGCGCCGCAACGGATGCGTTTAGGTTCGTGAGCGTGCGCGGCACGGCGTTCGCGCCATCCATCACGTAGATTTCGGGTGGAACGTCGGTGGCACTCGCGATCATCGCGATCTTGCCGCCGCTCGAAGTGCTCACATCCGTCGGATTGAGCCTGCCGAGCGAGAGTTTTTTCGGTGTGCCGCTCGGCAATTGCATCAGGTAGAGCGCGCGGTCGAGGCCGTCGTTCGCGGAAAGCAACATCCGCTTGTTCGGAAGCCACCAAACGCCCGTCACGTCATGATCGAAGGTTTGCGTGATGTCGGCGTTGTTTGCGCCATCGGCAACAAAGACGTCAAGGACGCTTATAGGACCAGGACCGTGCGGGTAGAGATAGGTGATCGCATGCCCCTGCGGCGCGAACTGCGGCTCGTATTCGTATGTCGTGCGTGAATCGAGCTTCGTGATCTTGCCGGTGCGAACGTCGACTTCGGCGATCGAGGTGCGATCCGAATCGGAGTTGTCCGCGTTAGCTTGCATCGTGAACGTGATCGTTCGCCCATCGGCCGACCACGACGGATCCGTTGCCGCACCAACGAACGGCGGATCGGCTTCCATATAACTCCACGAGCCGTGCGTCAGGCGACGCGCAACGCCGCCTTGCGAGCTGACGATCCAAATGTGCGACGGACGCGATTCGTACTTTTGCATGAAACCAACGTCGTGAACTTCCCACAAATCATCATGCCGCTTGGCGGCCGCCGGATTGCTGGGTCCGTCTTCGCTGACGTACGCAATGAGCGTGCCTTTGGGGTTCCAAGCGTATTGCTCGACGTCTTTAGCAGCGTGCGTGATCTGCCGCGGCGTTCCACCTTCAGCCGGGATCGCGAACACTTGCTTGATACGATGCGCGCCTTCTGCAATATAGGCGATCTCTGCGTTCGAGGGCGACCACTGCAGCGACCTAAGTGAATCGAGCTTCATCAGGAGCGAACGAACCGCGCCGCGACTAGCCGGGACGATCGAGAGCGTTCGCACGTAGCGATCGCGTTGATAATCGCCGATCGAGCGGACAAAGGCAACTTGCTTTCCATCCGGCGAGATGCTGACGTCTGAGAGATGCACGAATTTATGCAAACTCTGCAGGGTGACGGGCGCGGCGCTGACTGCCGTCGCGCACAGGATGAATCCCGCAAGAATGGGCAAGCTACGAAATCTCATTGCAGTGCCTCGAGATCAAGATCTGCGGCCGGAATAATTCGCACGTCGTCGGCGAACGTCCCTAGCTCGCTTGCGTAATTACCGGTGTCGCCGACGAGTATGATCGTCGGATCGGGAATGATGTGCGCTTCTGCGAATTGTCTGACGTTCTCCCCATCGATTGCCAGAATGCTCTCTGAGTATCGTTCGAGCTCGTCGAGCGGAATGCCATAGAGCGCAAACTCTGCGAGCGCACCGATCAAACCTTCGCTGGTCTCGATCGAGCGGTTCCATCCGCCGAGCATCGAGGCCTTACGCGTCGTCAGCTCACGCTCGTCCGGCGGTCGGCTTGCGAGGGATTCGATCGTATCCAAAACGACACGCACGGCTTCGACCGTGCGCTTGTGATCCACGAGCGTCGAGGCAACGAACTGCCCACTGTCACGGCGCCAAATCAGCGACGCGCCGGCACCGTACGAAAGCCCGCGCTTGACGCGCACTTCCTGGTTCAAGCGTCCCGAATAGCCCGAGAACATCGCGCTCGAAACTGCGCCCGCGTAATACGCGGGATGATTGCGCGGAAGCGCGGGGCGCGTGACGATAACGGCCGTCCGGCCGGCATCCGGCTTGTCGATCGCGATCACGCGCCGCTTCGCCGCCGGCTGCGGCAACGCGACGGGATCGCTCAAGGGATGTGGATCGGTACGCCAATCACCGAACAGCTTCTCGGCAAGCGCGAACGCATCGTCGACGCTGATGTCGCCGCCAAGCAACAGCGTACCGTGCTCGGGACGAAACGCGTGCTGATGAAATGCGGCAACATCGTCGCGTCCGAGCGCTTCGAGCGAACGTGGCGTTCCCGCAACCGGATGACCGTACGGCGAATCGCCGCCGATCAACCGCCCCGCGACGAGACGCGCGAGCGAAGAGGGCGAACTGTATGCCAACCGCAGATCAGAAAGCGAACGCGTGCGCGCACGCTCGAACTCCTCACGGAGAAATGTCGGCTCGCGCACTGTTTCCGTCATCAGCGCGAAGGCTTGCGGAAAGACCGCGGTGGTCGAGCCCGCGCCGGCGCTAATCGCATCATAACCTGCCGAGCGATCGAGTCGTGCGCCGATTGCATCGATCGCAAGATCGAGCTCGAGCGCGGTATGCCGTGTAGTTCCCTGCCGCATGAGCGTCGAGGTCATGGCTGCGACGCCCGGCAGCCCCACGGGATCTTTGGCCGCGCCGCGATTCCCTATCAAGACCGACGAGATCAGCGGAATGTGCAAACTTTCGCGCAGCTCACCGCGCGAAAACGCGATCACGCGCAGACCGCTGGCAAGCCGGATCTCGTGTGAATGCGGAAGCGAAACGCTGCGCGGCGGGCCTGCTTGCGGCATCCCGGATGCGATCACGCGCTCGCCGCCATGTATTCGATCATCGAGCGCTTCTCCGGAGCGAACGTGTGCGCAGCGACGGAGCGAACGCTTTCGGCGTCGACCGCATTGTAGCGCGCGATGTCGTCGTCGAGAAGATGCGCCGAACCGCGCACGACCGCGGAACGCACAATCGTCTGTGCGATCTCGTTATACGTCGAGAGTCCGCGCACGGTCCCCGAATAGAGCTGAACTTTGGCTTTCTCGAGCTCCACGGCTTCGACGGGCTGCGTCCGTATCGCCGCGATCTGTTCTTCGATCAGCGCCTCGATACGCGAAAACTCGACACCGTTCGCCGCGATGGCCCGAATCGAAAACACGCCCGGATCTTCGTTCCAATCCGCGCCGGCCCAGACGCTGGTTGCAACCTGGTGTTCGTACACGAGCGAACGATAGAGCCGAGAGCTCTTCCCCGTACCCAGCAGCGTTTCTATCATGTCGAGCACCGGCATCTCGGCATCGCGCGCGCGACCGATGTGCCAGCTCAAACTAAGTGCCGGCAGCGGCGCGCTTGTCGATTGATACGAGAGACGCCGTTCGCCGGACGGCGGCTCGAGCGTCGTCACACGAGGAATCTCCGCTTGCGGCCGCGCGAGCGATCCGAAATACTCGTCGATCCATTTGTCGATGGTGTCGCTCTCAAAATCGCCGACGACGACCAGCGTCGCATTATCGGGACGATAATAGGTCGTGTGAAACGCGCGCACGTCTTCGAGCGTCGCGGCGCGTAAATTTTCCGGATCGCCGATGACGCC
Source organism: Vulcanimicrobiaceae bacterium (assembly GCA_049520515.1). GTDB lineage: Bacteria > Vulcanimicrobiota > Vulcanimicrobiia > Vulcanimicrobiales > Vulcanimicrobiaceae > JAFAMS01. Next base: position 13,725 of record JBEKPS010000008.1, read on the forward strand.
GCGTCCATACGGATGGACGCGATATGATTCGCGCAGTGCCAACTCGCCGAGCATCCCGTAGGGCTCTGCTAAAACGCGCTGATCGTATTCACTGATGACGACGTCACGTTCGGTCACAAAATTCGTTTCGTCGACGATCAATCCCGAAAGCCGGTCGGCTTCCGCCCACAAGATTGTCTCTAAATAGTTTGAGGGAATGACTTCGTAGTAGTTGGTGTAGTCTTCGGTGGTGAACGCGTTGTTGAAACCGCCGACGTCTTCGGTGAGACGATCGATCGTCTCGGCTCCGGTGCGTTTCGTTCCTTTGAACATGAGATGTTCGAAGAGGTGCGCGAAGCCCGATCGCCCGGGTGGATCGTCTTTGCCGCCGACGCGATATGCGATGTTGACGGCGGCCGTCGCGGAGCGGTGATCCTCAAGCGTAATCGCTCGTAAACCATTCGCTAGGACACGTTCGCGAAAAGGCAGGGGATCGAGGTGAAGACGCTCGGCCGTGGGGGTGGGCACCCCGCCGGATGCGCCCTTCGACTCCGCAACGCCTTGGCAACGCCTTGACATGGCTATTAATCACTTGACACATCGACAAGCGAGTGGTAGCTTAGTGTTATGGAAGTCCCAACGACCCTTCTTGAGGCAATCGCCCACTTTTCGGACCCGGATCGCGCCCACGACTTTGCTGTGAAGATGCGCTTTCCGAACGGGGTCGCTTGCCCTCGGATGGGGTGCGGGTCGGCGGACGTGCGCTACACCAAGACCCGCCGGGTGTGGTTTTGCAAGGACTGCCAGCGGCAGTTTACGGTCAAGGTCGGGACCATCTTTGAAGATTCGCCCATCCCCTTCACCAAGTGGCTTCCGGCTATGTGGCTGCTTGCAAGCAACCGTAACGGAATTTCGTCTTGCGAGCTGGCCCGTGCGCTCAAGGTAACGCAGCGGACCGCGTGGTTTATGCTTCACCGGATTCGCCTGGCGATGGCAAGCGAAACGCATGAGAAACTTTCAGGCGAGGTTGAGGCTGACGAAACATGGGTCGGTGCAAAAGCGCGACATATGCGCCGGACGCACCACAACCGTCCTTCGGGACTTAAGTCGGGACCGATGGGCAATAAGACGCCGATCCTCGGCGTTATGGAACGCGGTGGGAAAACGCGCGGTTGGGTTATGCCCGACGCGAAGAAGAAAACGCTGCTTCCGAAAATCTACGAAACCGTGCAACATGGTGCCCATATGTTCACGGACTCCGCGCACCACTACAATGATCTAAAGCACGACTATGTTCACTCCGTCGTCAACCACGCGATCGAATACGTTTCACGCGATGGCGCGCACGTTAATAACCTAGAGTGCTTCTGGAGCGTTCTAAAGCGGACACTTGGCGGAACGTATATTGCCCCGCGTCCGAAGCATTTGGAAGCTTACCTAGATGAGCAAATCTTCCGATTTAACAGCAGGGAGCAGAACGACGGTGAACGCTTCCAAACCGCTGTGAAACAGGCCGATGGGCGTCGCCTAACATGGAAAGCATTGACCTCGAAGCCAAAACCGTGACATAAATGGCAGGGCCCCCGTTCATCACAGAGGCCCGCCCGCTCTACTTTTGGATTCGACGCAACACCGGTTAACGCAGGTAAGCATTGGGTCCGTCACCTCCTTTCTGTGAGGGAATAGAGCGAAGATCGAGGCCGTTAGCTATCACTAGCGGTCTCGATCAAGCGTTGATCTTCTTGACGAAAAGGAACGCGGGTTTGAACATCTGCCACCATCGTTCAAGATCATCAGCGGTCTCTATGTCGGGAATCTTCGCGACGATACCGGCGAGCGCAGGATCGAGGCGACCATTCATCGGTTGATCCTGAGGTGGCGGTGGCACGTATTGTTGCGTCTTACGCGGAGCAGAGGGTGTCTTTTTGGGACGACCACTGATCTTCTCGCGAGCGGCCGCATCTTGCGCCGGACGGTTCGTCGGCGGCTCCTTTACCGGGATCCCGGCCTCGACGCATAGCCCAAGAAAAAGCGTCACCATTCGTCCCCATTGACCGGACGGCGATGCTGTGCGAAAGGCGGTGTGTATTTTTGCGCGGTCGTCGGTGGATGGGTCGGCGGCTCGGAAGATGACCTCGTACGCAGTACGCAACGCCCCGGCCAGGACTTGCTTGGCTTCCTCGTCGCTTGCGACAACGTAGCGCTCGAAAAGCGGGGTCAGTACCCCGTCGTTATCCGTGAATCCAAGGAAATTTAAAGCCCGGTGTGTCCGAGGGATCATTCCGTCCCCGATCCCGATCTGACGCATGAAGTCCGGATCGACCCTTTTTACGCCGCCCTTCCGCACTCGTTGGAGGATTCGAACGATGTTCTCCGGCGCGGCGTACGGCTTGAAGTTTGTATCTTGTTCCATATATCTGTCCTCTTAAGACGTGTTATTCGACGGTTCGTTCCAATTTCCTTTAAGTTACACGCACTGCCACAGGGAGAACTTTCGTGCTCCGCCACTTTTCAAGGACGGCCGTGAGCCCTACCATATGTACATGGAAACACCTTATAATACCAGAGTTTTTGCGGTGAGCGGCGGCTTCCACGCCTACGATCCCGTATCCAGGTCAACAGCCTACGGTAGAACGAGAGCAGAAGCCGAAGCTGCTGCGACTGACCTTCGAAGGCTCTGCGCGAGGCTGGACGTTCTAGTCGCTGCCAAGGCCCCTCCCGGCGCCGGGTCCTCAGGTGGTACGATTAGCGCGTGAAACCGAAGCCCAAGCCCGAAGAGGTCGAGTTGATCGACCGCGCCGCGTTCGAACGCGAGGCCGCGATCCTATTTAAGATTCCGATGGCCGAGGTGAAGCAGGCCGAGTCACAGCGCCCGAAGCGACGTCCGCCAAAGCGCCGGAAAAAGAGTTAGCCGGTGGCTCCGCTTCGCCGCCCACGCCAGGCGTGGAGAATCCTGACCTCCTGCGAGTCGTCGTCTATGAAATACCAGAGCATGACGACCATTGGATCGGGTTCGTCTTCTTCGTAAGTGTCGTTTTCCGGAACTTGCAAAATGAAGTCGCCTGGTTTTGTCGTCGTATTAGGCAAAACCCCAACGCCCCACCTCGGGCTTACACTAAGTGTCGCTCGAATTCGCGCGTCAACGCGAGGCGTCTTAATAGCCTGATACAGCGCCTTTACGCGACGAGGCGCGACTAGCTTGTACAGCCTTGACCGACCCTCTTTTAGAGCTCTACTTTATCCCCGTTGAGCAGTTCCTGGCGAGCGCGTTCCGCATTTTCAACCGTTGCGTGGTCAGCGAGCACCTTTGTCCATACATCTTCAGCAATTTGACACTGGACGGTCTCGGCAATTTGGTCGATCTTCCTAGACCGCTCAACTGATTGTCTTTGCTGGAACACAAACTCAAGCCATGTAGTGAGCGAAAGCCACCACTCTTTTAATGGATGAACTTGCGATGCTTTGGAGCGTTGACCCATTAATGCGGCGTGTAGTGCTTGTCGTTCACTTATGGGGATTTCGTCCCAATGGTTTTTAACGCGGTTGTGAAACTTGTCCGCGCTTCTCATCCATGGATCGGAATCGACAATAGGCGATGCCGCCGCTCGTGCGAGCAATCTCTGAAAGCGTGGATCAGTTGACGCAAACTCATATGCCATAGGGGCCCCTTGCCTAGCTAGGTACGACTTTTATCTTATATCGACTTAACGCCCTTTAGAAACGACTTCAGACACAGCCCTGTCACGGTTCCCAGAATATACCTTCCAATTAGTCGGTGTGTCAAAGCATTAATACCGCTTGACATCGAACATATGTTCGATTATCCTAGGCCTCCCATGGCTAGCTCAGCAGCCTTTGCTGCCCTCCGGGACGCCCTGGATAGCCGATACCGTTCGGCATCCGCAGGGGCGTTTGAGCAAGCCGGTGGGTCCATGCACGAGACCGGCCTGCTTCATTTTCCGAAGGGGGCGATCTCGACGCTTGAGGGCGCGGCCAGCTCCGGCCGCAGCGCGCTAACCGCCCGGGTCCTGGCGGATGCGACTGCTGATGGCGGAGCTGGTGCGCTCGTCGAGTGGCGTGCGGATCCGAACGGCTTTTTCTTTCCGCCGTCGCTCGAGGTGGCCGGCGTCGCACTCGAACGGCTCGTGATCGTGCGCGCATGCGAACCGCTTGACGTCGTACGTGCCGCCGATATTCTGCTGCGCTCGGGCGCCTTCAACGTCATCGTGATTCCCACCGTCGCGTCGCGCGCAGCTGCGTGGTCGCGACTCGCAAATCTCGCGCATCGCGCCGGCGCAGTGCTGCTCGCCGTTGGAACGCAAGCCTGCGACGAGTTGCGGTATTTTGCATCGCTGCGGGTCGAATGCACGCTCGAAAGCATCGACTGGATCGGCGCGCCCGGACCGTTTCGCAAACTCTGCGGCTACGACGTGTGCACCCAGATCTGCAAACACAAGCGCGCAATTCCCACCGGTCGCACGCGCACCCGGGTCGGATGATTCTGTGCGTGCGCGTGACGGCGGAGGCCGAAACGCGATGGGAAGCGATCCTCGACGCACTCGATGCCGTGACACCGCTCATTGAAGACGGCCCAGGCGCAGCATTTTGTGAGATGCGCGGCATCGCCGGCGATCCGATTCGCTGGCTGCACACGGTGACGCATGTGCTGACGCCGTTTGAGATTCCGTTCGCGCTCGGTATCGGTCCGAATCGTTTCGTTGCGAGCGTTGCCGCACGCGGCAAACGCACCTGCGCGCGCGGTGAAGAGGCGGACTTCGTGGCGCCGATGCCGCTCGACGTCTTACCGATCGATCCGCACATCTGCGAACGTTTGCGGATGCTCGGCGTGCGCACGCTGGGTGAGCTCGCTGCGCTCCCGCACGGCCCATTCGTACGCCGCTTTGGGCCGCAAGCAGCGCGTTGGCACGAGCTGGCACGCGGCATCGACGACGTTCCATTGATCCCGCGACCACGCCGTGTGACGATCGAGCGCACGCTCTTCGGCGAAGGCAGCGCCGCCAGCGAAGAAGCGCTGCTCTTTGCACTGCGCTCGCTCGTTGCGCGCATCGTCGACGATCTCGTGGTGCTCGGGCAGCGCGCGGCCGAGCTCGTGTTGGGTCTGCAATGCGAAGACGGTGAGCTGCACGAGATCCGGATTCGTATCGCGCATCCGACAGCACGCGAAGGAATGCTCTTCGATTTAACGCGCGCGCATCTCGAAGGCGTGCGTCTCGAAGCGCCGGTCGAAGGCTTGCGGCTGCGTATCGAACGGATGGAATCCGGCGGGACGCCGATGAGTTTGTTCAGCTCGCAAGACCCCGATGCCGAAGCCGTCGAGCTTGCGCTTGCGCGTCTCGAAGCCGCGCTCGGAGAAGGCGTCGTGCTGCGTGCATTCTCCGTCGACGGTTATCGTCCGGAGAAGCAAGTCGTCTACGAACGTTTTTCGGCGAGCATGATGTCCGAACGTCACGACAAACGCGAGCCCAAGCCAACGATGCAGTTACGGGTCTTCGAGCCGCGCGCGATTGACTTGGTCATGCAAGCCGGCGTCCCGCGCTTTGCCGGAACGCCGCCCCAAACGATCGTCAATTACGCCGGACCGTGGCGTACGGTCGAAGATTGGTGGTCGAACACGCCACTGACGCGCGACGACTACGACATCATGCTCGACGACGGGACGCTCTGCCGCATCGCGCATCGCGAGCACGGCTGGTACTTACTCGGCGTCTACGACTGAGCTACGACATGTACGGTGCATCGATCGCAACCGGTCGCAATGCCGCATCGAACTGCGCCATCACGCTGGGATCGACACGAAGCCCCGCCGCCTTCACGTTCTCATCGACGTGCGAGGGTTTGCTTGCGCCGACGATCACGGCTGAAATTTCCGGCCGCCGCAAACACCACGCAAGCGCAAGCTGACCGAGGGTCACGCCGGCACCTTCGGCGATTGCCTTCGCACGCTGCACGGCATCGAGCACCGGCTGCGTGAAGTAGTCCTCCATCATTCCGGCCGCAGGTCCGGCTGCGCGCGAGCCCTCGGGCAACGTTTTCACCGACGTGTATTTTCCGGTAAGAATCCCTTGCGCGAGCGGTGACCACACGACGTTGCCGAGACCGTACTCACCGCACACCGGCAAGACGCTGCGCTCGATGCGGCGCCAAAGCGCGCTGTACTGCGGCTGATTGCTGACCGGTTCTGCCCATCCCATCGCACGGCACAAGCGAACGGCGGCGCCGATTTGATCGGCGTTCCATTCGGAGACGCCCCAATACAGCGTCTTTCCGGCGTGAACCAGATCGTTCATTGCGGCGCACGTCTCTTCCAGCGGTGTCGTGACGTCGTAGCGATGGCATTGATAGAGATCGACGTAGTCGACGCCGAGACGCTTCAGCGAGAGATGCGCTTGCTCCATGATGTGCTTGCGCGAAAGGCCGCGATCGTTCGGGCCGTCGCCCATCGGGAAATACACTTTCGTCGCGAGGACTATGCTGTCGCGCCGAAACCCCTTGATCGCGCGGCCAACGATTTCTTCGGCGATGCCGCGCGCGTAAACGTTCGCGGTGTCGAAAAACGTGATCCCCAGCTCGTAGGCGCGCTGTATGCACGCGCGAGCGCCGTCTTCTTCAACGCTTCCGCCGTACGTCAACCACGAGCCGAGGCCGACACTTGAAACCTTCGTGCCCCAGCGTCCAATATTGCGATATTCCATAGACAATGCTTCTTCTACGTGGTGCAGAAAGGACCCCAGCCGATGACCGCCTTTATCGAAACGCCCAGAATGATCTTACGGTCGTGGACACACGACGATATCGTACCGTGGGCACGGCTGAATGCCGATCCGAGCGTGATGGAGTTCTTTCTGCGAACCTACGATCGCGACGAATCCGTCGCCACCGCGCAGTTGATGGAAGTCGAGCTGGAGCACGATCGCTACGGCTGGTTCGTCGTCGAAGTGAAAGACCGGTTTCCGTTCGCCGGTGTGATTGCATTGCAAGACGTCCCGTTTACGGCACCGTTCACCCCCGCATACGAAGTCGGGTGGCGTTTTCTTCCGGAAGCATGGGGGAGTGGCTATGCGACCGAGAGCGCGGCGGCTGCGATCGATTACGCCTTCAACACACTCGGATGGCACGAAGTCGTTGCGATGACCGCAAAAATAAACGCGCGCTCGCAACGTGTCATGAAACGCCTCGGGATGACGTACGATCCACGTGACGATTTCGAGCATCCGAAGATGCCCGAAGGACATCGTTTGAGGCCGCACGTCCTCTACCGCATCACGCGGGAATGATTCGCCGCCTCGGGCCGTCCGACGAAAGCGCTGTGCAAGTGTTTCTCGCGCAGCGACTGCAGAGCTCGTTCATCTTGGTCGCAAATCTCGCAGCCGATGGATTCGTTTACGAGGGCGTCCCGTATCAAGGCATCTATGTCGGTGCGTTCGACGGCGATGCGTTGGCCGGCGTCGCCGCGCACTATTGGAACGATAATCTGATCTTTCAGGCACCCCGATATGCGGCCGAGCTCGCCGCGGGTGCACTGCGCGCGAGCAGACGTCCGTGCGCCGGCCTCATCGGTCCGTGGGCACAGATCGAAGCAGCGCGCGATGCCCTTGGCCTTTCGGAACGTCCGACACGCTACAACAGCAAAGAAATTCTCTACGGCGTCGAGCTTGCGCGCTTACGAACACCGGATGGACTCGTTTCAGGCAGCGTGCAATGCCGGCGCGCACGCCCCGAAGATCTTCCGGTCCTCACGGAATTCGCCGCCGCCGACATGATCGAAACCTTCGGAGATACCGAGGGCCCAGAGCTGCGGACAAAGGCCCGCGACTCGCTCGAACGCGACATGGGCGAAGGTATTCTTTTCGTTCTCGAAGCCGATGGAAGTGTCGTCGCCAAATCATCGTTTCACGGAATTGCAAACGGCGCCGTGCAGATCGGCGGCGTCTACACACCGCCGGACCGACGCGGACGCGGATACGCTCGCAGCGTCGTCGCTGGATCACTTCTGATGGCGCGTGACGCCGGCGAAAGCAAAGCGTTCCTCTTCACGAGCGAAGAGAATATAGCGGCGCAGCATGCCTACATCGCGCTCGGCTTTGCGCCGATCGGCAACTACGGAATCATTCTCTTTCGCTAATTGAAGTGTTTGAAGCCACCGAGCTCGATCACGTAGCTCCGATGTGCTGGCGCATAATGTACGCTGTACGTCGTCGGATAATATCCGGGATAGCTGGTCTTTGATGGCGTCGGGATCCTAAAAGTGGCATTCGGATGCGATCTGAGGAATGCGCGCGTGATCATCGGTTCGAGGAAGATCAACCGGCCGTTGTAGTAGCCGTAGATGAACGTCGCGGTAAACGGCTTGTTATGAAACTCCGGTGATGCCGGATTAATAGCGTGCACGCCCATCTGATCGGATACGGTCTCCGGCACAACTTGATATCCGGGCGGAATAATCGTTGCGTTGGTGACGCGTGCCGCGGGGTCTTTCTCTTGTTTTGGAAAGGCGACGGCGAGCTGATGCTTACGATCGATCATATAGAAATGAAAATCGAAATGCGGAACGGTGTAGATGCCCGGTGGAATATGGCCGTGCGGATTCCAATCCACCGTAACGTGATCGATGCCCGTATTCGGTCCGGGCGGCATCGGAACCAGATACTCCCACTCGCTCCCGTCTTTCTTCTCGTTCGCCGGCAACCCGACGAGGGCGCCTTGGTCGAGCACGAGGGATAGCGAGATCGGTTTGTTGTGCGCATCCGTGAGCAGCACCAAGTGCGCAGTCCCGTGCCCGAGCGGCGCCACCGGACCGCTGTACGAGTTCGCGCTTGCGGCACCCGTAGAGAGCAATGCGAAGGCGTAGGTGAGGAAAAGCGTGCGAAGGATCAAGATTCTATCCTATTCCTCTCCATCAAAGTAATCGAAAGACCCCGAGCGGATTCGCATGCGTTTCGGCAACGATACGCTCCATTTTTTGCTGTCCGGCTGGTACGAGAATTCACCGAACGGATTATCGGCAACGACAAAGATGACGAGATCCTCGCTGCCGTCGTTCGTCAATTGATGCGCTTCACCCGGCGGGAACAGAAATGCGTCGCCGGCTTCGATCGTCGTATTCCCCTCCTCGTCTCGGACGGTTCCTCGCCCGGACATGACATAGTAGAACTCCCACTGCGCGCTGTGCATGTGGAATACATATGGCGTCTGTCCCGGCTCGAGGCGCATGATCTCGACATCGAACGGGTGCCGCTTCGTGACGTCATTCGACTTCGGATCGCGGCCGAGCGCCTCGGAAACTTGCTTGCCGGCACCCTTGTACCGTCCCTTAGGTGATTCCCACGTGAGATCTTCGATATCGCGAACGTTGACTTTGCGCATTTTTACCTCCAGGATATCTGCGTGAACTACGAGATGGTTCAAGTCGATGCATTTACGTCGAAACCGCTCGAGGGGAATCCGTGCGCTGTCCTTCCCGACGCGCGCGGCTTGGACGACGGCTTGATGCAGCGCATCGCGCGCGAGAATAATCTCTCGGAGACGGCTTACGTCTTTCCGTGCGAGCGCTCCGATTTTCGCGTGAGATACTTCACGCCGTACTCCGAGATTCCGATGGCCGGTCATCCGACCGTCGCGACGGTACACGCTCTGTGCGAACTTGGAATCATCAGCGACGATCGTTCCAGCGTCACGCTCGAGATGCCAGCCGGGATCATATCCGTGCGCATCGAGCGCGAGCATCCAAACCGACGCTACGTCATGCGCCAGCTCGCGCCGACCTTTTTGCGTAAATATCCGCGTGAACTCTTCGCGAAGGCACTCGATCTCGGGGAAGAAGATTTCTTGGACGAGCATCCGTTACCGCAAACCGTTTCGACCGGTACGCCGCAGCTGATGATCGCGCTGCGCGACAGCTCGGCGCTTGCACGGGCGCGGCCCGACGTGCGCAAGCTCTTTGCGGAGGTCGATGGGAAGGATTATTTCAGCGTGCACGTGTTCGCGCGCGAAACGCGCGGCGACGTTGCACTGATCTCCCGGCACTTCGCCGATTTCGGCGGAAATATCGTCGAAGACCCATTCACCGGCTCGGCGAGCGGCGGGATGGCCGCATACTGTGCGCACTACGGTTTGGTCGAGGAGCGCAGCTATCAGATCGCGCAAGGCGATCACGTGGGACGCCCCGGCCGCGGGTACATCCACGTCGTTGCGGACGGCGATGCGATCCGATCCGTTGAAGTCGGCGGCGAAGCGGTCATGGTTTTACGCGGAACACTCAGCTTGTGAGGTTGATATGAAGATCGGATTCATTGGTCTGGGAACGATGGGGCTTGGCATGGCGCAGTGTCTGCAAGCCGCCGGACACTCAGTCGTCGGCTACAATCGCACCGCCTCACGCGGCGAACCGCTTAGAGCGAATGGCGGAACGCTCGCAGCAACGCCCGATGAAGCGGTTGCAGGCGCCGACGTCGTGTTCACGATGCTCAGTGATGACCCGGCGGTCGAGGATATCTTGCTCGGCGAGCGCGGCGTGATGCGCGCCGCTAAGAAAGGTGCGCTGTTCATCGATTCGAGCACGGTTACGCCGGCGATGTCGCGGCGCTGCGCGGATGAGGCCAAGCAACACGGCCTGCGTTTTCTCGACGCGCCGGTGACCGGCAGCCGCAACGAAGCCGCAAATGGGAAACTCGTTTTTATCGTCGGCGGCGAGAAAAGCGATTACGAAGCAGCGGCGCCGCTCTTCGATGCGATGGGGCAAGCGCGATTTTACTTCGGGGCTTCCGGTTCGGGCGCAACGGTCAAGCTCTGCAACAACGCGATCTCCGCGACGCTCACGACCGCAATGGCCGAGAGCGCGACGCTCGTCAAAGCGAGCGGAGTCGACCAAAAGGCGGCCCTCGAGTTTCTGAGCGAGCATGGTGCGTTCGCGTGCCGTCTCTCGCGCAATAAGCTACCGAAGATGTTCAACGGCGACTTCTCGCCGAATTTCCAGCTCAAGCTGATGGCCAAGGACGTGCGCTATTTCCTCGCGCTTGCGAGCGAGTTCCACCGCACGACGCCGGCCATCAAAACAGTCGGTGGTGTCCTCGCCGATGCAACGCAGGCGGGGTTCGGCGACGAAGATATCGCCGCCGTCCACGCCTACTACTTAGAGTCGGATAAGGTCGCGACCTAAACTCCGCAGCGTTCGCCCGCGATCATGGTCGAAACGGATTGCGCTGCTTCGTGGAGTGCCTGTGATGCAGGCGCTCCGCCAAGCGAGCGTTGCAATGCTCCAAAGAGTGCTTGCTGCGCCTGCAAACCTTTGGTTCCCGGGAACGACGTCCACGGCACGACGTACTTGGTCTGATCGATCGCGACGCGCTCGATCGGATTCGTTTGCAAGAAGTCACCCAGAACGTCCGGCGTGTGTACGTTGACGGGAATGTAGCCGGTGCCTTTGGTCCAGATCGCAAAGCCGGTCGGCGATTCGAGATACTCGATGAACTTGAGCGCCGCGAGCCTCTTGTCGGGATCTTGCGAGAAGACCATCAGCACGTTACCACCCGCCGGTAAGCGCAGCGGTTTGTTGCCGAAGCGCGGAAACTCCGTCGCGCGCAGATCGAACTTCACGCCTTCTTGGAGCGTCTGACGTTTTGCGATCGTCGTGATGAACGTCGCGACTTGGCCTTCACGGAACGCTTGCTCACCCTGATTCCAGAGCACGTTCATCGCCAAGCCTTGTTTAACGAGATCCGACCACATCTGAATCGCTTGTACGCCGTCCGGTGAATCGAATGCGGGCACCGCACCTTTGGGCGTGCACTGCAACATGCGTCCGCCGTTCGATTCGATCATGGCTTGCGTGCTCCAATTGTCGTCGAGCACCTGAACGTAGATGCCCGGCTTGCCGGTCGCAGCTTTGATCTTCTTTGCAGCCGCAATCCATTCGTCCCATGTTCGCGGTGGTTTGGATGGATCGAGGCCGGATTGCTTGAGCATGTCGGCGTTGTAGAACGTCACGATGTTCGAAATCGCGTACGGCATACCGACGAGCTTACCGCCACGGCGTCCGAGCTCGAGCGCCGAGGGTGCTGCATCGCGAATCATCCCGCGGTTATGCTCTTGATCCATGAGATCTTGCACGGAGATGTACGGAAAATTCTTGGAAGCGTAATCGACGTACAGATATCCGATTTGCGCGACGTCAGGCGGATTGTTTGCAGCAATGCGCGTCTGCAAATTTTCGAGCAGCCCTGTGTACGTGTTGGGCTGAAAACGTTCGATGACTTTGATTCCGGGATTGAGCGCTTGAAAACGCTCGACCAACTCTTTTACGGCGGGTCCACCGAAAATCGCCGTGTTGACGTGCCAATATTCGATCGTTACGGTTTTCGTTTGCGCAACGACCATGCTTCCGGTGCTTGTAAGCAGCGTAACTGCAGCCAACAATGCGACGACGAGACGCATCACAACAAACCTCTCTCATTAAGAACGTTAATCTGAGCGGCGTGGGCGACAACCACGTTCCGATTCGCGCAGCTATTTCTTCTAAAAGCGAGAGCCTTGACGTATCGAACATATGTTCGATACCATGAGCGCCCATGTCCTCGCGGGCGGGCTACGCCGAGCTGCACTCCTGGTCGAACTTCACTTTCCTCGAGGGCGGATCGCACCCCGAGGAGATGCTCGAACGCGCGGCTGGGCTGGGTCTGGCGGCCCTGGCCCTCACCGACCGCGACGGCGTCTACGGCGTCGTGCGCTTCTCGAAGCAGGCCGCACGTATCGGCCTGCCCGCGATCTGCGGCGCCGAACTGACGCTCGAAGACGGAGCACGGCTCGTGCTCTTGGCCGAGAACGAATCCGGTTACGCCAATCTCGCCCACGCGATCTCGACCGCGCAGCTGCGCGGGCGTAAACGCGATTCACGCCTGCGCCTGGGTGACATCGAGGGCAAAACGGACGGACTGATCGCGCTTTCCGGCGGTCCGCACGGGTTGTGCGAACGCGCGCTGCAAGCCGGTGATGAACGCCTTGCGCTCGAGACCGGCGCACGTTTGCGCGATCTTTTTCCGGGCGCGTTTTATTGCGAGCTGCAGCATCATCTCCGTCCCCAGGACGGCGTGCTTGCGCAAGGCATGATTCGCATCGCCGAGCAGCTGAGCGTTCCGTACGTCGCGACCAACGGCGTAGCATACGCGACCAAAGAGGATGCGTTGCTCGCCGACGTGCTGGTTTGCATCAAACACAAAAAAGTATTGCAGACCGCCGGTACGCTGCTGCGTCCCAATCACGAACACTATTTGAAGAGCGCCGTACAGATGGCGCATCTCTTCGCGGCCTATCCGCGCGCGATCGCGAACACGCTCGAAATCGCCGAACGCTGCCGCTTCCGGCTCACCAAGCTGCCCAATCAATTTCCGCTCTTCCCCGTCCCGCCCGAAGACGGTTCGCGGCACAATTATTTGCGCACGCTCGTGTATCGCGGTGCAGCGCAACGCTACGGGACGCCGCTCGCACCCAAAGTCGAGCGTCAGCTCGAGTACGAGCTCGGCATGATCGCGCGGCTTGATTTGGCCGGCTATTTCTTGATCGTGTGGGACATCGTGCGCGCGGCGGAGGAGCTGCGCGTTCTATGCCAAGGCCGCGGCTCTGCTGCAAATTCTGCCGTGTGCTACGCGCTCGGCATCACGGCCGTCGATCCGGTCGGCATGGAATTGCTCTTCGAGCGGTTTCTCACCGAGGAACGCGGCGAGGTTCCGGATATCGATATCGACTTCGCGCATCAAGATCGCGAAAAAATCATTCAGTACGTGTATCAGCGCTACGGACGTGAACACGCCGCAATGACGGCCGAAGTGATCACCTATCACGAGCGGTCGGCGATCCGCGATATCGGCAAAGCGCTGGGCCTGGGGCTCGAGCAAGTCGAAAACGTCGCGCGTGAATACGACGCGCAAGAAGCGCTCGACGGCGCGACCTCGGTTGTCGATCCCGAGATCCAAACGCTGATGACGACGTTCTGCCGGCGCATCGACGGCTTTCCGCGTCATATGGGGATTCATTCGGGCGGCATGGTGATCACGCGCGATCCGCTAGTCTGCGTCGCGCCGGTCGAATGGGCGACGATGCGCGATCGCACGATCGTGCAGTGGGATAAAGACGATCTGCAAGATCTCGGTCTGATCAAGATCGATCTGCTGGGGCTTGGCATGCTCTCGCTCTTACGCGAAGCGTTCGAACATTTTCATAACGTCTATCCCGAGCGGTCGGCGCTCTCGCTCGCGACGATCCCAGCCGATGACACCGCCACATACGAAATGCTGCAACGCGCCGATTCGATCGGCGTCTTTCAAGTCGAATCGCGCGCACAGCAGTCGATGCTCCCGCGCCTGAAACCGGCGCGCTTCTACGATATCGTCATTCAGGTCGCGATCATTCGTCCCGGACCGATTCAAGGCAACATGATCCATCCGTTCTTGCGGCGCCGCAACGGCATGGAGCCCGTCACCTATCCGCATCCAAAGCTCAAGCCGATCTTGGAACGCACGCTCGGCGTTCCGCTCTTTCAAGAGCAAGGGATGCGCATGGCAATCGAAGCGGCGGGCTTTACGCCCGGGCAAGCCGATCAATTGCGTCGCGCCATGGGACACAAACGTTCGCACGAGCGCATGGCTGAGATTTATCCGAAGCTGGTCGGCGGCATGGTCTCGAGCGGCATCGACAAAGACGCTGCCGAGCAGCTCTTTTCGATGCTCGAAGGCTTTGCGGATTACGGCTTCCCCGAATCGCACGCGGCCAGCTTTGCGCTCTTGGCGTATGCGTCGGCATACGTCAAATGTCACGAGCCCGCGATTTTTTTGGTCGCGATTCTCAACGTGCAGCCGATGGGATTCTATTCGACTGAAGTGCTCGTCAACGACGCACGCCGCCATGATGTCATCGTCAAACCGGTCGAAGTGAACGCCAGCCGTTGGTGGAGCTTCGTTGAACCCGACGGTTCGGTGCGCCTGGGCTTTCATATCGTGCGTAGTTTGGGCGAAGGGCAGAAGCAGGCGCTCGAAGCGGCGCTGGCCGGCGGCGCGTTCGCCGACATCGTCGAGTTCGCACGCCGCACGCGGCTCTCGCGCGAAGTGCTCGAAAATCTGGCCGCGTCCGGCGCCTTTGCGCCATGGTTTGCTGCGCGGCGCGAAGCGATGTGGGCGCTGCGAGGACTCGACGAACGCGAAGCGCGCGGCGAGCTCGGGCGCGGGATGGAAGTCGTCGAGCCGCAGCCGCAGCTGCGCGAGCTCGCGCCGCTCGAGCGCACGCGCTTCGATATTTATTCACTCGGCCTTACGACCGGACCACAACCAATCGCGCACTTTCGCGCTGCACTCGATCGTGCCGGTGTTCTTGCCGCACATCGGTTGGAAGCGATGCCGAACAATCTGGTTTGCAAAGTTGGCGGGATGGTGATCACGCGCCAGCGCCCCGGAACCGCGAAAGGCTTCGTTTTTCTCACCCTCGAGGACGAGACGGGACTCGTCAACGTCATCGTACGTCCTGACGTTTTCGAGCGATATCGTCGGCCGATCAAGCTTTCGCAGGCATTGATCGTCGAAGGCAAGCTGCAAAAAGAATCAGGTTGTATCGACTTGCTCGCACGCCGTTTCTGGCCGCTCGATACGGAGGGAACGACCGACAAGGTGCGAGCTCGCAACTTCCATTAGCGTTTATTCAACCGTAAGGCCGGGAAGGCAGCGAGTATCCAACATCCACTCAATCTCGAATCCGCCCGGGACGCCGGGCTTCGCTACGTCGACGATACCCGGCCCGGAATAACGCGCAAGCTGCGAGGCCGGCACTTCGCCTATTTCTATCCGGACGGTAAGCCCGTCAAAGATAAGAGCGAGCTCGGGCGCATCACAGCACTCGCGATTCCGCCGGCATATCGCGACGTGTGGGTCTGTCCGATCCCGAACGGTCACATTCAAGCCACGGCACGTGATGCGCGTGGTCGCAAACAGTATCGCTACCACAAGCGCTGGCAAG
Source organism: Vulcanimicrobiaceae bacterium (assembly GCA_049520515.1). Taxonomy (GTDB): domain Bacteria; phylum Vulcanimicrobiota; class Vulcanimicrobiia; order Vulcanimicrobiales; family Vulcanimicrobiaceae; genus JAFAMS01. The sequence continues at coordinate 29,718 of JBEKPS010000008.1, forward strand.
AGGTTCGCGACGAAGCCAAGTTCCATCGCATGGCCGCCTTCGGCGCAGCGCTCCCGAAAATTCGTAAAGCGGTCGCGCGCGATTTACGCGCCAAAGGCCTGACACGCGAAAAGATTCTCGCCGTCGCCGTTACGTTTCTCGAACGGACCGCGATCAGGATCGGAAATGAAGAATACCGGCGCACCAATGGTTCGTTCGGCCTGACGACGCTGCGCGCGCGGCATGTGCACGTCCGCGGCTCGAAGATTGCGGTCAAATTTCGCGGTAAGACCGGTAAAGAGCAGACGGTGGCGCTCGACGACGCTCGCCTGGCGCGCATCATCCGGCAGTGCCGCGATCTCCCCGGCCAAGAGCTGTTCGAATATCAGGACGACGACGGCACGATACACGCAATCACGTCGGAGGACGTGAACGCCTACATCCGCGAGATTTCAGGCGACGATTTTTCGGCGAAGGACTTTCGCACGTGGTCCGGGACCATCGAATGCATCCGCCATCTTGCGAAACCTGCGGAAGATGCCGCACGAGCCAAGCACAACGTCAAAGAAGCACTCGCGTGCGTTGCATTGCACCTCGGGAACACGGCGGCCGTCTGCCGAAAAGCCTACGTCCATCCAGCCGTCATCGACGTGTACAGCCGCTATCTTCGTTTGCCGTCGAATCCGCGCGGCGAGCGTAGCGTCTTACGTTTGCTTCGGCAATGCGAAAAAGCACTGGATACGAAGACGCAGCTGAAAGCGTCGCTTAAGCTTTATGCAACCACTTGAAGGCGTGCTCTCCCGAACCGATTCGCATCGAGTACGTGATCCATAGCATCGCCATCGCTTCCAAATAGCGCGAAGCTTCGATCGGGCCGGCGTCCATCACCCTCCATCCGAATGATTCCGCGATCTGCTCGACCGTATTTTTGGCTTTGTCGTCGTTGCCCGCAACGAACATCGTCGGCGGACCGTTCGGAAACTTCGGATCGACGAACAGCGCGTGGCCGACGGTATTGAACGATTTGACGACATTCGCGCCGGGCAACCACCGCTGCACGGATTCGCCGGCCGAATCGTTCCCGGAGACGGAGAGCGTGGGAGGCTTTCCTGGCTCGAACTTCACTGGATTGGTGACGTCGATGACGACCTTGCCGGCGAAGTTCTCGGCCCCGGCGAGATCGATTGCGTCCTTCGCAACGGCGAACGCCGTCACGAGAACGAGCAACTCACCCGCGCGTGCAGTTTCCTCGAACGTCGCGGCGTGAAGTTTGCCCGGATGCTCGTGCACGAAACTCGCCAGTTTTTTCGGCTCTCGTGACGCGATCGTCACCATGTGTCCACGTGAGACGAAGCCGCGCGCGAGCGCTTTTCCGACGTCACCGCTTCCAAGAATTCCGACGTTCATCCGACCGCGCTTTGGTGCGGGATATGGATACGCCTTTGTAGGAAAGACCGAGCGTGAGACCGCTCGTGGGTATCCTCATTCTGGGCCTGATCGGCGCGACGCCGGCGCCCTATTCATCCTCGATTAAAGCGCTCAATGCGCGGATGCACGTGATGCTGCACGACGTCGCGCACCGTAACGAGCAGACCGAAGTGACGCTAACGCCCGATGCAAGCGGTTTGCGCACGATCGTACGTGTCAGGGTGCATCCATACATGCGCGCGCAGCTCCGCAACGATCTCACGAAGAGCGTGAACGAGTACATCGACATCCACCAAGGCGATTGCCGCACGAATACCTCGAGGTATGGTACAAACGCCTATGCACTCAATCCGATCAACAACGGTGTTTCGGAAACGACTCTGGACGTCCCAATCTCGACGCTCACGGGAAATGGCAACGTCGTGACGACGCACTACGGAAACGGTGCCGTCATCAATTGCGGCCGTTTGTAAGACGCGCGAGGACGAAATCCGCAATGAGGTCGCCAATCTGGCGATAGCGCGGCGTTAGCCACGCACGCTGGGCTGGACACGTGAGCTCGCCTAGCTCGAGGACGAGCGTGTTCGGATTGGAGTCGATGGTGCGATATCCGTAATAATGCGCGAGGCCTTCCGTGAAATTGTCCGGCATGAAGCGGAATGGAAAGACGCGCGAATATGCTGCGCGCCAAGCGCGCGCCGCGTCGCCATCGCCGCGCGGATACCCGATCGATGCGCCGCTCGTGCAGGCCGGGTCCGCACCGTCGAGATGGATGAAGATCGCCGCACGCACGCGATAATGTTCGCGATAGTCGGCCGGAACGCGAACGACGCGCAAACCGGCCGCCCGCAAGCGGCGTGCGGCTTCGTCCGCAATGATGGGGGTATTCTCGCGTTCTCCCGCCGCACCGAGATTGCACGCACGTTTTGGGAACAATACGCAACTGGCCGGACGGCCTTGATGTCCGGCCTGAATTAGTACGTCGGCGGTTTGTAATCTGAGGGTTGCGGTTACAAGGAGGATAGCCAAGAGAGGGGCCATCAAACACCTATTATGAGTATGAGCAATATCCGCTTCGCTGTAACTGTAATTGCCGCAGCATTCCTCACAACTGCCCTACCGGTCCTCGCGCAAATGGCTCCCGGTGACACCGGCGCCGGAACCGAGCGCGGAGTTCAGCAACTGAATCAATCGGGCCAAGTCGGAACGGTAACGCTCTTCAATGGCGGTGGGAGCACGCACGTCGTCCTCAACATCCATGGCGAACCGGGTGGCCGCGTCGAAGCCGCGCACATTCATCGCGGCAAAGGCTGCGGACCCGGGCAAATCGATCCAACACCGGTTTACCCGCTCAACAACGTCGTCGGCGGACACAGTTCATCGTCGGTCAATGCATCCGAAGACAAGCTACTCTCAGGGAATTATGTCGTCATAATCCATGCTGGTCCGATGCCGGCTGAAGCGCCCGGCATGATGGGACACATGAGCTCGATGAAGGGCATGATGACCAGTAAGTCGGCGGAGATGTACATGGCCTGCGGTTACCTCTACCGCAACTAGCCATCGTGTTCGATCCCGGCAAGCAGACGAATCCGGAATTCAAACGCCGCGTCTTTGTCGGAATCGGTGCAAGTGCAGCGGCGGTCGGAACAACGCTGGCGGCTGCACTTGCGCAAACGCCACCACCTGCCGTCGCGCAAGACGATCCATCGATTGTTACGCAAAACAAGGCTACGTGACACTCGCGCCCGAGCTGTTCGTACGCAACAACCCGCCAAGCGGTAAAAGATCAACGCGTCGACCTCGTCGCGATTCCCGTCGCCGGCAATTACGGCGCGCGCGACACCGGGATTCCCGCGGATGACGTGGGCGCATTTTTCGCCGCTCTCAAGCAGCCGCCGACCTCAGGGTTTACGACGAGGGCCTTTTTCCATAAGTATCTGACCGCCTAAGCTGGGCGGTGCCAGCCACATGGCACCCACCCGGCGCAGCGTGGACCCCATGACGCTAGTTTGGGGGCTCATTTTTCTCATCGTCGGCTTGGCGATTGGTGCCGTCGCCGCGTGGATCACGACACGCGCCGAGGTTCGCATTGCACGCGAGGAGCTGACGGCCGAACGGGCCGAGCGGCGCACCGAGGCCACGGCCGGAATCGGCCGGATTGCGGACGACCTCTCGACGCATCTCGAGGTCGTCAAGAAGCAGATCGGTGATCTCGAGAAGCAACGCGCCGCGGGCGAAGCTTCGTTGAAGACGACGCTCGAAGGTCTGCACAGCAGCGACCAGGAGCTGCGAACTGCGCTTGTCGCCGCGACGAGCGAGACGGCCCGTCTCACGACCGCCCTGAAAGACAATAAAGTACGCGGCCGTTGGGGCGAGCTCTCGCTGCGGCGGATCGTCGAGCTTTCTGGGATGGTCGAGCACTGCGATTTCAGCGAGCAGAAGACCGTCGACGGCAAGCGTCCCGATGCGATCGTGCATCTGCCCGACAGTATGACGATTCCGATCGACGCGAAAGCTCCGCTCGACGATTACTACAAAGCACTCGAAGCAACGGATCCGGCGGAGACGAAGCGGCTGCTCGAGGCCAACGCCGGCGCGCTGCGGGCGAAGGTGCGCGAGGTCGCACGTCGCGATTACTCAGCGTCGAGCGATGCACGCTTCACAATCGTCTATATTCCGCTCGAATCCGTGCTCTCAGCCGCGCTCTCAGTCGATCCGTCGATTCTGGAAGACGCATTGCGCGAAGGCGTTCACATCGCGAGTCCGATGACGCTGATCGCGACGCTGCGAGCATTCGCCTACGGCTGGTCGCTGCACAAGCAGCAACGTAACGCCGAAGACATTCTCGCGCACAGTCGCAAGCTCGTCGAACGGCTCGGCACCTTCGGGCGTACGTTCGCGCAAGTCGGCAACGCGCTGGAGATGACGGTCAAACGCTGGAACGAAGCCGTCGGCTCATTCGATGGACGTCTCTCCGTCACTGCGCGCGAGATCGCGCAGCTCTCAGGCGAAACGATCGATCAGACCGAGCCAAAACCGGTCGAGAGTGCCGTGCGTCCCGTCGTCAAAATCGAAACGCTCGAACTTTTTAACGAGACCGAAAACGGGAAGGCGCACGCCATCGAGGCGTAGCCTTACATCGACTTCTTTTGAAGCTTCTCTAGCGCCGCCAGCGTGTTTTCGACGTGCTTGGTCGGATCGAGCGAGCTGTACTCGTAGACGATCTTATCGTCGGGCGAGATGACGTACGAGACGCGATTCGCGTACAGATTCTCTTTGAAGTTGATCGTCGAGTCGTAGCTCTTCGCGATCGAGAGATCGGCATCCGAGGCGACCGCGAATTTACTGCGGCACTCGCTCGTCCCAAACTCTTTGAGTTTCGCGATATCGTCTTTCGAGACGCCGATGACCGTGGCACCCAGCGCCTTGTACTTGTCGATCGCGTCGGCGAAATCGTGTGCTTCTTGCGTGCAGCCCTTTGTGAAGGCTGCCGGATAGAAGTACAGGACGACGGGGCCCTTCTTGAGCGCGTCGGCCAAGTTGAACGTGAACACCTTTTCGCCAATCGTCGCTTGCGTTGTGAACATCGGCGCCGCAACGCCCGGCGATAGCTCAGCACGCGCGGGACGGTGCGTTAGGGCAAGAATGCCGAACACCGCGAACGCGATGATGATGAAGACTGCAATGCGGCGTAACATGTGTACTCCTTAGGTAAGAAGTATGAAGGAAGTCTGAATCACAACCCGATGTGACGTGCGATCACCAATCGCTGCACTTCATTCGTTCCTTCGCCGATCTCGTTGATCTTTTGATCACGGTAGAAGCGCGAAACCGGATATTCCTCCATAAAACCGTAGCCGCCATGAATTTGCACGGCCTCGTTGACGACGCGGCGCGACATTTCCCCAGAATAAAGTTTCGCGAGGCTCGCGGTCAGCTCGAAATCGCGCCCCGTGTCCTTTTCCCAGGCTGCGCGCATCACCATGAGCTTGCCGTGTTCGATCTCGGTCAGCATGTCGGCTAGCTTAAACTGGATCGCCTGAAATTTCGAGATCGGCTTTCCGAACTGATGGCGCTCGCGCGCGTATTTGAGCGCTTCATCATATGCGCCCCATGCCAGACCAACGGAAAGCGCCGCAATCGAGATCCTACCGCCGTCGAGAATTGTCAAAAATTGCTGGAACCCTTTGCCGCGCTCGCCCAGCAAATTTTCTTCGGGGACTTTCGCGTCGACGAACGACAGCTCGCGCGTGTCGGACGCGCGCCAGCCCATCTTCCGGTACTTCTTAGAGCGCGTGAAGCCGGGTGTGTCCTGAGGGACCATGATGTTGCTGATCTCGGGCTTGCCGTTGCTCTCGCCGGTCACTGCGGTGATCGTTGTGCCGCCCGTCATGTCCGTCCCCGAATTGGTGATGAAGGCCTTCGTCCCGTTGATCTTCCAGGAACCATTCTCAAGAACGGCGCGAGTCTGGGCGGCGCCGGCGTCGCTTCCGGCGCCCGGCTCGGTTAGGCCGAAGCCCCAGAGCATCTTCCCCTGGGCCAGCGGGACGAGGTAGCGCTGCTTCTGCTCTTCCGTACCGAAGAGGTAGATCGGCGAGGCGCCCAGCGAGACGTGCGCGGCGAGCGTGATCGCGGTCGAGGCGTCGACGCGTGCGAGCTCCATGATCGCGAGTGCATACGAAACCGTATCCGCGTCTGATCCGCCATATTTCTCGGGGAACGGAAGTCCCAAGAGCCCGAGCTCGGCCATCTTGCGCACGAGGTCGTATGGGAACTCTTCGTTCCGGTCCATCTCTTCGGCGCGCGGCGCGACCTCTTCGCGTGCAAAATCGCGGCACAGCGCTTGGATTGCTTTCTGTTCTTCGGTTAGGTCGAAATCCATCAGCCGGAGGTATCAGCCCCTACGGACCCAAAATCATTCCGTAATGGCGCTTGTGCCCTGGAACTGCGCCTCCGACGCGTGCGTGGTTCTTAACCCGCAGCGGCTCTTTCGTGTGACGGCGGACCGAAATTGATTCGACTTCGCGGCGTTAGCCTCGTGTATCCGAACGGTGTCCGTGCGCTCGATGACGTGAGCCTGGAAATCGAAAAAGGCAGCTTCGTTTTTCTCATCGGCTCGTCGGGAATGGGAAAATCGAGCATCCTTCGTCTCATGTACCGCGAGCGTACGCCGACTGATGGTGAAGTCCACGTCGACGGAATGCGCGTCGACACGATGAAACGCTCGAAGATTCCGTATTTGCGCCGCAACGTCGGCGTCGTGTTCCAAGATTTCAAGCTGCTGGCCGACAAGACGGTTTGGGAGAACGTCGCGTTCGCGCTGCGCGTGACCGGAGCAAAATCCAAAGACGTCATGCGTCAAGTGCCGCGTTCCCTCGAGCTCGTCGGCCTCTCGCACAAGAGCCGCATGTTTCCACACGAGCTGGCCGGCGGCGAGCAACAGCGCACCGCGATTGCGCGCGCGCTGGTCAACAATCCCAAGATACTGCTCTGCGACGAGCCGACCGGAAACCTGGATCCGGCAACGACGAGCGAGATCATGGAATTGCTGCTGAGGATCAATCTCAAAGGCACGACGATCGTCGTCGCCACGCACAACCAGGGCGTCGTCGACCGAATGCGCCGCAGAGTCGTGCGGATCGAAAACGGCCGAATCGTCAGCGACGAAGAGCGGGGTTATTATTTCCTTGGATTGGGGCAGAGTTCAGTTCTTTCTGGGTGAGGTTCTCTCGAACTTCGCCCGCAGTAAAGGAATGCAGATCACTGCGATCGCGACGGTTGCCGTCACGATTTTCATGTTGGGCTCGTTCCTCTACGCACGGGAGACGCTAAGCAAGCTCTCTTCCGGAATGCTGAGCCGGATCGAGATTTCGGTCTATCTCGCTGATAGCACCGATGATAAGCGTGGCCGCGCAATCTCGGAAGTCATCGGCGCCGATCCGCGCGTGTCTGCGGTCACGTACGTTCCGAAAGGCGAAGGCCTGCGTCAATTGCAGGACCGTTTGCGCGGACAGATCGATACCTCGTTGCTCACGTCCAACCCGTTGCCGAACGCCATTCGCGTGCGGGTGAAAAATCCGGACACGGTTCCGGCCGTCGCGCAAAGCATCCAGAAGATGCGTGACATCGCGAACGTCGAGTACGATCAAGCTACCGTCGCAAAAGTATTGCGTTTGACCGAGACGATCGCAAAGCTCGGCCTGATCATGATCGTCGTGCTGATTTTCGCAGCCGCGGTCATCATCTCGAATACGATTCGCTTGACCGTCTTTGCGCGGCGCCGCGAGATCGCAATCATGCAGCTAGTCGGCGCGACCAACAGCTACATTCGCGCACCCTTCATGGCCGAAGGCTTCATCGCGGGAACGCTCGGCGCGCTGGTTGCAATTGCCATCTTGGCGATTGTGCAGGCGGAGCTGCTTCCAAAGGTGATGCTCACGCTGTCGTTCATTCCGTTCTCGACGGCAAAGGTCGATGAGGTTCATTTGATGTTCGAGCTGCTCGCCGCCGGTGCGGTCGTCGGCGTGATCGGCGCGTGGATCTCCGTTAGCCGCTACTTGCGCGTGTGAGCCGTATAAACAGCGTGCGACGATATCTCGCGCTCGCGTGCGCGCTTGTTTTTACGCTCACCCCGCTGGCGGGCAATGCGGCGCACTCGAGCGTCGATAGCAAGATCAAGCAGCAACGTCAGAAGCAGCAAGCGATCAATCAGCAGTTGCAAGCGAAGCGCGGCGAGCTCGACAGCGCGCGTAACCGATACGTCTCTGCGACACAGCAGCTGCAAGAAACCAATCGCAACATCACCGTTGCGAATAATCAGCTGGCTTTTCTCCAATCCCAAATGCACTCGAATCAGCAGCGCCTGTCTTGGAATCAAGTCCAGCTGAACGCCGCGCAAAAGACGTTGCAGCGTCACACCGATGCGCTCAACCGGCGCTTGGTCGACGCGTACGAGCACGGGGAGCTCAGCTATCTCACCGTTCTGTTCAGCGCAACGTCGTTCTCAGATTTCGTCGAACGCTGGGACGACATTCGCTTGCTGGTGAGCGCCAATCAGAAAGCGTTGCGCGAACGTAAATCTGCCGAAGCCAAGGTCGCCGACGTCGAGCGTCAACTGGTCGGAACGCGCGAGCAGCTCGCGCAGAACCAAGCCGCCCTTTCGCAGACGGAAAATCAGCTCACCTCACTCGCGCAAGAGCGCATGCAGCTCGTTGCCGCGGCCGATGCACAAAAGCGTCAGGTTGCGCAAGAGGTCACGCAGCTCGAAGAGATTTCAGAGCAAACCGAACTTGAAGTCGAGGCGTTGATCCGTCAAAAGCAGGCGGAAGAAGCCGCGCGTCAGCAGGCCACTCGGCGAGCGGCGCTCCTCTCGGGACAGCAACCGCCGCCATTGGTCGGAGCCCCCGGCGCCCTGTCTTGGCCGGTCTCCGGCCGGATCAGCTCGCCCTTCGGGATGCGGAGCAACCCCGTGAGCGGCCGTTTCCTGATGCACACCGGCATCGACATCGCGGCTGAGATGGGAACGACCGTGGTCGCGCCGGCCGACGGTAGGGTGATCTCGGCGGGTTGGAACGACGGCGGCTACGGCAACATGATTATCCTCGACCTCGGCGGCCCGATGTCGACGCTGTTCGGACATCTTTCGCAGATTTTCGTGACAGCGGATCAAGAGGTGAAGCGGGGGCAAGCCATCGGCGCCGTCGGCTCGACCGGCGAATCAACCGGGCCGCATCTGCACTTCGAGGTCCGCATCGACGGCAAGCCTGTCGACCCCATGTCATATTTGCACTAAGCCTGGGCCCAGAGAACTGCGGTAAGACTGAAATCAGGGTAGGGTTGTCTAAAGACTAAGACCCCTCTCGCTGCTTACTTCCTAGAGGACCAGGGCTAAGTGTCGTTTCGAATCCGCGCTATCATCGCGGGATTGGTAATTCTCGTCGCCACGTTTGGTGCGGCAGCATACGTATCAAGCGCATCAACGCGCGCCGGAATGACGCTTGCACTCGGCGAGCCCACACTCCAGCTGGATAATCTCGATTCGCTCGGCATCATCGATCAAACGTACTCGCGGGTTGAAGACGTCTTCTACCGTCCGGTTCAGTTACAGACGCTGCTTAACGGCACGCGGACGGGACTCAACGCATATCTGAAGGCACGCAAAGAGCCGTTCGCGGCGCCAATGCTCACGAGCACCGGCTCGCGTTCGGGCGATGCGGCGCTCGTGCGCAAAGAAGTCGTCGAGCTTGCTGCGCGCGATACGAAACTGAATCAGGACGATCTAAGCCACGCAGCTATCGCCGGGATGCTCAACGGACTCGACGATCCGTACACCGTTTATCTAACGGCGCGCCAGATGAACGCGCTCAACGAAGAATTGCAAGGCGGCGACTTCGGCGGGATCGGCGTTTACATCGTCCAGGATCCGCGGACGCACGACACGCTCATCTCGCCGATCCCCGATAATCCGGCGATTGCTGCCGGCGTCAAACCCGGCGACATCGTTCTCGCCGTCGACGGCGTCAGCGCGCACAATCAACCGCTCGACACGATCGAGCACCGCATTCGCGGCCAAGTTGGGACGCGCGTCGTGCTGCAGGTCCAAAATCCGAAAGATCGCATCAAGCGTTCGCTTACGATTACGCGCGCTCAGGTGCACGTCCCCTCAGCCGTCGCCAAGATGGATCGCGGCATCGACTACATCCGCCTCGCTGATTTCGGAACGACGTCGTACGACGAAGTCCGTAAGGCGCTGCTGGATGGACGCGCGCATGACGCCAAGGGATACGTCCTCGATCTCCGCGTCAACGGCGGCGGTTTGCTCGACGCGGCCGTTCAGATCTCGAGCCTCTTCATTCAAAGCGGTACGGTCGTCGCGACGATCGATCGCGACGGCGATCGCGAGACGCGCGCGGCACTCGGTGTCTCGGTTGGCGCAGCACCGCTCGTCATACTGGTCGACAAGTACACGGCCAGCTCATCGGAGATTACCGCCGGCGCAGTTCAGGATTATCGCGTCGGAACGATCGTCGGCACCAAGACCTTCGGTAAGGGCGTCGTCCAGAGCATCTACAATTTGCCGGATCATTCCGCGCTAAAAATCACGACCGCGCGTTATACGACGCCGCTTGGTCGCGACATCAATAAAAAGGGCATCACGCCTGACGTCGTCGTCCCCGATCCCACCACTAAAGGGCTTCCCGATCTGCGCAAGTTCGGAACCGCGAGCGATCGCGTTTACGCGGAAGCTCGTGCCATCATTGCCAAACAGGATTCAAAATGAAGACCGCCGCTGCACGTGTTCTGACCATTTTTGCCGCAGTCGCGGTTTTGATCGTCGCGCAATTTTGGCCGCCGCCGCTGGCTGCTGCGTCCACATCGGCAACCGGATTGACGCCCGTTCAACTGTACGAGCTGCGCATGAGCTATCTGCGTCTTTCGGAAGATTTCTACCAGAAGATCGACACGCAGGCGTTGCTCGACGGTGCATATCAGAAGCTTTCCGACGACCTCGAACACCAGGGAGTCTCGCGTTCCTCGTTCCATAAGCCGCACTCGACCAACAACGATCGCAACGATCGCAACGCGTTCGTCGACGAAGCCCAAACCGCGTACACGCTGGCGGGCACGAGGCTTTCCGGAACGCAGGTAACATACGACGCCATCTCAGGACTCTACGGCGCCGTCAAAGATCGTTACACCGTCTTTTTGAATCCAAAAGAATACGCCGCGATGGAGCAAGGTCTCACCGGCGGTGATGGCTTCGGTGGTGTCGGCCTCGTCATCGGGCTCGAAACGACCGGCGCGAAACGCGCCACGGTCGAGTGGGTTGCGCAAGGTGGTCCGGCCGACCGCGCCGGGGTCCAATCCGGTGACGTGATCGCGACGATCAACGGAACGCCGACCGATGGGATGCCCATCAAGCAAGTCTCGTCGCTCTTGCGCGGCGACGCGGGGACCGTCGTGCGCTTGGGCATCGAGCGCAGCGGCGAATCGCTCGGCGATCCGCTTTCGATCACGCGTCGTGAGATTCACACGCCGTCGGTGTACGCGAAGATGCTCTCGAATAAGGTCGCCTTCATCGCGATCACGATCTTCGGGCAAACGACTGCCGACGAGCTTGGCGACGCGCTCTCAAAGTTCGAGAAGAGCGGCGCCCAAGCGTACGTTCTCGATCTGCGCGACAACGGCGGCGGATATCTGGATTCAGCCATCGACGTCAGCTCGAAGTTCATCTCGACCGGCCCGATCGTCAAAGTCACCGAGCGAGCGGGTAACTTCAAACAGTATGACGCGGACAACGACGCGATCAGCCCCAAGCCACTGGTTGTTCTGGTGAACGGTAATACCGCCTCAGCCTCTGAGATCACGTCAGGCGCGATCCAGGACCGGGGGGTTGGAACGTTGATCGGGACGCGGACGTTTGGTAAAGGCGTTGTCCAGTCGATCTACCCGCTACCTGATGGCTCGGCAATAAAGATCACGACCGCGCGTTATTACACGCCGCGCGGACGCGACATCAATACGGTCGGCATTCAACCAGACATCACCGCCGAAGAAAATACGTCGCCGATTCTCGGCGATCCAAGCAAAGACGCGCAACTTCAAACCGCGCTCACGTTCCTTTCGCAGAAAGTCGCGCGCAGCGCTTCACGATAAGAATTAGAGGTCCCCGTCCCCATGTTTCGTCGTTTCGCCGTTCTGGCGCTCGCCATCGCCCTCGCATCTTTGAATACGCCCTGGGCCGCGAGCGCGGCACCTGGCCTCACCGCGCTGCAGCGTGACGAGCTGAGCTACAGCTATCGTCAGCTCGTCAATCAATATTACAAGGACGTCAACGCGCAGCATGCGCTCGACGTGGCGCGCGCTAACGTCATCGCGCAGCTGAAGCACGATGGCGTCAAGAACCCGGCGCTACCGGCGCTGCACGCGACGAACAATCCGAGCAGCGATGAGCGGGCGCTCCAAACCACGGTCAACATCGCCGTCACCAAATACGGAGCGAAAGCATCGGCGCGCGACATCACCTACGCGGCGATTGCGGGTTTGCTCGTCTCGACGGGCGATCGTTATACGACGTTCCTTAGTCCGAAAGAATATGCCGAGCTCAATGCGGGTCTGGATGCGCAAGCATTCGGCGGCGTCGGCCTCTCGATCGGTATCGACGGCGCGACCAAGCAACTGAAAGTCGAATCGGTCATCGAAGGCGGACCGGCGGAAAAAGTTGGGATTGAAGCCGACGACATGGTCGTCACGATCGACGGCAAGCCGACCAAAGGCAAGACCCTCGATGACGATTCGAAGATGCTTCGCGGCAAGCCGGGAACCGTCGTGCATCTTCAAATCCAGCGCGACGGAAAGCCGTTGCCGGTCACTACGGTGACGCGTGCGGAAATCAAACCGCCCAGCGTGACCGCAAAATTGCTCGACGGTGACATCGGTTACGCGCGGCTTGCCGTGTTCGGTGCAACAACCGCGGACGAACTTGGCGCAGCGCTGCGGAAGCTGAATGCCCAAGGCGCGAAAGCCTACGTCCTCGATCTGCGCGACAATGGCGGCGGCTACCTGAACTCGGCAATCGACGTGAGCTCGCAGTTCATCTCGACCGGACCGATCGTCTCCGTCGCGGAGCGCTCCGGTTCGACGCGGGAGTACGACGCCGACGACGTTGCAACGGCACCGAAACCCCTCGTCGTGCTGGTCAACAAGTACACGGCGTCGGCTTCCGAGATCACCTCGGGCGCGATTCAAGACGACGGCGTCGGCACGCTGATCGGCACCAAGACGTTTGGTAAGGGCGTCGTGCAGACGATCTTCCCGCTTCCCGATGGTGCAGCGGTGAAGATCACGACCGCACGCTACCTCACGCCGTCAGGCCGCGATATCAATCACCTCGGTATCACGCCGAACATGTTCGTCGCGGAACCCAAGGACGCGAAGCTTGGCGACCCGACCAACGACAATCAGCTGAGCACCGCAATCTCGGTGCTCCACCAAAAACTGGCTGATAACTCGACGAACTAAATCAAGGGCTAAGTCCAGCCGCCAAACGCCGTCCAGCCCCCATCAACCAGCAGCGTCGTTGCGTTCACGTACGACGCTGCGGGTGAGGCGAGGAACGCAATCACGTTTGCGACCTCTTCGAGCGCCGCGACGCGTCCAACTGGGCTGCGCTTTTCGAGGTCGGCTTTGTTGAAGCGCCCCGAGCGCATCGCGCCTTCGACGAGTGCGGTCAAGACGAAACCCGGGTTGATCGAGACGACGCGGACGCCGCGGCGTCCCCATTCGATGCCAAGCGTACGCGTGATGCCGTCGACGCCGCCTTTGCTCGCCGCATAGGCGAGTCGTCCGGGCAAGCTGATGTGCGAGAGCATCGAGGAAACGTTGACGATCACGCCTTCGCCTTTTGCGAGCATAATTCGGCCCGCAGCCTGCGCGCACAGAAACGGACCGGTGAGGTCGACGGCGATGACGTGTTGCCATTCCTTGTACGTGAGTTCTTCAGATGGCTTGACGACGGTTTGCCCGGCGTTGTTCACGAGAATGTCGATCGTTCCGTGGTCGGCAACGACGCGCTCGAAGACTCGACCAACACCGTCGGGCGTCGAGACGTCGCCGGCCGCGGCCGTTGCTGTGATACCCTCGCTCTGCAGTGTGGCTGCGGCTGCGTGCGCGCGCTCGTCGCTGCGCGAATTGACGACGACTTTCGCGCCGAGATTACCCATGCGCCGTGCGGAGGCCAAGCCTATTCCGGTGCTCGACCCCGTGACGAGCGCGACCTTGCCGTCGAGCCGGCTAGGATCCATGCTTTTTCAATTCGATGCGCGCGATTGCGCGCCGATGGACTTCGTCCGGCCCGTCGAAGATGCGTAACGCACGCGCGTGCGCGTACGCGCGCGCCAGGAAAAAGTCTTGCGAGACGCCCGCGCCGCCATGGGCTTGAATCGCACGATCGATCACGGCCGTCAGCATCTTGGGCGCGACGACCTTGATCATTGCGATCTCGGCTTGTGCGGCCTTGTTGCCAACCGTGTCCATCATCTCCGCAGCTTTGAGCGTCAAGAGCCGGGCTTGATCGATCTCGATACGCGAATCGGCGATCCATTCGCGAATGACGCCGTGCTCGGCGAGCTTCTGTCCGAACGTTGAGCGTGATTTCACTCGCGCGCACATCGCTTCCATGGCGCGCTCCGCCATGCCGATCGCGCGCATGCAGTGGTGAATGCGACCCGGACCGAGGCGCCCTTGCGCGATCTCGAAGCCGCGGCCTTCGCCGAGCAAAACATTGCTTGCCGGAATGCGCACGTTCGTTAAACTCACCTCGGCATGTCCGTGCGGAGCATCGTCATAGCCAAACACGGAAAGCGAGCGCAGCACCTTGACGCCCGGCGCGTCGAGGGGTACGAGGACCATAGACTGCTGCAGATGCGTCTCGGCGCTCGGATTCGTTTTGCCCATGAAGATCAACAGCTTGCAGCGCGGATCGGCAGCGCCCGACGTCCACCACTTGCGGCCATTGATGACGTAATCGTCACCATCGCGCTCGATGCGTGATTTGATATTGGTCGCATCCGAGGAGGCAACTTCGGGTTCGGTCATCGCAATGCCCGAGCGAATCTCGCCGCGCAACAACGGCTCGAGCCAACGTTTCTTTTGCTCGGCGTTGCCATAACGCACGAGCGTCTCCATGTTCCCCGTGTCGGGAGCCGAGCAATTGAAGACCTCGGGGCCAATGAACGAACGGCCCATGATCTCGCACAGCGGCGCGTACTCAACGTTCGTAAGTCCGGCGCCGTACTCGCTTTCCGGCAAGAACAGATTCCAGAGCCCCGCCTTGCGCGCTTTTGCCTTCATCTCTTCCAAGATGGGCGGAATTTCCCAGCGCGACGGTGCGCGATCGAGATCAGCCTCGAATTGCGCCTCGCCCGGATAGACGACGTCATCCATGAACTTCGCAAGTGCCACGCGCAGGCTCGGTGGTGCGATCATCTCAGTGCCCTAGGTACGATTTGCGCACGCGATCGTCCCGCGCCAGGACCTCACTGGGACCCTCGGCGGCGACGCGTCCCGTTTCGAGGACGTAAACGTGCGACGCCGTCGCAAACGCCATGGCCGCATTTTGTTCCGCCAGCAAGATCGTGACGTTCTCTTCGCGATTGATCGTGCGCAACCGCGCGAAGATCTCTTCGACGATACGCGGCGCGAGGCCGAGCGACGGTTCGTCGAGCAGCATCACCTTCGGGTCCATCATCAATGCGCGCGCAATCGCGAGCATTTGCTGCTCGCCGCCGCTGAGCGTGCCGGCCTGCTGCTTCGTGCGCTCCTCGATCCACGGAAAGTACGAAACCACGCGGGCATAGCGTTCTTTCGTGCGGGCCGTGTTGAGCAGATATCCGCCCACCGCCAGATTTTCGCGAACGGAGAGCTCGGCGAGCGTCCCTCGACCTTCGGGCACGTGCGCGATGCCAAGACGCGCGATATCCTCCGTCGCGCGACCTCCTATTTCCGTTCCCTCAAATGTGATCGAACCGGAGCGCTTGACCATGCCCGTGACCGCACGCAAGCAGGTCGTCTTGCCCGCACCGTTAGCGCCGAGGAGCGCAACGATCGCGCCCGGCTCGACGGTAAACGAAACACCGCGAAGCGCCTCGATCTCGCCGTAACTGGCGTGAAGATTGCGAACGTCGAGCAGCGTCTGGGTTGCGATCACGTCAGCAACCACCGCCGAGATACGCATCGATGACCTCGCGGTTGCTCGCGATCGCAGCCGGATCGCCGTCGGCGAGTTTCTTGCCCGAGCACAAAACGATGATCCGATCGCAGATCCCCATGACGAGCTGCATCTGGTGCTCGACCATCAAGATCGTCGTGTTGAAATCGCGGCGGACGCGCTTGATCGTCTCGCCGAGAACCGCGATCTCTTCGAAGCCGAAGCCGGCTGCGGGTTCGTCGAGCAGCAAGAGCTGCGGTTTCGCCGCGAGCGCGCGTGCCAGTTCAACGTTCTTGCGCGCGCCGAAGGCGAGACTGCGAACCGGACGGTTCGCCATATCGCCCAGACCCACGTAATCGAGCATCTCTCGCGCACCGCGTGCAGTTCGCGCGCCGACTTGCACGTTGTCGAGAACGCTCATCGACCCGAAGAGCTCGATATTCTGAAACGTCCGCGCGATACCGCGCTCGACGACTTTGTGCGCCGGGACGTGCGAGATGTCCTCACCGTTGAACATAATCGTTCCGGACGCCGGTTGGTACAAACGCGTAATGCAATTGAAACAGGTCGTTTTCCCCGCGCCATTCGGTCCGATGAGTCCCGTAATTTGCCCCGGGGCGATGTCGAACGAGACGTCGGCGAGCGCCGCGATGCCGCCGAAGCGTATCGTGAGATTTTCCGCCGAAAGAATGCTCCCGTTGTTCACAAGCGCGCTGCTTTGATGCGCATGAGTGCGCCTGCGATACCGATCGGCATGAACATCATGATCGCAATCTCGGCTAAGCCGTAGACGACCGATGAAAGCGCAGGATTGACACGCTGCGCCCAGAGCGGCAAGAACTCGATTGCGATGCCGCCGATGACGGCGCCCCACATGAGATCGAGTCCGCCCATCACGACACCGGCCAGCAGCGTCAACGATAGTGGGATACCGTAAACGTCGGGACTGACGTATGCGGTGACGATCGCGAGCAACGCGCCTGCGACACCGGCATACGCCGCGCTCCATCCGAACGCCAGCGTCTTGTAGAGAACGGGATTTACGCCGAACGCGATCGCCGCGATTTCGCTGTCGCGAATCGCGCGCAGCGAACGTCCGACGCGACCGTGCAGCCCCTTAAAGGCAAGTGCGAAGAGCACCGCGGCGATTCCCCACGTGAGGTAGTAGAACCACGTTTCATTCGACATCACGTGTGCAAGCGCCGGCGGCGCATGCGCCGAGGGCATCGAAATACCCTGAACGCCCCCGGTAAGATGCTTGAAGCGCTTGAGCAGCGGCGAGACGGAGGCTGCGAGCGCGAACGTCGCGAGCGCAAGATAGACGCTTTCCAAGCGAAGTGCGACCGCACCGAGCGCGATGCCCAGCAACCCGCACACAAGCGCCGCGATCGGCAGCGAGAATCCGTACGGGAGTCCGAGGTTTTGCAACAAGACTGCAACCGTGTAGCCGCCGACGGCCACGAACGCTCCGTGACCGAGCGAGATCTGCCCGCTGTTTCCGATCAAAATGACGAGGCCCAAGATCGCGATCGTGTACGCCCCGACGTATGTGAATTCAAACGTCAGAAATGACGGTATCAGCCACGGCAGCACGATGACGAGCACTGCGAAAAGTGCCGTGACGATGATGCGAAAATTCATACGCGTCGTTGCTGCACGTGGCCGAACAGCCCGGCCGGACGAAAGAGCAGTACGATGATGATGATGCCGAACGCAACCGGCAATCGCAAGTCGGTCCCGATGAAATCGACGTATGCGCCGAGTATCGCGAGCGTGACGCCCAAGAGCAAACCACCGACGACCGCGCCGACCGGACTCTCAATTCCACCCAGGACCGCGGCAGCGAACGCGTACACGATGATGCCCTGCATCATGTTCGGATCGAGGAACACGACTGGAGCGATCATCACGCCGGAGATGGCGCCGACGACCGACGCGAGTCCCCAGCCGAGCGCCATCATCCAGCTGACGCGAATTCCGACCAGCCGGCTCTCTGCCGGATAAAGCGACGCAGCTCGCAACGCCAAACCGAGCTTCGTGCGCGAGAACAGCAGATAGATCAAGAGCAGCGTGCCGAGCGAAACGCCGATTACGCCCAGATCCTGTGCGGAGAAACCGACACCGCCGATTTGAATCGGCGTCGATGGAAACGGACTCGGAAATGCCTTGACTACATAACCCCAAATCCAGCCGGCCAGACCGTTGAACGTCGTCAAGAGACCCAACGTAACGATCACGATCGTCAGCGGCGGAGCGCCTTCGACTGGACGAATGATGACACGCTCGAGCAACACTGCACCGAGGAACGCGATGATGAGCGTCAGCAGAACGGCGAGCCAGATCGGAACACCGTGCTGCATGAACTGCCACGCGATGAAGGTTGTGAACATCGCCATTTCGCCTTGTGCGAAATTGATCACGTTCATCGAACGGTAAATCAACACCAAGGCCAAAGCCATGCTCGCAAAGATAGAGCCGGTGGCTAGACCGCTGACAACTTGCTGCGCCAGTTCCTGCAAGGCGGCCGTCCCCTCAGCGCGAAGATGCTTTGCCTTTTCCCTTCTGAACGCCGGAAGCGAGTTCCCTGCGCATGATGACCGCACGAACGCGGCTCGATCTCACGAACGGGATCGCGGTAATCACGATCGATAATCCACCGGTCAATGCCCTCGGCGTCGACGTTGTTGCCGAGTTGGCGGCGCACATCGATTCCATTTTAACGAACGACGACGTTGTCGCCGGCGTCCTGTGCGGAGCGAACGGGATATTCAGCGGCGGTGCCGATATCCACGGATTTGGTAAGCCGACGCCGAATGGTTCGACATTGCGGGACGTCATAAACGCGATCGACCGCGGTTCCAAAATCTTCGTCGCCGCGCTCGAGGGAATTGCGTTCGGCGGAGGCCTCGAGCTCGCGCAAGCCTGCGATTATCGCGTCGCACAAAAAGCGACGCGCGTCGGTCAACCCGAGATCAAACTTGGGCTTTTACCGGGAGCCGGCGGCACCCAGCGGCTTCCGCGCCTGATCGGACTCGACGTTGCGCTCGAGATGAACGTCGGCGGTGAACCGATCTCTGCAGAGCGCGCGCGCGAGCTCGGACTCATCGACGAACTGGTCGACGAACACGTTGTCGATGCAGCCGTGCGATTTGCCGGTGCGCATGCCGCACGTGGACGCCGGCGTGCGCGCGATCTTAAGCTTCGCGGTGATGTAGGCGCAATCGAAGCCGCGCGCAAACGCGCTGAGCCCGCCGAACGCGGAGGTCTGGCCGCGCACTATACGATCGATGCGGTCGAAGGCGCGCTCAAGCTTTCGTTCGACGATGCGATCAAACAAGAACGCGCGCTGTTCGAGCGGTTGCGCGAATCCGAACAATCGAAGGCGCGCATCCACATCTTCTTTGCGGAACGCGAAGCCGCCAAAGTTCCGGGCGTGCCACGTTCGAGCTACAAAGCCAAGACCGCGGCCGTCATCGGCAGCGGAACGATGGGTGGCGGGATCTCGATGGCCCTCGCCAACGGCGGGGTCGACGTCACGGTCATCGATCTCGACGAAGCGCTCGTGCAGCGTGCGAAGGAGACGATCGCGCGCAATTACGACGCAACATTCAAGAAAGGCCGCCTCTCACAGGAAGAGAGGGATCGGCGCCTCGGACGTTTGCATTTTGCGACGTCACTCGATGCCGCTCGGGACGTTGACTTGATCATCGAAGCCGTTTTCGAAGAAATGGACGTCAAGAAAGACGTCTTCCGAAAGATCGACAAGCTCGCGCGGCCAGATGCGATCCTTGCGACGAACACATCGACGCTCGACATCGATGCAATCGCTTCGGTAACGTCGCGACCCGAACGCGTCATCGGCACGCACTTCTTCAGCCCCGCCAACGTGATGAAGCTGCTCGAGATCGTGCGCGGCGCGAAGACCTCGCCCGAGCTCATCGGCGATGCGCTTTCGCTTTCCAAGCAACTCGCAAAGGTCGGAGTCGTTTCCGGCAACTGCGACGGCTTCATCGGAAACCGTATGCTCGCGCACTACCGTCGCGAAGCGGATTTTTTGCTCGAAGAAGGCGCGACGCCGCAACAAATCGATCGCGTCATCCGCGAGTTCGGTTTCCCGATGGGCCCGTACGCGATGGTCGATCTCGCCGGACTCGACATCAGCTGGCGCGTGCGTAAGCGCCGCAACGCCGAACGGCCTCCACTGGGACGTTACTCCAAGGTTGCAGACCGCTTGTGCGAGATGGGACGCTTCGGCCAAAAGACTGGTTCCGGTTTCTACAAGTATGAATCCGGGAATCGTACGCCGCTTCCCGATCCGGAAGTTGAGGCGTTGATCCGTGCAGCCGCGCGTGAAGACGGGATCAAGCAGCGCGAGATTACCGACGACGAGATTCGCAAGCGCTGCATCTATGCGCTCGTCAACGAAGGCTGCAACGTCCTGGGGGACGGCATCGCGATTCGTGCCGGTGACGTCGACGTCGTGTGGGTGTACGGCTATGCATTTCCGTCGTGGCGCGGCGGTCCGCTCCGCTACGCGCAGAGCGTTGGGTTACGCGCGGTCTACGATGACATTCTGGCGTTTCAGAAACAACACGGCGTCTACTGGACGCCCTCGCCGCTGCTCGAGAAGCTTGCGATGAGCGGAGGCGCTTTCACCTAACCTGCGATCGTGACGCCGCCGTCGACGACAATAACTTGCCCCGTGACGAACGCGCTCGCACGCGACGCGAGAAAGATCGCGACGCCGGCGATATCATCGGGCTCGCCGATGCGACCGAGCGGATAGCGCGCGACCGCGTCCTTGTACGTTTCGGGATTCTCCCAGAGCGCGCGCGCAAAATCCGTGCGCACGATCGAGGGGGCAATCGCATTGATCCGCACGTTCGCGCTGCCCCATTCGACGGCGAGATTGCGCACGAGCTCGAATTCGGCGGCTTTCGAGATTCCGTAAGCGCCGAGCATCTTGTTGCCCTTGAGTCCTGCGATGCTCGATATGACGACGACCGCGCCGTCCTTGCGTTCGGCCATCTGCGGGATCACCATATTGCACAGCCACAGATTGCTACGCACGTTCGATGCCATGATCTTGTCGAACGCGGAATCCTCAATCGTCTGTAGCGGACCGAAATGCGGATTGATTGCCGCGTTGCACACGAGAATATCGATCTTGCCCCATTTTGCAATGGTGCGATCGACAAGCTTCTGCAACGCACCGCGATCGCCGATGTTGGCCGGAATAGCGAGCGCCGTTCCGCCCGCCTTCGTTATCGCATCCGCGACCGCTACGCACGCATCTTCTTTGCGGCTCGAGATGACGACGCTCGCGCCAAACTCGGCCATGCGTTGCGCGATCGCAAGGCCGATTCCGCGCGTCGAGCCGGTGATCACGGCGACACGGCCGTGTAGGTCGAACACCGCGCTATTCGCTCTTTTTGCGGGCGCTCGTCTTCTTGGTCGTCGTCTTACGCGTCGTCGTTGCGGCGCGCGTCCGACGCTTCGGCGTTTCGGCAGCTTCGCCACCGTTCTCCACGCTTTCCGCTACCGCAGCTTTGCGCGTGCGGCGTTTGGGTGCGGGGAGTGCGGGGACTTCTGCGCTCGTTTCGATCGAAGCGGTCGCTGGGGATTCGTCGCCGGCAGCCGCGGTGCGTCGGCGACGCGCGGGACGTGTTGTCTTTGCGGCTTCCTTCGGTGCGGTCAAACTCGGAGGCGGTGCCTCGATCGCAGGCGGGTAGGCGCGCTCTTTCGGAACGTGCGCGATTGCGCGCGACGGTTCGCGCGGCGCGACCTCACCGGTCGCATGCGCTCCGCCACCGCCGTCGACACGGAAAATATGGCGATCCGGCACGACGCCGTTCGGCGACTGATCGCCGCCCTCGACACCCAGAGGCGGACGTCCGCCGCGGCCACGACGACGGCGGCGACGACGACGGCGATGTCCGCCAATCAACTCTTCACCATCCGGACCGATGCGCGGCGATACCTCAGCCGCGCCCTTACTGTCAGCAGTAGCTTCTTGCGCGGGCGCGCCCTCCGGAACGTTCGTCTGCAGAATTTGATCGATCGAATGCCGCGCGCGGCGACGACGGCGGCGGCGCCGGCGACCGACGTGCTCTTCACCGTTTTGCGACGTAGACGCAGCCCCAGACGTAGGCGAGAACGATGCGGCCTCAGCGACACCGACGACGTTCGCCTCATCGGCGCGCTTCTCAAACATCGCTGCCGAGGACTGCGAGGCTTTGGTTTTCTCGGCGGCGGCTTCGCTTTCGGCTTCGTCAGCGGTCGAGATGCCGATCCCGGCGCTGCGCGCTGAGAGTCCGCGCTCGGCCTCTTCGGCCAATTCACGCAACTCTTCGGCTTGCTCGGCCGCAGTGAGCGGGCGCTTGCGGCCGCGTCCACCTCGGCGGCGACGGCGCCGCGACGACAGTTCTTCACCGGCTAGCGGCGTGCGCAGCTCGGCCAGAATCTCCGTCTCGTCCTCGTCGATGTCGATCACTTTGATCTTCATGCTCTGGCCGACGGCGCCCGCGGCGTTCTCGACTTCGACTAAGCGTCCGTCGATCACGGCCAGGCCGGAACTCCCATTGGGAAGCCCGGCAGAGATGATGTCCACTTCGAGCTCGTCGCCGACGCGTACGGTCAGCGGTAGCTTCTTGACCTCGCCATTGCTGACGATCCGCATGCGGTCGGGACCCAGCGCCGTATCGACGCGAACGTCGATCTTGCTGCCGAGCTCGGCTGCGAGCGCATCCAGCTCGTCTTCATACCAGTAGTCGATCTGCGCGGCGACGGTCGGCGAAGAGACGACGTGAATCGGCTTGCCGTTGGCGCCGGTATGGGTGTGGTGATGTTCACGAATCTTCCGGAACGCATCGATCGCAACGGTCTCCGGTGACATCACCGTGCCGAGGCCACTGCACGACGGACAGGACGAGCGCAGCTGCTGCGCGAGATCGCGTCCGACACGCTTGCGCGTGAACTCGAGCAGACCCAGCGCCGAGAACGATTGAATCGTCGAGCGCGTTCGGTCGCGGCGTAAGCCCTTCTCGAGCATCTCGATGACTTGATTGCGGCTCGATTCGCGCCGCATATCGATGAAGTCGCAAACGATAATGCCCCCGATATCGCGCAAGCGCACTTGGCGCGCGATCTCAGAGGCAGCTTCGAGATTCGTCTTGAGGATCGTATCCTCGAGATTGCGGCCGCCCGTGAACTTGCCGCTGTTGACGTCGATGACGGTGAATGCTTCGGTCGTCTCGATGACGATCGAACCGCCTGAAGGCAAGTTAACCTTGGGGCGCATCAGCTTGCCGACTTCGTCGTCGACGTGAAAGTCGGTAAAGAGCTTGCGTCCGCCGGTGTAGGTCTCGATGCGATCGAGATATTGCGGGCCGAGCAGCCGCATGAAATCTTTGATCTTGTCGGATTCTTCTTGGTCGTCGACGAGGACGCGCCCGACGTCGACCGTGATGAAGTCGCGAGCGGCCTTGAAAACGAGGTTCATGTCTTTGTGCAGCAGCGACGGCGACGGCGCGCGATTGTATTGTTCGACGATGCCGTGCCACATACGCAGCAGCACGCCGAGGTCGGCGATCAGTTCGGCGTCGGAAACGCCCGAGGCTGCGGTGCGCACGACGGTTGCCATGCCTTCCGGCCGAATGCGCTGTACGATCTTGCGCAAACGCTCGCGTTCGGTTGCGTTGTCGATCTTGCGTGAAACGCCGCTGTATTTGCCGGTTGGCATCAAGATCAGATATCTGCCCGGCAGCGAGATGTTGGTCGAGACGCGCGCGCCTTTGAGCCCGCGCGGTTCTTTGACGACCTGCACGAGCACGTCGTCACCGCGACTGACCTTCTCGTTGATCGTAAATCCGCTGCGGCCTTGCGTCATTTCGACGTCGCCAATGTTCAGCGGTTGCTTGTTAATGTCGTCGACATAGAGAAACGCGTTACGGCCGAGGCCGATGTCGACAAAGCTGGCTCCCATTCCGGGAAGTACGTTCTGTACTTTTCCTTTATAAATGGAGCCGATTATTTTTTCTTCACGCTCGACGTAATACTCGACGAGCTTTTCATCCTCGAGGATCGCGACGCGGTTCTCCCACGGATCGCTCGAGATCAGGATATCGGTAGACAAAGGGGCCTTTCGTGAGCGGAACCACCCCGGCGCGCGCGGACCTCTCCCGTGAGGGTCGGCTATAACGCGCGAGCGACGTCGCGCTGCTGAGTTGTTTTTAAAAAAGTCTTACGGCGGCGGGCTACAGACAAGCCACATCCGCGCAGTCACACTTTCCTTAACCCGTGCCGCCCCTCCTTTGCCTCGCTTGCCTTGTTCCACCAACGCGTCCAGCGGCTCACTCGGCTTCCCGAGGGCGAGGATGGATGGTATGCAGAACGTCCGTACCTCGACCTCTTCACAGGGAAGCCACGTTTTGCCGTCACCACCGAAAATTGTTTGGGTTGGAGGCAAGGACACCGACCGACAAACGCTCGAGACATTGATCAAAGAGTCGAAGCTAGGCGAGCTCAGCTACGCTTTGCCGGCCGAGGCCAATGAAATGATCAGGAAGCGTTCGATCGACGTACTGCTGGTTGACGTCATGCAAGCCGGCGCCGATATTCAAACGCTCTTGCGCACGGCGAGCGCGGCGAACGGCACACCCTTCCACGTCCCGGTCTTGATCACGGCACCCGCGGGCAACCCGGATCGCGTTCAGGCCTGCCTCGCGCGCGGCGCCGAGGATTTCCTGACCACGCCGTTCGACGACAAGAATCCGCTCCTCGTCACCCGGCGCCTGATACTCGCACTGCAGCGTAAACGCACCCCGAATTTCACCGTCCAATCGAGTTCGAAAGATCCCGACGAGACCGCGGTGCTTCAGCTCGTCACCGATGCCTCAGCGCGCTTCGTCCCGCGCGAGTTTCTCGACAACCTCGATAAGCAGACGATCGCCGAAGTCAAGCTCGGCGATCACGTCCAGCGTGACATGACGGTGTTCTTCACCGACATACGCGACTTCACCGCGCTCTCCGAGCAACTGACGCCGCAGCAGAACTTCAACTTCCTGAATTCCTATCTCAAGCACGTCACGCCGATCATCCGCAACCATCACGGATTCATCGACAAGTACATCGGCGACGCGGTCATGGCGCTCTTCCCAAGAAACGCCAACGATGCGCTCAACGCAGCGATCGAGATTCTGCATCAAGTCAATCGTTACAACGCCGGACGCCGGCGCGCGGGCTACGTACCGATCGAGATCGGCATCGGCATGCACCGCGGCGAGCTCATCCTGGGTACCGTCGGCGAAGGTAACCGGATGCAAACGACCGTCATAGCGGACGCAGTCAACGTTGCATCACGGATTGAGGGTCTCACCAAGACGTTCGGTGTCGGACTACTGCTGAGCAAAGCCGTCGTCGACGGCATCGACGCCGACAACAAGTTCATGCTGCGTCATCTCGGGGCGGTCAAAGCCAAAGGCAAGAAGCGCAGCGTCGAGATCTACGAGTGCTTCAACCCCGATCCGCAGGAACTGCGCGAGCACAAACTTGCGACTCTCGAGCAGTTCGAGACCGCGATGGAAGATTTCCGCAAGGGACTTTTCCTCAGCGCCGGCTCGAAATTTTCGAAGATCGCTGAAGCCAACAAAGAAGACACCGTCGCCGCGTATTACCGCGACCGCTGCACGCTAACGGTCGTGCGCGATCGCGGACAAGGGCAATGGGACGGCGCCGAATCTATCGAGGTTAAGTAGCCTCTAGGCCTTAGCCAAGGCGGCTTCGCGGTTCTTGGCGAGACGCTCGTCCACCATCTTGACGGTCTCGTCGAGGATTGGCAAGTGCATTCCCTTTTGCGCCGCTATGGCTTGTACGAGGCGGTCGACGCGTTCGATGTTCGGTGCGCCGGCGAAAAGCGCGCGCGCCGCCGATGACGGACGCGAGAGTCCGAGCGCAGCGGCTGCGTACTTCTCGAATGGTACGAGGTCGCTCGGCGAAGCGCCGAGCTTGATGCACAGCTCGCGAACCCAATCGTAGGTTTGACGCGATGCCTGCGGATCGGCATGGACTGCATCGCAAATCGAGCGTGCTTCATCCTTTTGCACGCAGCGATAATTGCCGGTGATCAACATCGCCCATTTAGCTAAAGGCACGAAGATCGAATCGTGCACTTTGAGCTTGACGGGCAGCTCGAGCTGCTCGTCGCCGTAGCGCACGTTCTCGATGTCTTCTTGCATGTCACGCAGTATCTGCGTGTGCGCATCGGAATTGAAACGCGCCGCTTTGAAGTTCGTCGGCAGCGTCACCTGCAGAACGTTCGGCGGCTCATCGGGCGGACGAAAAGCTTGCGGATCGGGACTGCACAGAGTGAACACGGCGGGATCGAAGTTTTGCCACACGCTGGCATCCGTATACGCACTTTCGAGCGGTTTGTAGTCCAGGCCGGGGATCCGTTTGACGTACGTCAGGGGCGGCATGTTCATGATCGACATCGTCGGCACGTGCGAGAGCGCAACCGCGTCGAGCAGTTCGCGCGCACCCGGCGTGCGATACTGCGGCTCTTGCATCGCGAGCGCAATCAAATCGTAGTCGCCCGGCTTCACGTTTGCGGGACCGTCGGCGACGATCTTACCGGGAAGCGTGCGCGAGTCGATCTCGACTTGCTGGTCTCTTCCTTTTATGGGCAGCCGAACGCGAACACCGTCGCGATTGATCGCTTCGACCTCCGGCGGCAAGCAGACAAGCGTTACGTCATGGCCCGCAAGCGCGAGCTTCGTACCAAGTAATGAACCGTAGGATGCACCCATGACCAGGGTGCGATACTTCTTCTTCACGAGCCGGTCGTTCGCGGGTCAGCTTCCCAGGCCCTTAGATGCAAATCCCATCTATGGGGGCACGAGGGCTCTCTAGCGGAGGACGGCTCGCGCCGTCACGGTTTTGCGTCCGATACGCGGACGCTCGGGCTCTCCGGGTTGTTCGAAGATCAGCTTGTCGCGCTGCATTGCAATGTTGAGCAGGATGCCGATCGCAGCGTAATCGGTTAGGATCGCCGAGCCGCCATATGACATGAACGGCAGCGGAATCCCGGTAATCGGCATGATCCCAATCGTCATTCCGACGTTGACCATAATGTGAAAGAAAATCATCGTCACGAGACCGGCCGCGAGCAAGAAACCGAAGCGGTCGCGTGCCGCATACATCGCGCGAATCCCACACACGATCACGATACCGTAGAGCGCGATTAGAACCGCAGCGCCGAGAAATCCGAGCTCTTCACCGAGGACAGTGAAGATGAAATCGGTTGAGTGCTCGGGGACGAAATTCAGCTGCGTTTGCGTGCCGTGGTACAGCCCCTTACCGAAGAGTCCGCCGTTGCCGACCGCGATCTTCGACTGATTGAGACTATAACCGGAGCCTTGCGGATCGAGCTTGGGATCGAGAAATACGAGCAGCCGCGCTTTTTGAAACGGCTTGAGGATCTTGTCGCTGCCAATCACGTAGAGCGCCGCGACGACGCCGGTCACCGCGTAGATGAGGAAATCGAGCAGATTCTCAACGCCGAAATAGAGCTGCGCGGTGAGAATCGCGAGCAGCACGAGCGTCGTTCCCAAATCCGGTTGCTTGAGGACGAGCAGTGCGGGCACTCCGACGGCGATAATCGGCAGCCAAAGATCCTGAATGCGACGATAAGTTCCGCGCGAGAGCAAGGCCGCGATCGAGATCGCGATGATCAGCTTCGCTGGTTCCGAGGGTTGAAATTGAAACGGACCCAGCGCGATCCAGCGGACCGCACCGTGCGCGGTATTCCCCTTGAACAAGATGAACGCGAGTAAGATCAGCATGACGATGTACAGCGGTAGCGCCAGCCGTTGCCAGCGGCGGTAATCCATAAACGCGAACCCTGCCATCAGTCCGATGCCGACCACGGCATACGCGATCTGTTTCTTGGTCTCGCCCAGCGCGATCGTGCTATGCGAGGTCGCCGACTGGATGCAAACGATCCCGATCAGCGTGATCAAGATGCACGCGATTGCGAGGGGCCATTCGAACGAACGATACCAGGGCCGATCCACGATCTCTCCCTACTTGAAGATCGTAGACCGGCCCTCGGTAGGCGACCAACCCTTCACGATTCCGGCCCGCCCGACGGCGGCATCAGCGGAGTGAAGGATGGGTCTATTGCGCCGGAGCGGTTTGGGACGCTCCGGACGCTTTTCGGCGGCGTCTTTTGCGCGGACGCCGGCCAAAATTGTCACTGTTGTGGCCGTTCACGCTGACGGTCTCCAGGACGCTCGTCTCCTCTTTGGGCGAGCTTTCTTCTGGCTCACGCGGTTTGAGCGAGACAATCGGGATGCTTGCGAGCATCGCGATCCCCTCGTCTTTGTGCTCGAAGCTGACGTCGCTGTGTGCCTCGTCAACCTCCACATAGCGTGAGATGACCTCGAATATGTCGCGACGCATCGCTTCGATCACGTCGGGCGCGAGCGCGAGATGATCCGAGAGCAGAACCAGCCGCAAACGTTCTTTCGCAACCGAGCTCGAGCTCGTGGTTCCGAAGAACGTTCGGAACCATCCCATAACCCGATTCAGCATTAGCGGCGCCCTCCAAAGAACGAACCCAATTTATCCATGAAGCCATCGGGCTCGGCAGCTTGCGGCGCGGCAACATCTTCACCGGCGATGCGCGCCGCAATCGCCCGGTAGGCTGCGCCCGTTGCGGACGCTTCGTCGAGCGCAACCGGTTCGCCGCGATTCGTCGAAACGATCACGTCGGCTGCATCGCCCAGCACGCCCAAAAGCGGAAGGCGCAAGATGGCGTTCACGTCTTCGACCGAAAGCATCTTGCCTTTGCGAACGAGCGCGGGGCGAATGCGATTGACGATCAGTTGCGCATTGATGCGGTTGCCGAGCAGTCCGACGACGCGATCGACGTCGCGTACGGCCGCGACTTCCGGCGTGCATACGACGATCGCTTCATCAGCACCCGCGATGGCGTTCTTGAAACCCATCTCGATCCCGGCCGGCGAATCGATCAAGACGTAATCGAATTCATCGCGCAGTTGTTCGACGAGACCCACCATCGCGTCGGTCGCGACATCGTCCTTCTCGCGATCTTGCGCGGCGGCCAGCAAGTACAGCGTCGGCACGCGTTTGTCGCGAACCAGCGCATCCGCAAGCGAAACGCGGCCTTCGAGTACGTCGAGGACGTGATAGCGCACGCGGCTCTCCAACCCCAAGACCAAATCGAGATTGCGCAAACCCACGTCGGCATCGATCATAACGACGCGTGCGCCGCGGGCTGCGAGCGCAACGCCGAGATTTGCCGTGGTCGTCGTCTTACCGACGCCGCCTTTGCCGCTTGTCACGACGATCGTGCGTCCGCGTGTCTTCGGTTTTTTCTGCGACTCGACCGGCGCCGGCGGCGCATGTATTTCGAGCTGCGGCGCGTCTACCGGCGGCGTGACGATGCGTTGCGTTTCCATGCTGCTAACCTGCTCTCAGCGCTTCGAATAGGCGGCCGAAGAAGCCGCCCGATCCGAGCTGTGTAAAGGGAATCATCTCGCCTTCGAGACGGCGTGCAATCTTCGTATAGATCGCACCCAGGCGTTGGGCGGGATCGAGCACCAGCGGAACCCCGCGATTCGTCGTGTCGATCACTTCAGGATCGTCGGGGACGATGCCGAGCAGCTCGGCTGAGAGAATGTCGCAGACGTCGTCGACCGACATCATTTCACCGTTGCGCACCATTTCGGGACGTACGCGATTCACGATGAGCCGCATCGGCAATCCGCGCTCTTGCAATTTTCCGATCACGCGATCGGCGTCGCGAATCGCGCTGACTTCCGGCGTCGTAACGACGATCGCTTCGGCGGCACCCGCGATTGCGTTGCGGAAGCCGTGCTCGATTCCGGCCGGCGAATCGATCAGCACGTAATCGCACATCTCGGCCAGGTTGTTGACGACGTCCGCAAACTGCAATTCGGTCACGGCCGTCTTGTCGCGTGTCTGAGCAGCGGGTAGAATCGCGAGCGATTCACCGAAACGCTTGTCGCGCACCAGCGCTTGGCGCACCTGGCAGCGGCCTTCGACGACTTCGACCAGATCGAAGACGATGCGCTTCTCGACACCCAGAACGAGATCGAGATTCCGCAGCCCGATGTCGGCGTCGACCAAGATGACGCGCTTCCCGCGTACTGCGAGCGCGGCGCCCAAATTTGCCGTCGTCGTCGTTTTGCCGACGCCGCCTTTGCCGCTGGTGACGACGATCCGCCGTGCTTTCATGATTGCTCCGCTGTCGATTTAAGGTGGGGGGGATGACCGGCAGGCGCAATCGTGATGCGATCGCCGGTCTCGGCCAAGAAGGCTTCCTCGGGGACCGGCGCGCCGGTGCGCTCGGCTCCCGCCGCGATCGTCGTTGCGATCCGAAGCTGAGTCGGCTCGAGGACGAGCGCGTAAACGCGCGCGCTTCGATCACCTTGCGCTCCCGCATGTGCGACGCCGCGCAGCGCGCCGAAGACCACGATGTCGCCGCCGGCGACCAGCTCGGCGCCAGGGTTCACGTCGCCAACGACAACGATGTGCCCGACATTTGCCAGCGATTGCCCACCCCGCAGCGTGCCGCGATGATAAAGCACCTCGGGCGCAGGTTCGGCCGGTGGTGCGGAGACCGTGCGGGGCGGCACGGCGACGAGGGCCGGCGGGGAGCGGCGTTCACCCCGTTGCCGCCGCCCGGCTAAATCTTTACGCGCGCCCTCGAAGTCGGCGACGAGCGAGCGCGCGCTGTCGGAAAGCACGGCATCTCGCGGCGGTTCGCGCTTGGGGAGCGGCGCGGCGCCGTTATCGAGACCGTATGCACCATCCCACTCGATGCCGGCTCCGTCGAGCGTCGAGGCAATGAGATGCAATTCATCGGCCGAGGGGACTTCGGCGAGCACGACCGTCGCGCTCGCGCCACGATAGAAATCCGGCGACGCGGCGAGCCGCCCGCGCAGATCGTCGTATGCGTCAGCGAAGGGCCGGCCGGAGAATACGATCTCCAGCCCGCCCGCCTTGGCCCGAATCATCCGGCGCGTTTGCCGCCAGTTGAGCCAGCCGCCCTGCTCTCTTCACAGCGGGTGCACAAGAAACTCGGCTTACTCACACCACGTCCACGGGCGCTCCACATGGGAGAGCCTGGCGAGGCTCCCGTCGAAAGCAACGCTCCCAACCGCCCGGGGTAACTTGCCATGAGACGACGCGCGCTAGTCATTGCACTCATTCTGATGCTGCTGTGTGCCTACACCCCGGCACACCCGTCATACGCAACCTCGACGGGCGGCGAAATTCAAGCCGGCCAGCAGACCGATCGTCAGGTGCAAGACACCTACACGGTCATCAAGGATCCGCTCGAGAACGCGTGGGCGAGCGACGTCGCCAAGAAGCTCTGGGCGCAAGTCGCGCGCAAAGATCTCCCCTATTCGATCAAAATCCTCGATGCGGGCGACGTCAACGCGTTCACGACCGTCGGCGGCTTCATCTACGTCAACGAAGGCACGCTCGATTTCGTACAGTCCGATGACGAGCTGGCTGCCGTGATCGGGCACGAGACCGGCCACAACGAGCGCCGGCACGCGGTTATGTTCGCGAACAAACAGCAGATCGCGAACATTCTTTTCGGGATCGGCTCGCTGTTCTCGCCATGGATCTATCAGTTCGGACAGCTCGCGGAGGCGGGACTGTTTGCCAAATGGTCGCGTCAAGACGAAAGTGAGGCGGACGCCTACGGCGTTCTGCTGATGACGCGCGCCGGTTACGATCCGTATGCAGCCGTGACGTTCATGCAGCATTTGAACGCAACGCATCAAGAGCCGAACAATCTCGTCGACCGCTATTTCGCCGACCATCCGGCCGCGCCGGAGCGTGTCAAAATGCTGCTTGCGAATCCCGACGTCAATTTCCAGAAGCGCACGAACGATCAGCTGCTCGTCACCGCGCTGCACAATCAGAACGAAGGCCGTTACAGCATTGCCTCGATCGAGTTTGCGCAGATCCTCAAGCGCGATCCGAACAATGCGCAAGCCGAACTCGGCATGGGCGACATGCAGCTCGCGCTCGGTGAGAGCGCCAAGAGCGAACAGACGCTCTCGCAAGTCGCAGCGCTCGGAAACGAGCAAGCCACGCAGCTGGCAAACACGCATTTGCTGGCGCTGCGCGACAGCGTCAAAAAGACGGACTTGCTCAAAGCCAACCTGCAGCCGCTCAAGGATCAATTCGCTGCGGCGCAGGCCGACTCGGCACGCACGGTTACGCTGCTCGAAGCCCGGCGCAAAGGTGCCCAGGCGCAGTTAAAAGCGCTCAAAGATCGCATCGAAGCGATCGCTTACAGCTTACCGTACGGCATCTGGCAGGTGCAGCCCAAACCGCATTCACGGCTCGAAGTCGTCATGAAGAACCTTTACGCGATGGCGCGCTCGCTCGACACGACGCTCGAGAAGGCGTCGACGACGGTTTCCAATATCGGAACGCTCGAAAAGAAACATGAATCCGGGATGGTCAAAGACAACGCGGACATTTTCAATGAAATGGGCGCGCCGCTCAAGCTCGAGCAACCCCCGCCGCAATCGCTTGCGCTCTTTCCGAGCTATCCGAAACTCTTTGCCGACATGTCCGTGCAAGACGGAGAGACTATTCGTGCCGCCGACGCATCGCGCGGTTCACTCGCGCTGCTTGACGTTGGTCTGGGGAAAGTCGACCAGTTCTTCAAGTATCTCTCGCACTTACACGGTGACGGCATCGGCGACATCTCGGAGTTCGATTTTAAAACGCTCACGCCGACAATGAACGCCGCGGTAAGCTCCATGAACGATGCGGCCATTGCCGCCTCGCAATCCGAACAGCTTATCGACATGGCACGTGCGCAGCAGCTTCAGACGCGCATCACGCTCCTTGGCCTCGGCTTCCCGAGCGAACGTTACGAGACGTTGCGGCGCGCGCTCGGGGTCCGCTTCCCGGATGCAGAATTGTCGTATGACGACATGGTGCAATACGACTTGACGCCTGGCGAGTCGGTCGCAGCGACGATTGTTGCCGCCGGCACCGATTCGACGCCGCTAACGATCGTCAAGGAGGCCAGGGCCGAGAACCGTTCGATCATCGAGGTTGCCAACGCGCGCGGCATGCGCGCAAAATCGCTCGAGATCTTCTTAGGCCTGACCTACATGGACTACAAGGACGATCCAGTCGTAGAAGCATCGACGCACGCGAATTAGCGAAACACAAGCGACAGCGATTGGGTAGACTAGCCACATGAAATCCACCGTGCTCGGGGGAGCTGACTTCCTGCGCCGCATTCGCAGTGGTATCGACGTCATGTCGATTCGCGCCGAGTCGAAGCGTCCGTTCCGGATATTTTTGTGCGGCGATCTCGCGCTCGTCGGCGAATTGCGCGCCCTACTGCTCTCGGGAGGGGACGGGATGACCCCGTCCGATGCGGCGGCGACGCTCGAGACGGTGTTCGCGGGTGGGCCTCCGGCGTCGGCGCAGGATGCTAAAGCCGTCGTCATTCTCGGACGCCCGGGCGATCACGAAGGCGTCGACCTTGCGCCGATGCTTGCGCTCAAGGTGCCGCTCTTTCGGTTGACCGTCCATCCGGAGCTCGAGCCGAGCCATCCCCTCGCCGCTCCTGATCGCGGCAAGATCGGCGACTATGCCGCGCGGGCGCTCTCCGCAGCAGAATTGCGCAGCGCGTTTTTCCCGCATCTGGTGCAAGCCTGTTCCGGCGTCGAAGTCGCAGTCGCGCGCCTTTTGCCGGTCCTGCGTGAATTTTGTGCGGCGAAACTGACGCGTGATTGCGCTCGCCGCACGCTCACGATTGCGGCCGCGAGTGCTGTCCTCGACCACGTTCCGCTGGCTGGACTCATCATCGGGCCGATCGCCTCGGCCGGCGACATGTTCGCAATCACCGGAATGCAAATGGCGCTCGTGCTGCAAGTCGGCGCGTGCTACGGACGCGATCCCGATTTGCAGCATTTGTGGGAGCTGCTCCCGGTTATCGGCGGCGGTTTCGGATGGCGCGCGCTCTCACGCGAGCTTTCCGGCTTTATCCCGGTTGCGGGAATCGCAATCAAAGGCGCGATCGCATACGCCGGCACCATTGTCGTCGGCGAAGGCGCGACGTTCTTCTACGAGCACGGACGCCAGATGAGCGCGTCCGATGCTGCGCATCTCTACGAAGAAGCTAAAGAGTCAGCGATGACCTTCGCGCGCGAAATGGTCGCGCGTTTGCGCAACCGCAAGTAACGCGCGCCTCAATACACGGGCGAGCTTGGAGAACCCGGCGATGCGCTGCCGTCGTCGGGAGCGACGATCAAGCGCACCGGATATGAGGAACCGCCTTCCGGCATCGTGACGATCGTGACGCGGAATGTCGAGTGAGGTGGGACCCGGTACTCACGCAATTTCCATTTCGTGAACGGCGCGACGGCATGCGATTGCACCAGCGTGCGGTCGATCAAATACGTCCCGGTCGCGCGTCCCCCGCGCGGGTTTTCGTAGAGCGCAATCGGCATCGCTCCGGCCGTTGGATTGACGATCGTAAGATTGATCGATTGCATGACGCCATAGTCGCCCGCGAGGGCCTGACCTTCGCGCAAATTCGGAAGCGGAAGCTGACCTATCGGCATCTCGAGATCG
Source organism: Vulcanimicrobiaceae bacterium (assembly GCA_049520515.1). Classification (GTDB taxonomy): domain Bacteria; phylum Vulcanimicrobiota; class Vulcanimicrobiia; order Vulcanimicrobiales; family Vulcanimicrobiaceae; genus JAFAMS01. The sequence goes on from JBEKPS010000008.1 coordinate 64,504, forward strand.
TTGCCGCTCCCGTCGACCGTGTACGTATAGTCGAAATAGAATTCGGGAACGCGATAAATGCCGCGCGCATGCTTGACTTCGCTTTCGAGCAGCGTCGCCGAATCGACGGGTCGCTCGAGCGGGTCGCTCGCGTTCTGCGCGAGGAGCGTCAAGGCGACCGGATCACCGTCCACCTCGCGCAATTGCACGAGATTGCTGACCGACGTTTGCGGCGGCAGCGATTGGTTGACCAGCGTGACGGTGGTGTTTGGCGGAACGATGACGACGTTGCCTTCATTCTGCGCTTCGCGCGCCAGAAAACGAACGGTCGAGGAGTGACCGACTTCCATTTCGTTCGGACCCGGCCCAGCTTCGCCGGTGATGAATTGCAGAGTCGCAGGTAGCGCCGAAGCATTCTGTGCGCGCAGCAAGATGCGACGCGCGGGTTGATCCGGCGGATTGTAATGATAGTAGAGAAAGCGTTGCGGCGCGCCTCGATCGAGCGTTGCGGTGAACAGCACACCGTTCTCGTGCAATTGTTCGGGATAGTCACTGACCATCAAACGCGACGGCCGAATGTGCGGCAGCGCGACGTTCTCAAGGTGAACGTGGGTTGTTCCGGCGACCGAAAAATAATCGCTGCCGTTCAGCTGCAGCGGAACATCGACGCTCGCCACGTCACTGACCGGCAAGTCGCGCGCGCCTTGCACCGAGTTCGGATCTATTGCAACGGTCGCACCCGGACGTAGGATGGCGGCGCTGCTCGCAGCCTGCGCGGCGATATTGCGGATAAAGCGCGTGCTCGCGGGGTTTCCGGTAATGCGAACGGTCACTTCGGAGGCGATTGAGCCGGCGATGTACGCAACGCGAATTGGAACGTCGCGCGTGATGCCCCGATCGTCGCTCAGCGTTACCGTCGTCAGCCCGGGTGCGACGCCCGCAATAGCGACGGTCCGCGTGGCTTGATCGATCGTGCTGATGATCGCGCGCGAAGGATCGGCGACCTTCGCTGCCAGCGTACCGAAAACGCCGTTTGCATGGACGACCGCCGTGTTGCCCGGCGAGACGTTGAGTCCGGGCGGATCGGCGAGGATCGGCGCCGGCGTTGGAGTCGGCGTCGGTGTCGCCGGAACGAACGGTCCGGGCGTAGCGGGGGCTGTTTCTTCGGGCGGCGGCGTCGGCATTGTCGACGGCGCCGGCGGATTTATCGGTCCGCTCGGAACGGGGACGGGAGGGTTCTGCTGCGCGCGGACGATGCCCGCGGCCCAAAAGCAAGTGATAACGCCGAACGCGATCGACGCGAACAGTACGCGCAACGAACCTTCCTAAATGTCATGCAATCTTCTCGGCGGCCGGCATCGCAGCGCGCGTCACGGCGGATGCGAGCAGCGTCTTGTAGCCGACGCTCGGGAAGAGCACCGTTACCAAGTCTTTCTCGGTGCGTTCTACCGTGCCTTGCCCGAACTTCGCGTGCAAAACCACATCGCCGATGCGGAAGCCGCTTGTTCCGTTCGGCGGCGCAACGTTAAAGCTCGCCGCTCCGGCCGGAGCCGCCGACCGCCGCTTCATATCGCGCAAGCAGTTATCGCACGCACCGCAATGCCCGCGTTCGTAGTCCTCGCCGAAGTAGTTTAGGATGAACTTACGGCGACACGACCCGGATTCTGCATACTGCAGCATCATCGCAAGCTTGCTCTGATCGTACGCTTTCTTCGTCTCGTAGTTCGCGAGATCGAGGGCCCGGCGGCCATCCCGTGCGGGCGGCAAGGTGTACTTGCCGCGTGTACTCGCCAAGATGTAGCCGCTCTTCTTAAGCAGCGCCAAGACGACTTTGAGCTTGGTGAGGGGCAGCTGCGAGATCTTGCGCAGATCGGTTAGCGATACGCCGCCCGGCTGATCACCGAAAAGCTCGAGCGTGCCGTACACTTTCTGAACCTCTTCGATGTCCGGATACTTGCCGGTCAAGAAATAGTTTTGCACCCGCGTATCGCTCATTCGGTACAACAGGATGCATCGGGAATGGTCGCCGTCGCGGCCCGCGCGCCCGGCTTCTTGCGTGTAGGCTTCGACCGAACCCGGCAGATCGTAGTGAACGACGAAACGGATGTTGGGCTTATCGATGCCGAGGCCGAATGCATTGGTAGCGACAACCGCGCGAATGTCTTCGGCTTGAAAGAGATTGTGCACGGAGACGCGATCTTGCTTTTGCAGCTTTGAATGATATACGGCGCACGGCAGATCGACATGTTCGTGCAGATACGCCTGAACCTCGAGCGCGTTCTTGATCGTCGCCGTGTAGATGATACCGGTTCCGCTCAAACCGCTCTTGAAGAGATCGCGCAGAATGCGCAGCTTCGCGATTTCCGATTCGGCACGGAATACTTCGTAACACAAGCTCGGACGATCGAATCCTTTGACGATGGCTTTCGTCCCGGGAATGCCAAGCTGCACGAGGATATCGTCGCGAACCGCGGGCGTCGCCGTCGCCGTCAGTGCGAGTACGGTCGGATTGCTCAGCTCCGCGATCACGTGTCCCAAGCCAAGATAGGCGGGACGAAAATCGTGGCCCCACTGACTGATGCAGTGGGCTTCATCGACGACGAAGAGCGGGACGATCAGCGACTTCAAAACGCCGACGAAGGTTTCGTCTTCGAGCTTTTCCGGCGTCACGAATACGATCTTGATCTCGCTGCGCGCAATGCGTGCAATCGCGGCCGCTTCCTGGTCTTCCGAGAGCGTCGAATTCAGCGCGACGACTTCTGTAACGCCGCGCTCGCGCAACATGTCGAGCTGATCCTTCATGAGAGCGATCAGCGGGCTGACGACGACCGTCGTTCCGTTCAGCAAAAGTGCCGGAAGCTGATAGCACAAGCTTTTTCCAGCGCCGGTTGCGAGAATTGCGAGCGTGTCCTGACCCGCCATGATGCGAGAAATGACGTCTTCTTGTCCTGGATGAAATGCCTTGAAGCCGAACTTCTCTTGCAAGGCCGCTAGAAGATTCAACGTCCGCTCCTGTGTACGGTAGCAAAGAAACCCACTAGTAGAGTAAATTCCCAGGGTCGAGACAACAAACCAAGCGCGGCTTGAACCGGCGCTTGCAATCTGGTACCCACGAAGCATGAAGGCCAAACGGCCGGCGCCTGCGGCGAGGGGGCTCCAGACGCCATCACAAACTCCCGCGGCGTGTCCCTTTATCGCACGTGGCGGCCCCGTACGTTTGCGGAGCTGGTTGGTCAGGACGCCGTGGTGCGTACGCTCTCAACCGCGCTCGAGACGGGACGCCTCGCGCACGCCTACCTCTTCTCGGGTCCGCGGGGTTCCGGCAAAACGTCGGCTGCCAAGATATTGGCACGCTGTATCGATTGCGAACGCGGCCCGACCGCGACGCCGGACAATACCTGCGAGAATTGTCGCTCGATTCTCGACGGCACCGCACTCGACGTGCTCGAGATCGACGCCGCGAGCAATCGCGGCATCGATGAAATTCGCGCGCTTCGCGATGCCGTCAAATTCGCGCCAACGACGATGCGCCGCAAAGTCTACATCATCGACGAAGCGCACATGATCACGCCCGCCGGCGCAAATGCGTTTTTGAAAACGCTTGAGGAACCGCCCGAACACGCCGTCTTCATTTTGTGCACGACCGCACCTGAAGCACTGCCGGCGACCGTACTATCGCGGTGTCAACGCTACGCGTTTCGGCGCATCGCCGTCCCTGCAATGATCGAACGCATGCGCACGATCGCCGAAGCCGAGAGCATCGCGATCGATGACGCTGCGCTCGGCGCAATCGCGTATCGCGCTGAAGGCGGCCTGCGCGACGCGCTCACGATGCTCGAACAAGCGGCCGCATTCGGCGGCGGTAACGTCGACTTGGCGGCCTTCGAAGCTGCGTTCGGCTCGAGCGGTCAGCAAACCGCACAAGAACTGCTCGGGAACATGCTCGCGGGCGAGACGGTCGCTGCGCTGCGCACAATCGAGCGCGCGAGCGATGAGGGCCTCGACATGCAGACGTTGCTGCGTGGGCTGATCGCCGAGCTACGCCATCTGCTGGTCGGACGCATCGATCCGGAGCTGCTCGAAAGCGACCTTTCGGCCGAGGATGCCGCGCGCGCCGCCGAGCGCGCCGGCGCGACGCCTCAGGCGCGCATCGTTCGAGGTCTACGCCTGATGATGGACGCGCTCGCGGCTGCCCGGCTGTCCGGCAACGCACGCCTCGAGCTCGAGACCGCCACACTGCGCTACATGCTGCAAGGCGAGGACCCGACGCTCGACGCGCTCTCCTCCCGTGTCGCCGCGCTCGAAGGCGGAGCGCCACCCGTGGTCCAGACGGCTGCGCCGGCACCGAAGCCGGTCCCGAAAACCGCGGCCCGCGCGGCTAAGCCCGCCGCCGCCCCCGAACCGCCGCCGGCCACGCCGGTCGAAACGAATCTGACGCTTCAGCGGCTCGAGCACCACTGGCCCGCGATCATCGATCGGGTGCGTGAAAAGAAGCCCTCGATCTCCGGACACCTTGCGCGCGCGCGGCTGGTCGATTTCGACGGCGCGACCCTGACGATCGCCGTCCCCGACGAGACGACGCTGAACATGCTGCGCGGCGAGCCGCTCGATATCGCCGGGCAAACGCTTGCCAACGTGACGAAGCGAAGCATTGCGATCAAGACGATCGTCGCCCCCAGCGCCGAAAAGCACGACGAAGGCGATGACGATGCAGCCGATCTGCTCGGATATGCGGTCAGAAAGTTGAGCACATGAATCAAGCCCAGATGATGCAGCAAATTCGCAAGATGCAAGAGCAGATGGCGAAGGCACAAGAAGAGCTCGCGAATACGACCGTGGTGGGAACGGCCGGCGGTGACGCCGTTACAGTGGAAATGACCGGCGAGTTCAAAGCCAAAGCCGTCCACATCAAGAAAGAAGCGATCGATCCCGAAGATTCGGAGACGCTCGAAGATTTGGTCGTCGTCGCCGTCAACGACGCGGTGGCGAAAGTGCAAGATCTCTCCGGCAAGAAGATGGGCGCTCTAACCGGCGGCTTGCGCATTCCGGGATTGATGTAGCATCAAGAACGGTATTGCCGGACCTGTCCAAGCGCTGATCAACGAATTCAGCAAATTGCCGACGGTCGGACAGAAGACCGCGGCGCGACTCGTCTTCCATCTGCTCAATCGCCCACGCGCCGACGCGCAAAGTCTGGCGGACGCGATCGTCGCGCTCAAAGACCGCGTACGTCTGTGCACCAACTGCTTTGCAATCACGGAAGACGATCCGTGTTCGATTTGCGCCGATCCCGAACGTGACGCGGCGTTGCTGTGCGTCGTTGCCGAAGCGAAGGACGTGTACGCGCTCGAACGCACCGGCGTTTACAAGGGCCGTTACCACGTGCTGGGTGGTCTGATCTCGCCCATGGACGGCATCGGGCCGTCCCAGCTGCGCGTCAAGCAGCTGGTCGAGCGCGTTGGTAGAGAATCACCGAAGGAAGTCGTGATCGCGACCAATCCGAACGCCGAAGGCGAAGCAACCGCGATCTATCTCTCGCGACTGCTCTCACCGCTCGGTCCCGACGTGACGCGCCTTGCGTACGGACTGCCGATCGGCGGCGACCTCGATTATGCCGACGAGATTACGCTTGCGCGTGCGGTTGAGGGGCGCCGGACGCTCGGCTAGCGCGCCTTTAGTCGATGACGCGAACCTCGTCGCCGCTGCGCACCTCGCCGGTCCGCTCCACCTCGCAGTAGATCCCCATGTTATTGGCGCGCTCGCGCGCAACAAACCCGAGGACTTGTGGATCACTTTCTCCCGTTTGCTGATCGTAGGTCGTGGTCACGCAGCGTCCGATCGGCTTGAGGACGTGCAAAATGACGCTGCCCAGCGCAATGCGTTTGCCGACGAGCTCGGCTTCTTTCACGTCGGCTTGACTGCGAACGTAGAAGTTCGGACGCCAGCGTAACGGGTCAAGGTTCTTGCCCAGCGCCTCTTCGACTTCAGTGATCCAGCGATCCAATATCAGTGAGACCGGGCACGCATCGAAGTAACGCTCGCCCGCACGCACCTCGACGTCCACGCCGCGTGATTCAGCCGCGCCGCGCGCTTCGTCAGGCTCAACGATCATGTGCAAGAGATTGTTCTCTTTGCCCCGGTATGTCTTACCGCTGCGAGCGTGCTCCGAGTTGACGTACATCGCGGCGCGGCGATCGCCCGCGAGCCCGTCCGTTTGCACGCCAATGACGTCGTGCTCGACGTAATGCAGGCTCTTGACCGGATAGGTCCAGATTTTCTCGACCGTGCCAAGCGTTGTAATTACGTTTCTTTCCATAGTCCTTGCGCGGGGATGCGTAAGGCTCGGTTAAACTTACTCGATGCGTTTTCCCACGCGATCGTTTCGGTCAGCTCGACGATCGTGTCGTCGTCGAAGCGCGCACGCAGCCGGTCGAAAAACGCGTCGTCGACGTCGCGATCCGAGAGCGTGATCAAATCCGCGTATTCGAGCGTCAGCTGCTCGTCCGTATCGAACACGTCCGGCATCGGGTTCGCGACCACTCCCATCAGCTTCTCTCTGCTCAGGCCTAATTCGCTGCCGACCGCAGCATTGATATCCGCTCAAAACGCGCAGTGATTCAGGTAAGCGACGCGCCGGTTGAGCAGCGCACGCAGCGCGGGAGAAAGCAGACCCGATTGGTCGATGGCGCTGAACATCCCGCGCACCGCGCGGAAGATTGTCGGACGACGTGCGTGGACGCGGTTGTTGATCAGCGGTGCGCCCCACAGCTTCGTTTGCGCCTCAAAAACCGAGCGCGCATAGGTATCGGCGTCTTCGGGAGAAACTCCCACGATTCGCTGGCTCATGCCCTTCAGTACACCGCGTTTCGATAAACGGCTGCGGTTTCGGCTGCTGCGCGTTGCCACGAGAAGCGCTCGATCGCGCCCGAACGCACCTCGGCCGCGCGCAGGTTTGCGTCGGCTTGCGCGCCGATGATCGCGCGCATCGCATCGCCCCACGCGATCGGTTCATCGGGTGAAAGCAGCGGCGCATCGCCTTGTACGACCTCGATCAAGGATGACGAACGCGCCGCAACGAGTGGAATCCCAGCGCACAACGCCTGTGCGGCAGCGTAACCAAAACCCTCATAACGTGAAGGCGCAACTGCGAGCGTCGCCGTCGCGTACAGCCCGAGCAGCTCGGCAGGTTCGAGATAGCCCGCAAACCTGATGCGGCTCGTAATCCCCAAACGCTCGGCCAGCACTTCGCACTCGGCTTGATACGGGGTCGGCGGTCCGACGCACACGAGCATGGCACCGGGGACGCTCGCAAGGGCCTCGATCACGACGGCAGCGTTCTTTCGGCGTTCGACCGTTCCGACGCACAGCACGAGCGCTTGGGGTCCCGGCCGCCGCGCGATCTGCGCAAAGACCGCATCCACGCCTGGATGCACGACCACGACGCGTTCGGGATCGAGTGCGACGAACGTTAGCAGCTCGTCTCGCGTGAAGTGCGAGTCAACGATGACACATCGTGCATTGCGCCAGCGCTGCGCGCTGAACGAACCAAAATACCAGCGTGCATACGCTGGTGCGTGGGATTGGATGCCCCGCAGCCATGCGACATCGTGCACCGTAACGACGATCGGAAGCGGCGCCAAGAGCGGTACGGATCCGCTCGTGCAGTGCAGCAGCTGCGTACCGCTGCCGAGCGCGCAGAGCGGCAAGAGCACTTGATCCCAGATGACGCGCCGATCGAAGCGCCACGGATCGTAGTGCGGCATTCGAAGCGGTACGGCGCTGATGCCCGCACCGGACAATGCATCGAGCAACCCGCGCGTATACGCGCCGATGCCCGTCGCGGTGCCGACGGTTTGCTGCGAATCGATTGCGACCTTAAAACCGAATTGCGTAGATGATGTCTTCGCGATTGATGTTTGTGTCATACGAAGGAACGGCGAAATCGGTATACTTCATGGTGCGGAAGAAAAACGTCAGACTGCTCGGCGTGTTCGGGATCGAGTACGTTATCGCACCTTGCGAAAACGTCTTCTTCTGACTCACGTTTTGCGCGAGCGACTGGTAATCGCCGGTATACACCTGCTGATTGTAGAGACCGCTCAGCGTCAGGCCGCTCGTTATCGGCATCGCGGCGCTCACGTTCGTCGTGAGGTGGTTGACGTTGATGTAGTTCGGTGACCAGTTGATCTGACTGCCGGCCGGATTGAGCGTCAGCGCAGCCGCGACGGAGCCGGCGTCGTTGCCGCCGGTGGCCGGATTGAACGGGTAGTACGCAAAGCGCGTCGGGTCGTTGCGATACAAGCGATCCCAACCGAGACTTCCGCCGAGCGCCAAACGCTTACCGAATGCCGGAACGCTGAAGTTGACGGCAGCTTCAAGCCGGTCGAAATTCTCTTTGACGCTCGATTGATACCCAGGCCCGTATTGCATCGCCGCGACCGAATTCGGCGTCTGCTCGCTCAGATGCGCGCCCGCAAGGCGTCCCGTCATCGGGACGGAACCGATTTGGAAAGGAACGCTGATATTTGCGGTGATGCCTTGCGTGTTGGGCGTGAAGCTCGAGAACCACTGCGGCCCGCTCGCGACGAACGGATTGAACATCGGCGTATCGTAATTGAGTGTCGTATTTGCACCCGCACCGTAGACGCTGAACGGCGCCGGTACGGCCGAACCCGCGAACTGCGAGAGAAACTGTCTGTTCAGGACGACAGTATTCGCGAAGCCGTAGAACGCCGGAAAGTACGGGAGCTTCCAATACGCAAACGTCGGCGGCGGACTTCCGTAATACTGGAACGGCGCGCCGGCCATGTAATTTGGACCGATAGCTTGATACTGAACCGACGCGACGGCTTTACCGAGTGAGAGATTCACGCCGGCGACCCATGCATTGTCGCTAATTGGTGCGACGCTCTGATAGTTGGGTGAGTACTTGCTGTTCGAAGCTTCACCGAAGAGCACGGGTTGCGTTCCCGCTCCGCCCAGAGCGATCGGAATCGGGACTTGCGCGTCGACACCGAAGACCGTGTCGCTGACGAGCCCGAATCCCCAGCCGGGAGCCGCCGTTTGCGCGAGGCAGAGTGTCGGCACGCCGCTGTTCGACGAACACTGCGAATCGTTCACATCAAATATCCGGCTGAACGACGCGCCGATCTCGGCGCCCGGCAGACCTTTGATCTTTTGGTTGACGCGACCGCCGGCGTGGAAGCGCTGCGGCAGCGTGTAATCCTGTGCAGTAAGTCCTACGAACGTGATCGAGACGGTTGAACCTGCGGGAAGGGGAGTCGTGAACGTCACCGCGTTCAACGCATCGTCGTAGATGAACGCCGGCGCCGGATGCGCACCGCCGCCGATGATCATCCCGGAGCTGTTGTACAGCGTGCCGTCATACGCGGAGACATAGACCGTTCCGATCAGCGCTTTGGTGCCGAGATAGACCATCGAGAGGGGGCCCGTACCGGCTCCGAACGCGAGCGTTTGCGTCGCCGAACCGCCAGGGCCCGGATAGCCGTTTTGACTGTAGCCCGTTTGATTCGGGACGACGAGCGTTAGGTAGTTGTTCGCGCCGCTCGAAAGACTATAGCCTTCCGGATACGTCGACTGCGTCGTCAGCATCAAATCGTCTTCGCGCGTGAAGTAGCCTTGAAAATCCGTCAGCCCGTTGAGCGTTCCCGAGATGCTGAAACCGTGTTCGAAATCTTGCGGCCCTTGACCGAACGAGTATTGATCCGAGACGTCCGGAGCCTTATAGGTCAAGCCGGTACGCGATGATTTCAAGTTGTCTTGAACGCCGTACTTGATCCACAAATTCGAGATGTTTCCGGTCTGCGCGATCGTGATGTCGACGCCCGGATCGACGCCGACTTGCGTTCCATTGCCCGAGTACGGGCTTCCGCTGCTCCCAAGCGTTCCGGTATACTCGCTGCCGCCGGCATCGTACGTGGTGATGCGCAATGGAATCGACACCGTCAGATTGTCGGTGACGTGATAAACGAACGTGAACTTGTCGTCGTATTGAAACTCGTTTATCGTCGACTGTTGCGTGTACACGGCGTTCGTGTAGTCGGTCGAGACGAACGCGTTGAAAATTCCGTTGCCCACGCTGCCGCCCGAGACGGTTTGCGGAAGCGTCTCGCGTTGCCGCAGCGTGACGTCGGGCTGCATGAAGCCATGAAATTCGAGTGACTGTGCAAGTCGCGTGCGTTTATCGAGCGCGTCCAACGAATCTTCGAGATTGGTGACGCGTACCCCGAGCGCGTCGAGCTCGTCCTTGAACGCGTCGATCAGCTTTTGCAGTTTGTCGAGATCGGCGCGGGATGCGTAACCCGTGGGCGTCATCGTTTCTACCTTAGCGATGACGCGCGCGATAAGAACCGCCATCTCGTAACGCGTCAACGGGCGATCGCCTTTGAAGCGGCCGTCCGGATAGCCTTCGATGAGCCCATCCGCGGCGAGACTCTGAATCGCTTGATATGCCCAGTGGTTCGCGGGGACGTCCGAGAACGGAGTGGCCCTTCCGCCCTGTGCGTTCATTGCGAACGCGACGATGGCGAAGCCCGCCGCGAGAATCAGGGCGATCAGACGATTCATGGGGGTGCGGGTGTCGCCGCGGCTGCGAATCGCTCCGCAATCAAGAGCGCAGCGTAATCGTCGATCGGCACCGGCGGTAAGAGCATCCCGCGCGGAACCCAGCGCTTCCAACCACGCGGCGGATGATCCATAAAATAACGCGCTCGCGCGCGTAACGTCGTTTCATATTCGTCGACGACGTGCACCGGGAGACCGTGGCGCGCTAACTGCGCAGCGACCGGCGGCGCATGCGTCCCACTCCCGAGAGCAATCACCGAGATCGGATACTCGAGGAGCAGCCCGTCAACGGTCCCCGCAAGCAAACCGGTTTCGACGATTCCTATCTTCGCGGGTGGTTCACCAAGCTTGGTCATGACGGCGAATCCGCACTTCCGAGTTCCGGGATCGATCCCCAGTATCACCTTGCTCCGACCTTGGCTACCGCTATGTGAAAAGCCATTCCGGCGGTCCCATCGTGGGCGTACGATTGGCGAGCTGCGAGCAGCGTTACACGGTAGACGCCGTTGCCGTGCAAGACGGTATTCTCGGCTTTTTGCACCGATCCGGCCGGTACGATCTGCGGAAACTGCGTGAAGGGTCCGGGCATGCCCAGCTTTATCGCTTCGAGCTGTCCGAGCGTGATCAGCCGGCCGATGTCCGGAACGTTGCCGCCCAGATAATCGAGCGCTGCGACGATCTGGTCTTTTGCGAAGATAAAGCGATCTTGCCAGGTGACGAACTCAAAACTGATGCGGTCGCCGCGATAAAGATTTTCGGGAAAGACTGCGAGCACCAGGATGGAGTTGCCGGTGTGCAGATTGCGTTGAATCGCCGAATCATCGAGCTGCGCGCGCAGCTTGTTGTAGACTTCCGAATCGGTGGAGCGAAACGGCAGGGGACGGAGATTGTACGGATTCTGCGTGAACACTTGATTCGCAACGCTGACCGTATCGTCGAAGTACGCGCTCATCTCTTTGAGCTGAAACGCCCGCGTTTCGTTCGGGTGCAGCACCAGATACCGGTACTGCAGCGGCGTGTCTTTGGGAATGACGAGCTCGCCGTTGCGTGTTTTGTTTTCGAGCGCGTCGGATTGCGCTTGCAGCTGCTGAATGCGCGTGGTCAGCGAATCGATGCGAAAGAACGCGTCTTGAACCTGATGCGAGAATCCAATTGCGATTCCCGTAACGCCAAGTGCGATCAACATTCCGGTCCCGACTGCAACGACCGTCGACGTGTAGCGCGGCCGCAAGCCAAACATCGTCAACCGCCGGCGCCCAACCTGATGCCCGACACGATCTCCAATGTAGGCGATCAATCCCGCAACAACCATAATAATGATGACGGTAAAGATCCCTCTGAGTATCTCCATCTAAAGGCGCTCCGCCCCAGGCTGCGCGCCCCCCATGCTAATGCATGGGGCCCCCAAACGCGCTCGGCCCATCACCATTGTCATGCGCGGAGCATTTTCACGCCGGCCTCGCAACACTAACCTGCTCCGAAGGAGGCGCGCCGCAGCAGCACCATGCCGATTGCGAAGAAGAGTACGTTCGGGAACCACGCCATGAGGAACGCCATGAAATCGTTGAGGGTCCCGAGCGAATTCGAGATCGTCATGACAACGTAATAGATGAAAACGATCGCGACCGCGAGGCCGAATCCAACGCTCGTTCCGCCGCCCCGCACGCGCCGCATGCCGAACGGAACCGCCAACAATGCGAAGACCAAACACGCGAACGGGCGCGCGAGCTGAGATTGATATTCGGCGACATACTGTCCGACTTGCGTCGAGGTCAGCTGTCCAGTGCGGATCACTTGCGCGATTTCGCCACGGCTCATCTCCTGCGGCGCTCCCTTGGCGCGCTTGAGCAAGCTCGTCGGACCTTCTCCGATGTCGATAATCAACGTGCGCTGCGTGCTTTCTAGAGTGGAACCGTCGGGATCGAAACGGAACGTACGTGCATTCTCAAACGTCCATGACGTGTTCGTTTGCGCGGTCGCCCGGTCGCCGAAGATGATGGTTTGCGGCGCACCGCTCTTATCGTACTGAATAACGGTCACATTGAGCAACGACTGGGTCGACGCGTCGTAGCCGGTCGCAGCTGTGAGCTGCCGTCCGCCGCCGGGCAGCGGCGTGTAGACTGTGAGGTTCGTTCCAAGGGCCGGCGCATGCCGTATCGTCACCTGGAGGATCTCGGTCGCGCGATCGTTCGCATACGGAACGAACGTCTGCTCGACGAAAAACGTAAAGACGGAGAGGACAAAACCGACCAACAGCAGCGGTACGGCGATCCGCTCGAGCGAGAGGCCTCCAGCCTTCATCGCAGTGATCTCGCTCTCGCCCGAAAGGCGCTGCATCGCGAGCAGCACGCCCAAGAGCACCGCCATTGGGACGACATAGGGGATCACCTGCGGTAACCCCCACAAGAAATATTCGATGACGGCTAAGAGCTGCGCGTGCTCTTCCGAAATCAGCCGGCTGAGCGCAAGCAAGTTCGTGGCAACGAAAATCAACGTGAAGGCCGAGAACCCAAAAACGAATGGCCCGGCCAGCTCCGCGATCATGTAACGATCGAGAGTGGTCATGCGCAAGGCGTCGACGCGAACTCTCTCTCTCGTAATCGTTCTTGCGATCATCTGCTTCCCGACAGCGTGACGTGCTCGAACCCGGGGTCGGTTTGCAGCGTCTCTCCTGTCGCAGTTTGGTTCGTTTTCGTGTCCGTCAAGACGACGTTTCCTACGCACAGTATCTGAGCGTGCAGCTCGTCGTACGTCAGCGTCGTGCACGTCAGGACCCTGTTGTCGCTGGTCTTGGCGTGAACGCCGCCGGTCATTACAACGCTTTTATCCTTGTCGTGGGCGACGGCCTTCGGCGAGTCGGCGATCACGACGCGGTTGTCGGGCGCCTCGAAGGTAACGTGCGGCGTCGTGAATGTTGCGACGGCCGTCCCGTCCGCCGCCCGATCGTAGACGACCGTCGACGAGCGCACGTCGTACATTACTTGCCCTTGCGGATTGCGCACGATGTAGCGTGCGGGTTGGTGCGATGTTCCGCGGCTGATGGCTCGCACCGGCTCTTGATCGGTGAGGCTTGGCGCAGGTGTGGAGGACGCTGCCGCAGTGGCGACTGTCGGCGAGGGTGACGGCCCGGGCGAAGCCGAGGCGGGGGTCTGGGGTGGCGCCTTCGGAGCGCAGGCTGCGGCGAGAACGCACGCGAGTCCCGCACACATCAGCAGGGTGTGTCTACGCGCGCCCATATTCCGACCGCGCGATCCCAAGCATTAGAGCAGCCATGACCACCCAAAGAACGATTGCCAAGACGAACCCATTGAAGACAAGGTGGCAGGCAATCGCGAGCAATCCTGCGAGCGTGACGATCCCAAACCTTCGTCCGTCGTCCGAAGCAAGCGCGAGTACCTCGCGCGATTCGCGCACGAACGCGACGATCGTCCAGATGAACGCACCGAGTCCCAGCAGGCCCGTCTCGGCCGCAACGCTGAGATAAAAATTGTGCGGATCGTACGCGATCGGATCGCCGGGACCCGGCGCATCCGGACTGCGCACGAACGGATAGACGCGGTAAAACCCGCCGATACCGACGCCCGTCAGCGGGAAAAGGGCGACGGTGCGGACGCCGGCGCTCCAGGCCGCGAGGCGCGTATCGTTTTCGCCCGGATTGTGCCGGCTGTCGAAGACGAGGCCCAGACTTATTCCAACCGCGACGATTGCAACGACCGCCGCGAGCTGGAGTTTCGTTCTCCCTCCGCGCAGCATGATCGTGAGCGCAACTACGCCGATCGCAAAGGCTGCTTCGCCCGAGCGTGATCCGGTTGCGATCAGTGCGGTGAACGCGACGGCGAACGTCACGATCGCGAGCGCGCGTCCGCGATAGTGCGCGAGCATCGCTGCGGCCGCGATCGTACACACGGCGAGCGCATACAGTGCGAGCTCGTTAGGGTTCTCGAAGATACCAACGGCGCGCCCGTGCGCAAACGCGTAGAGGTTCGCGGGTTTGCGGAGCACCAGTGCGACGAGCGCGAGCACGCACAACGCGGAACCCGTCCACAGCCACGCCGCGAGCATTTGATTCCACGAGCCTTCGCGTACGCAGCGGTAAACGGCGCCGCCCGCCAAACAAACGACGGCAAGAAAAACGCCCGATGCAATGCCGGAAACCGGATCGAATCCAAGAACCGATGCCGCGATCGCGACGGCCGCGAAGATAATTCCCGCGCGATATGCAGGCGACGCTTTGCGTCGCCCCAATATCTCGCCGAGCGCCAGCGCGCCTGCGACGATCACGAAGACCACGGCACCGATACGCTCGAGCGGAAGCGGAACGAGCGTCACCAACGTCGGATGCGCGGCCGAAGCACTGACCAGCCACGTCGCGAACGGCGCGACGACCACAAAGGCGAGCGCGCCTTTCATGCGTCAATAACGGCGCGCGCGATCGCTGCGGCACCTCCAGGATTGCCCATGCGTTCGAGACCGGTCGACGACATCTGGGTGCGGCGCTGCGCGTCGTCGATGAGTTTGAGGATTTCGTGCGCAGCCGAATGCGGATCCGATGGAATGATTGCAAGCGCGCCGTCAAGCAGCTTGCGCTGACGCATGCGATACCAGTCCTCTTTGCGCGCGAAATCGGCAAGCGCGACAACCGGGACGCCGGCGGCCGCTGCGGCTTCGTTCGCCGTACCGGCTTGTCCGATTGCAAGCGTCGCTCCCGCAAAGAGCCCACCTAATTCGCCGGCCCAGGCTCGGGCAACGACACCGAGCGCCGCAAGCAAGTGTTTCTCGTCGATACCGGGCGCGATCGAAATCGCAACGTCAATCGCTCGCCGTGCGCTGACGTCGCGCAACGCGTTTCCGATTGCTGTGGCGTTTGCATATGCGCTTGCACGGCTTCCGGGAAGCACGACGACACGCACGTCGCCGATCCACGGAAAGCGTTCGTCGCTCTGCGCGAGATCGGCGATAACGTTTCCCGGTGCTTCGGCGGAGACGCCGCAGGCCTGTACGAGACGCTGCGTGGCGACATCGCGCACGAAAACGCGCTTGGCGCGGCGCATAATGCGGCACTCACCGCGGCCGTAGGGTGCAACGTAAGCGCTTTTCGCAGTCCCAACGAAGTAGGTTGGCGTGCCTGCGCGCAGCGCCATCCACAAACAGTAGACGTCGCCGACGGCGACGAGCTTCTCATAGCGACCCTGCGCGCGCTGCAAAAAGCGAAGCCCTTGAAACCAAAACGGAATGAACCCGGCGACGACGTCGCGGGCAAAAGCGCCGACGTTGCCCATCGCAACGAGTCCACCGCTCGGCATGCTGCGCCGAGGTCCGACCCCCGTCAAATCGCCCTCCGAAAAATCTCCACCGACGAGCGCGAGGTGATCGGTCGCGATCCCGGCGTCGCCGAGACGATGGACGTCCGCCGCGATTCGCGCGGCGATTGCGATCTCGCCGTGGCCGTTGGTGACGAACAGCACGCGCCGAGGCGCCATTCACTGCTCCAAAAGCGGGAGCAGCGCAAAGCTCTCGAGACGAGCACGTCCGCTGGAGGGATCGCGCGTCAGCTCGCTACGCGAGATAAACGTTCCGTACGGTCCGGCGTGGACAATCGGAACGTTGCCGACGCGTTCGGGTTCCGGCAAGGTGTCGTGGCTGTGACCGCCCAGCAGCAAATCGATACGCGGAACCCGTTCTGCGAGCGCGCGGTCAGCACGCAATCCGAGGTGCGACATCACAACGAAGAGCTCGTCGCTCGCAACCATCTTCGCGGCGGCCTCAACGACCTCGCCTGGGCTGAGAAACCGCCAGCCGAACACGCGCTCCCAACCGCTTCCGACTGGATACTGGGGGACGAGCAATGCACAAAATCGGACGCGCCAGCCTTCTACCTCGAGCGTATAGTCTCGCGCAAACGGAAGCGCGCGCCCCTTCATGTCGATCAGATTGGAGCAAACAAGTGGGTGATGCATCTGTGAGACGCGCGCCCGAACGGCGCCGAACACATAGTTGAACTCGCGATTTCCCATGGCTTGCACGTCACAACCCGCTGCATCGAGCTCTGCAATTATCGGTTCGCGCGGGAAGAACATCGTTTGGCTGCCGCGCAGTGAATCGCCGCAGTCAACGTAAAGGCCGGGCTCGCGTTCCCGCAACGCGCGGATCTTCGGCGCAATCCCGCGATGATTGTGCAAATCCGACGTGTGATAAATGCGCATCAGGCTCGGACCTGCGCCAGCACGAATTTCGCAATCTTCTCGAGGGCACCCGGCGGTCCGAGCGCGGCGCGCAATCCGGCGAGTTGCGTAAGCTGCTTCGAAGGATCCAGAAGTATCTTGCGCAGCTCTTCGACGAGCGCCGATGCAGTGACGTCCTCTTGCCAAAGCTCGGGGATTACGCCGTGCTGAAGCACGAGATTGGGAAGACCGATCCATTTTCCGCCCAGCTTCGCATACATCCGCCGCGCCATACGCGCTTGCGTCTTCGAGGTTACGTAAAACAGCACCGAGGGAACGCCCAGCAACGCGGCTTCCAATACCGCGGTCCCGGATGCAATCCAGGCTGCATCCGCAAGTTCGAGCGCGGCGCGTGCACCATCGACGACGCGCAGCTTGACGCCACCGGTGCGTGCAACGTGTTCTTCGATGAGGGCGCGCGCGTCGGCATTCGCGGCGCCCAGAATGAACTCCAAACGGCGACGTTCGATTGCAAAGCCGCGTGCCGCATCGAGCAGCGGACGGATGTGACGCTCGATTTCGGCGCGCCGGCTTCCGGGTAAGATCGCAACGATGCCGCCATCGGGCGGCGGTGCCGGACGTGGTGCGCGCGGCGGAATCAGCGAGACTAGCGGATGACCGAAGAATTCCGCGTGCAATCCGAGACTTGCGTAAAAATCACGCTGGTGCGTAAAAATGGTTAGCGGTATCGTCGCCTTCGCGACCATGTGCGCGGCTTTCACTCGATCGAGCCATGCGCCGGGCGGAATGTAGTAGACGATCGGGCCACGGTATCCGGTGCGGCGGAGCTGACGCGCTAAGCGGAGATTGAACGCGCCAAAATCCACGAGTACGATCAAATCGGGCGGATGGAGACGCAACCGGAGCGCGGTCGTGAGCATGATCGCGAGAAGCGGCGGAATCTTGGCGACCGCTTCTATCCACCCGAGCGAGGCCCAACCACGCGTATCGACGCGAACGCGAAAACCTGCGTCACGCATCCGCTGCGAACCGATCCCCTCACACTCGATCTGCGCCCCGAACTGGCGGCGCATCGCACCGGCCAGCTCGACCGCGTGATACTCGCCAGACGGTTCGCCCGTCGAAAAAAAGACGCGCATGTGCGCGCCTACTTCAGGATTCCGCGCGCCGACTCGGCTTCGACGAATGCGACGAGGTGCCGGCCCGCATCAGTCTTCACGACTTCTTTGAGGGCAGCTAGCGCTTGCGACGTATTCTTGTCCGAGTGATACATGATCTTGTAGCACTCTTTGAGCTCGGATAGCTCCTCGGGCGGAAAACCGGCGCGCCGCAACCCGACCGAATTCAAGCCGTAAACGCGCGCCGGATTTCCTTCGACCAGGAAAAACGGCGGAACGTCGCGCGTGAGCTTCGTGAGCCCGCCGACGAACGAATAACGTCCGACACGAACGAATTGATGCGTACCAGAAACACCGCCGAAGCCTGCGTTGTCCTCGACGGTCACGTGTCCCGCGAGCTGCGCCAAATTCGACATCGTCACGCCGTTGCCGACACGACAGTTGTGCGCGATGTGCACGTACGCGAGTAGGAGACAATCGTCACCGACGCTCGTAACCTCACCCTCACCGGTTGCGCGATGAATCGACGCGTATTCGCGGATCGTCGTTCGGTTTCCGATCGTTGTGTAGGCGAGCTCTTCGCTCGCCTTGCGGTCTTGCGACGGAAGCCCGACGGTGCAGAACGGATAGATCGTCGTATCCTCGCCGATTGTGGTGTGTCCGTTGACGACGACGTGGGAAAGTAGTTTGGTGCGTGCACCGACCACGACATTCTCACCGATCAGGCAGTATGGTCCGATCTCGGCGTCTTCCGCGATCTGTGCGCTCGGGTGAACGATCGCGTTCGGATGGATCGAGCCCGGCCGCGTGCGTGCCGTGGCATCCAAAATGCGCTTCATAAATGCAGAATCGACGCGTCCATTGCAAATCCGGCACCGGCGACGATCGAGAACATCAGCTCGCCGCTGCAGACGAGCGTATCCTCGATGCGCGCTTCGGCCTCGACCCAGCCCATGTTGCGTTTCGCGCGCAGCATGTTCACCGTCATCATGAGCCGATCGCCAGGGATCACCGGTTTGCGAAATTTGAGCTTGTCGATTCCGGTGAGATACGGCGTGAGATGCGAGAAATCACCGGCCGCAAGAATCATCGTTCCACCGAGTTGCGCCATCGCTTCGATCATCAGCACGCCGGGCATGACGGGATTTCCGGGAAAATGCCCTTGAAAGAACGCCTCGTTCATCGTGAGGTTCTTGTAGCCGACGGCGCGCTTGAGCGGCTCGAGCTCGAGAATACGATCGATCAGCAGCATCGGATATCGATGCGGCAAGATCTCCATGATCTGACGAATGCTTAGTTCGGGCATTTTAAAGGCGCTTCAGTATTTCGAAACATCTGCATTCCCCGAGGGGGCTCGTAACGACGTTCGCAATTCTGCCATCACCGCGGTATGCAGCTTGTGGCCGCTCTTGAGCGCCACGACCTCGCACTGCGGATACATTCCGAGCAGCGCAAAATCACCGATCATGTCGAGGACTTTGTGACGCACCGGTTCGTCGGGCCACTGCAAGGGCTGCATCGGACCGTCGGGTGCAAAGACGATCGCATTGTCGAGCGTTCCGCCGCGCGCAAGACCGCGTGCGCGTAATTCTTCGACCTCATGAAGATAACCGAATGTGCGTGCCGGGGCGATTTGCTCGCGATACAATTCCGGCGTGATCTCGGCTTCAAAATATTGCGTGCCGATCGGTGCGGGATAGACGACTGTAAACTTGATGCGCCATGCAATCGACGGAATAATGGCAACAGTTTTGTCGTCGTCGCGAAAACCCATGGCTCGATCCGGACGAAAGGTTTGACGCGGAACGTCGGATGGGAGCGCGCCGGCCGCATGAATTGCGTCCGCAAACGTTTTCGCGCTACCCTCCATCGCAGGTATTTCGCCGCCTTCAACCTCGACGCGCGCGTTGTCGATCCCCATGCCGCGCAGGGCGGAGAGCAAATGCTCGACGGTCGAGACGCGGGCACCGTCGCGCCCGAGAACCGTTGCACGGCTCGTATCGACGACATATTCGGCGAGCGCCGGAATCGTCACACCGCCTTCGAGCACGAATACGAGCCCCGAATCTGGGGGCGCAGGCTCGACGGTCGCGCGGGTATCGTTTCCGGTGTGCAAGCCGACACCTGAGAAACGCAGCAGCTCGCGCAAAGTGCGTTGGTTCACGGAGATTTTCGCTCCAAAGCGTCCACTCGCTCGATCAGTTTTGGTACTTTGCGCAGACTGGCCTGCCACCGCAGCTCGTCGCGATGATTTTGCGCCGGATTGCCGCTGATGAACGCGCCGTCCGGTACATCCCCCCACACCATCGAGTGGCCGGCGATCGTCACGCGCGAGCCGACCGTAATGTGTCCGCGAAATGCAGATATGCCCCCGACACGCGTCCCGTCTCCAATGGTCGTCGAGCCGGCAAGAGCGGTGTGTCCTGCGATTGCAACGGCGCGGCCGATGCGGCAATTGTGGCCGATTTGCACGAGATTGTCGATCTTCGTATTGTCACCGATTCGCGTTGCACCGGTTTGCGCCCGATCGACGCAGCTATTCGCGCCGATTTCGACGTCGTTGCCGAGGACGACCGTTCCGACTTGCGGGATTTTCACCCAGCCCTCATCGCCGAAGACGTAACCAAAACCGTCGCTTCCGATGACGGCTCCCGCGTGAAGCATCAAACGATCGCCGGCAATGCAGCGATCCAAGAACGCAGCGTGCGGCGCGAGCACCGCGTCATCTCCGATGCGCGCATCCGCACCGATCACGGACCCGGCACCCAGCGTCGCCCGCGCCCCGATCTTCGAGCGCGGACCGACCACCGCGTGCGGACCAACGATGGCGTCGGGTCCAAGCGTCGCAGACGGATCGATGACCGCAGTCGGATCGATATGCGTTCCGATGGGACGCGGAGGCGAATACGAACGCAGCAACGCCGCGAGCGCGGCGCGCGTCGACGGGACGACGATCACGGGTTTGCCCGGCTCTTCACCGAGCTCATCCAGCGCACGCGATTCCGTGAGGACGGCGCCGGCCTTTGATTTCAGCGCGCTGCGCAGATAGCGCGCATCGGTCGCAAACGTGAGATGCCCCGCTTGAGCTTCATCGATTGCGGCAACGCCGAGAACCCGCAGGTCCGGATTGCCGAGCACGCGTCCGTCGAGACGCATCGCGATTTCTCCGAGCGTCCCTAGATCGCGCGCGGCGACGTCGGGTTCGCTCGAGCTCACGGCTTCGGAGTCGCCTTCTCCGTAATATTCAACACTTTCTCAACGTCGGAGGTGATATCGACACCACCGTAGCCGACGCCTTGCCGCGTGAAGATCAACTTGATGTTCTTTTGCGTCGCAACTTGTTGCGCGGCGTCGTGAATATTTCCGGTGATCTCTTGTTGGTATTGAGCGAACCGTTGTTGCAGCTCGGCGCGCTGGCGCGCCTTTTGTGATTCCGGTTCTTTGGACTGTTCGATCGCGAACGCATCAGCCTGAATCTGATTGTTGTAGTTTTCGAACTTGGGCCAATTCGCCATGATACGCGTCAAGTCGACGATGCCGATATTACTCTTCGGTCGTCCGATGCCGCAGCCGGCAAGCGCCAGGACGACGATCGCGAGTGCTATCCCATGTTGTATATAACGCCTATTCATGCAGGCTTTCGATCTCTTTCTTCGCGGCTTGCGTCAGATCGACGCCGGAACCATCACCGACGACATCGGAGATGACGGTCGTGACGCCCTTGACCTGGGCTACAATCCGAACTTCACGTTGGATCTGATCGACGATCTCCGAGTACAGCTGATCGTGTTGCGCTTGCAACGCGGCCAGCTCCTTGCTCAGGCTCGAATTGGCGCCCGAATCGACAGCGTGGAGCTCATTGTAGCGCTTCTGGAGGTCATCACGCGTCTTCGTGAACTGGGCAATCGTTGCGTTCGCGTCGTGGGCGTAGCGAGCCTGATATTCTTTGTGCAGCGCATCGATCTTGGCTTTGAGGTCGGGCGGCAAATTCGTCGACGCTACGCCGGCCGCGGGTGCGGCCCCGGTCGTTCCACCACCTTGTGAGCCCTGCTTCGCGCCGTTTTGCGAGCGGATCTTCGCGACGCCGCTATTGACGTCGCTCTGGGCCTGGCTGCGCAGCTGGGAGCGCAATTGTGCAAGCGTTTGCTGATCGCGATTGCGCATCGCCGCAACTTGATCGGATTCGCTTTTGTCGAGTGCATCGAGCTGCGCCTTGACTTGTTCGCGCGCGGATTGATCCATCGCCAAATTCCCAAGTCGCGTCCGTAGCTCGAGCCGCTCCGAGGCGTCCTTCGTTTGCAGCTGAAGTTCGAGATTCGATTCTTTGTTTTGCAGCTCGTTGGATTTGGCAAGCATCTGCCGGTTGACGCGATCGGAGACGGCATGCTCGTAGGATTTTTCTTGCTGCAGTTCTTGCGAGGAAAGCGTACGGCGGTACGCGGCGACGTCGCGGTTCATCTCGGCGTTGACGCTGCCAACTTGCTTTCCCGTCGTCGCGCCAACGGTGGCCCCGAGGGTGCTCGAGGCCGCAGCGTGACCACCTGCAGCGAGCGCGGCGTTGATCGCGGCGCTTTCCTCGCGCTGATACTCGGTTTGCCGTTCGTTCAAAATTTGCCGCGTGCGGTTACTCGCATCGGTCAGTTCTTTCTGCAGCTCCGCGTCTTGCGAAGCGAGGCTCGATCCGGTCGACCCGACGCCGGGCCCGAGCGAGCGCAAATTGAGTGCATCGATGCTGCGTTCGGTTTGCGCCAGCTGCGGATATAGCGGATGGACGCGGACGAGCGCGTCGATGTCGACGTAGCCAACTTTGCCTTCACCGCCCGCAGGCGCCGCCGTTTGCTGCGCGGGCTTCGTACAGCCGGCGAGCAAGACGAGTGCGAGCGCAATCGTGGCAGGCTTAATTATCGCGAAGCGATGCCTCAGGGCCGTTTAGCTCTTTTTGAGAACGGCGAGGACGTCAGAGGTGACGTCGGTCCCTCCGAAGATCAGATTGCTGCGATCGATGACGAGCAGCAAGCCCTTCTTCTTGGCGACTTGCTCGATCGCCGCGCGCGTTTGATCGACGAGGGGCGTCACGATCTTGGCGCGTTGATCGTCGATCGTTTTTTGATATTCGGCGTAGATCTTGTTGCGATCGGCGTCGCTCTTCACGCCCTTCAGCTTGTCTTGTACGCTGGCGCGCTCGTCCTGGCCGAATTTGAGAAACTGCGCTTGCGCGTTCTTGAACTGATCGAGCTGATCGATCTGCGTTTGGTCGACCCATCCGACGGTCGAAGGCGGCGGCGTGCTGACAGGCGGTACGGGTGAACCTGGGCTGCTCAGAAGATCCATCACGTTCTTCGTGACGTCTTGTCCACCCACGATGATGATGCGCTTGTCGACGACGACCGATAGCCCTTTGCTCGATGCGACCGACGCAACTGCCGTCTGCGCGGCGGCAAAGAGCGGTCCGAATACGCGGCGTTGTTCGTTGCCTAATTGGGTTTGAAAGTCGTTTGCAAGCTTAGCCTGATCTTGCTGCGAGCGCGCTTTGCGCGCGCGGTTGATGAATTCTTTTTGCAGGTTGGCGCGGTACGACGCCATTTGCCTATTGGCGTTTTGGAATGACTGCAAGTTCGCAAGAGCGCCCTGATCGAGATAACCGATGTCGGTCATATCGGCAGCCAGCACGTGCGGTGCACCGATCGTCATAGCGACGAGGAGGACGGCGAGGGCGAGCTTGTAGGCTCTAGACGTTCGTATTCTCAAAAGCTCTGTCCGATTCCAAAAGCAGTGTGGAAGCCCTGGTTTCCGCGGGCGAAGTCGAGGCGCAGGGTGCGCAGGCCGAGCTGCGGGATGTCAAAGCGCAACCCGACACCGGCATCCGGATAGAACGTAAAGTGGCCCGGGTCCTCGACCACGGTTCCGAAGGCGTTGTATACCGGCTGGGCTCCGCGGATCAGCACGCCGCCGTCGTCGGTGAAGAACGCGAGCGAGAACTTGCGGTCCTTGCTAATCGGAAGGCGCAGCTCGGCTTGGAATAAAGCCTCGTCGGTCCCGTAAAAGACCGTGTTATAGCCGCGCAATTGCTGGTCGGAGAACGTGAAGAGCCGGTTTGGCGGAATGGCTCCGGTGCTGCCGCCGAACAGGCCGTGAATGCCGAACGTCGCGTTGCTGAGTACCGGGAAGAACTTGGCGACGTCGAGCGTCGTGAGCGTGTAGTTGAATTGCGAGGTCAAAATCGCACTACTGTACTCCTCGCTGAGCGACACATCGACGCCTTTGCGCGGATTGAAAATGTCGTCGCGGGTGTCCTCGTTCATACCGATCACGATGCTGCGCAAATTGTACGGCGCCGTCGAATTCAGCTGTGCGATCGACGGAGCACTGACACCAAGCGCTTCGGAACCGGAAACCGATCCGCCCAGCAGTTCATTGATCGGCGTCGTTACGCCAGGCGCGAAAACCGATGACCCCTGCGAGAAGAAATAGGGCGCGGGCACCGTGACGCTTGACTGAACTTGCTCGATGTTGAGGCCGCCGGAGACGTGGAAGTAATCCGAGAAGCGGCGGCCGATGTTGAACGTGATGCCTGACGAAGCGGCCTTATAAGTCGAGACGACACCGCTGACGATCGCCGGATTCGTGGCGTCGAGCGGGACGAGCGTTACCGGGATTGCACCCAGTATGCCGCCTGAGCCGCCGATGATCGAGTTGCCGCCACCGCTGCCGATGACGTTTGAGCCCGCGCCGCTCGGTATCGAATAGACGGGATAGTAGTTGGTCTGCGCGTTGGTAAAGATCGTACCGCCGACCGAATACCTCTGCGATTTCTCGGTCTTTCCGAAATACGGAATCGAGAATGAGAGCTGCGCGTCGCCGTAGCGCGCACCTTTCTCAACACGAATGCTCGAGCCGTCGCCGGTTCCATTGATGTTGTTTTCCGAGTACGAGACGTTGCCGGTTAGACCCGTACCGGTTAAACCGCCCGAATAGCCCGCGCCGACCGTTGCCGTGCCGGTGCGTTGTTCTTTGACGTTCCAATCGACCGTAATATACGCGGGTTTCTTTGGATCCGGGCCCGGCTTGGCCGCAAAATCGACCTTCTCGAAAAAGCCCAAATTGTTCAGGCGTTGGTAATCGCGCTTGAGCGACGATTGCGTAATAACGTCGCCGACGTGCATACGAAGCTCGCGGCGAACGACGTCATCGTGCGTCTTCGTGTTTCCGGTGATCTCAATTGCACCAACGCGCGCGACCGAGATGCTATAGCGTACGTCGGCCGTCCCGGTCTTTAGGTCGACCGTTGAGGGATCGATACCAGCTTCCAAGTCGCCGATTTGAAGATCGTACTTCTCGTAGAGGCTTTTCAGATTCTGGAAATCTTTGTCGCGTAGATCCTCGGAATACGGCTGACCCGGCTTGACCGAGAGCACCGGCAGAATGAGCTTCGTACTCAGCAACGGATCCGCATTCGGCGGCTCGACGATGATGACGTTGCGAACGACGAGGCCTTCTTGAATCTTGAGCGTGAGTACGCCGGCCGGGTTGATCGAAAGATCCGGCACATGCGTTGCGAGCTGGCCGCCGTAGCCGATCTTGTTGTAGTACGAGTTGATCTTGAGAACGTCTTGATGGAACGTGTTGCTGTTGAAGACTTGTCCGACAGCCGTGTCCATCAACGCCAAGAGCGTGTCGCCCGGTACGTGCGAGTTTCCGTCAAAGAGAATTTTCGTGACGACCGGATTTTCGATGACACGGAATGTAATCGCAATCCCGTCGGGGCGTTGCTGAATCACCGGCGGAACTTGGTCCGTGAAAAAGCCGAGCGCGAAAATGTTCGCGAGATCTTCTTGTACGGTGCGTTCGTCGAACGGATCGCCGACTTTCGTCTTCACGACGGAAAGTATGCGATCGGCTGGGACGTGCACGTTCCCGGTCACCGATATGGCAACGACCTTGGGAGCGTTTGGAGTTTGCGCGTCAACGACGAGAGTCGCCGGTGCGAGCATCGCGACCATGGCGACCAATGAGATTACGACGCGAAGCGCGTGCACGCGCACTATACGATCAATCAAAACGAATGCATTCTAGTGGGAACGACGCTGGATATTCACGGTGAAGCCGTATGTCCCCCCAGCGTCCGCAGCCGATCCGAGCAAAGGGTTTGCGCTCAGATACGAGTCCGGCCTTACCTCCCCGAACGAATATAGTCCCTGCTGCGTGAAAGCCGTGAACACCACCGAGGTCTCAGGCGTCGGGCGTGATTCTAATCCGAACGTCATGCGATACGGATAGTTCACAGACGCGCCGTAAAGCGCTGAAATATTGTTTCCGAGCAGGCGACGCGCCTGAACGCCGACGCTTCCGGTTGGTGCAACATTAATGGAAAGATCAGAAAGTCCGAATGCGGAGCCGAGACCCTGTTCGATCGGTGCCAGTAAGCGCGCAGTGAATTGTGCGTTGATCAAGCTTGAAGCTTCCTGAGAGAGTGCAAACGTTCCGCCGGGTGTTTGTTCGAATGCGTTTGGCGGCAAGAGAATGTTTGTCGTCGGCGCAAACGCGTTGAGCGTTCCAACTGGTGCGCCGAGCGCGGTTGCATTGAAGAGTAGTCCTACGATTGTGCCTTCGTCATAGGGCGGGTTCGAAGCGTATGAGAGTTTGATGTCGGGGATCAAACCCTGCGCGGTCACGGTGACGTCGATCGGCTGGTAACCGCCGACAGGCTGTATCTCCGTCGTCGCGCGTGCGTAGAGAGCGGGCGCAATACCGTTTGTGGGCGAGAAACGCACGGATGCCTCCTGCAGCTTGAAAGCCCGGTTCAGGAAGAGCGATCCGCCGGGCGTAGCATTCAGCTCGCCCGCCAGCGTCGGATCCCGTAGCCGGCCCGCGATTTGGACCGAGCCCTTCCCGCCGATGTCGAGGATCGGCGAGCGGATCCGAACGTTGTTTCCGGCCTCCAGCCGCAGGTTGAGGCCCAGGTCCCCGACCCATTCCGGGATCGGCAGGGCGGCCATGACCAGCGAGCGCGTAGGGGCGGGTTGCGCGGGCGTCGCGAGGGTGAATCTGCCGCTCGTCGGCCCGGCCGCCCCCGCCCGCAAAAAGTCGTTCAGTGGGACCGAGGCATCCGATATCCGGACGTCCCCCGTCAGGGTACCGGGCTGATCGGCCCCGCTCTCGAGCGCAAGTGACCCGTCGGCACGGAACGAGCCGTACCCGGGGAACGCCATCCTGATCGCGTCCGCTGTGAACGTGGCTGAATAATGGAGCGGCGTGCCGGAGCTCGGCGTCGGGAGCGCGAGCGATCCGCTTCCGTCCAGGGTCCCGCCGCCAATCGACGCTGTGAAGCGCGTCAGCGTTGCCGACGTTTCATTGAAGGCAAGCGCCGCATCGATGCCTTTGATGGGCCTCGTCTCAAGCGGACCCGTATAGCCGCCCCCGGTTAGCTGGATCGAGCCGCCGAGCTGCGGCGCCCCGACCGTTCCGCGTACGTGAACGTCGCCGCCCAGGACACCGTCGAGCTTCGTGTGAGGCGGACCGAGAACCGCGAACTGATCCATTCCAATGTCGTCGAGGGCCAGATCGAACGACAGCGGCAGCGTCGGCGGAATCCCTTTCGGCCCCGCGATCAGCGGCACGCCTCCGCTGAGCGAAACCTTTCCGCTGGGCAGATTCATCGCCGTGTCGCGCAATGCGATCCGCTCGCGATCGATAACCGCAGTCCCGCTGATGCTCGGAATTTGTAAACGCGAGACACGCAACGGCGAAATCGAGAACGCGGCTTGTGCAGTCGGACTCGATGGCGTTCCGCGCACCGCAATGTGGACGTCACCCACGCCGTCCAAATCGTAGGCTTTACCGGTCAAGCGCTGCACCATATCACCCAAATGCGCGGCGTGGGCATCCAAGTCGAGCGCAAGCGTATCTTGCGGACGAAATCCGAGCGAGCCGCTGCCGTGCAAATCGATGCCCGCAATCGAAATGTCTGCCGATCGAATTTGCGTGCGCATCGCTTGGCCGGGTCCGGCTTGCGCCGCGGCCGAGATGCGAACGCGGTCGATCGGTAGGCGGCCGATGCGCGCATCGTCCATCTCGCCGTCGAGATCGAGCGCAAGTGCCGGATAGCGGCCGCGTATCGCGCCGGACGCGTTCACGTGTCCGAACACCGGAGGCGTGTACCCGGCCGCGGGCAGCCAGACGTCCAAATCGATGTCGCGTACCGCACCGCGGACATCGACGCTCGTCGCGCTTGCGATCTTCGCGAGCTTCGTTCCCTTCGGGACCGAGATGGTACCGCTGCCATCCAGCGAGCCGCCGACACCGGCGATGTGCACGCTTCCCGCAATGTTCCCGTTGACGCCGTTCCAGCTCGCCTTCGTATCGCCGAACGGAAAGGCGAGATACCGGAAGTCACGGAGATCGACGCTGCCGTCACTCGCTACGGAATCTTTGTTGCGCGTAAAGTGCGCGTGTACGCTCCCGCGTCCCGAGAACGTTCCGGCGCGCGGAAAATAATCGTTGAAGTCGGAGAGATCGGCCTGATCGGAATCGATCCGGGCGCCCAGACCCTTCCCGGAAAAGACGTTGAATTTTGCGCGCGTCGAACCAACCGTTACCCTGCCGTTCGCTTTGATCGCATCACCCGCGACGTCAACCAGCGCGTGCATGTCTTCGAATGCGAGCCCGTTGACGGAACCGATCGGAATCTGGAGCGCCCCGCTGACCGTCGGCGAGTTGCCCGAGCCGCGCATCTGCACATCGCCGGCAGCGAAACCTTGCAGATACGGAACCGGGAATCGGAACTCGTGCGCAAGCGACCCCAAATTCGCGTAGCCCAAATTCGCGTGTACGTCATAATGCGGAAGCGATCCAAGATCGTTGATTCGACCGTCGACGAACGTCAACGCGTTCGACAGCGCGACCGAACCCGAATTGATGCCGAGCGAATCGCCGGAGTAGGCAATGTTGGCGCTGCCGTCGATGCGGCGACCGAGCACTCGCCCATCATCGAGCGCGATGCTCCCATCAAACGAAAGCGCGTTCTGGTGTGGCCCCGTCAGCTTTAAGTCACCCGTCCCGATGATCAGGCCGCGTGAAACGGGCAAACCCGTGGCGCGTAAGTTGCGCGCATCGATGCCCGCCGTTGCGAGCGCAATGCCATCGCGGCTGTTTCCGCGTGCCACGGCACGTCCGCCGGCGATGTCGGCTGCGGCCGCATACACGACGATCCCAAACGGCTTGACGGCAAATGTCCCTTCGATGCGCCGTATCGGCACGCCGTGAATGCGGCCATTCACGAGGCCGACACCGGGCGTTTGAACGAGCGTGTTCGCTCCGTCCGAAAGGACGGCTACGGCACCGTGCACGCCGCCCGATGCGCCGAGGTCGCCGGTCCAGCGGCGCATTCCCTCGAGCGTTCCGTCCAAATTTCCCGCGAACGCAAATCCCGGCGAGCGCAGTGCCCCACGTCCGACGAAGTGTCCGAACTCGCCGTACGCGTCGACGCCGCCGAGTGCCAGACGATCGATCGGCCCTCCAAATTCGGCGCTCGCTCGCGCAATCGGAACGCCTTGAAAGTTCGCGTGCATTGCGAGCCCCTTGCCGAGCAAGATCACGCGCTGATTGATGTCAACGCCCGCAACTTGTCCGTTGAAGAGTCCCGTGATCGGCGGAAAGCTCGGGAGTTCGACGCCTTCGAGCGCGGCTGCGGGATTTGCCGGATAGATTCGCAGTCCCGCGGCATTCAGCCACAGCGCGCTCGAACCACGCTCGCGATCCATGACGAACGCGCCGTCAACGCCGCCCTGTTCCTGACGTGCGTGGAACGCACCCAGTTCGCCGACGCCTTGCGGATTGAGCGCGAACGTACCGCTGACGTTTTCGCCAGGGCCGACCGCATTCAGTACGGCGTGTGTATCCAGCAGCAGATCTTGGCCGGCGCCGGTAATCGTAATGTGCGTGCGCGCGTTCGGCGCGATCCGATCGAGATACGGCATCCGCCCGGCCGGCGCATCGGCCGCCAGCGCAAGTTCCGAATCGACTTGCTTTCCACCAACGAGAAATCGCCCGGCAACGCGTGTGTGCACGCCGCCGACCTGTGCGCGCACGTTTCCCGCAAAGACCATCCCGCGATGATACGCAATCGTTGCGCGAAAATTACGGATGCGAATGGCTTTGTAGAAGAGCTCTTTTCCGGTAGCGTCTGCCAAAATCAACGGATCGCTTACGGCGCCTTCGAGCATGCACGTTGCGGCCAGCTGGCCGGCCAGCGGCTCGGTACGCAAGAAGTTGAAGTCGCGGTGCAATATCCGCAAATCTTCGTGCGTTAGTACGGCCAAACGAAACTTCGGTTCCGAGAAGTCAAACATCCCACCGGCAAGGACGAGCGGCGTGGCACCGATGCGACCGGACATCTTCGGCGAGACGATCGTGTCGTCGTCGAACACGAGCGGACCATGCAAAGCCTCGACGGTTTGTGTCAGCACCGCGAGCTTCACGCCGATGCCGGTGAGACGCGCCCCGCCGGCGAGATGATACGTGAATGGCACATTGGGCTTCACGTCGAGCGCGTACACGCGCAAGTCGAGATCGCGCAGATTGCCACGCTGAAGAAGCGCGACGTCCGAGTTGATCAAGAAGTTGCCTAAACCGCGAATCGGAATGTCGGCTGCACGCACCCGCTGCATCGCGTAGCCGCGATCGACGTCGATTGTCGCTTGCGCATGGACGGGATACACATGTCCCTCGACAGCGAGCGCACCATCGAGACGATAACGCGTGAGTGCGCCCGTATCAACGCGAGCCCAGAAGTCGATGTTCTGCACCTGCAAATGGTGCGCCGACGGATCGAGATTGTTATTGTCGATGAGATCGATGCTGCCGTTCGTCGCGCGCGCCAGCATGATGAGCGGCAACGCGGGACCACCCGGCTGCGTCTCCGACTTCGGAATCGAGATGTTGAACGCACCGTCGGTCCGGCGAATCACATAGAGCCGCGGACGTTGCAACGCGACGCCGGTTAGTCCGTAGCGGCGCTTGCCTCCGGGGAAGAAG
The DNA here is from genome assembly GCA_049520515.1 of Vulcanimicrobiaceae bacterium. Taxonomy (GTDB): domain Bacteria; phylum Vulcanimicrobiota; class Vulcanimicrobiia; order Vulcanimicrobiales; family Vulcanimicrobiaceae; genus JAFAMS01. The sequence continues at coordinate 95,399 of JBEKPS010000008.1, forward strand.
TCACGAAACACGTAGCCGACGTCGATGACATCGACGTCGAGGACGCGATCGCCGCGCCGCGAGAGATGCACGTCGTGCAAGGTAAGATGTCCGCCGCCGGCGTGCAGATCCCCGATCCGCAAATGATAGCCCGTCGCGAGCGCTACTCCGCCTTCGAGTGCAGCGCGCAGCAACGCGAAACGCGCAAACCAGCCCGTCGTAGCGAGTAGGACGATCGCCGCCACCCCGATTGCGGCTTTGCGCCAGCGGTTGCGCATCCATCGGCTCTTCCGCGGCGACCCCCCAAAGACTTTGAAAGCCCTGGGAAAACGCTGAGATTCTAAGGGAATTTACAGATCGAGGTTGGTGACGTTGCGCGCGTTCTCTTGGATGAAAAGTTTGCGCGGCTCGACCTTGTCGCCCATCAACGTGACGAACGTTCGTTCCACTTCTTCTTCGTCACCCTCGTAATCGCCGAGCTTGACCTGAAGCATGCGCCGGTGAAACGGCTCCATTGTCGTCTCGGCCAGCTGATCGGCATCCATCTCGCCTAAGCCCTTGTATTGCTGCACGCTGTATTCGCTCGACTCGTTCTTGGCGAAGAACGCTTTCAACTCGGCCTCGTCGTACAAGTACGTCGTCGTCTTGCCTTTCTTGACGCCGTAGAGCGGCGGTTGCGCGATGTAGACGTGACCGTTTTTGATCAAGCCCTTCATCTCTCGATAGAAGAACGTAAGCAGGAGCGTGCGGATGTGCGAACCGTCGACGTCGGCATCCGTCATGATGATGATCTTATGGTAGCGAACCTTCTCCGCATTGAACTCGTCGCCGAATCCGGTTCCGAGCGCCGTGATCATCGTGCGAATCTCTTCGTTCGAGAGCACTTTGTCCAGACGCGCTTTCTCGACGTTGAGAATCTTACCGCGTAGCGGGAGAATGGCTTGTGTGTTCGGATCGCGGCCACCCTTGGCAGTACCGCCGGCCGAGTCGCCCTCGACTAAGAAGATCTCGCTCTTGCTCGGATCGTTGCTCTTGCAATCGACGAGCTTGCCGGGAAGTCCCGAGCCGTCGAGCGCGTTCTTGCGGCGCGTGAGATCGCGGGCTTTTTTCGCAGCTTCGCGCGCGCGCGAGGCCTGCATGCACTTCTCGACGATCGCGCGTGCGTATTTCGGATTCTCTTCGAAGAAGAAGTCGAGACGTTCGCCGACGAGTGCGTTGACGATCGAACGCACCGGGGCATTGCCGAGCTTGGTTTTGGTCTGACCCTCGAACTGCGGGTCTTGTAGCTTGACCGAAACGATCGCGCTCAGGCCTTCCATGCAATCGTCGGTCGAGAACGCAGTTTCGTTCTCTTTCAGCATGCCGCGCTTGCGCGCATAACCGTTGACCGCACTCGTGACGGCGGTGCGGAAGCCGGTGAGATGCATCCCGCCTTCGGTCGTATTGATGTTGTTCGCGAACGAGAGCACCAGCTCGGTGTACGTGTCGACGTATTGCATCGCGACTTCAACCAATACGCCGTCGCGTTCACCGTGCGTCGCGATCACCGGGTGCAAAGCGTCTTTGTTTTCGTTCAAGTACTCAACGAAGCTGACGATGCCGCCGACGTAGTGATACTGCCGGACTTTCGGCGGATCGACGCGCTCATCGCGCAGCTCGATCTTCAGGCCCTGGTTGAGAAACGCGAGCTCGCGCATACGGCGCTGCAAGATATCAATCGAGAACTTGGTCGTCTCGAAGACCTCCGGATCAGGGAGGAACCATTGAATCGTTCCGGTGCCTTGGGCCGGACCGACCTTCTTGAGCTTGCGTGCGACGTCACCACGCTCGAAACGGATCTCGTACAGTATGCCGTCGCGCTTGACTTGCGTGACCATTTCTTTGGATAGCGCGTTGACGACGGAAATCCCAACGCCGTGCAAGCCGCCCGAAACCTTATAACCGCCTTTGCCGAACTTGCCGCCGGCATGCAGCATCGTCATGACGACTTCGACCGCGGGCTTATGCTCTTCGGCGTGGATGTCGACCGGAATTCCGCGCCCGTTGTCTTCGACCGTCACAGAGCCGTCCGCCCCGAGCGTCACGTTGATTTCGGTCGCGTAACCTGCCATCGCTTCATCAACGGAGTTATCAACGGCCTCATAGACGAGCTGATGCAGTCCGCGCTCCGAGGTATTGCCGATGTACATCCCCGGGCGTTTGCGGACGGCCTCTAAGCCGCGTAAAACTTGGATTTCTTCTGCGCTATATTCTTGCACTATTTTTTATGGTGTTTCTCGTAAAGAAGATCATACACGTCGCCAAGCTCGTTGCGCGCAATGAGTGGCGTAATACGATCCGGTTCCCATCCCGTCTTGAGCAGCAGATAGGAGCTTGCTATCTGACGTTCCAGACCGGTTGCTGATACTTTTCCCGTTTTGCGGACACGCTCCAGCGCTTCCCACCAGCGTGCGAGCAGGGCGGTTCTGTTCATCTCGTACTCGTCTTGTGAGAGTCCCTCGACCAACGCCGAGATGCCTTTAAAACCCAGCCACGGCGCATCGAACATGAGCCGTTGCACGTGTGTGGACCGCTGCGAGATCTCTGCCGTCGTGCATGGTGCACAACGGTTTCCCTCCGGCAGCATAACGCCGCACTTGATACATGAATTCCACCCATCTGCACGCTTTGCATTCCGCCCTCGGTCGACGCGCTCGCGAAATCGTGAGAACGCTTCCTCCGCTGTGGACGTAGACGTTGCCGCGGACGCGCCCGGTCGTGATTCGAGAAGCTTGCTGTGTCCGTTCGTAACGATGCCGAGGGGACCGCGGCGAACGCGTCCGATACGAAAACGCAGTCGCTCGATTCCGTCGATTCCGGCCTCGCTCAGCGCACATACGATATGACCCGAGAGCAAGGACAACTGGTTGCTCCACGCGCTCGAGCTGGTCATCACAACGAGCGCATCGCCCTTGCGTTCGAGTGGCAGGGTGTGTTTTGCAACGTCGTCGCCGACGATCGCCGGCCAGAGCGAAAGAATTGCGCCAAGCGCGTGCTCGGCCGGAGTCTTCAAGCGACCGGATCCCGGAGTCCAGGCGCCGACGGCGCGCGCGAGCGGAGTCAGCATTGCACGACGTTCGCAGCTTCGATCCGCCACGTCGTTGCTCCCGACGGCGCAGGCTGCGGCAAATGCGTTGCGGTCACGAAAACTTGATCGAGGCCTTCCAACCCGGCAAGGAACGCGGCTGATCGCTCGGTGTCGAGCTCGGAGAGCACATCATCGAGCAAGAGGACCGGCGTCTCACCCGCGATGTCGCGCAGCACAGCATATTCACCGAGCTTGAGTGCAAGCACGGCGGTTCGCTGCTGACCCTGCGAGCCGAAACGCGCGAGTGCTTCGCCGTCAAGCAAGAGCTCGATCTCATCGCGGTGCGGGCCCACAAGACATCTTCTTCGAGAAAGCTCGGCCGGACGCTGCTCCCGCAATCGCGTTTCAAAGGCGTTACGAATGCCGTCGCTCGTCGGAGTCTCAACCGAGACATCGGGCTGATAACGCAGCATAAAGCGCTCACTCGGAATCCAGTGCCCGTAGACGCTTGCGGCGGCCTCGCCGAGCGAAACCAGATAATGACGCCGCGCCAGGATAATCTCCGTCCCGCTTTCAGCCATGATGTTGTCGTAGATCTTCAGCAGCTCGGCATCGGCCGCGCCGCCGGCCGCACGCAAGAGCGCGTTCTTTTGCAGCATCGCTTTGCGGTAGCGTGCCAAGGAGTGATAGTACCGGCGGTCCGCGAGTGAGAGCGCTTCGTTGACCATTGCACGTCGTAGGGACGGCGCACCGGAAACGAGACCCAGATCCGACGGAACGAACGCCACGACTTTGACGCTGCCGAGAAACCGCGCATACCGGACACCCTCGCCGTTGAGCGTGTAGGTTTTGCGCGTGCCGCCCACACTGGCTGCGATCGTGCACGCCAGATTGAGTTTCCCCGCAGCCACCCGCGCAACGCCAACAACGCTCCCGAGAGCCTGACCGAATCGGATCAGTTCGCTTTCGCGTGCCGTCCGAAACGATTTGCCCGTCGCCAGCATCGCGATCGCTTCGAGCAGATTGCTTTTGCCTTGCGCGTTCGCTCCGACGAGCAGATTCAGACCCGGCGACGGCGTCCATTCGAGCGACGCGTAGTTGCGCAGGTTTGCGAGAGCGAGGTGCTCGAGCTGCAGCTTATTGCCGAAGCGGCATCAAGACGTAAAGAAGCGCGCTTCCCGTAACCGGTTCAAGCGGACGGATTGCTGCCGGTGAGAGCGGTCCGAGAAATTCCAGAACCGTTTGCGGTGAATCGACGTGCGTCAGAATCTCGACGAGATATCGTGCATTAAATGCGATCGTCAGATCTTCGCCAGTTTGCTCGACCTCGAGCTCTTCGAATGCATTACCCGCGACATCGGAGTTGGCAGTGATAATCATGTTCTGGTTGGTGACCTGCATCTTCACCATGCTGGCGCGATCGCCGGCGACGAGCTCGGCACGCCGGAGTGCCCCAATCAGCGCGCTCGTGTTGACGGTCGTCGACCGATCGAATTTTGCGGGGATGACCTGCTGATAATTCGGGTACTGCCCGTCGACAAGGCGCACGACGATCGTGACTTCGCCCGCGGTGAGCGAGAGTTGATTACCCTGCGTCCCCAGCGCCGTAAGGGTGACGGTCTCGGCGTTACCGAGATTGCGCGAAGCTTCGGCGAGCGCACGCGACGGTACGATGAACTTGAGCGCGCTGCCTTTATGTGGTTCCTCGAGGGTTGTCTGCCATTTTGCCAAGCGATAACCGTCGGTCGCGACCATCGTGAGCGCCGAGCCTTCCAGCTCCAGCAGCGTCCCCATCAGGACGGCCCCACGTGCTTCCTCGCTGGATGCCGCGAATATCGTCGAGTTCACGCCTTCACGGAAACGCTTGGCAGGCAGCGTGAATGTGGCGCCTTTCTGCGATGGCGGCAGTGGCGGATATTCGTCCGCAGGCAACGCGTGAAAATCATAGTTCGAACGCTCGACCTTGACGCTTGCGCGTGTCGGCGTCCCGCTCAGCTCTAACATCCCCGCCGGCAGATTCCCGAGATAGCCGCTGAACAGCTTGGCCGGAATCGTTACCGCGCCGGCCTCTTGCACCTCGGCCGGAAATGCATGCTCGAGGGTTAGCTCGAGATCCGTCGCTCGAACGCGAATCTGTCCTTCGTCGCTCGTCAGCAAGACATTCGATAGAATCGGCACCGTCGTGTGTGCGTTCACGATCTTGCTTGCCGCGCCGACCGCGGATGCGATGTCCTTGGTGCTACAGGTAAACTTCACTATCCACCGTCAGCGCGTCTTACGTTTATTATAGTAGAGATATATAAGAGTCGTAGTATCAGCAGTAAGCCGGTGAAACGTGGGGACAACGTCGTCGCGCCTTATTTGGCGAGGGTTGGCGAGCGGCGGTGCTTGTGGACTACGAGGCCCATGACTCCACAGTTTCAATGTTGCTACGTGCGCCGGAATGTTATCCACCCTGAGCGGCGCGCCCTGTGTAGGCAACGGTGGACGTAAAAAGGGTCCCTTTTACTCGCTTTGGACCATCGCCATTAGGCTGCGGACCTTGTTGCGATAGACCTCGTCCCGTTGCATGAGCTCTTTGACCTTATCGCGGGCGTACATGATCGTCGTGTGATCTTTCTTGCCGAACTCACGGGCGATGTGCGGGAGGCTGCAGTCCGTCAGCTCGCAAGCCAGATACATCGCGATCTGGCGCGGAACGGTTAGGCGTTGATCGCGGCGCTGATTGTCCATCTCTTTCACGGTCAGGCCGTGCGCACGCGCAACGCGTTCCTTGATCAGGGCGATCGTAATCCGCCGTAGCGGCGCTTGTGCAATCTGATTCTTGAGGACTTCAGACGCGAGGTCGACGGTGATCGGCGATTTCGTCAACGAGGCGAACGCGACGACGCGGATCAGCGCGCCTTCGAGCTCGCGGATGTTCGACGGAATGACCTTCGCGATGAACATGCTGACTTCGTTGGGGACCGGAACTTTTTCGCTCTCGGCTTTCTTACGTAAGATCGCTTCGCGCGTCTCCAGATCCGGAGGCTGAATATCGGTAAGCAGTCCCCATTCAAAACGAGAACGCAGCCGGCTCTCGAGCGTTTGAATCTCTTTGGGCGGACGGTCGCTGGAGATCACGAGCTGGCGCAGCGCTTCGTGCAGCGAGTTGAACGTGTGAAAGAACTCCTCTTGAGTTTGTTCCTTGCCTTCCAAGAATTGGATGTCGTCGATCAAGAGCACGTCAACGTGACGATAGCGGTTACGGAACTCGACCGTCTGATTGTTTTTGATCGCGATGATGAATTCGTTGGTGAACTTTTCGCTCGAGACGTAGACGATGTTCGCATTCGGATTCGATGCGAGTACGCGATGGCCGATCGCGTGCATCAGGTGCGTCTTTCCGAGCCCCACGCCACCATACAAGAAGAGCGGATTGTAGGCCCGGGCCGGGGACTCGGCAACGGCTTGCGCAGCGGCGTGCGCAAAACGGTTGCTATTTCCAACCACGAATTCTTCGAAGGTGTAGCGCGGATTGAGGTTTCCCGGGCGCAGTTCTTCGGCTCCGGGAAAACGCGGGGTCGCGACGGCTGGAGCGGCAGGGGCCTGTGATTGCTCCTGCGGTTCCGGCTCGTTTGCGACCACGAATTTCACCTCGATTTCGTAACCGAGCAAATCACGTAATGCCTCGATAATCGGCCCACGGAGACGCCCTTCTACCCAGTCGCGGGCGAATGGCGTCGCCACGGCTAGCGTTATCTCACTCCCGGTGATGTTCATCGGGCGCATCGGACGCAGCCACGTCTCGTAGACCGGCTTGGAATATCTCGGCTCGAGGGCCAAAAGCACCGAAGACCAGAGCTCGGCACCGGTGATGCCGCGATCGACGAGTGAACTCATCCGATATATCTACCGCCGTTTTAAAATCATGCGTCCGTGGCTGCCGGCAATGCGAAGAGGTCAATCTACTAAATGGGGCTGCTCGGAGTAGGCGGTAGCGTTAGCGGCCGTAGGAGTGACTCCTGCGCAAAAACCGGAAAATCTTATCCACTTATCCACAGCCTTAATCTTCGCAAAAACCCCTTATTTTTTGGGCTTTTTTGCAACTTGTGGACGCAATGGCGGATGCCCTGATGGAGCTAGAATGCACGCCTGTTGGGACTTTGTCAGAAATGCGCTCCCGCGTTCTCCACAGCGTTGTCCACAGGTGTGGACAGACGGCGAAAGGCTCTCATTTCCGGGCCGGAACTTGACCAGGGCGTCGCCTGGCCGGTATAATCGCACGCTGTTGTTCCACATCCCGAGGAGTGATCGTGAAACGGACCTTCCAGCCCCACAATCGGCGACGCAAGCGAGTACACGGCTTCTTGTCTCGCATGGCGACCAAGAACGGCCGGCGCGTTCTTGCTGCCCGCCGGAAAAAAGGCCGCAAGCGCCTCTCCGCCTAGGCCTATACGAGAGCCTGCGCGGCAGTGAGTTCGCCCGTCTCCGGCGGCGCGGACGCCGCGCACAAGGTACCCATGTGATCGTCGTCGCTGCGCCAAGCCCGCAGGGCGAGCGGCCGCGGCTTGCCGTCGTGACCACGAAGGGCTTCGCCGGCGCTGTCGAGCGCAATCGTGCCCGGCGCCGGTTGCAAGCCGCCTTCGGAGGGCTCGAGGATCCGCCCAAAGGGCTCGATCTCATTCTTACGGCGCGGCTCTCGGCGCGCACCGTCGCCTTCGCCTTATTGTGCGACGATCTGCGCGGGACCCTAGGCCGCCTCTGATGCGATCGGCGGTCTTGCTTCTGCTGCGAGGCTACAGGACCGTCGTCTCGCCGTTCTTGCCGCCCGCCTGCCGCTACTTTCCAAGTTGCTCGCAGTACGCGTATGAGGCTATAGAGAAGCACGGCGTGTTGCGGGGAACGCGCCTCGCCGCGCTGCGACTCCTCCGCTGTCATCCGGGGCACCCCGGCGGGGTCGATCCCGTTCCCTAGCCCACCGAAAGGCCACTTGTTGCTGCTGCTCCTGGCGTTCGCAAATCCGCTCGACCCGATCGTGAACGCCCTCTCCGATGTTCTGATTTACCTAACCGGCGTGACGCACAGCTTGGGCTGGAGCCTGGTCATATTCGCATTCCTCGTCAAGCTCGTGCTGTGGCCGCTTTCGCAGATGCAGTTCAAATCGATGGCCGAGATGCAGAAGATTGCGCCGCAAGTGAAAAAGCTGCAGGCGCAATACAAGGGCGATCCCCAGAAGATGAACACGGAAGTAATGGCGCTGTACAAAGAGCATGGCGTCAATCCGATGGCGGGCTGCTTACCGCTCTTGATTCAGCTGCCGATTCTGTTCAGCTTGTACCGCGCGATCAACACCCTGCACGATCAATTCGCGCAGCAAGGCTGGTTGTGGATCGGTACGCCGCTGTCGCACGCGTTTCCGAAAATTCTCGGGACGAGCTTGGCCGCGCCCGACATGATTTTGCTTGCGCTGTATGTCGTTTCGATGTACTTCAGCGTACGCTACGGAACCGCGCCGGCCGCCGATCCTGCGCAAGCGCAACAGCAAAAGATCATGGCGTTCGTTTCGCCGGTGATCATTGCGTGGGTCGGACGCACGTGGTATTCGGCGCTGATTCTCTATTGGTTTTTCTTCAACGCGTTTTCGATGGGACAATCGTTCTATCTACTGCGCAAATACGGCATGTACAGTCGTCCGGCGCCTGCGATTGCGGGTGCTGACGGCAATGCGAAAGACGTGACTCCACGTGAGGGTGCGGGCCGCCCAAACGGGAAGCTGACCGGCTCGAAAGGTGAAAGTGCGACCGCGCCTCGCAAGAAGCGCTCGCGACGTTAAGGACGACAATGGACGAAGATTTACAAGACGATTCAAATCGCGAAGAAGCCCCTGGTGCACGGCCGTACGGTAATCGCCGTCGTGGCCGCGGCCGGCCGCATGGTCCCCGTGATGGTCCCCGTGAAGGAAACGGGGATGCACCGCGCCCTGCGCCGCCGCAGCGCGATCAAGCCGTTCCCGAGCCCGAAGAGGTCAAACCGGCACGCGTGCTGCTCGAGCAAATCCTCGAAAAGATGGGGATCGAGAGCGCCGAGGTGGCGTACATCCCGCGGACCGAGGGTGAGTATCTCGAAGTTCGCGGCGCCGATCTTGCAAATCTGATCGGCCGCCACGGCAACACGCTCGAAGCGCTCAACCTCATCTTCAACAACATCTTGAACGTGGGCGTGCGCAATGCGCGCCACTATTACACGATCGATGCCGAAGGCTATCGTGCGCGACGCGCCGATCAGCTCAAGACGATCGCGTTGCAAACGCTCGAACGTACGATTCGCGAGAAGCGTCCGATCAAGTTGGAGCCGATGCTCCCCTCCGAGCGAAAGATCATCCATCTTGCGCTTGCGGATAGTCCGTTCGTGCAAACGGAATCCGAGGGCGTCGAACCGGAACGGCGGGTCGTCGTCTCTCCCAAATAGAGACGATCGCTGCGATCGCGACGCCGCCGGGACGCGGCGCGGTCGCAATTATTCGCGTCAGCGGTGAGCAAACCCGCACTATTGCCGCGCGTGTGTTTCGTTTGCATGGCAACCATTCTCAGCAGCCCCTCGAACCACGGATGGCGACGCTCGGCGACGTCATTGACGAGAGCGGTGCGCCGATCGATCAAGCCCTTGCGCTATTCTTTCCCGCGCCGAATTCCTATACCGGTGAAGACGTTTTGGAATTGCACGTGCACGGTTCTCCGATCGTTGCGCGTGAGACGCTAACGTCGGTTCTTGCCGGCGGTGCGCGGTTGGCCGCGCCCGGTGAATTCACGCGCCGCGCTTTTCTTAAAGGCAAAATCGATCTCTCCGCGGCTGAAGCCGTTGCGGATTTGATCGATGCCGAGACGCGTAGCGCCGCGCGCGCCGCGCGTGCGCAGCTCGCGGGTGGCTTACAGACTGAGGTCGCAGCGGTGCGCGCGCATGTCGGCACGATTTTGGAAGAGCTTGCGGCGACGCTCGATTTTCCGGATGAAGTCATCGAACCGCCGCGCGAACGCTTGCGCGGCGAGATCGAAGGCATTTGGGGCTACCTTTTTGCGATGGCGCGCAACTGGGAGATCGGACGGCTCGTCCGCGAGGGCCCGAGCGTAGTCATCGTCGGACCGCCGAACGCCGGCAAATCCTCGCTGCTCAATGCGCTGCTCGGAGACGAACGTGCGCTGGTCTCCGAACAAGCGGGTACGACGCGCGACACGATCGAGGAATCATTTGGTATCGACGGGATTCGCGTGCGCCTCATCGATACGGCGGGAATCCGCCAGCATGCGGGTCACATCGAAGCGGCGGGAATCGCGCGCACCGAGCGCACGCTGGAAGAAGCGTGGCTGGCGCTGGTCGTGGTCGACGGCTCGCGATCCCTTGCAGAGGATGAGCTCGTCCTGCTGGCACGAACGCGCGGCAAACGGCGCGTCGTCATCTTCAACAAGCGTGATTTAGGGTCGGCCGGCTACGATGCGCGCGAAGGCGACGAGCACGACGCCTTGCTGGTCAGCGTGCTCGAGAGCGCTGACGTCGCACGAATTCGTGATGCGATCCGCCTGGCGTTCGACATAGACGGGAGCGTCGATCTCGAGCGGCCCCATCTCGCCACGGCGCGTCAGGCCGATTGTGCGCTGGCAGCGCAGCGTGCGTTGATGAGTGCCGTGATGATACTGGAGGCCGGAGAACCGATCGACCTGATCACGCCCGATCTCGTCGAAGCCTATGGCGCGCTCGGTGAGCTGACGGGCGACGCCGTCACGGAAGAGATATTGGACGGTATCTTCGCGCGCTTCTGCATTGGAAAATAGAGCAAGAGAATCTGAAGATGAAACTTGGCGCCGAATTCCGGCGTAGCACCCCCAGGAGTTAGCAAGTGGAGCACGGCGGCACGATCTCAGCAGCCATTTATGTCCTCATCATCGGCGCGGTTGTCTACTTTCGACTGCTGCGGCCAGTCCGGTTGCGCGCTTCGCGGTTGTGGGTCGGTCCCATCATCCTCGTGTTTGTCACGGGGCTTTTGATCTGGGAATCCTACGAGGGCCACGTCACGCTTCCGGTGATTGCCGGTGCCGTCGTGCTGGGATTTGTCCTCGGTTTCCCGGTCGGATTGTTGCGCGGCCGTCACACGAAGGTGCAGCCCACAGGTCAACCCGGCGTCCTGATCGTGCAGCCTGCGATCATCCCGCTCGCGATCTGGGGCATCGCATTTTTGGCGCGATTCGCCGTGCGCTATTTCTTACCGCATGCCGGTACCGCAGCGCTCGCGTCAACTGACGGCGCGATCGCGTTTGCACTCGGATCGATCATCGGTGCGCGCTATGTTATCGCACAACGCTTTCGCGAGCTCGCCGCCGCGTGAAAGAACGCGTACGCTACGAGCACCGGCAAGTCGGTTGGGTCACGGTCATCCTTTTGTTTGCGATCGCCGCCGCGATTAGCATTGCGGCTGGGATCACGGCACCATCGGAACGGTTGCTCTCATATAGTTTCGTACCGATTTTGATGGTCGTGGCTGCGCTGTTCTCAACGCTCACAGTGCGTGTCACCGATAAGCGAATGATGTGGTTTTTCGGCGTTTCCGGCATCGGACGTAGCGTCGCAGTCAGCGAGATCGCATCGATCCGTCCCATCAAAACGAGCATTCTTGAAGGCTGGGGGGTTCATTTGACCTGGCACGGATGGCTCTGGAACGTCTCCGGGTTCAATGCGGTGCAGATCGTGCTGCGGAGTGGTACGCGCTTTGCAGTCGGAACGCCGGAGCCACAGGCCGTCATTGATGCGGTACAATCCGCAGGTGGCGGCACAGGATCGTAGCGGCGTAATCGTCGTCGGTGGCGGGCACGCGGGGCTGGAAGCAGCTCTTGCGAGCGCACGCCTTGGCGTCGAAACCATACTCGTCACCGGCGATCCATCGAAGATCTGCACGCTGCCGTGCAATCCGAGTGTAGGCGGAAGCGCGAAGGGACAGTTGGTCCGCGAGATCGATGCACTCGGCGGCGAGATGGGCGTCTTGATCGACGCGACCTCGCTGCACGTCCGATGGCTGAATGAAAGCAGAGGAGCTGCGGTTCGTGCCCTGCGCGCGCAGGCCGACAAGCCGGCGTATGCGCGGCGCGCACGCGAGCGTCTCGAGCGGCAAGCGAGCCTCACGATCGTCCCAGCGATGGTCGAAGGCGTCGTCACCGAGGGCGGAGCGGTCACCGGTGTCCGGACCGCCGACGGTCAGGTGCTCAAGGCCGCGGCCGTCGTCCTCGCGACCGGGACGTTCCTGGGCGGCAAGACCTTCCGCGGCGATGACGTGAAGGCCGAAGGCCGCTTCGGCGAGGCGCCCGCGATCGGACTCTCGGCCAGCCTGGGCACGCTTGGCTTTCCGCTGCGCCGGCTCAAGACCGGTACGCCGCCGCGCATCGACAAAACGACCGTCGACACTGGGGCGATGACGGCGCAAGAACCAAGCCCCGTCCCGCTGCCATTCAGCTATCGCAGCGAGCCCGTATTCGCGGGCCCGCAATTGCCGTGTTGGATCACGACGACGAGCGAGGCGACACACACGCTCGTACGCGAGAATCTGCATCGTTCGCCGCTGTATGGTTTGGATTTGATTCGCGGAATCGGGCCGCGCTATTGCCCGTCAATCGAAGATAAAGTCATTAAATTTGCGCAGAATCCGTCACATCAGATCTTTATCGAACCTGAAGGTTGGGATGAACCGACGTATTACGTCGGCGGTTTTTCGACGTCGCTGCCCGCAGATGTGCAAATCGAAATGTTGCATACGTTGCCGGGACTCGAGCAGTGCGTGATGCTGCGCGGCGGTTACGCGGTCGAATACGATTTCGTACAGCCGACGGAGCTCCACGCATCGCTCGAGACGCGCCGGATTAGCGGACTTTTCCACTGCGGCCAGCTCAACGGCACGTCGGGCTACGAAGAAGCCGCTGCGCAAGGCCTGATGGCGGGAATCAATGCGGCGCGCAGCGTGCGCGGCGAGGCCCCGTTCATCCTCACGCGGACCGACTCGTATATCGGAACGATGATCGACGATCTTACGACCAAGGGCGTCGACGAGCCATATCGGATGCTCACGTCACGGGCGGAACATCGCGTCCTCTTGCGGCACGACAACGCCGATTTGCGTCTGACGCCGCGTGGACGTGAGATCGGCCTCATCGAGGATGCGACTTGGGAAGATTTTGTTGCGCGCCGCGAGCTGCTCGAGACGACGATCGCGCGCGCCGAACGTATGCGCCTGGGCACCGAGCGTATCGGTGAGTCGGCGTTCGAGCGTGGAGCGACGGTTGCGGACGCATTGCGACGTCCCGAAATCGGTCCAGCCGACGTCGCGCCCTATTTAGGCGCGGATGACGTCGTGGAACGTGCCGCGATTGAAATCAAGCTCGCCGGCTACGTGCGGCGCCAGGAGCTCACGATCGAACGCGCACAGCGCGCCCAGGGCGATCCCATTCCGAGTGATTTCATCTACGATTCGATTCGCGCGCTCTCACACGAAGCGCGCGAAAAACTCATACGCCATAAGCCAGACACGCTCGGTGCCGCGTCGCGAATTCCCGGCGTAACGCCGGCCGATGTCGCGATACTTTCGCTGTTCGTTCACCGTCATCGGAAGGAACACGTCGCGGCTCTGTGAGTGACGTAGCAAGCGCGCTCGCGCGTCACGGCGCACCGCCGGATGCGCTCGAGCGGCTGGCGCGTTATGGCGAGCTTCTCCTCGAGCGCAACCGGGAATTCAATCTCACCGGCGCGCGCGACGCGGACGCAATCGCAGACCACATCGCCGATGCGCTAACGCTGCTTCCCCTCATTGCCGAGGACGGGGAACTGATCGACATCGGTGCCGGCGGTGGCCTTCCCGGGATTCCGCTTGCGATCGTGCGCGGAATTCGCGTGACGTCAGTCGATGCGACGGCTAAGAAAATCGCGTTTATTTCGGATGCGATGAAGCAGCTCGGCATTGGCGGCGAAGCGATCACTGCGCGCGCGGAAAATCTCGCGCGGGACCAGCGTTTTCGCGAGCGATTCACGTATGCGACGGGGCGCGCGCTCGCATCCGCCGCCGCGGTCGTCGAACTGACGCTGCCGTTCGTCGCGATTGGCGGCAGCGCGCTGCTACAGCGTGGAACACTCAGCGACGCGGAGCGTAAAGCGCTCAAGGCTTCTGCGCTTGTATTGGGTAGCGAGGTAACCGCAGAGTTGCCGCTGGCCGGTGAACGTCGTATTCTGGTCGTCACCAAGCGAACTCCGACGCCCGAGCGTTTTCCACGCCGCGTCGGGATCGCGCAACACCGGCCACTTTCTTCGTGAAGCACGCTCTCGACGAATCGCTCGCAGCCTGGTTACCGCCGGGCTCGCTGTATTCCGTCGGCGGACGCGTCCGCGACGAGTTGCGCGCTGAGATCGAGGGGATCCCGGATCGCACGAAAGATTTCGACTACGTCGTGCTCGGGGTGGCGCAGGACGAGCTTATTTCGCGTCTGGCGGTGCATGGCAAGGTCGATCTCGTCGGCGCTGCGTTTTCGGTCGTGAAGTTCTCTTCGGACGTCGGGAACGCCGATCTCGCCCTTCCACGGCGCGAAGTCTCGACCGGAAGCGGGCACCGCGACTTCAATGTCGTTTCCTCACCCGAGATATCGCTCGAAGACGATCTCAAGCGCCGCGACTTCCGCATGAATATGATGGCTCGCGCATTGCCGTCGGGCGAGCTCGTCGATCCGTACGGCGGCCTCGAGGACATCCGCGAGCGCCGCATCGACATCGCCCGCGAGGAGACGTTCGAAGAGGATCCGCTGCGCATGTTTCGTGCAGCGCAGTTCGCGGCGCGATTTCGTTATGCGCTCTCACCGGAGGCGATCAAAGCAATGCGCGCGGCAGCGCATCTTGCCGGGACCGTTTCGGCCGAGCGCATCTCCGATGAGTTCCTGAAGCTCCTGAGCGCAGAGCGCCCCTCGATCGGCTTCGCGCTTCTCGCGGAGACCGGCGTGCTCGAACATGTCTGGCCCGAGTTGCTCGAGGGGGACGGCGTCGTGCAGAACCGCTGGCACCGCTTCGATGTCTGGCGCCATTCGCTCGCAACGCTCGACGCCGTTCCGCCTGGCGATCCGGTGGTTCGCCTCGCGGCACTCTTGCACGACGTCGCGAAGCCGCGAACCAAAGAGGGCCCGCACTTCTACCGCCACGAGATCACCGGTGAAGGCATGAGCCGTCAGATGCTCGAGCGGCTGCGCTTTCCAATGCAAACGTCCGAGACAGTCGCGGCGCTCGTTCGCCACCATATGTATGTTGCCGATGCCGATCTCGCGCCGGCGACGATTCGGCGATTCATCCGGCGCGTCGGGCCGGAGCATCTGACCGGTCTCTTTGCGCTCCGGCATGCCGATGTCGTCGGGAGTGGTCTGCCTGACCGCGGCGGGAACGACGTCTTCGAAGCGCGGGTCCGGGAGGTGCTCTCGGAGCGGCCGCCACTAACGGTGAAAGACCTTGCCGTTACCGGAAATGACGTGATCGAGGTATTGGTCGCCGAAAACGTGTTGCCGCCGGATTCGAAGGGCGGCCCCGAGGTCGGGGACGTTCTGCAGAAGCTGTTGGACGCCGTGACGGATCACCCCGAACGCAATAAGCGCGAGCTTCTTCTCGACATGGCTCGAAACGCGATCGCCGAGATTCTGACGCGCTGAAATCCGTGCGGTGTTCCCCGGGGAACATTCGCGCGCGGAACGAACGGCGGCAGCGAGGGAATGGGTCGTACGGTCGCGGTTGTCAATCAAAAAGGTGGGGTCGGGAAAAGCACCACCGCAGTCAATTTAGGCGCTTGCCTTGCATTGCTTGGCAAGCGCGTTTTACTCGTTGACATCGACCCGCAGGGTAACGCGACGACCGGCCTAGGGATCGATAAACGCGGTATTGAGAACGATTCCTATGCGCTGTTGCTCGGCGAGATCGGCGCCCCCGCCACGATCATCCCGACCGATGTTGAGAACCTCTCGATCATCCCGGCGACCGCGAATTTAGCCGGTGCCGAGGTCGAACTCGTCTCCGCTTTGGCGCGCGAGAACCGTTTAAAGCAAGCGCTTGCTGACGTCGTTGATCAATACGACTATGTTTTCGTCGACTGCCCGCCGTCGCTTGGCCTCCTCACGATCAACGCGCTCGTTGCCGCGGATCAGATGATCATCCCGATTCAAGCCGAGTTTTACGCGCTCGAAGGTCTCTCGCAGCTGACCGCGATCGTGAAGCGCGTCAAAGAAGCGCTCAATCCGCGCTTGGAGATTCTCGGCGTGCTCGTCACCATGTATGACGGCCGCACGCGGCTTGCCGTCGAAGTCGTCGACGAAGTGGTGCGTTATTTTCCGGATCAGGTTTTCAAAACGCAAATTCCGCGCAACATTCGTCTTTCCGAAGCGCCGTCATTTGGCAAACCTGTGGTGCTGTTTGACGTGCGCAGCCGTGGCGCACAAGCCTATCTCGATTTGGCGCGTGAAGTGACCGCGCTCGAAACGGTGTCGTAGTGGCGAAGCGTGGACTCGGCCGCGGACTCGGTGCGTTGCTCGGCGATGCGAACCCGATTGCACGCGAAAAACCGCAGGGCGCAAGCGAAATTCCGATCGATGCGATCGTTCCTAATCCGCATCAACCGCGCACGACCTTCGAAGCCGACGCGCTCGAGGGATTGCGCAGCTCGATTGCGGCATTCGGTGTACTCGTACCGATTCTGGTGCGAAAGCGCGGCGATCGCTACGAGCTCATCGCAGGCGAACGCCGCTGGCGTGCCGCCGCCGCCGCGGGCTTACGAACGATGCCTGCAATCGTTCGCGATGCAGAAGATCAGCAAAGCCTCGAGCTTGCGATGGTCGAGAATTTGCAGCGCGAAGATCTCGATGCACTTGAAGAAGCGATGGGCTACCAGCATCTGATCGACGATTATGGGTTCACGCAGGAGCGCGTCGCCGAACGCGTCGGGCGCGCACGCCCGTCCGTTGCGAATGCGCTGCGCTTGCTGGTGCTCGCCGAGCCGATTCAAGCGCTCATTCGCGCGCGGGCGCTCTCGCCGGGCCACGCCAAAGCGCTGCTCGCGTTCCCCGAAAAGGATCGGCTTGTCGTCGCCGAGCGTGCCGCGCGGGAAGGCACGTCGGTTCGCGTCCTCGAGCGCTTGGCGCAGCGGCTCTCCACGCCGCCGAAGAAGCGCGCCGCTGCCGCGGTCGACGACTTGAACGATGTCGCCGATCAGTTGCGGCACCGGCTGGGCTCGCGCATCACGTTCGTGCGTGCCAAGAAGGGCGGCCGGATCGAGATTCGTTTTACCGACGAATCCGATCTGATTCGAATCGTGGACATTCTTCTCGGGCAAGCATGACCCGGTGCGCGCTTGCCGCGCTGCTCGCAATGCTCACCTTCTGGACGCCTGGGCGCTTGGCCGCGGCCCTGCCGCCCAGCGGTGCCGCCGTCGACGCGGCGGTCGAATACGCGCGTGCCGTCGGCAGCGGCAACTACGCAAAATCCTACGGGATGTTGACCGCGACGATGCAGCGCTATTTCGGCAGCCTGCGCAATTATGAATCGGTGTTCACCGCTGAACGCTTCAGCGCGATCGGTCCGAGCGCGGTGCGTGTACGCGCAGTTAAGAACGCGCAGATCGTCACGCTGCGCGAATCGATTCAGTATTTGAATCACGGTACGCAGCAGCTCGGTCACGGGCGTCTCGAATTGCGCTATCGGATCGTTCGCGAAGGCAAGGCGTACCGCGTCGATGACGAGGGGCACCCCTATCGTTCCTACGTTCCGAGCGGTACGGCCGCAATCGAACGCAACGGCGTGAAGGTTATCGTTCGCGAGCTCGCGTTTTATCCGCGCCGCATCGAGCTGGCGCTGACGTTCGAGAACGACGGCAACGCGTTTATCACGTTTTTGCCATACGGACGCACGCTTTTGCGCGAGGGTTCGAATGTGTATCATCCGCTCGACACACGCAATTGGTTGCTGACGGATCGAGCGCTGTTTCTTGGCTTGCGTCTTGCGCCGAATGCGCGATATACCGGGCAAATCGATTTTCTTACACCAGGCCGGCTCGACGATCGCGCGCGCGCGTACGATCTGACGATAGCGCCTGCGTTGCCTGAGGGCGCAGACCAACCAATTGACTTCGTTTTGCCGTCAATTGCCGTGCCCGCTCCCTAAAGGAACAGCCCCCGAATGCGCCAAGCGCGAGCCATCAGCCGAATAGCGCAATTGCGCGGAATCTACGCAATCGTCGACACAGCCGAAGGCGACGTGCTCGCACAGCTCGATGACGTTTTGGCGGGCGGCATACGCGTCGTGCAGTACCGTGGCAAGAGTGGGATCGAGCGCGATGTCTTGGCTCGCGCTTGGGAGCGCACGCGCGCGGCCGGAGCGCTCTTGATCGTGAATGATGACGTCGGACTCGTCGATTCGGCCGATGGCGTCCATCTCGGGCAAGAAGATCTTGCGCTGCTCGACGTCGCCGCGCTGCGGGCGCGGACGGAGGGGAAGATCGTCGGCATCTCATGCCCCGACGTCCCGAGCGCATACGCCGCGCTTGCGATTGGCGCCGACTACATTGGGGTCGGTGCGATGTACGCGACCGGAACGAAGCATGACGCGGGCGAGCCGATCGGACCCGGCGGAGTCCGCTCCGCAGTTCAGGCGGTCGACCTGCCCGTCGCCGCGATCGGGGGCATCACGCTTGCGCGAATACAAGAGGTTCGCGCGACCGGCGCCGCCATGGCGGCCGTCATCACAGCGATATCGCGGGCACCGGACCGGATTGCCGCTGCACGCACCTTGGTCGACGCATGGGCGCGCTGACGCTCGCGTCGATCGGAACCACGCATCCGTGGAACATCGCGGGCATTGGCCTCGACGCCCGGGTGGCCCAGCGTCTCGAGGCGCGTCACGTCATGGTCGTTGCTGGCGTTTCCGCGCAAGGCGACTCCGAACGCGTAGCTGCGGCGCTCGATCCCGCAATCATCGCCGCGCAGATGCGCGCGATTCGGTCCGCACGGCCGGACGCGTATCGCATTGGGGCCTTGCTTTCGGCGCAAAGCGCTCTGGCGGTCGCGGCTGGACTGGAAGGCGTGAACGTCCCGGTCGTCTGCGATCCGGTCGCGGCCAGTAGCGACGGTCTAGTGTTTGCGGATGACGCGACGCTCGAGGCCTTGCGCACGCTCTTTCGGCTCTGCACGCTGGTCACACCCAATATGGATGAAGCCTCGCGCTTGTGTGGTTTTCCCGTCAGCGATCGCGCAACGATGGCGGGAGCGGCGCAAATGCTCGTCGAGCGCGATCATGCTCGCGCTGCACTCGTTACTGGCGGTCATCTCGAAAACGAAGCAACCGACGTGCTCTATGCAAACGGCACGACCTCGACGTTTGTCGGGACGCACATCGCCGGCGGCATGCGCGGTACGGGCTGCGTCCTTGCAGCCGCGGCTGCGATTTATCTTGCGCGCGGCGAGAACATCATCGATGCGATCACTGCCGCGCGTGCACTCGTCCGCGACGCGATTGCGCATAGCGCGCAGTGGAACGGCGAACGGGTATGGCCGTACTGATGCGCGAACGGGCGCGAAATCAATGAAGGCAATGTAATGAGGGTCATGTCTGGAATGCGCTCGACCGGCCGTTTGCATATCGGTCACTTGGTCGGGGCGCTCACGAATTGGGCACAGCTGTCGCGAAGCGAAGATGCGTATTTCGAGATCGCGGATCTGCACGCGTACACGACGCTTTTTCAGCATCCCGAAGAGATTCGCGCAGCACGCGAAGACATGGTGCGCGATTGGATTGCCGCCGGCGTCGATCCCGAAAAATCGACGATTTTTCTGCAATCTGGCGTTCCGGAGATCAGCGAGCTGCACGTGCTGCTCTCGATGGTCACGCCCGTTTCCTGGCTCGAACGCACGCCGACATATAAGGAACAAATCGAAGCGCTCGGCAGCGACATCGCGACATACGGCTTTCTCGGGTATCCGCTCTTGCAGTTGTGCGACATCGCGGTCTTTCGCGGCGAAAAAGTCCCGGTTGGGCGCGATCAGGTCGCGCATCTCGAGCTGGCGCGCGAGATCGTTCGCCGCTTCAACCGGTATTACGGCGCTACGTTGGTCGAACCTCAGGCGCTGCTTACCGAATTCCCGGCCGTACCCGGCACCGACGGGCGCAAGATGTCGAAGTCATACGGAAACACGATCGACATCGCCGACGACGAAGAGACCACGACCAAAAAAGTCCGCTCGATGTTTACCGATCCGGAGAAGATTCGGCGCAACGATCCCGGACGTCCCGAGATTTGTCCGGTCTACGCGCTCCATCAAATCGTCAACGACACGCGCGCCCCCTGGATCGCCGAGAACTGCCGTTCAGGAGCGCTGGGCTGCGTGGATTGCAAGAGCGAGCTCGCCGAAAAGCTCAATGCCTATCTACGCCCGCTTCGCGAACGCCGCGACGCGATCGACGACGCGACGATCGACAAGATCATCGCCCAAGGCACGGAAAAAGCGCGCACCGTCGCAAGCCAAACGCTCCGCGACGTCAAGCTCGCAATGAAACTGCTTTAAGCTCGGACGCGCCGGCGTGCCGAGCAGCAGCTTCCGACGAGGAGCGGAGCCAGGATGGCGAGAGCGACGAGCGGGGGCGCAGCAGCAACATTCGCACGATGCGAATGTTGTAGCGGTGCTGCGAGGGATGCCGGCGTGTCGGAGCTTTAGCCCTTAAATTTCGGGAGCGCTTCGCGGATGCGGTCGAGCGCGATCCGAAGGTTTTCGATCGAGTTTGCATACGAGAAGCGGATATAACCGCGTCCGCCGTCACCGAAGCACGAGCCGCCGAGGCCCGCAACGCCGCCTTCTTCGAGCAAGAACGTCGCGAGCTTGCGATCGTCGTGCGTGATCTCTTGCACGTTGACGAACGCGTAGAACGCGCCTTCCGGTGATTTGCAGTGCATGCCCGGGATCGAATTGATCCCGTTGATGATCTCATCGCGGCGCTTGCGGAACGTCTCGGTCATCTCGACCACCGGCGCGTCGGGTCCGTTGAGTGCCGCGATTCCGGCGCGCTGAACGAAGGTCGCGACGCACGAGAACGTGTTGTTATTGAACAGTGAGACCGTGCGCGCGAGCTCTTCGGGCATGATTCCGTAGCCAAGACGCCAGCCCGTCATCGCGTAGGCTTTCGAGAAGCCGTCGATGATCACGCTGCGTTCACGCATACCGTCGAGCTGCGCGAGCGAGACAAACGTGCTGCCGTACAGGGTGCGGCAATAGATCTCATCGGAGATGACGATAAAGCCCCACTTGTGCGCGAGATCGGCGACGACTTGAAAATCTTCGAGGCCGAGCACGCCGCCGGTCGGATTGTGCGGTGAGTTCAACACGACGACTTTCGTGCGATTGCTGACCTTTGCGGAGAGCTCGTCGAGATCGAGTCGCCAATCTTTCGATTCGAGCAGCTTGACCGGCACGAGATTCGCCTGCAGATACGATGCGCACGACGCATACGCCGGATAACTCGGATCGGCTGCGACCATCTCGTCGCCCGGATCGAGCAACGCTGAAAGCGTGTTCCAGATGATAGGTTTTGCGCCCGGACCGACGACGACGTTCTCACGCTTCCACGGCTCGATGCCGCGCAGGTTTGCAGCAAATGTTGCGATCGCATCGCGCAGCTCTGGGATACCGGCCGAGGGCGTGTAGTGCGAATAGTTTTGTTCGATCGCTTGGATACCGGCTCGCTTGATATGCTCCGGCGTGTCGAAATCGGGCTCGCCGATCTCGAGGTGCACGATGCTGCGTCCTTGCGCTTCGAGCTCACGTGCTCGCGCGAGAACTTCAAACGCGGCTTCGCTTCCCAATCGATCGACGGCTTCACAGAGCAGTCCGGCATGATACGCAGCAAGTGTCGTCATGCCGGGCAATTTCTCCGAATGAAAGTACCCCGCCTTTGCCGCCTTGCGACCTGCAAATTTTGATCGAAGGGTGTGCGGCTCCACGACCGAACCGGCCGCCTGCAAGAGGAGGCCGTATGCTCGAGTTGGATGCTGCGTTCGAAGAATCGACCTTACGAATCCAGGTTCAGAATCACAGCGACGATTGCACAAACGCCGCGAGTGTCGCGGTTCGTGCGCCCGCGTGGATCACGCTTATCTCGGCCGTACCGTACGTTCGTCCGACCGAACGGCGCAACGAGCTCGACATCGTGCTGCCTGCGCCGCTGCGTGGCGAGCGGTACGATCTCGCCGTTGACGTGCACGCGTTCGAAACAGGCGAAGCAGAGATCGCGGTGTCGATCGAATGCGATGGTGCGCGTCGCGATGTGCGCGCGCGCTGCACGATGCATGGTGCCGAAGCATTTGCGACCGGCGCGAATCGCATTGAGCTCTTCGAAAACGAAGCGGCGGCCGGCGACGTCGTGCATGGGCGCTTGATTCTTACGAACACGGGCAACGGGCCGGCGAACGTCGTCGCGCTGCACCCCGAGGGCGACCTTGCAGACGTTGTATTCGATGTCCAGTGTCCATTGACCATAGATCCGGGTATGCGCATCACGAGTGGCGTTCGTGCCCGTGTTCCGGAATCGGCGCTCAACGGAACGCCGCAATCGTTGCGTGTCATATGCGGTACCGCAAGCGGTAACGTTGAGATCGGCGAGGCGCAGGTCTTCGCGCGCAATCAACCCCGTCTTGAGGGCGCGATCGAACCGCAAGGATACGCCGACGTAGCGGTTGCGCCCGGCGAGCGCGCCGATTGGCGGCTGCTTCTGGTGAATGCCGGCGGTGCGCACGCAGATTTCACAATCGCGTTGCACGTCGCGGGAGGCGTCTATCTTCCGGGAAGCACGCGCATCGAAGGCGCACGCGCCCTCGACGTCGCGGGTACGTCACCGCTCTGGTCGCGCGACGGAATGCGCATCGAGCGTTTGCAGCGCGGTACGGTCTTGACGCTCGAGTTCGCGACGATTGGTAACATGGGAGCCGGCGCAATGAACGTCTTGGCTCGCGCGCAATGCGAGGGACGCGAATCGTTGTTCGAGTCGCCGGCAATCAAAATCGCGGACTGCAGCGACGCTCCCGACCTTCCGTTTACTATCGACGGTGTCGCCTTGCGAATCATCGCCATGCCGTCACTTACCGCCCCGCCGTCCGTGATTTCGCGCAGGCTCCGTTCGGGCGCGGCAGCGCTTGAAGCGCCGATGGCAAGCTATCTCGCCGGACTGAGTGGTCTGATGCGCCACCTTTGGGCGCTCGCGATCCTTTGCGCCGACAGTTGCGAGGACCCGGCAACGGAATCGCATCTGATCGTAAGCCGGATCGCGCTGCGCAGCGTCTTCGATCGGCTGGCGATCAAATTGCGAATGCCGCACTACCCCGTGCGTGCCGACGACGTCCTCGATCCGGCCGCGCAAGACGCGCTGGATGCGTCCGGGATCGCAGCGGGAACACTCGGGACTCGGTTGGCCTGTGCAGCGCAGCTCATCGCGTCCGAACGCGACGAGTACCCGGAGTTTGCCACCTATCGTGACGCGCTGTGCGCGACCCTGCAGGGCCTGCACGACGACGCCGCGTTGATTGACGCCCTCGTCGCCGCGCAGCCTGCGCTCGATGCACGTCTGGACGCCGTCATCGAACGCGAGACCGGAGTTCACGCATGATCGTGAAGCTCGTATTCATCCCGTTACTGTTCGTCATCATCGGTTTGGTGTTGCTCGGCGTCGCGATGCTCAGCCCGGCACGAGACGAATCGAAGCAGGTAAGCAGGCTGCCCGCGCCGTTTGAGCGGATTCGCGAGCTCGAGCGACTTCAGCGCGGTCCCGGCGCAGTGCATGCACTTCGTGGTGCGCTTTCCGACCCCGACCCCCGGGTTTCTGCGGTCGCAGCAATCCTATTACGGGATTGCAAGACGTAGCACAAGCGGGTCCCCGCTTGGAGGCGATGACGCCCACCGAAGGGAAGCGCCGCACCGTGGAAAGCGTCGAACCGACCGCGGTCGATTCGGGCGAAAAGCCAAGAGCCGCGGGTGGAATTCCAGACTTTGCAAAAGACGCCGCCACGATCGCAGAGTACGACGCTGCAAAAGCGCGCTTTGAACGGTCGGAGATTTCGCACGCCGAAAGCGCGGTCCGCGCGTCGTATACGCGCAAGCGTGCCGGCGTTCTCGCTGAGATCGCGGCTGCCGCAAACGCACTAGAGGAACGGAAGAAGATTGCCGAGCGCAATCTGAAAGGCTACGCCGAGTCGTATCCGCGACACGTTCGCGGGAATCAAATCGAGCGTCCCGGTTTCTTCGAATGGCTGTTCAGCTTCGGCGGTGCGTCACGTCTCTATAATTCTGCGGCACGTTCGTCGCAAGACGTGGTCAACGCGCAAGCGACATACCGCCGGCGTCAGCGTTGGGAAGAAGAGCTCGAGAACTGGCTGCGCCGTTCGATTCATCGCGTCACCGTCGAGTTAAAGGAACGCGCCGGTTCGCAAGAGTGGCTCGACAAGTTCCACTCGCGTCCCGAAGTCGCCGATCTGTGGCGGCGCGTCCAAGGGATTCGCGAGGATCGCGAAGCCTACGGACAGCGACTCGCTACCGGCGATGTCTCACCGATCGAACAGCGCGATCGCTACATCGGCGAGAACAAGATTACACCGCTGCGCCCGCCCTTCGACGGCATGATGATCGACGACATCATGAACTTCGGCGACATCTCGATCTGGCTTTTCCAAGATCTGCAAACGAACCGGTATTGGTTGCCCTACGACCGGCGCTTGGAAAACCTGATCGATTCCGTTTTCGATACCTATCGTCTCGTCGACGATCTCAAAGCGAAGTTCAATCGCTCGGACGACGGACGGCGCTTCACGCCGCTCGATCACTACCTGCGGCGTCTGCGCGATGAGACCGACGCACGCGTCGAGTGGCGCAAGCGCACGACGAATCTTCGCACGCAAAAAGACGTTGCGCGCGATTCACCGATCGACGAGCAGGATGATAAGAAAATCCTGGATCTGCTCGCATCATTAGCCGCAACGAGTCCTCAAGAGAGCGGCGGCTAAGCCTAGATCTTCTTCCGGAAATATTCCGCGAGGATTTTTTGGGCGATCGGGCCGGCGACATTCGCGCCATAGCCGCCCGAGCGTTCAACGAAGATCGCCATTGCGATCTTCGGATGATGTGCGGGTGCGAAGCAGACGAACCAGGTCGTGTTCGGGCCGTCGCCGCCGTCGGTTTGCACGGTACCGGTCTTGCCGCCGTAGGGTAGGCCCGGAATCGCCAAGCCGTAGCCCGTACCGATCGAGCTGGTCACACGGTCCATCCCCGTCCGGACTTCTTTGAGAGATTCTTGCGTGACGGGGACTTCGCGGATGATCTCGTTATCGAAACGCTTGATGACGGTGCCCGTGGGCGTGCGAATCTCTTGAACGACGTGCGGCCGATACAGCGTCCCGCCATTGACGACGGTCGCAGTGACGTTAGCCATCTGCAGCGGCGTGGCTTGCATCGCGCCTTGCCCGATCGCAAGCTGGCAGACGTCGCTCGGCTCCAGCGGGACGCCGTAGACCTTGCGAGTCCATTCATCGGTCGGCCAATTGCCCGCGTACTCGCCGGGAAGATCGATGCCGCTCAGTGCGCCGAGTCCGAACTGCAGCGCGTAATACCGCAAGCGCGTATGACCGAGCCGGTCGCCGAGCTGGTAGAAGTAGCCGTCGCTTGAGGCCGCAAGCGCTTGCGTGAATTCGGCGTTCCCCAGTCCCCCGGCGGCGAGATCGACGAAGTGGACGCCGTGGCAATCCCACGCGCCCGAGTCGTAGAGCACCTGGTGCGGCTTGATGGCGCCTGACGAGATCGCGCCTGAGCCCGTCACCATCTTGAAGGTCGAGCCCGTCGGCGTTGCGGCGCCGATCGCGCGGTTGTAGAGCGGACGCAGCGGGTCGAGAACGTAGTGCGCGTACTCGTTCGGCGAGATAGGCGTTGCGAAATCGTTCGGATCGAAGGTCGGCAGCGACGCCATCGCGAGCACACCGCCACTGTACGGATCGAGGATCACGAGCGCTCCGGAAAGGCGTTTGACGTGGCGGGTTTTTGCCCACGACGTCAGACCGTCGGCCAGCGCCTTCTGCGCGATCTGCTGCAGGCGCAAATCGATCGTCGTAACGACAACGTTGCCCGGCTTCGATTTGACGAACTTTTCGTCGCCGACGACCGCGCCCCAAGCGTTGACCATGACTTGCTGGCCGCCCGGCGTTCCTTTGAGATACGTGTCGTAGGTGGACTCGATTCCATCTTTGCCGACGACGTCGTTGGGCGTATAGTGCTCGCTCTTGCGCTTTTCGTATTCTTCTTCCGAGATTTGACCGACGTATCCGAAGACATCGGCTGCGAGCTTGCCGTAAGGGTAATTGCGAACCGGTTGCTCTTCAAGATCGACGCCGGGCAGGTCAGGCTGCCGCTCAGCGAGGCGCGCCATTTGCGAAGTGTGTAAGTCGCTGGCCAAGATCACGGGGCCGTAGGGCTCGTAAGTTTGGACTTGCGCGAAATTTTCGTAATTGACGTCGTGATGATGATACAGCCGATGCCACAGCTCGTCTTGCGGAATTTCCAGAGTCGAGGAAAGATCGGCGATCGTCGACTTGATGTCTTTGATTTGCGAGGGAATCAACGCGACGACGAACGATGGACGGCTGCGCACCATGATCTGGCCGGTGCGGTCTAAGATCAAGCCGCGTGGTGCTGCGACGGGGATCAAGCGAACTTGGTTCGCGCGCGCGGCCGCGGCGTAGACTTTACCGTCGATCAGCTGCACGTACGTCAAACGCGCAATGATGCCCGCGATCGCGATAGCCAGGATGAAGAGGAAGCCGCCCATGCGGGTGATGCCGCGATAAATCAAAGGCTCATCTCGAGATGAAGCGCCAGCGCGACCATACGACGATCATCGCGATAACTGCAGTGTAGAGCGCCGAAGCGATTGCGATCTTCGTGTAGTGCACGCCGAGGCCGACTTGGTAGCCTTCTAACGAAAGAACGGCCCAATACAATCCTTCGCGAACGAGTGCTGCTACAATGACCAGCGCAGCAAAGATTGACGGTGAGTCGGCAAATGTCAGGCGCGCGGCGCCGGAGATTCCGAGCGCAGCGATCGTCGTTGCGATCGTCCACGCCGCGCCGGTGTTACCGCACAACGCATCTTCGATCAAACCGCCGGCCGCACCGAGCAGAATTGCGCCGGCGGCTCCGGAGCGCAGCGCGTAGGTCGCGACGACGAGAAATACAAGGCTTGGTACGGCGCTGCGGATCGCGATGAAATGCACCAGGGTAGCCTGCAGAAAGCCGGCTGCGATCAGCCAAATCGCGGCCGCGCGCCAGTCCGTTGGAAGCCGGGTAGCGTGGGCTTGCGCGACGTTACTTCGGAAGGATAACAACATGATCGATGCGTCCGAAGGCGACCGCAGGTTCGACGATTGCTTGCTGGTCGAGCGCACCGGCGGGCATCGGCGTGACTGAAGCGATGTGCCCGATCAAAAGACCGGCGTGAAACGAACGCCCTTCGCCCGTTACGACGGCATCGCCGACGTGCAGATGCGCGTCTTGCGAAACATAGTGGAGGTTCACACGCGTCAGCGTTCCTGTCGCGATTCCCCACCAGCGACCGTTTTGCAGAATCGCCGGCAAGTTGCTCGTGTAGTCGGTGAGCAAGAGAATTTTACTGCTGAGCGCATCGGCTTCGATGACACGTCCGACCACGCCGTCGGCGTTGACAACACCATCATCAACCGTTACGCCCGAACGCGTTCCTTTGTTCACCGTGACGACTTGGGATTTGTTTTCAGGATCGAATCCGATGACGAGCGCCGGGATGCCGGTCGGGTAGAGCGCGGCCGCATTCTCGACGGCCTCCCGCGAGGGAACACGAGCCAGCGTTTCTTGGAGCGTTGCGTTCCGGCTCTGCAGGCTCGCATTATCCGCGCGCAGCTCCGTATTGTCGCGTTCGAGCTGCGGCAGTGCGATCACGTAACCGACGGCGTCGCGCGAACCGGAGACCGCGGCACCAAGCGCAAACTCGAGATATGCGTACGTTGACGTTACTGCGTTGCTGAGGGGGCTCGTACGTCCTTGGCGAGCGAATTCAAGTTGAATGAGTGCGACGAGAGCGGCGGCGATGATCGCGCCGATTACGGCGAATAGCTTTCTCTCATCCCGATACGTAAAGATTGGTACCACCTCGTCAAACGATCCGCGGACGGAGCGAGACGTTCAAGCAACGTTGGAATTCCGAGCACTTCACCTGCTCCGCGCGCGACGCACTCGAGCGGATCGGGTGCGACGGTCGTGGGAACGTTGGTGCGCAAACTGAGCTCGCCGGCGAGTCCCGTAATTTGCGCGCCTCCGCCGGTCAGCGTGATACCGTTTTCGAGTAAATCCGCGGCGAGATCCGGCGGCGTTTGCTCGAGAACCGACCACACTGCACGGGTGATGCGATCGATGCCTTCAGCCATCGCTTCGCCGACCAATGCTTCACTCACTTCGCGTGCGCGCGGTGCGCCGGCCGAACCGTCGAAGCCGCTGACGCGAACCGCCGCTCGCCCGGGTGGGCGACCAGCAAACCCTAGCTTGATTTTCAATGCTTCCGCGGTGAGCACGCCGATGTGAAAACGGTCGTGCCGCAGGCGGGCGATGATCGCGTTATCGAGATAGTCGCCGCCGATTTTGACCGAATGCAGTGCCACAACGCCGGAAAGCGCGAGAACCGCGATCTCGGTCGTCCCACCACCGATGTCGACGACCATTTTGCCGCTCGTCGTCGTAATATCGAGGCCAGCCCCGAGTGCCGCAGCAACGGCTTGCGGCAAAAATGTCGTCGCCCGTGCGCCCGCGGCCGCGGCCGCTTCCTCAACCGCCTTGCACTCGATGTCGGTCGCGCATCCCGGGACGCAGGCGACGACTCGCGGCATTAGGCGCGGTCGCGCGGCCGAGGCGCGGTTCACCATCGTTTCGATCAAGACGTGGGCGGCTTGGAAATCGCTGATCGTCCCGCCGCGAAGCGGATGAACGACACGGATCCGGCTGGGCGCGCGGCCTTCCATTTCTTTGGCCGCCGCTCCGACGGCGATAACGCGCTCGCCGGCCGAGAGGTCGTAGGCGACAACCGACGGCTCGGAAACGACGACACCCGTGCCGCGCTCGTAGATGAGCGTGTTTGCGGTTCCAAGATCGATTCCCAATTCGGGACTTAAAGTGGTCCGGACTGCTCGCATGAACGCCATTAGCGTGTACCCCCGAGGCTCACGCCGTGTTCGCGCAACGTTCGCACGAAAAGTCCAAGCGGGAACCCCATCACGGTGTAAAAGTCACCGTCAATCCGCTCGACGAGGGACGCCCCCCGCCCTTGAATTCCGTAGGCTCCTGCCTTGTCCATCGAGTCACCCGTCGCGACGTACTCGGCTATTTCTTGCTGCGATAGCGGTGCGAAACGGACCTCCGTCGAGGCGGTGCGTTCAATCACATCGCTTTCAAGCGTGACGGCGAACGCAGTGTGCACGATATGCGAGCGGCCGGACAGCGCGCGCAACATGTCGGTTGCGTCCAGCGCGGTTTGCGGCTTTCCGAGCGACTTTCCGTCGAGATCGACGACGGTATCGGCTGCGACGACGATCGCATCGCGGGGTTGTCCGAGGACACCCTGAAGCTTGCCACGCGCATGGGTGCGTGCCAACTCGATGGGCGGCAACTCCGGCATGTTCATTTCGTTATAGCTGCTTGGAACGACGTCGACTTTGACGCCAAGGGAGGCGAGAAGTTCGCGACGCCGCGGACTGATACTCGCCAAAACCAGCGTCGTTGCGACGCGTGGCCTCATCATACTACATCGTTGCGTAAAACGTCTTCGAAATTCTCGCGCCTAATGACCAATTGATGGCGCCCGGATTCGACTTCGGCCACAGCCGGACGGCCGAATCGGTTGTAGTTGCTGGCCATCGAGTACGTGTACGCGCCGGTCGTACAGAACACAAGCAAGTCACCGACTCGCAAGTCATCGGGGAGGTCGGCGTCCAGCATCACGTCGTTCTCACATGACCGGCCGGCAATCGTCACACGTCTGAGCGGTCCCCGCGCTTGCGAACTGGCAACCAATGGTTGGTGGAAGGCTCCATAGATTGCGGGCCGGGGGTTGTCGGCGATGCTGCCGTCGATGACGACGAACCGGCGGGTCCCAGAGTCCTTGATTGCGGCGACGCGGTAGAGCGTCGTCCCGGCACTTGCGACCAGCGAACGGCCGGGCTCGATTCCAAGCCTCGGGACCGGGATGCCTGCTCGCGTCGCGGTCTCGTGGATCCGTAGGGCCAAGTCCGCAAGCGTACTCGCGATATCGAACTTCTCAGATACCGCGACGTCCTCGTCGACGCCGAAACCGCCGCCGAGCAAGAGCGCTGGGATCGTGCGTCCGCGGGCGTTCGCTCGCGTCGCGAGCTCAGCCAGCACGTCGAGATTCGCAGCATACGGCGCCTCGTCGAAAATCTGCGAACCCATGTGTGCGTGCAGCGCTCCGAGCGTAATATTTGGATGCGCGTCGAGGACGTCGAGCGCGCGCTCGAGATCGCCCGGCGCGATGCCGAACTTCGTGTTCTCGCCGCCGGTTCGCACGAAATCGTGCGTGTGGATTTCGATGCCGGTGTTGAAGCGTAGTCCGATCGCAACCGCGCGTCCGCGTGCGCGCGCCGCGAGCGTCTGCAACTCGTCGATGCCGTCGACGACGATGAACGCAACCCGGCCTTCGATCGCAGCATCGAGCTCGGCATCGGTTTTGCCGCAACCGTGAAGATACATGTGCGCCGCATCAAGACCGCCGCGTTCGGCAGTCGCAATTTCGCCGCTCGAACACACGTCGAGCTTGAGCCACGCATGTCGCGCAATTCGCCGCACGAGCGCAACAAAAAGCAGCGCTTTACCGGCATAGGCAATCGAGATGCCGTGCGCATCGGCTGCACCATGAAAACGTTCGAGCGTCCGTTCGAACGTCGACGCATCGAAGACAACCAGCGGCGTACCGTACGTTTTCGCCAGCTCGTCGACATTCACGCCGGCGATCTCGAGCACTCCGTTTGCACCACGCGTGTGGCCGCTCGCGCACAGCACGCGCGGATCAGCTGCAGCGATCATTTCCGCACGGCACCGTTCACGTATAAACCGTGCTCGACGATGTAGCGCCAAACCGCTTCGGGGACTAAGTAGCGCACCGTATCGCCGGCTTCGAGCCGATCGCGAACGGTCGTCGCCGAATCCATGTGCAGCGGCAAGTCGATGAAGTCTATCTTCGCGCGCACTTTCGCCGGAATTGCCGCAAGTGCTTGATCGAGTTCGGTGCGCTCGACCTCAGGCCGCGGAACGACGAGAAAGCCGTCAAGGTGCGCGAATATCTCCTCGAGCCGCCGCCAGCCGCCGCGGACGAGCGAATCGCTCCCGGCGATAAAATATAGTTCTTCATTCGGATAGATGGCGCGCATCCGCGGTAAGAGATCTGCTGTATAGCCTGTTGCGTCTTCGTCGGTATCAGTCAAGTCGAGTGAAAAAGCCGGGTTGGACGCGATCGCAAGTCGCAGCATCGTAGCACGATGTTCGACGCTGCCGCGCAATGCATCGCGGTGGTGACCCGAGCGCAACGGTAAGAAGACAACGCGATCAAGATTTTCCGCGGCACGTACAGCCTCGGCAACGAACAAATGCGCGTTGTGCACCGGGTCAAACGCACCGCCAAAGAGACCTATCTTCATGATGGCGTTTTGTTCGGTTGATGTGCCGAGCAGCAGGCTCCGACGAGGAGCGGAGCCATGGAGGGCGAGAGCGACGAGCGGAGCCCGCAGCAAAATTCGCACGAGGCGAATTTTGTAGCAGTGCGGCGAGGCACGTCAACCGACAGAAACGACATCATGAGTAAGTAAACTCAGCGTCGCCGATGCGCACGGTGTCGCCCTCGCTGATTCCCATCTCGCGCAAACGCTTCTCGACGCCAATCCGAGCGAGCACGCGTTCGAAACGTCCCAGCGCTTCATCGTTGTCGAAATCGGTCGCTTCTGCCAGCCGTTCGATGCGTTCACCGCTGACCACATACACGCCGTCCTCGATACGAATCGCGAACGCCTCTTTCGCGCGCAACATGATGCGCGGTGGTTCCGGCGCCAATACGGGGACATCGGGACTGCGGCGAATCTCTTCCCAGGCCGCATAAATCAGCTCGCGCACGCCATCACCCGTCACAGCCGAGATGCCGCGCAGACCTTCGATGCTCGAAGAAAGCTCCTCGAAGTTCGAGCGCGCTTGCGGGACGTCGAGCTTTGAGATGCAGACGATCATCGGTTTATCGAGGAGCGCCGGACTCCACGCGCGCAGCTCGTCTTCGATCGTTTTTTTGCTGGCCAGAATGTCGTCGAGCTCAGCCGCGCCATCGATCAGATGAATCAGCACGCGCGTGCGTTCGACATGCCGTAGAAAGCGATCGCCCAGGCCCGCACCCTCATGCGCGCCTTCGATCAATCCCGGCACGTCGACCATCACGAACGAGGCAAACTCGTCGACACGGACGACACCGAGCTGCGGTTCGAGCGTCGTAAACGGATAGTCGGCGACTTTCGGGCGCGCCGCCGAGACGACGGAAAGCAGTGTCGATTTTCCCGCGTTCGGAAGTCCGACGATGCCGCAATCGGCGAGCAGCTTGAGCTCCATGCGCAGCTCTGCAGCCTCGCCGTGCTCGCCGAACTGCGCGAAGCGCGGCGCTTGCCGAGTCGCGGTCGCGAAATGCTGGTTTCCTAGACCCCCCTTGCCGCCGCGGGCGACGACGAGCCGTTCGCCGGGCACCGCCAAGTCCGCGATGCGCCGGAAGCGTGGGGCACCGGGCTCGCCTTCATCTTTATAGATGATCGTGCCAACGGGGACCCGGACGAGCAGATCGTCTCCCGCCCGGCCGGATTTATTGGAGTTGCCGCCCGGCCTGCCTGACTCGGCCGCAAAGTGTTTCTTGAACCGGAAATCGACCAGTGTCGAGATCCCCGGGTCGGCCTCGAGCGTGACGTCGCCGCCCTTCCCGCCGTCGCCGCCCGCCGGTCCGCCCTTGGGGACATATTTCTCTCGTCGCCACGCGACAATTCCGTCCCCGCCCTTTCCGGCGGCGACGGTTATCGCGACTTCGTCGATAAATTGCGTCTAGTCAGCCCTTAGGGGAGGACGTTGACGTGCTGGCGGTTTCGGGCTTTCGAGAACGTGACACGGCCCGCGACGAGCGCGTAGATCGTGTAGTCCTTGCCGATGCCGACGCCCTTGCCGGGGTGGAACCGCGTTCCGCGCTGGCGGACGATGATGTTCCCCGGGATGACTGCCTCGCCCCCAAAGCGCTTGACGCCCAACCGCTGTGCGTTGGAATCGCGGCCGTTGCGGGTCGAGCCCGCACCCTTCTTGGAAGCGAATAGCTGGAGGTCGAAAACGAACATAGCCGAGCGAGTATAGCAGGGCACCGGGAGGGGGCGCAACCGCACCGGCTTAACTTGCGGGCGTTTTGTACAAACCCACCGAGCCTCTGCAGATGCGCCGGGTCGTTGTCACCGGGATGGGGGCGATCACGCCGATCGGCAACAGCCGCGAAGCCTTTTGGGACGCTTTGATTGCTGGGCGAAGCGGCGTAGGCCCCATCACGGCCTTCGATTCCTCACAGCTGCGCGCCCATATCGCGGCCGAGGTCAAAGACTTCGACGCCGACGCCTTGGTCGGCAAGCGCGACGCCCGGCGCATGGACCGCTACGCACAATTCGCGGTGGTCGCCGCTGACGAAGCGATCGCCGACGCAAAGTTCCCAGAAGATCAAGATCTGCGCAATCGCACAGGCGTGCTCGTCGGAACTGGAATCGGCGGCATCGTCACGATTCAAGAAACCACGTTCAAGGTCGCCGAATCGAAAGATATCTCGCGCGTCTCGCCGTTCTTCATTCCGATGCTGATGTCCAATGCTGCCGGGGCGCAGATTTCGATGAAGTACGGCCTGCGCGGTCCGCTCTACGCCGTTTCGAGCGCATGCGCGAGTGCAAATGACGCCATGGCGGCCGCGTATGATGCGATTTCGCGCGGGTTGGCCGAGGCGGTCATTACGGGAGGCGCGGAGGCGACCGTCATCTCGATTGCCGTCGGCGGATTCGACTCGATGAAAGCGCTTTCGACGCGCAACGATGAGCCCGAACGTGCTAGCCGTCCCTTCGATCGCGATCGCGACGGATTCGTGTTGGGCGAAGGCGCCGGCATTCTTGTTTTCGAGGAACGCGAAAATGCAATCAAGCGTGGCGCCAGAATTTATGCGGAAATTCTCGGATATGGGCAGTCAGCCGACGCATTCAATTTGGTGCAACCCGATCCCGATGGTATAGGCGCCACGTTCGCGATGCGTCGCGCGCTCGCGAGTGCAAACTTGACGACGAGCGACATCGACTACGTCAACGCGCACGCGACCTCGACGCCGCTCGGCGATGCATCGGAAAGCTCGGCAATCGAGAAAGTCTTCGGCGATGACGCCAAACGGCTCGCTGTTTCGTCGACCAAGAGCATGCACGGGCATCTCTTGGGTGCCGCCGGCGCGATCGAGGGTATCGCCGCCGTCCTGGCCGCTGACCGCGACATCGTCCCGCCCACGATCAATCTCGAGAACCCCGATCCAAAGTGCCGCCTCGATTACGTTCCGAACGTTGCGCGCAAAATGCGTGTGCGGGCAGCGATGTCGAACGCGTTCGGGTTCGGCGGTCACAACACGGTCGTGATCTTTGGAAAGCACGCTGTACCGTAGATGGCCGGTGAGGCGCGCCGCCGGCGCCTGCGTAGCCTGCTTCGAACTAGTGGACTCTCACGGATCAAATCCGCTGCGGTCGAGCGTGCCTTCGTGCACGACAGCGCCGTCCTCGCCGAACGGCTCGTCGACGCGAACGCCAGCAACCAGCGCCTCGAATTTCTGGGCGACGCCGTCCTCTCGCTCGTCACCGCGCGCTGGCTCTACCTACGCTACCCAGACGAGCGTGAGGGCGAGCTGACGCGCCGCCGCGCGGCGCTCGTCAACGATGCGATGCTTGCGCACACCGCGCGGCGTCTCGGCTTCGGCGACATCATGGTGCTGGGGGCAGCCGAGGCGGCGGCCGGCGGCGCACAACGCGAGTCGATCCTCGCCGGCGCATTCGAGGCATTCATCGGTGCACTGTATTTGGATGCGGGCCTCGCGGCCGCGGAGCGCTTTGTTGTGCGTGCGCACCTCACAACCGTCGAGCACGCCGAGATGGCGTCCGCCGACCCGAAGACTGCGCTGCAAGAGTTGACGCAGGCGCGGATGGGGACAACGCCCACCTACATTGACGCGGCGAGCGGTCCGGCGCACAGCCGAACGTTTACGTCGAGCGTGCTCGTACGCGGTCAGTTGCTCGGTGAGGGAATGGGCAGCAGCAAGAAGGCGGCGCAACGCGCGGCCGCGCAAATTGCACTCAGCGTGCTATCGGCCGAGGATCAGGCGAATCCGTGAGACTCAAACAGCTTAGAGTCTTCGGTTTCAAGACGTTTGCAGAACCGCTCAAGCTCGATTTCGAGCCGGGCATTACTGCCATCGTCGGTCCGAATGGTTCCGGAAAATCGAATCTCGTCGACGCAATTCGCTGGGCGCTGGGCGAACAGAGCACGAAACAATTGCGCTCGAATCGTACCGACGACGTCATCTTCGCCGGCAATACGAAACGCAAGCCGCTCGGCATGGCCGAGGTTTCGCTCGTCTTCGATAACAGCGATCGCCATCTGCCGGTCGATTTCAACGAAGTCGAGATTTCTCGCCGCGCCTATCGGGCTGGCGAAATCGAATACTATCTCAACCGTTCCCACGTGCGGTTGCGTGACGTAATGGACGTGCTCATGGGCAGCGGACTGGGCCCGGGCTCGTATTCGATCGTTTCGCAAGGACACATCGACGAGATTCTCTCATCGAAGCCGACGGAACGGCGCGCGCTCTTCGAAGAGACGGCCGGCATCGCGCGCTTCCTGGCACGCAAAAACGAAGCGCTGCGCAGGCTCGAACATACGGAAACCAATGCGATTCGCATTAGCGATTTGATCGCGGAGCTGGGGCGCCGCATTCCGGAGCTCGACACGCAAGTGCGTCGCGCCAAACGCTTCCGTCGTCTCTCGACGCGGGTGCGCGATCTCGAGCTGCTCTCCTACATGCGCGCCAGCAAGAGCCGCCGTGAAGAACGCGATCGCGTCCGCAACGGACTTGGAAAACTCGACGAGCGTCAGGCTGGGGCCGCGGCGCGTGCCGCCGCCCTCGCCGCCGATCTCACGACGACTCGGACGTCCTTGTATCGTCACGAGCTTGCGCTCGAGGAACAGCGCGTCGGCGCGCAGGAAGCGCGCGCGAAGCTTGCCGATCTGCAGACTGCCCTCGCCGCGACGCACGCGCGCCGTGAAGCGCTCGAAGCGCAAAGCAGCGCATCCGTCGCCGACGAAGCGCGCGCGCAAACCGAACGCGGACAGCTCGAAGGGACCGTGCGCTCGCTATCGGAGCAAATTGCACCACTGATGGTACGCGTCGACGAAGAACGCGCGATCGAAGTCCGCATCACGGCGACACTTGCGCAAGCCCGTTCCGCACTGGATGCTGCCTTCAACGCCTTACGTGCATTCGAAACGGCGGCCGCCGAAAAACTCGCCAGCGAAGCCGAACGCCGTGCCACGATTTCGAGCGCCGACCGTGAGATCACGCGTTTCGGCGACGAGCTCGGACGCCTGCGCGATATACGACGCAGCATCGAAAGCAATGTCACCTCCTCACGCGAGCGGTTTGCGAACGGCGAGCGCGAGCTTGCGTCACTGGAGCGCGATCTTCAAGCGCGGGCGACTGCGATCGAGACGCTCGACGTGCAAGTGCAGACGGACGCGGATCGTCTGGACGCGCTGCAAAGTCAATTCACCGAATTGCACGGTGCCGTCGCCAGCGACGAAGCGCGTTTGCACACGATCGAAGAGCTCGAACATTCGCTCGAAGGTCACGTTCCGGGGACGCGTGCCGTCATGGAAGCCTCTTCGCGTAGCGAGCTTCAGGGCGTGCGCGGCGTCGTCTCGCAGCTGCTACAGGTCGACGAACCTTACGCGCAAGCACTGGATGCCGCGTTCGGGAACGGACTCTCGCACATCGTCGTCGAGACCGAAGCCGATGCGGAACGCGCGATCGCGCTGCTGACCGATCGGGAGCTGGGGCGCGCAACGTTCTTGCCGCTCGATGGTCTGCACGCACGCAAAGGACACGAGCTCGGCGCGCGAGCGGGACGCGACGGCGTCATCGGTTACGCACACACGCTCGTGCAAACGCAGCCGCAGTACGCGGGCATCGTAGCCTTTCTCGTGGGTAGAACGCTTGTCGTCGAGACGTTGGCAACCGCCCTCGCGCTCGTACGCGAGGAAAATTTCCGCGATGCCATCGTGACGCTGGCGGGCGAGCGCATCGAAGACGGCGGCGCGATCACCGGTGGTAGATTCACGCGCGAGCGCTCGATCCTCGCGCGCGCCGCGCAAGCCGAAACACTGCGCAGAACGCTCCCGCAGCAGCGCGCGCGACTCGAATCGCTGGAACGCGAGATCGACGAAACGACCGCAGCTGCCGAAGCCAACGTCGATCGCCGCGAAGCGGCGCGCAAAGCGCACGGCGATATGTTGGTTGCCGTCACCGATGCTCGGACGCGTCTCGAAGCACTGAGTGCGGAAATCGAACGGCTCGACGGCGAGATCACCGCTGAAGCTGCGCGCGAAACCGGCGTGCAAGAACAGATCGACCAAGTCCGTGCGCGCAAGACCGCGATCGAGCGTACCCTCGAGGCGGCCGGCGGACTCGATGAGCCTGCCGAACGCAAACGTCTCGAAACCGAGCTCGAACGCGCACGCGAACATGTGACGCGCAACGAGGCCGAGCAACAACAAGCCGCCGCGACGCTGTCGCGAGCGCGCGAAGAAGCCTCAACCGCTCAGGCCGAGCGTGACGCCGCGCAGGCTCGCCTCGCAATGCTCGATCAAAATGCGCAGCGCGCTGCCGACGCGCGTTCTTCGACGGCACGCGATATCACCTCGCTGGTCGAGCAGCAGGGCTCGCAAGAGCGCGAGGTGGTAGCCCTCGAGCGTGCGGTCCAGGGTGCCGATGGCGCATTTGCAAACGCGCGGACCGAGCGCGAGCGTCTTTCTGATCGCGCAACGGTCCTCGACGGCGAGCAACGCGGCGCCGAGAGCGAAGAACGCGAGATCGCGGCGCAAGGTGAAGAGGCGCGGACGCGTCTTGCACAGATCGACGCCGAGCTCGGGATGCTGACCGCGCAGTTCGCGCAAAATCCCGCGACCGAAGACGAGCTACTCGATGTCGAATCGCGCTACACGCAGGACTCCGATGAGATACTCGAAGAGCTTCCGCGCTTGCGTGAAGAGCTGGCGCGTCTCTCAGCCAACGTGAACTTGAACGCCGAGTCGGAGCGCGAAGAGCTGACGCAGCGTGAGACGTTCCTACGCGAGCAGATGGACGATCTGGCGCGTGCTCGCGAAACGCTGCTTGCCACGATTCGTGAGATCGAGACCTCGACCCAGGCCGAGTTCAACGCAACATTCGAAAAGGTTGCCGCCGCATTCGCGGAGATGTTCAAGCGCCTCTTCCCGGGGGGCGAAGCGCGCATGTGGCAGACCGATCCCGAAAAGCTTTCCGAGAGCGGGATCGAGATCTCAGTCCAGCCGCCGGGCAAGAAGATGACGCCGTTGCAGTCACTCTCGGGCGGCGAACGGGCCATGACGGCGGTTGCGCTGATCTTTGCACTGATCGCAACGCGCCCCTCACCGTTCTATCTGCTCGACGAGGTTGATGCCGCGCTCGACGAGATGAACGTCGATCGCTTCTCGGCGATGGTTCGCGACGTCGCGAAGGATGCGCAAATCGTTATCGTCACGCACAACAAGCGCACGATGGATCTGGCGGAGCGCCTTTACGGCGTCA
Organism: Vulcanimicrobiaceae bacterium; assembly: GCA_049520515.1. Lineage (GTDB taxonomy): Bacteria > Vulcanimicrobiota > Vulcanimicrobiia > Vulcanimicrobiales > Vulcanimicrobiaceae > JAFAMS01. The sequence goes on from JBEKPS010000008.1 coordinate 134,478, forward strand.
CGATGGCCGAGCCGGGCATCAGCTCGATCGTCTCCGTCGCACTCGACGAAGCCGCGTCGGGCGAACGACTCCCGGCGGCACGCCGGGAGAGTGCGATTGCGTGATCGCCCGGTGCGAGGTGGAGCACTTTTCTCGGTCTACGACCGCGCCGGCGCCGCGGAGCTTGCCCGCGCACTAGCCGCTGCCGGCGTTCCGATCTATGCGACGGGCGGAACGCGCGCCCACTTGATCGAGAACGGCATCGATGCGAGCGACGTCGGTGAGATGACGGGTTTTCCGTCGTTGTTCGACGGCCGCGTCAAGACGCTGCACCCGAAAGTCTTCGGTGCGATTCTCTCCGACCGCCGTAATCCCAAGCACAACGAGGAAGCCGCGCGCTTCGAGATTCCGCAGCTCGACTACGTTATCGTCAATCTCTATCCGTTTGAAAAAACGGTTGCACGTTCGGGCGCGTTGCTCGAAGAAGCTCTCGAACAGATCGATATCGGGGGCGTTGCGCTGATTCGCGCCGCTGCCAAGAATTTCGAGAACGTCACGGTGCTCTGCGATCCGTCGCAGTATCGAGAAGTAGCCGCGGCGTTGCCGGACGGCGTCGATTCGACGGCGCGCAAGCGGCTTGCGACGCGGGCCTTCGAACGCACCGCCGAATACGATTCCGCAATCGCGCGCTATATGGAAGCCGGTTTGATTGCACGAGAACTTCCAGGGTCGCTAGCGCTGACGGTCCCGCTCGCGCAACCGCTGCGGTACGGTGAGAATCCGCAAGATCGCGCGGCGTTTTATCTGGCGCGCGAGGGGACGCTCCCCGAGCAACTGCACGGCAAAGAGCTCTCCTACAACAATTTGCTCGATCTCGACGCGTGCTTGCGCTTATTGGCGCGCGCGCCCACCAGCGCTTCGCCGCCCTTGCATCGCGTCGCTATCGTCAAGCACACGATCCCGTGCGGCGTCAGCGAGCACGAGAGCGTCGCGGAGGCGATCCGTCGTGCCCTGGATACCGATCCGGTGTCGGCATATGGGGGTATCATCGCCAGCGATGGGACGATCGATGCGGCCGGCGCCGATGCGCTCGGCGAGTTCTTTTTAGAAATCGTGGCTGCGCCGGATTTCGAGCCCGCGGCGCTCGAAGCGCTGCGCCGCAAGAAGAATCTGCGCGTAATGCGCTACGCGAAGACGTTACCGGATAAACTGATGGCCGAGCTGCAAGTCCGTAGCGCCCTGGGCGGTGTTCTTGCGGAGGATCGCGATCCAAAGGCCGTCCCCGAGAAATGGGAAGTCGTCAGCAAACGTCAGCCGACGAGCGAGGAATGGCTCGACCTTGCATTTGCGTGGGACATCGTGCGGCACGTCAAGAGCAACGGGATCGTTATCGTTCGCGATCGCAACGCACGTGGAATTTGCGCCGGTCAAACAAATCGCGTGAGCGCCGTGAAGATCGCGGCGCATCGCGCCGAGGAGAACGCACGCGGAGCAGCCTGCGCGAGCGACGGATACTTTCCATTTCCCGACGGATTGCTCGCGGCCGCCGATGCCGGTTGTACGGCGGTGATCGCACCGGGCGGATCGATTCGCGATAATCTCGTCATCGAAGCCGCCGATGCGCGCGGCATCGCGCTCGTGTTCTCGAACTACCGGTACTTCTTGCACTAATGCGCTTTGCGGCGTTTATCGTGCGATTTCTCGTCTACAGCCTGGTGCTATGGGCAGCCTACGCAATCGCGCAGACGCAGTGGACGAACAACGACCTCGATCTCAACGAGACATTTACGGGATTGCACTCGCTGGGCGTTTCGATTCTCACGATTGCGCCGTTTGTGCTGGCAATCGTTGCGATCGTTGCTCGGCCGCTGGCGCTTTTCGTGCTGTTCTACCTGGTCGGCGTGGTCTTGACCGCGCCGTTCGCATTGGCAAGGTTTGGGGGCTAGGCCCCGAAACCGCGGCGCATGGCTCGTTATCTACACACCTCGATCTTCGTAAACGATATGGCTCAATCGATCGACTTCTACACGAAGAAGCTCGGATTAAAGCTGCTTGACGGTCCGGTTCACTATCCGGGCAACGCGGACATGGCGTTTGTCGGTGATAGCTGGGATGCATACATCGAGCTCGTCTACGATCTCGAAGACCATCCGCCTTATGAAGTCGGAAATCGTTACGAGCATTTGGCGCTCGAAGTCCCAGACGTGCCGGCCATGATCGAGCGCTTGCGCGGTACCGGCGTGCGCATCATCAAGGAACCAAAGCGGTCTCCGAGTGGGACGCGCACGATTGCATTCGTCGAAGACCCGAACGGAATTCCGGTCGAGCTTTTGGAGCCTCGCTAATCGAGATCGCGGCCCCGCGCGGAACGCAGGACATTTATCCGCCCGAGAGTCGCCGGTGGGAAGCGTTCGAATCGGCGGCGCGCGAGCTTGCAGCGCGATTCGGTTACGGCGAGATTCGAACGCCCATGTTCGAATCTACTGAGCTGTTCGTGCGCGGTGTCGGCGATACGACGGACATCGTTGAAAAAGAGATGTACACGTTCGAAGACAAGGGCGGACGTTCTATGACGCTGCGCCCGGAGTGGACGGCGCCGACTGTGCGCGCCGTCTTGCAGCACAAATTGCTCGTGCAAGGACCGCTGCGTTTGTTCTATATCGGACCTTTCTTCCGGTACGAGCGTCCGCAAGCCGGCCGTTACCGGCAAGCCAATCAATTTGGCGTCGAGTGCTTCGGCTTTCCCGGTGCCGAAGCCGACGTCGAGGTCATGCAGCTCGCGATGCTGCTCTTGCGGCGCTACCGGATGGCGGATGCGACGCTTCGGATCAACTCGATAGGTGATGCCGTCTGCCGTCCGCACTACCGCGAAGCACTGCTTGAATATTTTCGTCCCTTTGCCGGGCAGCTCTCGGCCGATTCACGCGCACGTCTCGAACGCAATCCCATGCGCATTCTCGATAGCAAAGATCCCGAAGATCAACGTCTCATCCAGAACGCGCCGACATTCTTGGATCGGCTGTGCGACGCGTGCGAGGAACACTTCGCCGAAGTCCGCTCGTATTTGGATGCGCTCGGTTTGCCGTACGTCGTCGATCCGCGCATCGTGCGTGGCTTCGACTACTACACGCGCACGGTGTTTGAGATCGTCGCGCCGTCGCTTGGCGCGCAGAATGCAGTCTGCGGTGGCGGCCGGTATGACGGGCTCGTCGAGTCGCTGGGTGGTCCGCCGACGCCGGCAGTCGGATTCGGCATGGGCGAGGAACGCTTCCTTATGGTGGCGCGTGCACACGAGGCGGAACAGCCGCGTGAGGGGCTTCAGGCAATTGCGCTGGGCGATGCGGCACGCGCGTGGCTCTTGCCGGTGGTCGGTGCATTGCGCTCGCGTACCGATACGGGCCCCGTACACATGGATTTTGCGACGCGCCGAATTGCCGCGCAGTTCAAGATCGCCGATCGAAATAACGCGCGCTGGGCGCTCATCGTCGGTGACGACGAGCTTGCTTCCGGCAGCATCGTCGTTCGCGATCTCAATGCACGCAGCGAGCAGAAACTCGATGTCGGCATCGGCGGCGAAGCCGCCGCTGTAGCCGCCCAAATATTGGCGGCGGTGGCGCAATGACCGAATCTAGCAAAGATATCGAAGCGCTGGCGGCGATTGCGCGCGAGTTCGATCTCGACGCGGTACGCGTGCGTATCGGCGAGCGCGAGATCGAGATTGTTCGGCGTCGTCCTCGTCCGATTGCGGCAGCTCCCGCATATCCGGGTGCAGGCGCTACCGCGCCGGCTGCGGGCGGTGGGCCCACTGCTTCGGTCCACACCAAGAAGGTTACGGCGCCGCTCGTGGGCGTGTTCTATCGCTCGGCCGCGCCGGGAGAAGAACCGTTCGTGAACGTCGGCGATCGCGTCGAAGTCGGCGACACGGTGTGTACGCTCGAAGCGATGAAGATCTTCAATGAAATCACAAGTGATTTTGCTGGAACGATCGCTCGCGTCGTTCCCGAGAACGGAGAGCTCGTCGCGCTAGGAGACGATTTATTTTGGATCGATCCATGATGACGGAGCGGCGCGACTTTCGCACGCTGCTGAACGATCGTCTCGGTCTGCTCGAGGCTCCGCACTATCAGGGCCAGGTCGAAGCGATCGCACAGGCGCTCATTACTGCATTTCGCAGCGGCAAAAAAGTTCTGTGGTTCGGAAACGGCGGCAGCGCGGCCGATGCGCAACATCTTGCAGCCGAGTTCAGCGGTCGCTTTTTGCGCGAACGTCCGGGCTATCCGTCCGAAGCGCTCTCGTCAAACCCGTCGGCGGTAACGGCAATTTCGAACGACTTCGGATACGAGAACGTGTTCGCGCGGCAAGTCGAAGCATTTGCGCAGCCGGGCGACGTCGTCGTGGGCATCACGACGAGCGGCAATTCACGTAACGTCGTGTACGGACTCGATGCCGCCAAGCGGCGTGGCGCCCTTGCAGTCGCATTTACCGGCAATGGAGGCGGTAAAGTCGCGGACATCGCCGATTTGATCTTGATGGGCCCCGACGGCTATTCCGCAATCGTCCAAGAAGTTCACATCACGATGGGTCACATCATGTGCGACCTCGTCGATCAAGCGCTTTCACATGGCATCGGCTGAACCACTCGCGCCCCCGAGTGCGCGAGAACTTTTTGCGCGCATGCGGGGCAAACGTATTCTCGTCGTCGGCGATCTGATGATCGACGAATGGATTTGGGGTGACGTCTCCCGCATTTCACCCGAAGCACCGGTTCCGGTCGTCAAGGTCGGGCGACACACGTTCACGCTCGGTGGCGCCGGCAACGTTGCGAACAACTTGCGCGCGCTTGGAGCCGCGGTCGCCTTCGTCGGTGTAGTCGGCGACGACGGTGAAGGCACGCGTGCGAAAGAAATGCTCGGCGAGCTGGGCGTCGATGCGAGCGGCGTGCTGGAAGTCCCCGAACGCACGACGACGCGCAAAACCCGGATCGTCGCACACAATCAACAAGTCGTCCGAGCTGATTGGGAGACGACCGTCTTATTGCCGAGCGCCGAGAGCGCCCGCGTCGTCGAACAAGTCCGTAAACGCGTCGGCGGAGTTGACGCGGTCGTGCTCTCCGACTACGCGAAAGGGTTGTTTTCAAGGGCAATCGTCGAGGCGGCGCTTGGCGCGCCAGTCGTCGTTGCAGATCCGAAGCCTGTGAACATCGATCTGTTCGCCGGCGTGACATGCGTCGCACCGAACTCGGCGGAAGCAGCGCAGATCACGTCGATCCCCCCGGATTCCGCGTCCGGCCTCGAACGCGCCGCCCGCGATTTGCTCAAGCGCTTGAGCTGCAGGTACGTGCTGGTCACGCAAGGCGAACACGGGATGACGCTCTACGGACGCGACGGCGAACATCTCACCGTTCCGGCAGCGGCCCGAACCGTTTACGACGTGAGCGGCGCCGGTGACACGGTCGTCGCCGTTCTGAGCGCCGCGCTCGCTGCCGGTGTTCCGATTCATTCGGCGATGCAGCTGGCAAATTTCGCGGCCGGCGTCGTCGTCGAAAAGCTCGGGACTGCGACCGCCTCACCCGATGAAGTTGTCGCACTGCTCGAAGCCAGCGAACGGTGAGCGAGGATTCTCGGATTCTCACGCTGGATGCGGCGGCCGCCTGGCGCAACATGCAACGCGAGAATAAACGCGTTGTCGTCTTCACGAACGGCGTCTTTGATTTGATTCACGCCGGCCACGTCGAGTATCTCGAATGGGCGCGCCAACAGGGCGACGTGCTGATTGTCGGCGTCAATTCCGACGACTCGACCCGCCGGCTCAAGGGACCCACGCGTCCGTTTGTCCCGTTCGACGATCGCGCGCACGTGATCGCGGGTCTGCGCTGCGTCGACGCGGTCGTCGGTTTTGGCGAGCTGACGCCGGAGACGATTCTCGAGCGTTTGCGTCCCGACGTCCACGTCAAGAGCGCGCAGTACCGGATCGAAGATCTACCCGAGCGGATCGTGATCGAACAATTCGGTGGACGTATCGTTCTGGCGCCGCATGCTGCCGGGAAGAGCACGACCGATCTCGCCGCACGAATCATCGACCGCCAAGGCGGATAACCGTGAAGATCGCGTTCACCGTCAACGGTCCCGGTGAATATGCGGGCTGGCTGCGGCCGCTGCTCTGGGCGCTCTACGCGCGCGACCCGAGTCTGCAAGCCAGCGTCTTTTTCGTTCCCGACGATTTTGCGACCGGCCGTGAGCCAGCGGTGGCACGCGCCGAGTTTCCGCAGCTGCAAGTCTTTGCGCCGTACGATTACATTCGGTTTGCGCTGGGCGGAAAAGTCGAAGGAATGCCTGCTCGAGTCGATCGCGTGCAATATTTGGGTGGCGATTTGATGCACGCTGCGCACGTCGGAAAGCGACTGCGTGCTGTGACGACCTCATATAAGTTTTCGCGTCCGCGCTATTCACATCGGTTTGCGCACGTGTTTGCGGTTGACGAGCGTAATCGCGCGCAACTGCTGGAATGGAAGACGCCACCCGAACGGATCACGATCGTCGGTAACCTCGCGATCGATGCAGCGTTTCGAGAAGTCGAGACCGGCGATGAACCGGCCGGCGAATTTGCAACGGACGGCATCGTGATCATGCCAGGTTCGCGCCGCCTCGAAATTGCGAACCTGATCCCATTTTTCTTGCGAGTTGCCTTGCGTATACGTGAAACGGATCCGGAGATTCCGATCGTCTTTGCGCTCTCGCCGTTCACGACCACGGACGAAGTCGCGAGTGCACTCGCGAAGGGTGGTCTGCCGACCGTTTACGGTGCGCGCGGTTACGTGGCGGAGCGCGACGGAATTCTGTTTCTGCAAAGTGAGGATCGCAAGCGAGAGTTCGCTGTCGTACGTCACGCGATGCGCGCCGCGACGCGCGCGCGGATGGTCTTGACGATACCGGGTACCAAGACGATTGAGCTTGCGGCGCTCGGCGTGCCGATGGTCGCGGCGGTCCCGTTCAACGCACCCGAAGCCGCCGTCATCAACGGGCCCTTACAATACGTCGAGCGTCTTCCGCTCATCGGAACGCCCATTAAGCGCCAGCTCGTGCTCCAATACACGAAGCGCTTTACGTTTTTCACGCAGACAAACATGGACGCCGAATGCGAATTGATTCCCGAGCTCGTCGGCACGTTGACACCCGGCTACGTCGCGCAGCGCGTTCTCGAGCGTTTCCACGACGCGACGTGGCGTTCGTCAACGTCCGAGGCCCTGCGCTCATTATACGTGGCGCATCGTGGCGGGGCGCAACGCATGGCCGAAGCATTGGCTGCATGATTTCGATCGTCATCGCCACCAAGGATCGCGCACTCTTCTTGCAGCGCGCTCTCGAATCGCTCGCTCAGCAGCGTAGCGCGCCCGAATTCGAAGTCGTCGTCGCCGACAACGGCTCGACCGACGGCACGCCGCAAGTCGTCGCCGATGCTCTCGAGATCGTTCCGTATAACTTGCGGCGCATCGAGGCTGGACGTGCGAATCGTGGATTGGCGCGAAATATGGGCGTCTCAGCCGCAGCCGGCGAGTTGATTCTGTTCGTCGACGACGATGTCTGGCTGCCGCCCAATTTCGTCGCCGCGCACGTCGCGGAGCATCGCGGCGGACGCTCGCGCGTCGTTACCGGTCCGATCGTCAACGTACCCGATTACGAGCATCGTCCGCGTCCCGGCGCGGCACACTATTCGAGCGCATTCTTTTGCACGTGCAACGCGTCGGTTTCGAAAGTCGCGCTCGAGGCCGTCGGCGGTTTCGACGAAGCCTTCAATCTCTACGGATGGGAAGATACGGAGCTGGGTCTGCGCTTGCGCAACGCCGGGCTCGAGCATGCATTCGCATGGGACGCATTCTTGTATCACATCAAACCGCCCGAGTCGCTGGACCTTGCGATTCGCCGCACTGTTGAGAAGGCCGTGATGGCGGCCCAATTCGTTCAGAAGAGTCCGTCGCTCCGGACCAAACTCGCGACCGGCGCATATCGCATCAATCTCGCGCGCGGAAAACTCGCCTCACCACTGCTGCCGCTCTTCGCCGGCGTTGCGAGCAGTGACGTGCTGCCCAAATCCGTCGTCGCCTTCGCCCGCACCCGATTACTGGACGGCCTGTATCTAAACCGCCTCTCGGACGAGCTTGCGAAGCGTGAAGATCCTTCTCGTTAGGCTGGATGGGATTGGTGACGCGCTCGCCTGCACGCCACTGATCGCCGCACTGCGATCGGCCGGACACGAGCTCGGGATCGCACTCACCCCTCGCAACTCCGCCATTTTTGCACGCTCGACGTTTGCGTGGACACATGTTCTCGAGCGCAAACCGTGGCCCGCACACGGTCACGCCACGAAAGACATGGAAGCGACAGTCGCCTCCTCCGGACAGATCGGTTACGATCTCGCGCTCGTGGCATCGGAAGAGCCGGACGCGTACGTTCTCGCGCAGCGCTGCGCCAAACGGCGTGTCGGCTTCATCAACGGATGGGAAAAGCCGCTCAAGAGTTTGGCGACGCGCCGGTTCCTCGATCGTGCAATCGTGCGCCCGGCATCGGCCAAGCGCGCGCGGGAACACGAGGTGGAAACGTTGTTCCGCTTGGGCGAAGGATTGCAGGGTGAACCAACTCCGTCGCGCGACGCCGCGCGCTTGTCTCCGCTTGTTATCGATGGTACTGCGTCTCGCGGAGCAAACGCGCCGATCGCGGTGCAGCTCGGCCCGAAGTGGGCGGTGATGGGCATCGAACGCGCGCGCCTGGGCGAGGTCGTACGCGAGCTGCGAAGGATTGCGCCGATGCGCCTGCTTGTCAGCGGTGAAGAAGCCGGCGAGATTCGTGCGCTGCGCGAGTTTCTCGACGACGCCGAGACAATCGATGTGACGGTCTTCGATGGTGAGGAGGGGATGCGCGCATGGAAGCGTGCGATCGCAGAAGCCCGTGTCCTCGTCACGACCGACACCGGTGCCGCGCACGTGGCCGGCATGACTGGGACTCCGTGCGTCGATCTCTTTCCGGACGTCCCGTGGGTGCGCGCCGAGATCGTGCGATGGGAACCGTGGGCCGCGCCGCACACGTGCCTCGTTGCCGGACGTGACGCGCCGATCGTCGCCGCGGTACGTGATTTGTGCGCGCGCTCCTGATCTCAGCCGGCGGCGGCGTCGGCGATACGTTTCTTGCGAGCATCGTTGCGCGCGCGTTGCGCACGCGATACTCCGAAGTTGATGTCCTGGCCGAGCCGGCGCATCGTTCGATCTTGCGCGGCAATTCGGACATCACGCTGCTTCTCGAGGACGCATCTGCCGCAGCACTGCGCACGCGCGCGTACGATGCGTCAGTTTGCACCTGGGCGACCTTCGAAAACGCGCTGGTCCCGGTCATGGCGCGCGTCGCGGTGCGTGTCGGGCAAGCGCGCCGGATGTATTCGATGCTGTTCACCAAGCGGATTACCGTGCGCAGCGAGCTCGGCGATCGTACGACGCATTGGACGCAAGTCTTGCTGGACTATGCGCGCGCGCTCGGATGCGACACAAGCGACACCCAGCCGCGCATCACACTCGGCGCCGACGATCGCGCCGAGGCGCAGCAGTTGCTCGACCGCGCCCGCATTACCGGCCAATATGCGATCTTGCACCCGACGCGCGGCATCACACGGCCGCAGCGTTGGCCGGTTCAAGTTTTCGGGCGCTTAATCAACGCGCTCGTCGAACGCTACGAGCTTCCGCTGCTCGTCTCGGGCTCACGCGAAGATCGTCCCTTTATCGAGCGCATGTTTGCAGAGGCACGCACGGAGCCTCGCGCCTTCATGCAGCGCAACGCGGCCGCGATCAATATCGCAGGGATGACGTCGCTGCGCGGCTTCACGGCGCTCGCCGAGCGCGCACAATTCGTGGTTGCAATGGATAGCGGGCCGATGCACTTGGCGGCGTCGACCGGGGCACCGACCGCCGGCATTTTTGCGTTGCGTTCGGATGAACCGGAGCGCTGGGCGCCGCTCGGGGCGCATGCGATCGTCGTCCGCGGCACGTATGCGTGTCCGCCCTCGCATCGAAAAGAGACGTGCCCGAATTTCGCATGCGTGAGTGCGCTCGAGTTCGGAACGATCACCGCGGCCGTCGACCGCGTGCTGGCCGGACCTACGTCATCGCCGTAATGCTCCGGCCACGCAAGCGGTCGCCGAGCATATCGAAGATGAGAACAATGATCCACGTAATCGCGATGTAAGCAGCCATCGTCTTGTAAAAGAAGAGCTGCTGCGCGAGGAAGAGCGCTTGGCCGATCCCGCCCGCGCCAATCATTCCTATGACGGCTGCCGCGCGCGCATTCCATTCCAGGCGAAACAACGTGTTAACCGTGATCGGCCCGAGCGCAAGCGGAACGATCGCGAACGCAACGGTCGCCGCCATCGGCGCGCCGGTCGCGGTGAGTGATGCGACGGGCGAACGGTCGACATTCTCGAACGCTTCCGAGTAGAGCTTTCCCAGTACGCCGCCTGAGTGCAATCCGAGCGCAAGAATACCCGCGATTGGACCGATGCCGACGCTGACGACGAGGATCAGTCCCCAGATGATCTCGGGGATCGCGCGCAGCGTGTCGAGCACGCGGCGCGTTACGGCAACGACTGCGATCGGAACGATGCCGCGCGCGGCGACCAGCGCAAGAGCGAATCCGATTGCGGCGCCAAGTGCTGTTCCGAAGACCGCGATTTCGGCAGTTTGGAGCAAGAGGTTCGGAAGTGCGATCAGCTCTTGTAGGTTCAGTTGCGGTGGGAGCATAGCACCGAACGTCGAGACTGCATGTCCTAGCGCAAATATTTGCGGGCGATCGATCCAGAGCGTAACGAAACCAAGGGGGACGAGCGCAAACGCGGCTTGTGGATAGCGGCGCACGAACATTCCGAAGACGTCGACGGCCGCGATGCATCCGACGAGGACGATGATCAGCGTCGTCGCGCGGTGATAGTCGAGTGCGTTAATGGTCCCGACCAGCTCGGTTCCGAGACCTCCGCCGCCCACTGCACCGACAATGATCGCGGCACGCATCGCGCACTCGAATGAGTACATGCCGAACGTTATCAAGTCGCCGAACATCGTCGGAATCATCCCAAATGCCGCTACGCATGCGCGCGGTGCGCCGGTCGCGCGCAGCGCATCTATCGGTGCCGGTGGCGCAGCTAAGAGCAGCTCGGCAAAGACCTTCCCGATCATCGCTGTGTAGAAGATGCAGAGCGCCGCGATGCCCGCAGCTGGGCCTAGTCCGAGCAGAACGACGGCGAGAATGGCAAGCGTTAGATCCGGGATTGCGCGCAGGGCCGCAAGCGCCGAAGAAATGGCGCGAGCTCCGAGCGCACCCGTTGCGACGAGGACGGCCAGCGGCGTTCCGAAGACGAGCGCCAGCAGCATGCCCGCGCACGCCATGCCGATCGTCTGCGCGATGGGGACGAGCAGATACGTCAGATAGTGCGCCGAAAGATCCGGCGGAAAAAAATTCACGCTGCGCGCAAAAGGCGTCCGCGTTCGAGGTGCACGATGCGATCGAAATGCCGCTCAGCCAACTGCGGCTGATGCAGCGAGCACACCAGAGCGAGCCCGCGTTCGCGTGCGAGTGCGGTCAAGAGTTCGAGAATCTGACTCGCCAGCTGAGGGTCGAGCGATGCAATCGGCTCGTCGGCCAAGATCGCCTCCGGCCGTTGTACGAGCGCGCGCGCGATAGCCACGCGTTGTCGTTCACCACCCGAGAGGTCCGAGGTTTTCGCGCGGAGCTTTTCGGGAATTTCGACACGGGCGAGCGCCGTCCGCGCTTCTTCGAGTTCTTGCGCAAGCGGAATAGCAAGATAGCGCAGCGCGTGGAGTGCGCTCCAACGTCCGAGCGCGCCGGCCATGACGTTTTGATGAACGCGCAGACGATCGACGAGATCGTGATGCTGCGCGATGAACGCCAGACGCGTACGCATTGCGCGCAAGGCTTTTCCGTGCAGCGATTGCACCGAGGTGCCGTCGACGATTACACTGCCCGTCGTGATCGGGACGAGCGCGTTGATGGTGCGCAGCAACGTCGTCTTGCCGCTGCCGCTCGAGCCCACGAGCGCAACCGTTTCGCCGGAAGCAACCTCCAGGCTGACGCCGTCGAGTGCGGCCCGAGACATGCCCGGATAGCGCACGACGACGTCCCGGAGTTCGATCACAGAAGCTTGAGTTTTGTCGCGACGCTTCGAAGTGTAGCGTATTCTGCGTCGTCGGCTCGAACGAACGACGTCCCTCGAAGAATCGAGAGAATCTTGTCGTCGCCCGGTTCCTTTAAGGAGAGGAACGCGTTGCTGAGCGCATCTTGATCGACTTTTGCAATGTTCTGGCGCGCAACCCACACGTAGTCGACGAACGGGGGCGTGGTGAAGAACACGCGCACTTTCGTCTTGTCGATCTGACCGCCGTCGATCAGCGATTTGTAGACGCTCTCATCAAGTGCGCCCGCGTCGACTACGCCCGCCTCGACGGCTTTTGCCGTCGCTGGATGATTGCCGGTGTAGCGCACGGTGAGGTCCTTGTCGGGATCGATGCCGGCGTTGCGCAGCGCATAGTCGGGCATGAGATGCCCGCTGGTCGAGGCAACGTCGCCGAAGGCAAAAGTTTTTCCGCGCAGATCGGCCAGCTTTTGAATCGATGAGCCCGTCTGGGTGATGAAGAGCGAGTGGAACAGCCGGTCACTAGCGCGCTGCACAAGCGGAATGACGCCGTAAGCTTGATGTGCTTTCACGTACGTGAGACCGCCCAAATACGCGAAATCGAGCGAGCCGTTTCCGAGACCTTCGACCGTCGCGTTGTAATTGGTGGGGATGATCAGCTCGACGGGCTTTCGGATTTTCGAGCTGAGATAATCCCGCAGCGGAGCCTTCTCGTCGATTGAGACCTGCGTCGCTCCCGCATCGGGGATCATCCCGACCCGTAGCGCGTCAGCCGCGCCGACCGGCACGGTGCCACTGCCCAAGAACAAGCCAGCGCCGACAACCTGGAGCAGGCTTTGGCGCGTCAGCCGATGTGTCAAAGGGCCTCCTTTCATAATTGAGAGAGTCGGCGGCTTTCCGACGGACTCGCGCGATGCCTTCCCGAAACCGCACGTTGTGTCGCTCGCTGCAACGGTCCAGTTGTGCACCTACAATCGCGCGCATTTGCTGGCGCGCGTCCTCGACGCGTGCTTCGAGCAAGACGTCGCATTAGGCACCTACGAAGTCGTGCTCGTCGATGACGGCTCGAGCGACGGTACGAGCCTCGTTATCGAGGCTGCTAAGACGCGTGCGTGCGTCCCTTTTACGGTCGTTTCGCAGGCCAATGCCGGCTTGGCGCGCGCGCGAAATGCCGGGATCGCAGCCTCGAGCGGCGAGCGGATCATCTTGATCGATGACGATGTTCTTCCGATGCCGAACTTTGTTGCCGAACATCTCCGTGCTGCGCAGCGCAATCCGGATCTCGTCGTGCGCGGCGCGGTTATCGAGGTTGAGAGTTTTGACCGTCTGCCCGCACCGTTTTGGTCTCCGAAGAACTACAGCGCGAATTGGTTTTGGACGAGCAACGTTTCCGCCTCGCGCCGGAGTCTCGATCTGGTTCGACTTGGCGAGCGGCAATGGTTCGATGAGACATTCTCTGAGTACGGTTGGGAAGACATCGAGCTAGGTTTGCGTTTGCGCGAAGCGGGGATCCGCGGCGCGTTCAATCGGAACGCCGTCGCGTTTCACTACAAACCGAAATCCGAACGAGCCCGTGCCGTCGATGACATCGTCCGGCAGAAGCGGGCGCAAGCACGCACGGCCTTGATCCTCGAGCAAAAGCATCCGGGTTGGCGCGTTCGTCTCGCGACCGGAAATACGACAGTGCAGCGCTCGCTGCATCGGGTGAGCCACGCACTGCATTTGCAACGCGGCGTCAATCGAGCCGCATCGGATGCATATTTCGACGAGCTCGAACACGGAAGTTAATGCGCATCCTGCTCTCGCGCACCGATCGCGTTGGCGACTTGATCCTATCCACGCCGGCGATCGCAACGCTGCGCAGCTCATTCCCGGAAGCGCGCATTACCCTGGTGTGCTCAGATTACAATCGTGTCGTCGTCCAAAACAATCACGACATCAATTATCTGGAAACCGTTCCGAACGGCGTCGAGCCGCGTGCCTTCGGCCGGACGTTTCGCGGGCAATTTGATGTAGCGATCGCGCTTGCACCGCGCACTGCCGACATTCGTCTCGTCGGTGCGACGCGCGCGCACAAGCGCATCGGCTACACGTATGTATCGCGTGTTTTCGCGCGCATTGCGGCACGCCGCGATCTCACCGACGTATTGATCTCGGAAGCCGATCCACGTCTTGCCGAGCGCTACGATCCGTATCCGGTGCGGCACGAAGTGCTGCAGGTGCTTGCGCTGGCGGAACGCGCCGGAGCGACGCGTTTCGTCTATGACTTGAAACTGCCGATTTCGGACGACGATCGGGCTGCCGTCGCGGATTTGCCGGAACACGCAATTACCGTGCACTTTGCGCAACGCTGGCTGCGCGAGGGAAGCACGTGCGAGAATTTGATCGCGCTGATCGCAGAGCTGCGCGCCCTCGGCCGGCCGATCGTCATTACGTACGGTGACGAGATGAACGAGTACGCGCCGCTGCTCGCCACCTCGGGAGCCGATCGACTCGCCGGCGGTTTGTCATTCAATGCGTGGGCGGCGGCGTTCGAACGAAGTGCATGCGTCGTGACCGTCGATACCGGCGCGACGCATGTCGCAAGCGCCGTGCGCAGGCCAACCGTCGTGTTGTTCGAACACCGCTACTTCCGGCTCAACTCGCAAGAGTGGGCGCCATGGGGCGTCCCGTACGCGTTGGTGCGCAAGCCCGCAACCGAAGATATGGCGGCGCTCGCAGCCCTGCGCAGCGAAATCGTCGATGCGGTGCGCCGGCTTATAAAGTAAATGCCACAAGCCCTGATTTCCGTCGTCGTTCCGACTTACAACCGTCTTGAAACACTCCAGCACGTTATCCCGTCGCTGATGTCGCAGAGCATTGCGCCGGAGCGTTACGAAGTGATCGTTGCCGATTCGAATTCGACGGATGGAACGGCCGAGTATTTGGAACGCGAGCCGCGCGTCCGTCATCTACCGGGCGCGTACACGGGTCGCGCCGGTGCACGCAATGCGGGGATCGCCGCAGCTACCGGACGGATCATCCTTTTCAACGATAGCGATATCATCGCGTCACGCGATTTGCTTGAACGGCATCTGGCGCGTCACGAACGCGAACGATCCGCAGTCGTCGGACTCGAAGTCCAAGTGCGCTCGTACGACGAATTTCTCGCGAAGAGCGCAGCACCGCCCGCGCGCGACTCGCTGCATCCGCCCAATCGTAAGCGCCTTTCTTGGCTCTATTTTCTTACCGGCAACGCGTCGGTTCCCAAACGCGATCTCGACGCGGTCGGAGGATTCGATGAGAGCTTCACGGGCTACGGGCACGAGGATCTCGAGCTTGGTTACCGCCTGGAAACGAGCGGCGTACGGATCGTCTACGAGCCGAAGGCCATCAGCTATCATCTGCAAGACGTCGGCTTTGAGGATCAGAAGTCGAAAATGGAGCTAGCCGGCCGTTCGACGGTGCGCTTCTACCGCAAGCACCCGGCATTTGTCGTCAAGCTACGATTGGGGATGACCCCGCTCTCGCTCGGCGTACACAGTCTGCTCGAGCGCACCCCCGCAATTCGGGATTGGCTGGACCGGCGCTCCGCAACCTGGCCCTTGGCTCGAACGATTGCCTACCAATACCACTACGTCTCAGGGATAAAAGCCGCACTCAGTGAGTAAATTCGTCAAACGCACCTGTGGCGCGCTGCGCGCCGCCGACATCGAAAAGCCCGTCGAGCTCAACGGTTGGGTTCATCGCCGCCGCGATCATGGTGGATTGATCTTTATCGATCTGCGCGATCGCGACGGAATCACGCAAACGGTCTTCGATCCGGCCGATCCAACGACGTTTAGTTTAGCGGAGTCATTGCGGAGCGAAGACGTGGTGCGGGTGCGCGGCGCCGTACGCGCGCGTCCAGCCGGGACCGAGAACAAGAAATTACCGACGGGTGAAATCGAACTACCGGTCGCCGAGATTCACGTGTGGTCGCGTTCCGAGACGCCGCCCTTCCAGATCACGTCGGATGAACGCGTCGATGAAAGCCTGACGCTCAAGTATCGCTATCTCGATCTGCGCCGTCCGCGGATGCAGCACAACCTTACGGTGCGCCACAAGATCGTCAAAGCGATTCGCGATTTCTACGACTCGCGCGACTTTCTCGAGATCGAGACCCCGATGCTGATCAAAGCGACACCGGAAGGCGCGCGCGATTATCTCGTTCCGAGCCGGCTCTATCACGGACAGTTCTATGCGCTGCCGCAATCGCCGCAGATGCTCAAGCAGATTTTGATGATCGGTGGCGTCGGCCGGTATATGCAGATCGCCCGTTGCATGCGCGATGAAGATCAGCGCGCCGACCGGCAACCGGAGTTCACGCAGCTCGATGTCGAGATGTCCTTCGTCACCGAAGAAGACGTTCTCGAGACGATGGAATCGGCGATGAAGTACACGTGGAAGCACGCGCTCGGCATCGAGCTCGGCGAACGATTCCCGCGGCTCACGCACGCAGAAGCCATGCGACGCTTCGGCAGCGATAAGCCCGACTTGCGCTTCGATCTGGAGCTCGCCGACGTAACCGACGCCTTCGCAAGCTCCGAATTTAGCTTGTTCCGGACGCTCGCGGAACAGAACGGACAAGCTCGCAAGGGCAGCGTCATCGCCTTGCGTTATCCGGGCGGCGGCTCGCTCTCGCGACGTGATTTTGATGCTCTTGTCGAGACCGCGAAAACGCTGGGTGCAAAGGGGCTCGTGTGGATCGCCCTCGGCGCCGGTGAGACGCGTTCGTCGATACAACGATTCATGACCGACACGCTCTCCGCAGATCTGCGCAAGCATACCGGCGCCGAGCAGGGAGACGCGATTCTGCTCGTCGGCGATGCGACGGACGAAGCACTGGTCGTCGCGGGACGGCTGCGCAACGAGATTGGCGAGCGCATCGGCGCGCGCGATCCCGCGAAGTTTGCGTTCTGCTGGGTCCTTGGATTCCCGTGGGCAGAGAAGGATCCCGAAACAGGCGAGATTGCACCATCGCACCATCCGTTTACGGCGCCGGCGCCCGGACAAGAACAGTTGATCGACACCGATCCCTTGGGCATGCGCGCGCAGCATTACGACATGGTGCTCAACGGTTATGAACTTGGCAGCGGCTCGATTCGCAACCACGATCCGAACGTGCAGCGCAAGATTTTCAAGATGCTCGGCATGGGAGAAGAAGAGATCAACGAGCGCTTCGGATTTTTCATCCGCGCACTCGACTTCGGTGCACCGCCGCACGGCGGTATGGCGCTCGGGATCGACCGCATCGCGATGCTTGCCTGCGGTGAGACGAGCATTCGCGACGTGATCGCGTTCCCGAAGAATCAGGGCGCTAGGGACTTGATGATGGAAGCGCCGGCCGGCGTCCCCGAAAAATCACTTCGCGAGCTTGGAATTACCGTGAAGGACGCTACTACGGCGCGATCTTGATGATGGTGCTGGTCGGTCCCGAGATTGGGGACCACGGTTCCTCGACGATCGTTCCTGGATAACCGGTTGGATCAACGACGTGCAGCATACCGTTAGATCCGTCGAGTACGTAGAGAATGCCGTCGGCTGCGACCGCCATACCGAACATGCCGAACGTGCTCACTGAATCGTTGCTGTTGCTGAGCCCGTAATCTTGTTCGGCGCTCGGCGAGCCGCCGGAGAGTGCAAAGACCGCAAGATTTGGATTTCCACCGGTTGCCGCTCCGACATATAAGCGAGTGCCGGTGCGATTCATCGCGATGCCCTTCGGGTTTGCTCCGCCGGTCGATTGCGGAACCGACCCGTTCGCGGTGACGACGCATCCGGCTGCGACGTTGAAGAGCTGCACCGCTGAACCTGGAACCTCGAGCGTGATAATATGCGCGCTGTCCGGAGTTACGAGGAGCTTTGCAGTAAACGTCGCCGATGTGAACCCAAGATCCGTCGACGTTCCGATCTTGTAGACATCGAAGCCGGTGTTGTCACCGTAGCCTATGAGGTTCTGGCCGTAGACGGGACCATAAATGCACGCTCCCGCCGGATCGACCACCGGTTCCGGACCGTAATAACCGACGTTGTTAATGAGCGTCGAGAACGAGCCGCCGCCGGCGGGAACCAAGTAAAGGCCCGAACCCATCGTTGCGCCGCTACCTGGCTCCGGTACATTCGTCGGATTGGTTGGATTGAATTCGCCGACGTAGAGCGTGCTATTGGCAGCGTCGAGACCGACACCCATCTCGGTTGTCGAGATGCTCGGAAATCCCGTGATCGTCGACGTGACGACGGGTGCATCTTTGTGCGTCACGTCGACGACGGAGACCGTTGCGGTCGCCGGGTCTGCAACATATACCGTCGTAGCGGTTGCATTGACCGCGATATCAGAAACGCCGCCCGGCGGATTCAATGATGAGATCAGGAAGTTCTGACGGGTTGGGCTGAAGATGCTCAGGGTTCCGTTTTGCGCGCTGCCGAGAAAGACGAAATACGGCGCCGGCATCAGGGTCAGCGTCGTCAGTACGCTGTTCGTTGCGACGACGGTTGCGCGCAGCTCACCGCACGTTGCGTTGGGACACGTGCTCGGCGGCGAGCAGGTCGCGACCGTGCACGTCCCGGCGGCGAACTTGTACGAAACCTGATCGGTCGTCGATTGCACCGTCGTTGCGGCGCCCGCCGTCGCAGGCACGGTTGTCGTCGAATTGCCGGCATTGTCGATCGCGATTGGTGCGAAAGCGTCGCCGGCGGGAATCGTGTTTCCGTCGGCGTCCGCAAAGCTGCCGGAAAGATAGGCAGTTCCGGTCGCCGTCGTCCCGTTAAGAACGTCTTCGTCGGTTGCCACAATCGAGACCGAGCTATGCGACGGCGCGATGACAGCGCCGGTAACCACCGTGACGCTTGTGTTCGTCGGCGTAATCGTAGCGGTCGTCGAGCCGGTCGAAAGCAGATTCGCGTTTTGTGGAATCGCGCCGCTCACCGGCGCTTGATCGTAGGTGTTGACGGCGAACGTATTTGAACCGTACGGCACGCCGAGCGTGACGGAACATGTCGCTCCGGCCGTGCAGGCTTGGACGACGGGAGTACCTCCGTTCGCCGCGACCGAGACCGACTGCATCGAAGCGCTAATATATGCGGGATGCCGTTTTCCGCTCGCGGTCGCCGGACGCGCGCCGCCGATCGTGATCGTTACGCTTTGCACACCTTGAGCGTTTGTCGTCGTACCCGACGTGCTCGAGGAGTGCAATGGATTGCTGTTTCCGCCTCCGCCACAACCCGCGAGCGCGAGCGTGAGGATTGCAAAAACAAGCCGCTTCATTAGGGAACGCCTCCAAGTCGGTAGCGGTATTCGAATGTGACGGCTCCGCCGACGTTGCGGTCGACGAGCGAACCGTTGTTCGTGTTGCGCGTGTGATAATTGAGTCCGGCGACGCCGAGCAGCATCGTCGTGCGTGCGTGAGTCCAGCCGTACGACGCGGTGTAGTAGATCTCCGCACCCTGCTCCGGTTCCGTCGGCTGCGCGACGCCGGCGGCATCGAAGACGGAGAGATTCGTCCGCACGTTTGGAAGCACGTAGGTCGTCAACTCGATGAAATGATGACTCGGGAGCGGCAGCGTTGAGCCCGCCGCATAGATGATGTTCGTGAGATGCGCGTTGTTCGTGCTGCCGTCGTTACCGTTGAAGTTGCGCAGATTGATCCACTGCGAGCCGACGCCGAGGCGGAAACGGCGGCTTGGATCGACGTTCACCATGAGCAGCGCGTCGAGCAAGCTGATCGTCGCCGATGAGCGCCCGAACGGGCCACTAGCCCCTACGCCGGTTGCCGTGATCGAGGGAACGCCTTCGACGTGCAGCTCGATGTTGTTGATGTACTGCGTGGCTTCGATCAACGCCGCCGGGGCAACGCCGTTGACCGGTGTCGGATTGCCGGCACCGACATGCTGTCCGTACGCGACCGCGGCGAGCGCACCGATATCGGTTTCGCTGTCGGCGAGCGCCGGCGCTGTGGTGAACGAAAACGCAATCAGTAATAAGGTTACAATCAGCTTGCGCATACGAGCTCCCGTGCGCGTACGAAAATCCGGTCGAGCATCGGTTCGGTGAGTTTTCGGGTGTTGGTGTTTTGCCGGCTGGGATGATACGACGCTAAAACCAAGACTTCGCGTCCTTTCGGAGTTTGCATGCGCGTTTCGGCACCGTGTTTGAACGGGGCGCGCGGCGTTACGTAGGTGTGTTCTTCGCGCAGCAGCGCGTGCACCGAATCGTCCGCGATTTTGCCGAGCGTGATGACGACACGCGGACGCAGCACCTCGTACTCGCCGCGTAAGTAGTCGAAGCAGCGGCGGCGCTGCTCGGGTGTCGGTTTGTTCTGCGGCGGCGCACAACGGATTGCGGCCGTAATGTACGCATCGGTCAAGCGCAAACCGTCGTCGCGATCGAGCGACTGCGGCTGATTCGCAAAACCGGCGCGGAACATCGCGCGGTAGAGCCATTCGCCGGACGCATCGCCGGTGAACGGCCGTCCTGTCCGGTTCGAGCCATGTGCTCCCGGCGCCAATCCGACGATCAGAACGCGCGCCTTACGGTCACCCCAGCCCGGAACAGGGCGCCCCCAGTACTCGAAGTCGCGGTGCGCACGTTTCTTCTCGCGCGCGACGTTCGCGCAGTAGCGCCGCAGCTCGGGACACCGGCGGCACTCGACGACGCTGCGCTCGAGCGCGCTGAGGGTCGTGGAAAGTATTTGACGGATCGGCGAGCGCGTGGGAACATTCCCTCCATGGCCGCTGCAGCGACGCTCTTAGCGCCGTCCTCACAGTCGCGTCCCCTTGATCGCCGTGGGATAGGCTTCCTCGTCGCGGCGCACGCTTTCAATGACATGAACCAGTCGATCGTTCCGGCGATCCTGCCGTTCTTGATCGCGCAGCGGCATCTCTCGTACGCGGCCGCGGCGAGTCTCGTCCTTTCATTGACGATTGCTTCGTCCGTCATCCAACCGTTGTTCGGCTTCATCACGGATAAGCGCTCGATCCCATGGCTGATTCCGGCAGCGCTCTTGTGCGGGATGTCGGGGACAGTGCTGCTCGGTTTCGCCCCGACCTACATGTTGCTGCTCGTCGCGACGCTCGTTGCGGGTATCGGCAGCGCGGCATTTCATCCCGAAGCGGCACGCGCGGCGAATATGCTGTCCGGCTCGAAGCGGTCTACCGGTATGGGATTCTTTGGTCTGGGTGGCAACATTGGTTTTGCTGCGGGGCCGATTCTCGTCACGCCGGCAATTCTCGTGATGGGTTTGCACGGAACGGGATTGATCATGATCCCAGGCGTGCTCTACGCGCTGTTCTTTGCATTCGTCGAGATGCGCCGCTTCGCGTCGCTGCGCGAGGCGCCGAAGAAATTCGCATCATCGAGCGAGCGGGGTGACCGTTGGGGCGCATTCGCACTGCTAACTACGACGATCGTGATGCGTTCAGTCGTCTTTTTCGGCATACTGACATTTACGCCGCTGTTTTGCATCGCGGTTCTGGGTGCAACGAAAGCGCAAGCGAATGCCGTGCTTGCAATGACGCTGATTGCAGCCGCGACCGGTGTGATCACCGGCGGACGCCTCGGCGATCGCGTCGATCGTCGCAGGCTCATCATGATCTCAATGGCTGCAGCTGCGACGCTCGTGGCGATCATTGGGCTCGTGGCCGGCGCCGGCGCATCGCTCGTCGAGGTCGCGCTCTTGTTCATCGTCCTCGGCTTTTTGATGCAGCTCAGTCAGAGCGTGACGATCGTGCTCGGCCAGGACTACCTGCCGACGCGCATCGGCACCGCATCCGGCGTGACGCTTGGACTGGCGATTTCGATGGGTGGATTTGCGATGCCGTTCCTTGGACGGCTCGGTGATACACACGGGTTGACGCCGGTTCTCTTCGCGATCGGCGGCTTCGCACTCGCGGCATTGATCGCGGCGGCATTTCTTCCGCCGATCTCCAAGGCGAAGAGCGAAGTCGCGACGCTCACCGCACAAGCCACAGCCACAAGCACGTAAACAGGAGCGTCGGCGGGACGACGCAGAGCCCGAGCCGCGCGTATTCACGCCTGCTTACGTGAAGCCCGCGCTCACGCACGATCGAGAGCCACAAAATCGTCGCGAGCGAACCGGTCGTCGACAGGTTGGGACCTACATCTGCGCCGGCAATCAGCGGATATGCGAGAGAGTGTCCTGCTTGGGCGACGATCGTCCCCGACAATGCTGCAACGGGAAGATTGTTGATCAGATTCGATGCGAGTGCTGCACCGAACGCGGCACTGAGAATCTCGCCGAATGCACCAGAGTGTGCGGCATCGTGGAGCCCGCGCAGGACCCAAACGATCGCGCCCTGATGCTCGACGGCATCGAGCAATACGAAGAGACCGCACAAGAGAACGAGAGTCGTCCAACTGACGCGGGCGATGACGATGCGCGGATTTGCACGTGCAGAGGCGAGAACGATAACTGCGCCGAGCGCGGCCGTGGGACCCAAGCTGATGTCGAAGCCGACGGCGAGGAAATACAACAGCGCGACGATCGCCATCGCGATAAGAACGTTGCGCGTTCGCGGATCCAGCGGCGGCGGAAGCGGGAGTTCGTAATCTCCCTCGAGCGCTCGGCGGAAGATGAAACGAAAGATGGCGAGATTTAGCGCGACTGCGACGAGCATCGGGATCGTGAGATGTAGCATGAACGAAATGAGCTCGGGACGAGGCAGCACCAGGATATTGGCCGGATTCGAAAACGGAAATCCGAACGAGGCCGTGTCGGCAACGAACGTGCACGCATACAGAAACGGAAGCACACTCAGCCCGCATCCGGAGACGGCGCGGTAGACGATCGGCGTGAAGACGACCGCGGTCGTGTCGTTCGACATCACGATTGTCAGCAGCGCGCCGCCGAGAAAGAGATACGAGAAGAGCTTGGCTCGCGAGCCCTTCGCGTGCGCGACGATTATCCCGGCGATCCAACCGAAGAGGCCGCTTTCGTCTGCTGCCGCCGAGATCGCCATCAGCGCTGCGATGAATAGAAGGACGTTCCAGTTCGACGTAATCGACAGGACAGCGGCCGGTAACGATTCGGTCTTCAGTGCAACGAGCACGAGTGCGCCACCCACCGGCCAAATCCAGGCTGGAATCCGGCGCGGTCCCAGTGCAACGAGCAGCATCGCGCCGAGCGCGATTGCGAGAACTACTCCAGCGATGGGAATCCGAGACGCGCGAGTGCGGCGTAGGTTACGATGCCGACCGTCGTCGAGAGATTCAAGCTGCGCACGGTCCCGGTGCGCATCGGTACGCCGATGACGCGCTCGCGTTCACGCTCCAAAAGGTCGCGCGGTAAACCTTTGGTCTCGGTTCCGAAGATCAGCGCGTCGCCGAGGTTATAGGGGGCCTGATCGTAGCGCTGCGGCGCGCGTGTTTCAACGAACCAGCGCGGCGGCGTTGTGCTTGCGAGATAGGCGTCGAGCGAATCGTGAACCACGACACGGACGTGTTCCCAATAATCGAGCCCGGCACGCTTGAGCTCGCGGTCGTCGATCGAGAAACCGAGCGGCTCGACCAAGTGCAGCGCGCAGCCGGTCGCCGCGCACAGTCGCGCGACATTTCCCGTATTGGGTGGAATCAGCGGCTCGACGAGCACGATGTGCAACGGCGCAGCAGCGACGTCGCCGTTTGAGACGACGCGTCCCTGCGGCTGCGCCGTCACGCGTTGGCGATCTCGACCGTTGGTTTGTCAGGTGGTGCGATTACGTAGGCAATTCCGCCGTGGTCGATCCATTGGCGTTGGAACTGCGCGCGTCGATAGGTCACGCGAACGTTGGGTTGGGCCGGATCGTTGACGATCGGGTCGCCCTTCGCATCGAAGCCGCACAGGACGACGAAATGACCGCCGGATTCTGCGAGCGGCGCACCATCGAGCTCGCCTTCTTTCCACGCCAGCGAGACGGCGAGCGGGATGCCTTCTTCGAGAAACTCTCGCGCATGTGCGAGATCGCGCAGAAATGCGACGAATGCCCGCAGACCAAATCGGCTCGCGTAGGCGACGTTGAACGCCCAGTTGCCGGTGCCGCGATAGGCCCGATCGTACGTCGCAGCAGCCGCCTGAGGGACGTCCATCTCGATTTCGTTTGCACCGAGCAGCATCGCGAGCGAGGCTGGACTGCACCACGTATGGCCTGGATCGCCGACATACTGCGAAAATCGCGGAACGTCCACCTCGATCGGCTTGAGCGGCTCATTGCGAGGTGCGCCTTCGGGCGGTGTCGCGAGCACCACGGCCTCGAGCTTCGTCATCGAGTGTGCTTCGATCGCCGTAAATGGCTCTTTCGAGAGCAGCATGTCGATCTCGAAGTGTGCGCGCGGCTCGCGCCCCCCGAGGGACACGCGCTCGTCGTGGCCCCAGCTGGCGTAGGGCAGTTCCGCGCTCCAGCTCTCGTCGGCAAACCGTACGCGAATCGAAAGGCCGCCTGCGGGCTCGGCACCGTTCCACGAGATGATGCCGCGACGCGTCGGCGGACAGCGGAGCACGACGCGCGAGCGCGGCTTCGTATCATAGATCAGCGGCATCCCGGCCTCAGATCTCCCATTCCCACGAATTCCATAGGTTTACGAAATACTCCGCAGGCTCGTAGTGCTTCAAGTCGTCGTTGTACGCGGCGTAACCGTTCTCCCAATAGAGGAAGATTGCCGGAATGAGTTCGTGAATGCGCGCCTCTTCCTTTTGGACGATTGCTTTACGCGTGCCGCGATCGTAGGTGAGGAGCTGCTCCTCCGACGTCCGGTTCACGACGGGATCGTCGAGCCACGAGGTGTCGGCGCCGTGCGGCGGGATGAATTTCGCGTTCCAGTCGCCTTCATTGTCGGGGTCGGGCCCTAGGGTATCGGTCGACCATGAGGTGTCGTAGTTACCGCTGTAGAGCGGACCATTACGCGCAAAAAGCAGGCTAACCGGATAATTGCGAATCCGCATGTCGATTCCGACGGCGCGCAGCTGGCTTTGAATCTGGACTTCGGCTTGCTCGTTGGGTTGATTCCCGGTCGCGCTCGCGATTTCGATCAGGAGCCGCCGCCCGTCTCTGTGGCGGAATCCGTCGGATGCGAGATGCCAGCCCGCAGCCTCGAGTAATCGCCGCGCATCGGCCGGATCGTGCGGATAGAACGGCACGTTCGGCGCGGCCCACGAGTTGGGGGCGATGTCGCTGCGCGCGCGTTCGTTGTAGCCGTGATAGATGTCGGTGTTGATCCGATCCCAATCGACCGCCTCGGCGATGGCGCGGCGCACGCGCACGTCGCGCAGATTCGGCCGTGCCACGTTGAGCGTCATGTGCTTCAAGTTCGCGATCAGCCGGTGAACGACGTGGATACCTTCGATCCCACCGAGCCGCCCGATTTGCGTTGGTGCAATGCCGTCGTAAACGTCGATCTCGTGACTTTGCAATTGCGCGAACAGCGTCTCGGTGTTCGGAATAACTTTCCACGTGAAGTGGTCGAGTTTCGGCCGTCCGCGCCAATAGCGTGCGTTCGGCACGAACTCGAGCGATGCGCCATGGTTCCACTTTTCGAGCACAAAAGGTCCGCTTCCAACCGGATCGTTTGCGTAGGTACTACGCTGCAAGTCGGCCGGTGCAACCTTCGCGAGGAGATGTTGCGGCAGCGGCGGATACGCTGTCCCGCTGAAGCAAAGTCCAATGATGTCGGCGTTCGGCTGACGCAAGTGCACGACTGCGGTGTAATCGTCCGGAACGCTGAGCTTGGCGATATCGTCCCAGCCCTCGCGGAGCTTGACGTTGGTGCGATCGTTCATGACCAGCGAGTAGGTGAACGCGAGATCGTGCGCGGTCAGCGGCGCCCCGTCGGCCCACTGCACGCCTTTGCGAAAATGCAGGACGAGCGTCTTGCCGTCTCTCGAGACGCCGCCATTTGCATAGGTCGGAACTTCAGTCGCAAGCTCCGGCAGAAAATCGCCGCGCGCATCGTAGCGAAAGAGCGGCGCGAAGATGAGGTTGCTGACTTCGTCGGCGGCGGCCGTGTGCGCGTAGAACTCGAGCAGCGAATCCGGCTCGTCAGGTGAGCCGTAGCGCACGTGACCGGGCAGCGTCCACGGGTGACGACCGCCCGCGCCGCTTCCGTTCGAAGGTGCGACGCAGCCGGCCAGCAGCGCGAGGGTCAGAGCGAGAAGAAAAAAAAGCCTCAGCGCGCGGCAACCTCCGGTTTGCGTTCGACGACCCCGAGCCCGGGCGCCGTCGGAAGCACGATCTTGCCACGATCGTAGACGATGCCGGCAAACGGATCCGACGCAACGAGGAACGGTCCGTCCAGGTCGGCCCAATCAACGAGCGGCGAGAGATGCGCGGCTGCGGTCGAGCAGATCGCGCTTTCAACCATGCAGCCGAGCATGATGCGAAATCCGAGCGCCCGCGCCGTGTGAATCATCGCGAGCGCGGCTCGAATGCCGCCGCATTTCACCAGCTTGATATTGACGCCGTCGACGCATCCGATGAGTGCGGCAAGGTCGTTTGCGTCCTTGCTGTCTTCGTCGGTGACGATCGGAATGCGCGTCCGCTCGCGAATATAGCGCAGCTTCGCGGGTGATCCGGCCGGAATAGGCTGCTCGCAGAACTCGATTTCGAAGCGTTCCAGTTCGTGCAAGATCGCAACGGCTTGATCCGGAGTCCAGCCTTCGTTGGCGTCGATCCGGATCGTGCCTTTGTAAATGCCGCGGATCGCTTCGATCGTTTCGACTTCGGAACCAAGCCCGAGTTTGATCTTAAGAATCGGATGCGTCCCGGTCTCGCGCACTTTCGAAAGCATTTCGTCGATGGGTGCGATTCCGATCGTGAAGGACGTAACCGGCGTGCGTGATGGATCCAGACCGAGCAGCTGCCAGAGTGGGCGGCCTACATCTTTTCCGATCGCGTCGTGCAACGCGAGATCGAGACCGCAACGCGCCGCCGGCGGACGTCCATCGAGAATCGACTCGAGAAGATACGGCGAGTCGCCGGCAAGCGGTCGCTGCGCGAAGTGCTCGCGAATTGTCGCTTCGCTTTCATGATAGCGCGGCGTCGGTGCGGATTCACCGACCGCATCGACGTCATTCCAGCGCAAGCGAAAGACGATCGTGTGCGCGACGTCCTCGCTGCTGCGCGCAATCGTAAAGGGATGCTTAAGAGGAAGCTCGAGCGGCTCTAGGCGCAGATCAAGCGGCATCAAGCGGGCTTCTTCCGATCCGTTTGTCAAGCCCTTGACCACTTGACGTGAAATGGGATAATGAGGGTCGCTGTTCTGCGCGTGCTCGCGCAGGTGTCAGATGCAGGGCCAACGTTAAAACCACCGGGAGCACAAGCTCCGGATACGATAGGTGGGACGTCACACTGATGTCCCCTAGCGCCCGGGCCGCACCCACCTGCGAGAGCAGGTCCGCTAATCAGGCATCAGACGGCACGTGCGGTTCGGCGACACCTTATTTATCGTGCTTGCAATTCTGTTTGGGCAAGCAAGCTGCGCCAGCTGTGCAGCCGCCGCTTAACGGCAGATAGCTCACCGGATCCGTCGCTGACGTCGACGCACAAGAATCCGCCGAACGATCCGAGGCGCTCGAGCGCTGCCGGATCAGCATCCGAATCCGCGTAAGCCAGCACGACGTGCTTGCGCACTTTTGCATCTGGGGCTGTCCCGAGCGCAAGCGGATCGAGTGCAAAGCACAGCCATGCGGTGTCGCTCTCTTTGCGCACGCGTCCCATTTCGAAGTTGTCGGCGGCGAGCGATCCCGGCACATTGCGCACGGCGAGCGTAACATTCAGCTTCTTCGCTTCCGAGGCCGCGCGTGCGATGATGCCGAGAGCTTCATTCCAGCGCATCACCGGATCGTTGCCCTTCTCGGGCATGCGCGTCAGAACGTACGGCGCGCCGAGGTGCGATGCCAGCACGAGTGCGCTGCTCTCGCCCGCAGTCAAGTCGTCGTCGCGAACCGCGACGATCGTAAGCGCGAGGTCCGCGCAAAACTTCTTGACTTGCGCGAGATAGTCGCTGTCGCGACGCGGGAATTGCGTCGCGTCGAGCACGACGCCATCCGCGTTCAGCTCGCCGGCGCAGGCGTCGAGCAGCTCGAGCTGCGTCAGGTCGTTGCCCGCGAGTGCACGCGCAAACGCGGTCGTGGAAAGAGCAAGCCGCATTGCGCCGGTGTTCGCGGCGGGACGCGGACGTCCCCGGCGAATGGGTCGCTCGTGAAGACGTATCTGCGCATCATGCACATCGTCGCATTGTTTCCGCTTGCGTTCTTTGCGCAACTCGGCGTCTTCAGCGTTTGCGGCGCGATAGCGACCTTCGGAAGCGAGGCGGGCGAGGCGCTCGTCTTCATCGGAATCGGTCTCGTGTGTACCCTTGCATATCCGGGGTTGATCGATTTCGAGCGATGGTTCGAGCGGCGTGCGTCCGTCAAGCAGCAGGACGTGCAGCGGCTACCGATGGTGGCGTACGATGCGTTCTTCCTCGGCGGCGGGTTCGTGGGATCGTGGCGCCTTGCGTCGCGCATCAATCCGCTCGAATCGATCGGAATCGCGTTTGCGTTGTGGATAATCGCCGGAAGCATCGCGCGCCGCCGAGTGGCGGACCTTGACAACGCTGCGGCGAAAGAAAAATCGTGAAAATGTTGGAGCATTCGGCGCTGTCCGCGACCGATCCGAAGATCGCCGAAGCGATCGCAAACGAAGAGAATCGTCAACGCACGAATCTCGAGCTCATAGCCTCCGAGAACTATGCCAGCCGCGCGGTGCGCGAAGCCACGGCTTCGGTGATGACCAACAAATACGCCGAAGGTTATCCGGGCCGGCGCTACTATGGCGGTTGCGAATTCGTCGACGTGGCGGAGTCGCTCGCGATCGAGCGCGCCAAAAAACTCTTCTCGGCCGAGCATGCAAACGTTCAGCCGCACGCCGGTGCGCCGGCGAATATGGCGGTCTTCATGGCCGTGCTGCAGCCCGGCGATACGGTGCTCGGCATGTCGCTGGCGATGGGCGGTCATCTCACGCACGGCACGCGCGTTAGTTTTTCAGGCAAGTTGTACAACGCAGTTGCGTACGGCGTTCGCAAGAGCGACGAGCGGATCGATTTCGACGAGGTTCGCAAGCTTGCGCGCGAGCACAAGCCCAAGCTCATCATCGCGGGCGCAAGCGCCTATCCGCGCACGATGGAGTACGCGCCGTTTCGCGAGATTGCAAACGAAGTCGGCGCGACCTTCATGGTTGACATGGCGCATATCGCGGGGCTCGTCGCGACCGGATTACATCCTTCGCCCGTCCCGCTTGCGGATTACGTCACGTCGACCACGCACAAGACGCTGCGCGGTCCGCGCGGCGGTTTGATTCTCTCGAAAGCCGAGCGCGCGCAAGAGATCGACAAGAGCGTCTTCCCTGGAATTCAAGGCGGCCCGTTCATGCACTTGATCGCAGCCAAAGCGGTCGCGTTCCAAGAAGCCTTGCAGCCGGAGTTCAAGCGCTACGGCGAGCAGGTCATCGAGAATGCGAAAGTCATGGGTGAGGAACTCTTGCGCGGCGGCGTGCGGCTCGTCGGCGGTGGAACCGACACGCATCTCTTGCTCGTCGATTTGACGCCCAAGAATCTCACAGGCAAAGCGGTCGAAGAATATCTCGACGGCATCGCGATTACTGCAAACAAGAACGCGATTCCGTACGATCCACAGAAACCGGCGGTCACCAGCGGATTGCGGCTCGGCTCGGCTGCGATCACGACGCGCGGCATGGGCAAAGACGAAGCCCGCGAGATCGCAAAGATCATCGTTGACGCACTCGGCGACATTGAAACGAAGACGAAGCAGCCGGCGCTGCGCGCACGCACTTTGGAGCTCACATCCCGCTTCGACGTACCGTGAGCGCAAATCTAACGGTCATCGATCATCCGGCGGTCGCCGACCGTTTGGCGCGGCTTAGAGAAAAAACGACGCCGACGTTCGTTTTCCGGCAGCTGGTCGAAGAGCTCGGCGAATATCTCGCGTACGAGGCGACGCGCAATCTGCGGGTTCGCACCGAACGCATTGCTACGCCGCTCGAAGAGACCGACGTCACGCGCATCGATGCGCGGCCCGTCGTGGCTCCGATTTTGCGAGCGGGCCTTGGGCTCTTGCCGGGCTTTCTCGACGTCATCGACGACGCCGTCGTCGCGCACCTTGGGTTCTATCGCGATCCGCAAACGCTCGCGGCGATCCCGTACTACGCGAATCTTCCCGATGATCTCGCGGGGCGCGAGGTTTTCGTGCTCGATCCAATGCTGGCGACCGGTCACTCCAGTTCCGCGGCGCTGCGAACGCTCGCATCGCGCGGTGCCAGCGAGATGACGTTCATCTGCATCATTGCTGCGCCCGAAGGTGTTGAAGAATTGGTGCGCGCGCAGCCGGACTGCCGAATCGTGACCGCGGCCCTGGACCGCAGACTCAACGATCACGGTTATATCGTTCCAGGATTGGGCGATGCGGGAGACCGGATGTTCGGCAGCACGAGCTCCATTCCGACTATGGTGAAATAAGGAACACATGCGACCCGGCTGGGACGAGTACTTCATGCAGATCGCGCATACCGTCGCGACACGCTCGACGTGTCCGCGCGCGGCGGTTGGTTGCGTGCTGACGCGTGACCGTCGCATCCTGACGACGGGATATAATGGCGCGCCGAGTGGCGTCCCGCACTGCAGCGACGTCGGTTGCTTGATCCTGAACGAACACTGTCAACGTGCCACGCACGCCGAAGCCAACGCGATCGTGCAAGGGGCGTTGCACGGCGTGAGCGTCGCGGGCGCAACCGCATACTCCACGCACCAGCCATGCGTGAACTGCACGAAGCTCTTGATCAGCGCGGGTGTCACGAAGATCATTTACGATGCGCCGTATCCCGATCAGATCGCAAGCGATCTCTTGCGAGAAGCCGGCGTCGGCATCATCGCGTTCAAAACGCTCGAAGGCGTCAACTTGTGAGGCAAGTCGAGATCCTGGCGCTCGTTGCGTTTGCGGTCGCGCTCGTCGCAGCGCTGCTGGTGACGCCACTCGTACGGCGGCTGGCATCGCACGTCGGAATGCTCGACGAGACGGGTGAACGGCGCATGCACGACGTTCCCAAGCCGCGCATCGGCGGCATCGCCGTCTATTTGGGCTTTGCGCTCGCGCTCTTCGTCGCGACCGGAATCGCGATTACAAAAGGAACGTTCGGCGCGGCCGAAGTCCATGCGCTGCTCGGATTACTTTTCGGCGGTACGCTGATCGTGTGTGTCGGAATTTGGGACGACATCATGGGCTTGAGCCCGCGCTACAAGCTGCTGGCGCAAGTCGTCGTGACGCTGCTCTTGATGCTGTACGGTCCCGATTTTCGCATTCACGGCACGACGAATCCGTTTCATCACGGGCGCTGGATCGATTTCTCCGGGTTCCTCGGCGTTGGGCTTTCGCTGCTCTGGTATCTCGGCATGATGAATGCGATCAATTTCGTGGACGGACTCGACGGATTGCTGGCCGGTTTGACCGCGATCTCGGGAACGTTCTTGTTCTTGATCGCGATCACGAAAGGACATATCGTCGTCGCGCTCGTCTTGAGCGCACTCGTCGGCGCCGTCATCGGCTTCTTGCCGTACAACTTCAATCCGGCCAAGATCATCCTCGGCGATTCGGGCGCGCTGTTCATCGGTTTTATCTTTGCCGCAGCCTCGATCGTCGGCGACGCAAAAGGCGCGGTCACGATCAGTCTGGTCGTTCCGGCGCTCGTGCTCGCGCTTCCAATTGTCGACACGCTCGCAGCAATCATTCGCCGCACGCGTGCGGGACGGCGCATAAGTGAAGGCGATCGCGAGCACTTCCATCACGTGCTCGTTTTTAAATTCGGGCTCAACGTGCGTCAAGCCGTACTGTTGATCTACGCGGTCTGCCTGATCTTGGGTGCGACGGCCTTCGTGCTTGCGAGCACTGTCGGCGGCCCATTCGGCGTTACGTCGCTCGCACCATGACGCCGCTGCGCGTCATGGCCGTGTTTGGAACGCGGCCGGACACGATCAAGATGGCACCCGTCGTCGCGGCGCTACGAGCGGCGAGTCCGGCGATCGCACCGCTCGTGTGCGTGAGCGCGCAACACCGCCAGATGCTCGATGTGCTTCTTACGTTTTTCGAAATCGTCCCGGACTACGATCTCGACATCATGCAAGAAACGCAGAGCCTCACGGACATCACGACGCGGGTGCTCGAAGGCATGGATGGCGTGCTCGAACGGGCGCGTCCGGACGTCGTGCTCGTGCATGGCGATACGACGACCAGCACAGCAGCCGCGCTAGCCGCCTACTATAAGAAGATACCGGTGGGTCACGTTGAGGCGGGGTTACGCACATCGACGCACTGGGAGCCCTATCCGGAAGAGATGAACCGCCGGCTGACCGGGCGGCTCGCCGACTACCACTTTGCCCCAACCGGACAAGCCCGCAAGAATCTGCTGGCCGAGAACGTCGCCGATTCGGACGTCATCGTCACGGGAAATACGGTCGTTGACGCCTTTCTGGCTGCGAGCAGCAAGCCGGGGCACTACGCCGAGCTGGACTCGCTCGACCCCAACCGTCCCCTGATCTTCATGACCGCCCACCGGCGCGAGAATCACGAGGCCATGCCGGGCATCTGTGAGGCGGTTGCCGAGATCGTCACGCTCCCCTCGCGCCCCCAGGTCCTCTGGCCGGTCCACCCCTCGCCCATGGTCGAGCCGGTCGTCCGTGCCCGGCTCGGGGATGTCCCCGGCGTCCGGCTCGTGCACCCGCTCGACTATCCCGATCTGGTCCAGGCCGTCCGCCGGTGCCGCTTCGTCATGACCGACTCGGGCGGGCTGCAAGAGGAAGCACCGATCCTGGGCAAGCCTGTCCTCGTCATGCGGAACGAGACTGAGCGCCCGGAGGGGCTCCTTGCCGGGACGCTCGAGCTGGTCGGCGCCGAGCCGACGGCGATCGTCGCCGGCGCTCGACGCCTGCTCGAAGACGAGAACGTCTACGCGCGCATGGCCCACGCCAGCAACCCGTACGGGGACGGACACGCCTCGGAGCGGATCGTGCAGTGGCTTCTGGCGCGTCTGCGGGGTGCCAGCGCCCCCAAGCCCTTCGTCTTTAGCGACGCTGCGTGACCTCGACAAATATCCAGGAGGGACCACCCAAAGCTGAGACTAACCGGACTCCCGCCGGTGCAGCCTCCGAAATGCGTGCGTACAACGCGCGCAAGCGGTCGGTTTGCGCCAGCTCGCTGCTCCTCATCGTCCCTGTCGCCGCTTTGGCGTCGACACGAGCACCGGTTCTCGGACTCGATCTGCTCCTCGGCGTTTTCGGCGGCATCGCGTATGCGCTGCTCCTGATGCGTACGAACGAACGGCTCGCGGAAGGGTTCTCGCTCGGAGCACACGCGCGGAGCAGCGTGCTGCGTGTCTTCGCATTCGGCGCTCTACCGGTGTTGACGGCTGTCATAGGCCCTATCTGGGGAATGGGGCTGTACTTCGCCGGGTTCTTTACGCCGCTGGCACTGTATGTGCTCGCGGTGAAGCGGGAGATATCGAGGCAGCCTTAGTGCACCAGCAAATCGGTGAACATCCCGAGTGGGTATGGCCCATTGTCGGAACCGTGCACTCAGACACGCTCATCACAACTTGGGGCGTGATGCTGCTGTCATTGATTTTTTTCGCGTGGCTCGGTTCGTCGTATCGTTCACCGCAGCGCGTCGGCCGCACGCAAGCGACGTTCGAAGGCATGGTCAATTGGCTCGGCGATTTGGCGATCGGCACGATCGGACGGCGCGGCGAGCGCTTCGTACCGGTGTTCGTCTCGATCTTCATGTTCATTTTCATGTTGAATCAGATCGGTTTCTTTCCGTTCAAAGAGCTGGGTTTGCCGTTCGGCGGCTCGCCGACGGCCGACCTGAACACGACGGTCGCGTATGCGATCATCGTGTACGTCGGGATTTGGGTAACGGCGATTGCACGCGGCGGCATCGGCGCGTTCAAGCATCTTTCGGAGCCGTTCCCGGCGCTGTTGCCGCTCAACATCATCGAGGATCTCGCGCGTCCCATTACGCTCTCGCTGCGTTTGTTCTTCAACATCTTCGTCGGCGAGTTGCTCATCTATGTCGTCGTGCAGATCATCACGTCCGGCATTCACATCGGCGCGTTCGATCTCTCGCTCGCTGCAGCCATTGCGCCGTTCCTGATCCAGTTCTTCAATTTCTTCGTTGGGACGCTGCAAGCGTTCGTGTTCACGCTCTTATCGATCGTTTACCTATCCTTGGCAACGGCCGAGGAACACTAGAAAGGCACTATCCTTGAACGAGAGTATCTTGCTGTCGTCGGTCGTGATCGGCTTCTCGCTGATCGTCGCGGCCGTCGCATTCGGATCGGCGGTCGGTGACGGCATCGTATCGTCGAAGGCCGTTGAAGCGATCGCGCGTCAACCCGAAGCCCGCCCGAACATCTTCACCTTCATGTTCCTTGGCGTCGGCGTTCTGGAAGCGTTTCCGATCATCGCGCTGGGCCTCGGACTCTATCTGTTCTTCGTCGTGAGCGGCGCGCCGGCAGGCATCCCGCAAGTCCTCAAGTCGCTCGCAGGACACTAAGCGCGCTTAATGTTCCTCAAGCTCGACGGCACGTTTTGGATCCAGATAATAAATTTCTTTATCTTTTACGCGATCCTGAACGCGGTCTACATCAAGCCGGCATCCGCCGCGCTGCGTAAGCGGCGCGAATACATCGACTCGGTTCACAGCGAGTACGAAGCGGCGCTGCGCGAGGTCGAAGAGCTGAAGAGCGAATCCGACGACAAACGCGCCGAGGGCCGGCGCGAAGGCGATCATATCGCGGCAAGCATCCGGAACGAAGCGATGAAGCAAGCCGAAGAGATCGTCTCGAAAGCACAGGCCGAATTCTCGCGGATCGTCGAGGAATCCGAGACGAAGATCCACCGTGAGCTCAGCGTGGCGCGCGCGGAAGAGCATCGCCTCGTCCAAGAGCTCGCCGAAGATATGGTCGCGCGAACGGTGGGGAGCCTATGAACTACGATGCAATTGCGCTGTGGAGCCAAGTCATTGCGGCCGTTGCTTTCGCAGCGCTGATCGTTTACGGCTTCATTCGCTTTCTCACTCCGTCCATCGAGCGCACGACCGCCGCCAAGAACGACGAGATTCGCGAGAACGAGAAGAGGCGTAACGATGCGGTCGAGCGCGTGGCTGCGGCGCGCGCAGAGATCGCCGAAGCGACCACCGACAGCGCGCGTATCAAGGAACACATCGAACGCGACGCGCGCCGCGAGGGCGCGATCATCGTCGCAACCGCGCACAGCGAAGCGCAACGGCTCGTGCGCAATGCACATGCCGACTACGAGCGCTCGCGCGTTGCGGCCCGTGACCGGCTGCGCGTCGAGATGATC
The DNA here is from genome assembly GCA_049520515.1 of Vulcanimicrobiaceae bacterium. Classification (GTDB taxonomy): domain Bacteria; phylum Vulcanimicrobiota; class Vulcanimicrobiia; order Vulcanimicrobiales; family Vulcanimicrobiaceae; genus JAFAMS01. The sequence goes on from JBEKPS010000008.1 coordinate 170,053, forward strand.
GACAAAGCGCTGGCCGCTGCCCGCAAGACCGTTCTCGGGCGCATCGACGAAAAGGCCGAGGCGACGCTGGTCGGACGCTTCATCGACGATCTCGAACGCAAGGGAGCCGCTCGTGGCCAATGAGACTCTTGCGCGCCGTTACGCGCAAGCCGTGTTCGATCTCGCGAGTGAGGGCGGCAAAATCGCCGAGACCGGGCGCGATCTGCGCACGGTTTGGAGTGCGATGCAGGAAGACGACGGCGTCGTACGCTTTTTCTTCGCGCCGGTCATCGGTCGCGGCGAAAAGCAAAAAGTGCTGCTCGATGCATTCCGGGGCAAAATTGACGACCTCGCGCTGCACACGCTGCTGCTGCTGGTACGCAAACACCGCGAACGCATTTTACCGGAGTTGCTGGGCCAATACGCCATTCTCGAGCGCGCATCGCGCGGCGAGGAATCGCTGGTTGTCGCGAGCGCGCACAAGCTGCCGCGCAAAGAGCTCGACGATCTCGTGGCCGCGCTTTCGAAGATGTACGGCAAGAAATTCGACGTCGAGGAACGCGTCGAGCCAAGCCTCCTCGGCGGCGTGCGCATCCGCATGGGCGATGTCGCGATCGACGGGACCGTCGCCGGCAAATTGAACGAACTCAGCCGAACGTTGTACTCACGCCAAGAAAGTAAGCCATGATAAACGCAGACGAAATCGCCGGAATTCTCAAACAGCAAATCGCCTCGTTCGACACCGATCTCAAAGAAGATCAGGTCGGAACGGTCATCGAGGTCGGCGATTCGATTGCGCGCGTCTATGGTTTGGACGCCGCGCAGTACTCGGAGCTGGTCGAGTTTCCGAACGGGCTCGAGGGCATCGTGCTGAACCTCGAAGAGGACAACGTCGGCGTCATCATCATGGGCCCGGACGACGATATCAAGGAAGGCGATCGCGTGCGGCGCACCGGTCGCATCGCATCGGTCCCGGTCGGCGAAGCGCTGCTCGGGCGCGTCGTCAACCCGCTCGGGCAGCCGATCGACGGCAAGGGTCCGATCGAGACCAAGAGATATCGCACGATCGAGAATACCGCGCCGACCGTGATCGAGCGCCAGCCGGTCAAGCAGCCGCTGCAAACCGGTTTGCGCGCAATCGACGCGCTCGTTCCGATCGGACGCGGACAGCGCGAGTTGATCATCGGCGATCGAGGCAGCGGGAAAACGGCGATCGCGATCGACGCCATCATCAACCAAAAGGATCAGGGCGTCTTCTGCATCTACGTCGCGATCGGACAGAAGAACTCGACGGTCGCTGCGCTCGCGCAAACGCTCGAGAAGCAAGGCGCGATGAAGTACACGACGATCGTCAGCGTGTCGTCGTCAGAGCCGGCCGCCCTCAAATACATTGCACCGTTCGCGGGTGCGGCGATGGGCGAAGAGCTGATGTATGCGGGCAAAGACGTCCTCATCATCTACGATGATCTCACCAAGCACGCGCAGGCTTATCGCGAAGTCTCGTTGCTGTTGCGCCGTCCGCCGGGGCGCGAAGCGTATCCGGGCGACATCTTCTATCTTCACTCGCGCTTGCTCGAACGCGCTGCGAAGCTCTCCGACGAAAAAGGCGGCGGTTCGCTGACGGCGCTGCCGGTTATCGAAACGCAAGCCGGAGACGTCTCGGCCTACATTCCGACCAACCTGATCTCGATCACCGACGGTCAGATCTATCTCGAATCGGGACTGTTCTTCCAGGGCATCCGTCCCGCAATCGATGTCGGCATCTCGGTTTCACGCGTCGGCGGTTCGGCGCAGATCAAAGCGATGCGCTCGGTTGCCGGACGCTTGAAGCTCGATCTCGCGCAATATCGCGCGCTCGCAGCCTTCACCAAGCTGGCAGCCGATCTGGACAAAGCGACGCAGCAGCAGTTGACGCGCGGTGAAAAGATCACCGAGGTTTTGGTTCAGCGGCAATATCATCCGCAGCCCGTCGAGGATCAGGTCGCAGTCATCTTCGCGGCGACGCGCGGATATCTCGATGCCTTGCCGACCAACAAGCTGCAAGACTGGCTGGCGCGCTTCGTTGCGTTCCTGCACGAGCAGCACAAAGACATCACGGACTCGATCAAAGAGAAGAAAGCGCTCGACGACGACACGGAAAAGAAGCTCGAAGCCGCCATCGGGGAGTTCAACAAAAGCTTCTAATGGCGTCACTTCGAGATCTTCGCGACCGCATCAAGTCGCTGAAGAACACGCAGCAGATCACAAAAGCGATGAAGCAAGTTGCCGCCGCGAAGATTCGCCGCGCCGAGTTGCTGCGATCGCAATCGCGTCCGTACGCGGATGCGATGTCCGACATGCTGCGCGAGCTGATCGACGCGGTCGGGATGGTCGACCATCCGTTCATGAAGCCGGGTAAAGCCGGCGCGCCAGCCGGCGTCATCCTGATGACGTCCGACAAAGGGCTGGCCGGCTCGTTCAATTCGAACGTCATCTCCTCGGCGGATGCGTACCGTCGCGAAGCCGAAGGCGGCGTGAAGTGGTATAGCGTCGGGGTCAAAGGCCGCAACCATGTGCGGCGGCACGACGAGATCGAGCAGTACTGGCCGCAATCGGCAGGCGTGAAGATCGAGGTCGCGCGCGAGATCGCACAAAGAGTCGGCGACGATTTCGTCGCGGGCAAGATCTCGAAGATCGTTCTGATCAAGCAGAAATTGGTCTCGACGATGGTGCAACGACCCGAGCAGCGTGAGCTCGTACCGATCACCCGGGAGAAGAAAGAAGAAAAGGGCGGGCCGCGCGGCGCGGTCGAGTTCGAGCCCAGCCCGGAGGCCGTGCTCTCCAAGCTGCTTCCGAAATATCTGGAATTCACGATTTACTCGGCGATGTTAGAAACCGACGCGGCATTTTTTGCCGCGCAGCTGATCGCGATGTCCAACGCGACCGACAATGCCGGAAAAATAATCGACGAGATCACCCTCGAGATGAATAAAGCGCGTCAAGCCGCGATCACCAAGGAAATCCTGGAGATCGTCGGCGGCGCCGAAGCCCTCGCATCGTAGCGTTTGAAAGAAAAGGCAACCATGTCCAGTACCGTCACTGAAAAAGCCACCGGAAAAGTCGTTCAGGTCCTCGGGAACGTCGTCGACGTCGAATTTACGGCAGAGACGCTTCCGAATATCGACGACGCACTCAAAGTCAGCGTCAACAGCGACCACAAGTCGCAAGCGAACGGCAAAGCCGACCCGAGCGGCATCGAGCTCGGCGGAACGGCGATGCAGCCGCGTGATCTCGTGCTCGAAGTGCAAGGTGAGCTGGGCAACAACCAGGTGCGCTGCCTCGCGATGGGTTCGACCGACGGAATGGTACGCGGCGCGCCGGTCGTCAACACCGGTTCGGCGATCACGGTACCGGTCGGTGAAGGCACGCTCGGACGGATCTTCAACGTCCTCGGCGAGACGATCGACGGCGACTCAACGCCGGTAAAAGCGGCCGCGTATTGGCCGATTCATCGCGAGCCGCCCGAGTTCGTCAAACAAGACCCGACCACGCGTCAGTTCGAGACCGGGATCAAAGTTATCGACCTGATGGCGCCGTACGCGCGCGGCGGTAAAGTCGGTTTGTTCGGTGGTGCCGGCGTCGGCAAGACGGTTCTCATTCAAGAGCTCATTCGCAATATCGCAGCGGTCCACAAAGGCTTCTCGGTGTTTACCGGCGTCGGCGAACGGACGCGCGAAGGCAACGACCTCTACCTTGAAATGAAAGAGTCGGGCGTTCTCAAACAGACGGCGCTCGTCTTCGGACAGATGGATGAGCCGCCGGGCGTGCGTTTCCGCGTTGCGCAAACCGGCGTAACGATGGCGGAATATTTCCGCGACGAGCTTGGCGCCGACGTCCTGCTCTTCATCGACAACATCTTCCGCTTCATGCAGGCCGGCTCAGAAGTCTCGGCGTTGCTCGGACGCATGCCCTCAGCCGTCGGCTATCAGCCGGGTCTCGCAACCGAGATGGGACAGCTCGAAGAGCGCATCACGACGACGCAAAACGGTTCGATCACGGCGGTCCAAGCGGTCTACGTCCCTGCGGACGACTACACCGACCCCGCCGTTGCAACGACGTTCAGCCATCTCGATGCATCGACCGCACTCTCACGGCAGATCTCGGAGTTGGGAATTTATCCGGCCGTCGATCCGCTTGCCTCGTCGTCGCGTATCCTCGATCCGGCAATCGTCGGCGACGAACACTATGGCGTCGCTCGCGGCGTGCAAGAAACGCTGCAACGTTATCGCGACTTGCAAGACATCATCGCGATTCTCGGTATCGAAGAGCTTTCCGAAGATGACCGCGCGGTCGTCGGCCGTGCGCGCCGCTTGCAGAATCTGTTCTCGCAGCCGTTCTTCGTTGCCGAGCAATTTACGGGACGCCCCGGCAAGTACGTCAAGATCGCGGATACGATCGCGTCGTTCAAGGAAGTCCTGGACGGCAAACTCGATCATCTTCCGGAGCAGGCCTTCTACATGGCCGGCGACATCGCGGAAGTGAAAGAGAACGCCGAAAAGATGGGCGTCAAGGTCTAATCTTGGCGAGCGTACCGTTTAAGCTGATCACACCGATTGCCGTTCGTTTCGACGGCGAGGCGGAGCTTGTGATCGCTACAGGCACCGAAGGCGAGACGGGCATTCTGCCAAGTCACGCGCCGTATCTTACGACCGTGCGCCCCGGCGTGCTGCGTGCCAACGTCGTCGACGGAGGGAGCACGAAGCGTCTCGAGCTCGCTACCGGCGAAGGTTTTCTCCAGGTGCTTCCGGATCGGATTACGCTGCTCGTCGATGCCGCATTCGAGCGCAGCGAGGTCAACATCGATACGACGCGGCGCGATCTCTCGGCCGCCCAGGAGCGCCAGCGTTCAGCCGGTGGCGATCTCGAAGCCTATCGCCGCGAGCAAGCGATCATCGACCTCGCGAACGCCAAGCTGCATATCGCGGGGATGCACTAGAAAAAGAAAAAGCCGGCGCGATGCCGGCTTTCATTTTTCTGACGCGGGTTAGCCGCGCCTGCGCTCGGAGGCAATCTGGGCGTTTCGGTCGATGGCTTGCGCCATGAGTCCTATCGCTTGAATTCGATCTGCGTTCGCAATTAAGTATTCGAGACGCTCGTCGGGATGCTTAACTAGGATCACGCCATGTGCACCCTCTTCCATCGCACGAAGCATGCGCTCTATGAGCGAACGATCGTCGGCGGAAAACCGGCGTTGGGTGCTTGTTGTGCTCGGACTCTCTAAGAGCCCTCGCAAGAAGGCGTCGAAATCCTCAGGTGCTTGCAATCCAGTACTCCGGTGAATATTTGCGGACCGGGTCGGAATATAGGAGGATTAGGAGGACCTATATCCGACCGGCCGCACTACTTTCATCGGCCGTTAGAATCAGGGACTTGAGTCCTCAGCCGCCGAGCTTGGCAAGCTCGTCCCGGACCCGGTCCGAGAACCGGGCGAAGGCTTCCCGGTAGGCCTCCGAGAGCTCTGGATTGGGGCGGTGCGTGCTCAAGGTCTTGATCTGCGATTTGACCTCGTCGAGCGAGTGCAGCGCGCCGATCGCAAGACCCGCGTACATCGCCGCGCCGAAAGCCGACGCCTCATCATGATCCGAGACGCGCGCCTCGCATTCGAAGACGTCAGCGATCATTTGACGGACGAACGCCGCGTGCGTGAGTCCACCTGAAAGCAACAGCGCCTGCGGATCGATCTTCATTTCTTTCATCACGCGTTGCACGCTATAGATCGCGAACACGACGCCCTCGAATGCGGCACGCACGATGTGCTTGGGCTCATGCGCGAGATCGAGGTTCAAGAATGCGCCGCGCAAATCGCCGCGCCAGTACGGTGCGCGTTCACCGGAAAGAAACGGCAGCATCGTGAGGCCCTCAGCGCCGGGTTTGCACTGATTTGCAAGATCGACGGCGCGCAAGAAGCGTTGCTCTTGCGGCACGTCGTGGAGAAGCAGTGTGAAGAGCCATTCGAGCACTGCACCAGCCGAGCTGGTTGGCCCGCCGACAAGCCAATGCGTGTCATCGAAGATATAGCAGAACGTGCGGCAGTCTTTGTCGAGCACCGGCGCATCGCACACGATGCGGACAGCACCGCTCGTCCCAAGCGTCAGCGCGGCGACATCGGTTCCAATCGCGCCCGAGCCGAGATTTGCGCAGGCACCGTCGCTCGACGCGAGGACGACCGCCGTTTTCTCATCGAGGCCGAGCGTGCTTGCGACTTGCTTTTGTGTGATGGTCCGCCGTGTCGAGCATGCGACCGGCACCGAGAGCCGCTCGGGTTCGACGCGCGCCGCCGCTAGGGCGTTGGGGTCCCAGGTGCGGGTGCGTGTGTCGAGCATCCCCATCGCGGTACCGATGGCTTGATCGACCAGCCATTCTCCGGTCCAGCGGTGGATGAAGAGCTCTTTCATCCCAACGAAGCGCGACGCGCGCTTGAAGAGCGCCGGATCGTCGTCTGAGAGCCAGCGGAGTTTGCAGAGCGGCAGCATCGGATGCATCGGCGCGCCCGTCCGCGCGTAAAGATCGGCCGCCGTTCCATCTTCGCGCCAGCCTTCCGCGATTTTGGCGCTGCGGCGATCCATCCAATTGACGAGCGGCGAAACCGGCTCGCCGCGCTCATCGACTGCCAGGACGCCGTGCATCGCGGCCGAGAAGCCGATTGCGAGCGGCTGCACGGCGCGAAGCTTGATCTCGTCGATGACCTTGCGCAGACACTCCATCGTGGCGCGGTAGATCTCGTCGGCATCTTGCTCGACGTGTCCGGGTGCGGGCGTCGAGAGCGCGTAGCGTTTTGTTGCCTCGGACAGCTCGTGGCCGTCCGAGGCAGCGTTTGCGACCACTTTGACTGCGGTCGTGCCGAGATCGATGCCGATGAGGGCGCCTTCGCCCGGCACGCTAGACGGGTTCCGGAATCGGTTCGATCTTGCCGAGCAAGAACACGTACGAGAGAATGCCGATCACGAGCACGATCGCCGCGATCAGGAATGCGTTCGTGAACGATTGTGTCCCGCCGACGATGTAGCCCGTAACGATGGGTGCGGCGATGCCGCTGACGTTGTTGAAAAAGTTCATGATCGAACCAACGGTGCCGACGCTCCCTTTCGGAGCGATCAGTGCGGGGATCGACCAGCCGATCGGCGCCGAGAACGCGAGACCGCCGAGCGCAATCGAAATCCAGACGAGCGCAATGTGCGGATCGTTTGTCGTCGTCGCACCTGCGATCGCAAGACCAAGCAGCATTCCAAGCACGAGGAAGAACTTACGCACGCGCGTTGATTCCATGCCGCGCGAAACCAAGTAGTCGACGAGCCAGCCACCGATGACTAAGTCGGTGATCGTTGCAACACCCCACGGAATCGCGGTGTACAACCCGGACTTGAGAATATCCCAATGCTGGGTTTTCACGAGATAGGTGGGCAGCCACGTCAAGAACAGATAGAACGAATAACCATACGCCGCAAAGCCAATCGTGAGTCCCCACACCTTAGTTTTGGTGAGCAGATATCCGAGCGTCGCGCCGCCGCCTGCCGACGATGCGCCTTCTTCTTGCGCGCCGCCTTCTTGAATGTAACGGCGTTCTTCTTCGCTTAAGCGTTTGTCTTGACTCGGGCTGCGATAGTAGACGTAGAAGAGCGCGAAATAAATTAGGCTGGCGAAACCGGTGACGATGAACATCGCGCGCCATCCCCAGAAGAATGCGATTGCCGCGACGATCGGGACGCCGATCACGTTCGAGAATTTTGCTGCCGCATCAAAGAGCGACGTTGCGAGTCCGCGCTCGCTCAGCGGAAACCAATAGCCTGTCGCCTTCGAGCTAACGGGGAACGCCGGTGTTTCCGCGACGCCGAGAATCAGACGCGAGATGAAGATGTGCCAAAACCCGGACGCGGCCGCTGTGATGAAACACGCGATGCCCCAGAAGAACGCGCCGACACGTCCGATTGTAAGCACTCCGTAGCGATCGAGTACGACCCCGACGGGTATTTGTAAGATCGCGTACGTCCACGCGAATCCGCTCGAGAGGTACCCGAACTCGACGTCGGTGAGTCCGAAATCGTGTGTGAAGGCTGGATGCGCGACAGAGAGATTCACCCGGTCGAAGTAGTTGATCAAAATTCCGAAACCGAGCAGAAGCCCAATCCACCAGCGGAGATTTGTATGCGGCCGAACCCGGCCTATCGATGCAGTCGCCATGTCTCTCCCTCCGGGCAAAACACCCTTGGAAAGGGTAACAGGTTACCAGTTGCGCGGAAACTCTCTTAGGGAAAGCGAATTACCAAAAACGTGAATTTCTTAGATAGGCTGGAGACCACGCTGCGTATTCGCGGCGGGTACCAGCTGAGCGGTGAGGTCCGTACACAAGGCGCTAAAAATGCTGCCCTACCGATCATGGCAGCGTCGCTCCTGGCAAAGGGCCCGGTAACGCTCCATCGGATTCCGCGGATCACTGACGTTTCCGTAATGTGGTCGCTGCTCGAGGCGCTCGGCGCGCGCCTGAAGCTCGAAGACAGTCACACGCTCACGATCGACTCGACCAATGTCGGCACGCACCGGGCGCCGTACACGCTGGTCCGCAAATTGGCGGCTTCATTCGACGTTACCGGGGCGCTTCTGGGCCGTTTCGGCCGGGCCGAAGTCCCGCTTCCGGGCGGCTGCATCCTCGGGACTCGCGCGACCGACATGCACGAGTCCGCATTTCGGTCGCTGGGCGCCAACGTCAAAAACGAGCACGGTTATTTGGTCGCCGACGCGGGTGGAAAACGCCTCAAGAGTGGCAAGATTTCGCTGCGCACCCCCAGCATCGGCGCGACGAAGAACGCCATGCTGGCCGCGGTGACCGCCTCGGGCGAGACGATCATTGAAAATGCCGCGCTCGAACCCGAAGTCGTCGATCTCGCGCAATTTCTGTCGCTGATGGGCGCGAAAATCAAGGGGATTGGGACGGAGACGCTCGTCATCGCCGGTGTCAAAGAGCTGCACGGCGTCGAGTACACGATCATCCCTGACCGGATCGTGGCGGGGACGCTTGCCCTCTGCGGTGCCGCGACCCGCGGAAAGGTGACCGTCACCGACTGCCGCCCCTCGCATCTCGAAGCGCTGCTCGGCAAACTCACGGAGTGCGGCGTCAAGGTCGAGACCGGTAATGACTATATCCGGATCGAGGCCGACGCCGTGAAGGGCGGAACCGACATTCTCACCGCGCCCTATCCGGGCTTTGCGACCGACCTGCAGCCGCCGATGCTCTCGTTCTTGTGCACGTGCCCCGGAACGAGCGTTGTCGAGGAGACGATCTTCAACGCGCGCTTCTCGTACGTGAACGAGCTCGCGCGTATGGGCGCGGACGTTCGCGTCTCGATGGAAAGCAACACCGCCTTGATCAAGGGGACCGAGCGCTTGACGGGAGCGCCTGTCGAAGCGCCGGACATTCGTGCCGGCGCCGCGCTTGTCGTCGCCGGACTGGCAGCAGCGGGCGAGACGGAGATCATGGGGCTCGAGTACATCGACCGAGGGCACGAACGCTTAGAAGAGATGCTGACGACCCTTGGCGCACAAGTACGGAGGAGCAGCGGCATCACGCCGCTCTCCGAGCCTGCCGGCCTTTTTGAAACGAGCGAGTATCCCAAGGTCGCGATGTAAACAGCGCGTAGTCTCGCCGTTCAAGGCCACTGTTTAGGAGCTTCTACCCTGGAAATCGGAATCGATCTTGGCACTGCCAATGTCTTGGTGTATGTAAGAGGCAAAGGCATCGTTCTTCGCGAGCCGTCTGTTGTAGCAAAAGACATTCGCACAAATCGTACGCTGGCGGTCGGTGAAGAAGCCCGACTAATGCTGGGCAAGACGCCGAGTAACATTCAAGCCATCCGTCCGCTTCGCGACGGCGTCATCGCCGACTTCGAAGTGACCGAAGCGATGCTAAATTATTTCATCAAGAAGGTCACGCGGAATCGTTCGATTTTCGAAACGCTGTTTAAGCCGAAACCTGCCGTGACGATTTGCGTTCCCGCAGAGATCACGAGCGTCGAAGAACGCGCGGTGCGCGATGCAGCAAAGCTCGCCGGTGCGCGCACCGTTGACATTATCGAAGAACCGATGGCAGCGGCGATTGGTGCGGGACTTCCGATCGACGGACCGTCCGGCAACATGGTCGTTGATATCGGCGGCGGTACGACCGACGTCGCAGTCATTTCGCTTGGCGGTATCGTCGTCTCGCAATCGATTCGCGTTGCCGGTAACAAGCTCGACGAAGCGATCATCCGGCACATTCGCCGCGTTTACAATTTGATGATCGGCGAACGTACTTCCGAAGAAATCAAGATCAAAATTGGTTCTGCATATCGCCTCGAGCAGGAATTGGCGATGGAGATTCGCGGACGCGATTTGATCAACGGTCTTCCCAAGACGGTAAAGATCACGAGCGAAGAAGTGCGCGAAGCGCTTTCGGAGCCCGTGCAGGCGATCGTCGAAGCGGTAAAGTCCGTGCTGGAAAAGACTCCGCCCGAACTCGCAGCTGACATCATCGATCGCGGCATCATCTTGACCGGCGGCGGCGCGCTGTTACGCGGTCTCGATACGCTGTTGGGCGAGGTCACGGGGATACCCGTGATCGTGGCCGAGGATCCGATGTCGTGCGTTGCGATCGGAACGGGGCAGCGCGTTCGCGCGTAAGCGAGCTCCATGCGAAGCGCCGTTAAGAACGTTATCGACGCGCGTAAGGAGCCGCTCGAAGCGGTTTTGGATGCAGTGACCGCCGTCGTCGTCGGCGGCGGTATCGTCGTCTATCCGACCGATACCGTGTATTCGATCGGATGCGATCCATATGAGCGCGAAGCGATCGATAAAATCTACGCGAGCAAAGCGCGTCCGCACGAAGGTCCGCTGAGCCTATATCTTGCCAGCGTGCAAGAAGCGCTCGAATACACGAGCGCAAATCCATTCGCGGCGGTCGCTGTGAGACGCACGATGCCAGGACCGATCGCGCTCGTGATTCCCCGGCCGGCATTCATTCCGGAGCGCGTCACGTGGGGAAACGACGGTCTTGGATTACGCGTACCCGATCATCCGCTCGCATCGGCAATCCTCGACCGCTGCGGTCCGCTGGCCGGAACGAGCGCGAGCCGCGGTGATGATCCGCCGTATCGGGGTGAAGACGACCTCTCGCTTCTTCCGGATTGCGATCTTGCCGTGCTAGATGGCCCGACGCCGCAGCGCGCGCGTTCGACGATCTTGGACATCACGCGTCCGACGCCACGGATCGTGCGCAACGGAGTGATACCGGCAGAGGTCTTGGAGGAGATGCTGGGTACGACCATCGCGCGTCCCTACGATCCGCATAAGTGAACATCACGCGAAAGCATTTCAAACTCGTCGTTGTCTTGAGCTCGGCCGTTTTGGCGTCGCCGAGTGCGCTCGCGTTTGCAGCGCCGACTCCGGCGCCGCCGGCCAGTGCAGCTCCATCGGCCGGTGCGACGCTCAACGATCCCGGCGTTTACACGATCAGCGGCCAGAATCTCACCTGGAACCAGCGTAGCGGTGATTTCACAATTCCAAGCGACGTGAAGTTCACGCAGCCCGGGACTGACGTCACCGGCGATCATGCAACCGGCAATTCGATTACCAAGAGCGTGAAGATCACGGGTCACGTCATCTTGCACAACGCGAAGCCGGTCTCAACCGTCGGCATTACGGCGAAGACCGCATCAAGCGAGCCGCAAACGTTGATGAGCGACGAGCTCGACGTGGACGGTCCGACGAAGAATTACACGGCGATCGGCAACGTGAAATACTCGCAAGGCTCGAAGGTCGTTACGGCAGAGCGCGGCCAGCTGGATCAACTCAAGCATTTACTCGTTCTCACCGGAAACGTGCACATCGACGACACCGCGACGGGACAGACGATGATTGCCGACAACGTTACGTACGATACGTCGAGCGAAACGGTGACGGCGACCGGAAAGCCCGGCGCACCGTTCCAGATTCGCGCACCGGTGCAATCCGCACCGGGTACGCCCGCGCCGTCGAAGCCGCCGAAGCGGAGATAAGCACGCAGCCGCTGTTCGGCGATGCGGTTGAACCGCAGCCTTCGCGCAAGCGGCCGTCGCCAAATGCGCCGCTCGCGGCGCGGATGCGCCCGCACACAATCGACGAGTTTGTCGGACAGGAGCATCTCGTCGGTGAAGGACGCGCGCTCCGTCGCGCAATCGAATCCGACACCGTTCCATCGATGATTTTGTGGGGACCACCCGGCACGGGAAAGACAACCCTGGCCGAGATTATCGCGCAGACAACAGGCGCGCGCTTCGTCGCTCTTTCTGCCGTCAGCGCCGGCGTAGCCGATTTACGAAAAGTCGCGAGCGGCGCGCAAGAGCTGCAAAAAACCGGACGCCGCACCGCCCTGTTCGTCGATGAGATTCATCGCTTCAACAAAGCGCAACAAGATGCGGTGCTGCCGTACGTCGAGGACGGGACGATTACGCTCATCGGCGCGACGACCGAGAATCCGTCCTTCGAAGTCATCTCTGCATTGCTGTCGCGCTCGCGCGTGTTTGTCTTATACGCGCTTGGTGACGAACAGGTCGCGAGGATCGTCGACCGTGCGCTGCACGATACCGAACGCGGCCTCGGCAAATCGAAGGTAGTCCTAGAGCCCGCTGCCCGCGATGCGCTCGTCAATCTCGCCAACGGTGACGCACGCGCCGCGCTTAACACGCTCGAATTTGCAGCCACGCTCGCGAATGACGGCGTGATTACGCCGGAAACGATCGCCGAAGCCTTGCAGCGGCGGGCGACCGGTTACGATAAAGCAGGCGAATCGCACTACGATACGATTAGCGCCTTCATCAAGACGATTCGCGGCAGCGATCCGGATGGCGCGCTCTATTGGCTTGCACGCATGATCGATGGAGGCGAGGATCCGCTTTTCATCGTGCGGCGCCTCGTGGTTCTCGCGAGCGAAGACATTGGGCTCGCTGATTCGCGTGCACTCTCCGTTGCGGTCGCCGCGCAGCAAGCCGTGCACTTCATCGGAATGCCCGAAGGGTTTTACCCGCTCGCCCATGCGACGCTCTACTTGTCGCTGGCGCCGAAGAGCAACAGCATTGGTCAATCATATGGTGCAGCCGCAGCAGATGTCCAAAAGACGCGCAACGAGCCGGTGCCGTTGCATTTGCGCAATGCGTCGACGCCGCTGATGGAAGGGCTCGGCTACGGTGAGGGCTATCGCTATGCCCACGATGATTACGCCGTGATGGGCGAAGGCGGGGATCTTCCGCCCGCGCAGCGCTTGCAATCCTATCTTCCGGAGTCGCTGAAAAATCGGGCCTACTACCAACCCGGCGAACAAGGCGAGGAGCGCAAGTACATCGATTGGATCGAGAAGCGACGCGGCGGTAAAAGAAAAGCCGCTGAACGCGATCCGTTCGAGGATGAACGATGAGCGACGCGCGCATCTATCTCGATCATGCCGCAACGACTCCGCTTGCGGCCGACGTGCTCGAGGCGATGCAGCCGTTTTTTGCACAAGACGGCTACAACCCGAGTTCGATTCACGCCGAAGGCCGGCGCGCGCGCGCAGCGATTGATTCCGCGCGCGAACGGATCGCTGCGATTCTGCATTGTAAGCCCAAAGAGATCATCTTTACGGCGAGCGGGACGGAAGCCGACAACATGGCGATCATCGGCGCAGCGCGTGCCGCACGTGCGCGGGGCAAGCACGTCGTTGCGACCGCAATCGAACATCACGCGGTGCTGCACGCGGTGCGTGCGCTGCGCGATGAAGGTTTCGAGATCACGTTGCTTCCCGTTGGCGCAGACGGCGTCGTCGATATTGCGACGTTCACGAGCGCCTTGCGCGACGACACCGTTCTTGCGACCGTCATGTATGCGAACAACGAGATCGGAACGATTGAGCCAATCGCGGAGCTGGCGCGAATCGCGCGCGAGCGCGGCGTCGTGTTCTTGACGGATGCCGTCCAAGCCGCCGGCACGCTTGATCTCGACGTCACGGCGCTCGGAATCGACGCGCTTGCGGTCTCCGCGCACAAATTTTACGGTCCGAAAGGCGTCGGAGCACTGTACGTCCGTGACGGGATTCCGATTGCGCCGCTGATCCACGGGGGTGGCCAGGAGCGCGGCCGGCGCGCGGGGACCGAGAACGTTTCCGGAGCCGTCGGGATGGCGCGGGCCTTGGAGCTCGCCGACGGGGCGCGGGCCGCCACGAACGAGCGGGTCGCCCGCCTGCGTGAAGCGCTGGAAGCCAAAGTGACCGCCTCGACTCCGAACGTCCACGTGAACGCCAAGGGCGTCGCGCGACTGCCGGGGATCTCGAGCATGTCGTTTGCGGGAGTCGACGCCGAGTCGTTGCTGATCGCGCTCGACCTGGCTGGGGTCGCTGCCTCCGCCGGAAGCGCCTGCGCGGCCGGCTCCCTTGAGGCTAGCCACGTCATTGCGGCGCTGGGGGGAGCCTCTTCGAACGGTGGGACGCTGCGGCTGTCCCTGGGACGCGGAACGACGCCGGAAGAGATCGAACGCGTGGCCTCCTTACTGGCCTTCTTGATCAATTCCGAACGCGAGGGGGCGGCTCTTTCCGTGTAGACTCTACACACCGAGGGTATCTACTATCTGTGTTCGTGTATTCGAGCACGCGGAGGTTTTTTGGCGTGACGGGCACCGTTTCGGCCGTCGTGTTTCGCGAGGTAGCCGTAGGACTCGGCGTTTTGCTCATCGGGATCGGGTTTTTATATGCTTCGATCCAGTTGGGACGCATTCTCATGCGCTTGAGCACGACGTTGGACGAGGTCGATCGCCAGATTGCTACGCTTGGTGTGCCGCTCGCAAAGACGCTCGATCGCGTCAGCGGCATTGCGACGACTGCGGATCAGACGCTCGACCGCGCCAAGAGCGCCGTCGGCCAGCTGGAACGTGTCGCAGCGACGCTTGCGAAGGGCACAACCTTGATCTCGTCAGCGCTCGAGCCGGCGTTCGTGAGCTTGGGATCGACGGTCGCCGGAATCACGGCGGGTTTGCGGCGGCTCGTAAGGGGCGAAGCTAAGCCATGAAGTTTGCACTAGGTTTGCTGGTCGGACTTGCTATCGGCGCCGGGATCGCACTCGTTATCGCACCAGGCGAAGCCGCCGAATTGCCGTCCGGTGTTGCGGAATTGATCGGCCGGGGAAAAGCCATTCTCGAGAGCGCGATTGATGAAGGACGGCGAGTCGCCGACGATCAGCGCCAAACATTGCAGTCACAAGCTACCAATTAAGCTGCCAAAGAGCAGGAGAGATAGTGGATATCAAGGTTAACGTCCGCGAATCCGAAGGAGATGCCTACGTCGTCGATCTCGCAGGAGAGATCGACGTCTACACGTCCCCCAAAGTCAAGGACGCGATTACGGAGCTCATCGATCAGGGACATTACAACCTGGTCATCAATCTCGAGAAGGTCCGGTACATCGACAGCACCGGTCTCGGTGTGCTGATCGGCGGTCTCAAGCGCGTGCGCGAGCACGGCGGATCGGTCAATCTGGTCTGCACGAATCCGCAGATCAAGAAGATCTTCGATATTACCGGGCTCGTCAAGATTTTCGGAATCTTTGATGACGAACAAAGCGCTATGAAGGCACTGGTATAAAACGATGAACGCGCCGGAACCCGAAGTCCAAAACATTGGCGTCGTCGAGCTGCGCATTCCAGCTCGTGCGGAGTGGGTTGCCGTCGCGCGTTTGGCGGCCGCAGCCGTCGGTAGCCGCATGCGGTTTTCCGTCGATGAGATCGACGATCTCAAGCTCGCAATCGCTGAGGCGTGCACAAACATCATTCAACGTTCGGAAGCGATCGAAAACATCGATCTGCGCTGGGAAGCTCGCCCGACCGAGCTGCGCATAACGGTCTCGGGTGACGGACGTGCCCCGAAGCTCGAAAGCGTCAAAGATGCGGAAGAAGACAATAGAGTCGGCGGCCTTGGCGTGTTCTTGATTCGCGCGCTGATGGACAGCGTCGAATATGAGCTAGACCAGCAGCGCGGCGCGCGCCTGGTGATGAGCAAGACCGTAACACAGTAACGGATCAATGCAGGCTCATTCGTTGGACGACACACGTTGGGATCGCCAGCGCACGCGCGAAACATTCACGAAGTTCGTGCGCTTACGCAAAGATCGCGAGCTTGGAAAGATCACGGCCAAGGGAAAGGCCGAGTACGAGCAGTTGCGTGCCGATCTCGTCGTTGCGCACCTCAATCTCGTTCGATATCTCGCGGTCAAATTTGCGAACCGCGGTGAAGCCCTTGACGATTTGATTCAAGTGGGCACCGTCGGATTGCTCAAGGCAATCGATCGCTTCGATCTGGAGCGCGGCGTCGAATTTACGACCTACGCAACGCCGACGATCGTCGGCGAGATCAAGCGCTACTTCCGTGACAAGGGCTGGGCTGTCAAAGTCCCGCGCCGTCTGCAAGAACTGAATCTTGCGGTCAACCGCGCGCTCGAGAAGCTGACGGTCAAAATCGGCCGCAGCCCGACGGTCGCCGAGCTGGCCGCGCATCTCGGCGCGACCGAAGAAGATGTTCTCGAAGCACAGGAACTCGGCCAAGCCTACAATCTGCTCTCGCTCGACACCGAGCTCTCTGGCGAGGGCGACAAAAAGTCGCAGACGCTCGCCGACTACGTCGGACAGAACGATCCCGCGCTCGACTTGCTCGAAGATAAAGCGAACCTCGAACGGGCTTTCGAGATCCTGACCGGACGCGAGCGCGTCATCTTGTACTTACGGTTTTACGAAAACGTCAGTCAGACGGAGATCGCAAAGCGTCTCAACGTCTCACAAATGCATGTCTCTCGACTGCAGGCTAAGGCCCTCGATAAACTCCGTTCAGCCTTGCAAGAACGGTAGTTCTGGCGGCGGCGCGGTGACGTGCCGAGCAGCAGCTTCCGACGAGGAGCGGAGCCAGGAGGGCGAGAGCGACGAGCGGGGGCGCAGCAGCAAGATTCGCACGATGCGAATCTTGTAGCGGTGCTGCGAGGCATGTCATCGCACCGGCGCTAAAGAACAGACCCGCCTGGCCATGAAGAGCGAAGAGTTACGCGCGTCGTTTGTCGATTATTTTGTTTCGCAGGGGCACAAGTTGGTCGCGCCTGCGAGCTTGATTCCTGACGAGATGTCGACGACGCTCTTCACGATCGCCGGCATGGAACAATTCGTCCCGGTGTTCTTGGGCGAAATCGTGGCGCCGGCACCGCGCGTGGTCACCGTGCAACCGTGCTTGCGTGTCGCGGGCGCGAAGAGCGACATCGAAAACGTCGGCCGTACGGGACGTCACGGAACGTTCCTCGAGATGCTCGGGAATTTCAGCTTCGGCGATTACTACAAGCGCGAAGCGATTCAATTTGCGTGGGAATACGTCACGCAAGTCCTCAAGCTCGACAAGCAACGCTTGTACGTGACCGTTCATCTCAGCGACGATGAAGCGCAAGAGATCTGGGAGCGAGAGATCGGTGTATCGTCGGATCGCATCACGCGCTGGGATGAAGACAACTTTTGGACGATGGGGCCAACCGGTCCGTGTGGACCGTGCAGCGAGATCTTTTACGATAGCGGCGCGCAGTACGCATCGAGTCCCGACGACGATGGTCCGAACAAAGGCGATCGTTATCTCGAGATTTGGAATGTCGTCTTTCAACAATATAATCGAGGTGCCGACGGCAAGTTGAACGACCTGCCGCGCAAAGCGATCGACACCGGTGCCGGTCTGGAGCGTATGCTCGCCGTTTCGAACGGCAAGGTCTCGATGTACGAGACCGATCTGTTCACTGATTTGATCGCGGCGCAACCCGGCGTCGAAAACAAAGGGCTGCATCCGCAAGAACAGACCGAACGCCGCCGCATCATCGCGGATCACGCGCGCGCGGTGACGTTCCTGATCGCCGAGGGCGTCTATCCGTCGAACACGGATCGCGGGTACGTGCTGCGCTTTCTGATTCGGCGCGCGATTCGCAATGGCCGCATCCTTGGATACCCGAAAGAGTTCATGCCGCAGCTTGCGAGCGCGGTCGTCGATTCGCTGGCCTCCGGTTATCCCGACCTGCGCAAGCGTCTAGGCGACGTGCAAACGACGCTCGGCCGCGAAGAACAAAACTTCATTCGAACGCTCGATCGCGGTAACGCGCTCCTCGAAGGCCTAATCGACGATGCGATCGGTGATTGCACGCGGATGATCACGGGTCAGGATGCATTCACGCTGCACGATACGTACGGCTTCCCGGTCGAGCTGACGCGCGAAATCGCGATGGAGCGCGGCGTTGCAATCGACGTACCCGGATTCGATGAGGCGATGAACGAGCAGCGTGCGCGTGCGCGTGCGGATGCAGCCGAAAAACGCGCGGTCGTCAACGTTAGCGATCTGCCCAGCGTCGTCAGCGTCTTCCACGGTTACGCGGGCCTGGAGACGGACGGCGAGATCGTGATGATCATGCGCGACGGACAGCCGGTCGACGAGCTCATTGCCGGTGAGACCGCACAGATATTCTTGGATCATACGTCCTTTTATGCGGAGAAGGGCGGCCAGATCGGCGATCACGGGACGCTGACAGGCGGCGAGGCGACCTTCGACGTAACCGACGCGCAATTTGTCGGCGAAGCGATCGCGCATCACGGCACGCTTCGCGAGGGAATCTTGCGGCGCGGCGAGCGCGTGCACGCGGCCGTCGATCCCGAGTGGCGCGAAGAAATTCGGCGCCATCACAC
>JBEKPS010000009.1:0-116374 GCA_049520515.1 Vulcanimicrobiaceae bacterium
CTAGCCGACGTCGGGCCGACAGAATTTCTGCAAGGACTATCTCTCCTTTCTACTTACGAGCAGCGGCAAGCGGATCTTCAGAACGGTAAAACTGGAAAAACCGTTGCCGCGGTAAGCGCAAAGCGGGAAGCCGTACTGAACCTCCCATTAACGGCTTATCAAAGATGGGCGGAGAAACTGACGCTCGGGTTTCTCCTCGCCGATCAGTTCCTAAGAAGCGAGGGCTTCCACAGTGCGAAGTTTCTGCCGTATCGATCGCAGCTTATACCCATAGCGGCAACCATGACGTTCGTAGGCGAACGATGGATGGAGCCCCGAAACCGGGAGAAGATCGCGCGATGGTATTGGTGCGGCGTATTAGGTGAGTTGTACGGCGGATCTACTGAAACGCGAATAGCGCTTGATTTCCCGCAATTACTCGCATGGATCACGGACCCGAGTGCACTCGAACCCGCGACAGTTTCGGCAGCGGGTTTCCAGGCCTCTCGGCTCGATACCCTGCGCACAAGAACCAGCGCAGCATACCGTGGCATTTATGTGTTGCTCCAGCGGTCGGGATCGCGTGACTTCTTTTGGAAGGCTCGCATGATTGACGTCGATCGAGATGAGTACCACATCGACATTCACCACATTTTCCCGCAGAAATGGTGCGATGACCACGGTATCCCGCCTCGTGTCTACAATTCGATCATCAACAAGACGCCAATATCGTATAAGGCGAACAGAATGATCGGTGGCCGAGCGCCATCAGAATATCTTGCGCAGCTGCAGAACCACGCTAACGTGCAGATATCCACCGACGAACAAGATGCTATTCTCAGATCGCACTTGATCAACCCCGCGCTTCTCCGAGAGAATGACTTTAACGCGTTTTTCGAGGACAGAAAGTCTGAGCTTCTTCAGCTGATCCAATCTACAATGGGCAAAGCAGTGGTGGTCGGTGGGGAATCACCGGCCGAAGATGCCGCCGACGAACTGGAGGAGCCCGACTACTCGGAGTTATCAGTGGCGTAGTGCGAGCTGGGAACAAACAGTTCTCGCCATCTCGTCTTGGATGCCCGCGCAATATTGGGACTGCTCCCAATCGCCAGCAGTTTTCGGGACGGGGCACGGGAACCAGCACATAGTCCGTCCTTGATCGCAATCCTCGACGGCTAAAATCCTTTGCTGTCGTTCGATGCCTCGAATGCGAAAGGCGGTAGTCCGTCTAGCTTGACGGAGCCGCAACTCAACCGCTCAAGCGTAACATCTCTCCGGAGCAGTCACGCGAGCACGCATGATTTTGCCGATAACGGGAACATGGGACTTCCATGATACGATCTGGCACTCAATCCGAACCGTGCGCTTCCGTCGATGCCGGGCCGCAAAGTTGGACGTACGAAGACTTCCTTGATGTCCGAATCGACGATCTAGGTCGTTGGCTTCATGCAAATGCGCCCAACATCGGCGAAGAACAAGCGCACCTCGTCGAAGGAAGTTCTGAGCGGGCCTATTGGCACCACGGATACTTGCTGGCTTTGCGTGATGTGCGAGATCTGCTCGCCCATCGGAAAGAGCGTTAGCCAAAAGTCCGACAGCGGGGGCACTTCGTCAACGAGTTTTCCGGTCGTGCCGGATGCGCTTCATTGGCGGTGGGCGACCACTCATGATACATCTCGCACTCTTTGACGAATGCATCGCTTGCAGATGTGGCCGTCGCAAAAACAAAGTGCGTGTACTTTCCGACGTGCGTCTTCAACCTAGCCGCAAGGTCGGTGTCAGAGCGCCCGACGTAGTTCACGGTAACACCGCCGCGCGGGTCACTCGGACCGAGAACATACACGCCGGGATTCTTTCTGGTGATATTCGCATCGATGCTCGCTGTGGTGAGCGAGATCGCGTTCGTCAGGCTGAACGAAAGCATAAACGGAACCCAAACCGTAGGGAATCCATCCTTGGAGTGTTGCGGGCGGAAGCTCATCCTTCACGGCCGCCTAGCTGGCAACCAGGCCCCCGACCGACCGCCCTCCAGGGCGGTGGCGGTACGATAGCACAACAGAGCGGCAGTATACAATAGGTGGCAGCGAACAAAGGTTCGCGCACAAGATCCCTGGGCTCACGCCAACTGGGCTCTCCTCTACGTCGGGGGCTTCCTAAAGCGCCATCACCCGCGCGTCCGTGGGAGCGGAACGCCGATCAAGGTTGCTAGCGACTGCCCAAGCGGAGGAGGCGATTTTGGGAAAAGTACGTCAGCGGCGCTAATTTTGGGAGGTTGCTTCGGCGACGCGGTGTGTACGTACACGGCGGCCGCTATGATCGCGGCCGTTTCTGAGGCTCTCCGCTGCTCCGCTCGGCGCGTCGCCTCTCGCGCAGTCTTTGCCTGGTGGCACGGCCGACAAAGAGCCTGGCAGTTCCACAACGCGTTGTTGCTCGGATTCCCGTCGACGTGGTCGAACTCGCAGATCAGTTGACCGAACACTCCGCCAATCCACCGCGTGCACGACGGTTCATTGCACCGATAGCTTTGAAACTGCAGTCTTGTCCGCTTATCGGGCTCGGAGAAATCGTTCCGGTGCATTTGAACGCGTAGAACTGTCCCGAGGCCGACTAAGGTTGCAGGGCCGGTTACTGTCCACTGTGCTGTCCATAAACCGGTGAAGATCGCGCCTCAACGCGTGAAGATCGTGGACAGTAGAAAAACCCCGGAACGCTTTTTAATTCCGGGGTTTCTCATTCAAATCGCTAGCGCCATGTCTGGCGCCTTGAGGGAGTCAAAGTCTGGTGCCTTACCAACTTGGCTACGCCCCATCGCCGTTTCGGCGACCCATCGTTCCGGGCCGGAGAGAGTTCTCCTACCCGCGGCGCCGCAAGAACAGACGCTCGCTCAGCCGCGTGATCAGCGGAACCGAGAAAAGCTCGCCATGCGAAGCTCGGATTGCACAGTTAATAACGATGAATGCCGCAGCTGAGAAAACGACGATATCGATCACAAGTGCGGCAGCGTAGATCTCGATCGTCAGCGTCTCTGGTGGCCCGCCTAAAACGACGAACAAGACGAGCGGCAATGCAAGCACGACGAAAAGCGCGAACCAGACGAGCGCCCCCAGCACCATCGCCTGCCGCATGTGCGTGCGATACCAAAGACTCCCGGGTGCGCGGCGTGTCAGCTCGAAAATAGCAAGCGGCCACGCAATATATGCAGTGGCCGCGCGCGCGTATTCTTCGGTGTTAGTTTCTTGCGACGAGGATCCGCTTTGCTCCCAAGTAACGCGAGGACCAGTATGCATCGTGTAGCTCGCTGACCTCAACACCATGGCTGCTCGAGCTGTGCACGAAGCGGCCGTGGCCAAGATAGATCCCGACGTGGGACGCTCCATACGTATACGTTTGGAAGAAGACCAGGTCCCCCGACTCGAGGTGCGCGACCTTCTTGCCGACTTCGTATTGCGCGTCCGCGGTTCGCGGCAGATGAACGCCGAGCATCGCGAAAACATGCTGCACGTAACCGGAGCAATCAAAGCCGGAAATGGACGTACCGCCAAAGACGTACGGGACGCCGAGGAAACGCATCGCGCTCTTCGTCAGCCGCGCAGCGATCTGCGTGGTGCGGGAGGCGATGCCTTCGGCAAGCCGGCGCAACGCGGACTTCTTTGAATCGAAGGCCGACGGCGCCCAGAGCGCTACATCGGTGCCTTCTTGGCTCGGAACCAGCGAGGTTTCCGCGGCCAGCGCGGCTTTGCGCGCTGCGGCGACGACCTTCGGATCCAGCTGGACGCTGGTTTCTCCGTCCAGCACCAAAACGGTGCCGGCCCGTACCTCGGTCCCTTCGAGTTGGTTCAGACGAGCCAGCTCGTCGACGCTGATGTTGTGCGATTCGGCGATCGATGTAATCGTGTCGCCGGGTGCTACGGTGTATGTACGAGCATCACAAACGCTATAACAGAACACTGTTATAACCAATGCAACAAAACCCGTCGCGAAAACGCGCAAAAGAGCTCCTTCTTTCGGTCGCGCTTACGGGGTTAGTTGTCGGGTTAGGACTGAAAGATTGCCCTCGCGCCGACCGGCGCGTTCACCCCTGCCTGGTTTCCCCCGCTCCGGATCACCCGATCCGGACTCAGCAATAAGAGCGTCCCCCTCATGGGGGAGTCGAGGTCGGCCTTTGGCGGTGCCGCTGGCCCCTCCTCCTCGCCCTCGTCGGCCGCCTATCCGAGCGTCGCTTCCCGAATGGCGTCGGCCACGTCGTTTGCCAAACGCCCGATTTGATCGGAGTCCGGGCCCTCGAGCATGACACGAACTAATGGCTCGGTGCCGGAGGGGCGAACGAGGATTCTTCCTACGCCGTTGAGCTCGCGTTCTGCGCGTTCGACCGCAGCCGCGACGCCCGAACTGCCTGTAATCTTTTCTTTTTCCGATTCGACGCGCACGTTGAGCAGAATCTGCGGAAACTCGACCAACTCCGCAGCCAACTCATGCAGCGTTCGTCCGCTGCGAACGACCGAACCGAACAAGCTGACCGCGGTGAGCAATCCGTCGCCGGTCGTGTTGCGCGTGAGATCAATGATGTGACCCGACTGCTCGCCGCCGAAGCGAAATTTGCCGGCACGCATGCGTTCGAGTACGTAGCGATCGCCCACCGGTGTGCGTTCCAGCATGATTCCCTCGCGCTTGAGCGCGATCTCGAGACCGACATTGCTCATCACGGTGCCGACAACGGTTGCGCCCGGGAGCGTTCCACCACGCTGCATTTCACGCGAGAGAATTAACATGACGTGATCGCCGGTTAACTTGTCGCCGTGTTCATCAATGAAAAGTGCACGGTCTGCGTCACCGTCGAACGCGACGCCGATCGCGCCCTCGCCCTGCGCTTGTACTGCCGCCTTCAGCGGTGCCAAGTACGTTGCGCCGCAGTTCACATTGATCCGGGAGCCGTCGTTTTCCGCATTGATCGCAATGACGTTGGCGCCGAGTTTGCCCAAAACGTACGGCCCCATCTCAAACGCTGCGCCGAACGCCGCATCAACGACGACCGTCAGTCCGCTTAAATCGGAGCCCGCTTCGAGCAGCGCCGACGCATAGCGTTCGACGAGACCCCGGCTCGCTGATGCCATGCCCACGTCTAAATGGGTTGGGCGCGGAAGATCGGCGGCGTCGATCTTGCTTGCGATTTCGTCTTCTTCCGCATCGGTCAATTTGAAGCCGTCTGAGCCGAAAATCTTGATACCGTTGTCTTCGATCGGATTGTGCGAAGCGCTGATCATGATGCCGGCCGCAGCATCGATCGCCGTCGTTATGCGCGCGACGCCTGGTGTCGGAATGACCCCGATCGTGATGACGTTTCGGCCGGTCGATGTAATCCCGGCAACGATCGCAGCCTCGAGCATCGATCCCGAGACGCGGGTATCGCGCCCAACGACGACGGGATGCGCCATATCGATTTTGTGCGCCAGCACGGCGCCGGTCGCGCGACCGATGCTGAAAGCAAGCTCAGGCGTTAGATCGGCGTTCGCAACTCCGCGCACGCCGTCGGTCCCGAAAAGACGACCCATCTGCCCCTACTTAGTCGGACAGGGTGTCGCGTTCCGCGCGGGGAGCGCGTTCACGCTCACCGGGATGCCGACGTGCTCGAACGGATCGCTGAGCGCCGGGGCCGCAAGAAAGCGGAAATAGGCCCACCCGCCGAGGGCCAGGGCGAAGGCGAAAAGCTTAAGTCCGAAGTTTTTCCGTAAGGTTTGCAGCACGTGGGCTTCGCGTTCTCATGCGTTCGAGTAGGTTGGGGATCTTCTGACGGCGGACGCGCGGTGGGCGCGTTACGGCGAGGAGTACACGGCGGAGCCGCTCTTGATCGGCGATTTCGCGCGAAAGACGGCCACCGCGCGCGATCGAAATCGCGCCGGTTTGTTCGGAGACAACAAGGACGACCGCATCAGTTTGCTCCGAGAGCCCCATGGCAGCCCGATGCCGTGTTCCGACATGGCGGTCGGTGACCGTTTCAGATAGCGGCAAATAGCAGCTGGCGGCGGCGACACGGCCGTGTTGAATGATGACGGCGCCGTCGTGCAAGGCGCTTGCGCGCGCGAAGATCGAGAGCAGCAGATCGACTGATGTGAGGGCATCAAGGCGCGTCCCGGCTTCGATGATCTCACCGAGACCCGTCGTCTGCTCGATGACGATCAGTGCGCCGGTCCGCGAGCTCGAAAGCGCCTCGGCGGTTGCGGCCAGCATCGCCATCAACTCATCGTTGCGAGCCGGATCGTCGGCGGGATTGAGCGCGGACAAGAAGCCGCCGCGGCCGATTTGCTCGAGCGCACGCCGCAGCTCCGGCTGAAAGACAATCGGCAGCGTGACGGCAATCGCGATCACGACGTACTGCATGACGGTTGAGAGCAGCAGCAAGTGCAGCACTTTCGCCGACGCCAGCAACGTCACGAGAACGAACAATCCGACCATGATCTGGACCGCGCGCGTCCCGCGGATCAATAACAGGAAATAATAGATGAGGATTGCCGTGACGACGACGTCGAGCAGGTCGAGGAGTCCCACGGGAAACGTCCCGAGAGCCGGCAGGCTCAAGCTCGTCACCTTATATCAAGCTCCGGAACGCGATGCTCGATAATCCGGTTCTCGTCGAGATCCGGCTCTTGAATTGCTCGCGCGACCAGGCGTGCGAGCTGATTGTCGTCGAGAGTGCGCACATCGGCCATTTGGGGCCCAGTAAATCTGCGCCGTTCGATCTCGACGAGATGGCGCACGAGGCCCGGCGGTGTAATAGCCGGGTCGACGCAAACGATAAGCGCGTCGGTTCTCTGCTCGCAGCTTTTCACGCCCACGGGTTTTCCAGGCCCATCGAGCGCGAGCATGACCGCCGCGCGTTCGCGCGGATCATCAAACTGGAATACGAGTTGGGAGAAAGTATCCAAAGCGACAGCAATCTTCCGCACGGCGATGACAAGCTCATGCGTGCGCGCGTCGTTCGTGTCGGACGAAATAGCGCTTGGGTCGTACAAGACAACGAAGAGACCCCGCGTCTTGCATCGCTACGCCGCAAGGACGAGAACATGCAGTCGATGCTGTTGCCGGGCGATCTCGTCGACGTCCGTCCGCACGAAGATGGAACGGTCGTCGTCGATCGCGTAGAGCCGCGAACGTTCGAACTCGAGCGCCGCACCGTTAAAGGCCGCACCAAGAGCATGGCCGCGAATGTCGACACAATCGCAATCGTTGCCGCGATGGTCGACCCCCCGATTCGTCTTTCGATGGTCGATCAGCTAATCGCATTTGCAGAGCTCCAAGAGCGGTCGGCACTCGTGTTGCTCACGAAAGTCGACCTCACCGACGGTACCGATGCATCGCGCATCCTCGAATTGTATCGGTCGCTCGGATATCGCGCGTTTGAATTGCAACCAAAACTCAATGCGGGAATCGAACTTTTGCGATCCGCGCTGGGCGACGCACACGGCCTGCTGGTCGGACAATCCGGCGTCGGAAAAAGCTCGATCTATCGCGCGCTCGGCGGCGCAACCGAAGTCGGCGAGGTATCGCGTTTCGGGCGCGGCCGTCAGACCACAACCGCGGCTCGGCTGCTTCGCTTGGGCTCCGGGTTCTTGATCGATAGCCCGGGTGTCGGTGCGTTCGAGCTGGGCGACGTCACCTCGGCCGAGATGACGCGGGCCTTCGTTGAATTCGAGCCGCTGGCGTCCGAGTGCCGGTTCCGGGACTGTGCCCACATGGCCGAGCCTGGCTGCGCCGTGCGGCGGGCCGTGGACGACGGCCGGGTCGCCCTCAGCCGTTACGACAGCTACCGGCTCATATTGGATCGAGCTGATCCGCTGAGTAATTATTCTTAGTTTAAAAGGCGCTCCAGCCCCAGGCCTGCGCGCCCCCCACGCTTCGCGTGAGGCCCCCAAAACGCTCGGCCCATCACCATTACCACACCGCACGATGATCGCGCCGGCCTCGCAACGGCGCCGTTGCTGATGGCACGACGGTTGATTTAGCCTCATATGGCCTGCTATAGTCCACCTCGTGCCTAACATCAAATCTGCCGAGAAGTGGGTCCGGCAATCGACGAAACGTCGCGTTCGTAATCTCGACACCAAGACGCGCCTGAAGACGCTGTTCAAGAAGGCTCTCGATCAGCAGCCCGACAGTCCGCTCGCTCGCGAGGTCGCTTCCGAATTCGACAAAGCCGCAAAGCGCGGCTCCATCCACAAGAACAAAGCTTCGCGCAAGAAGTCGCGTCTCGCGAAAGCGCAAGTCGTTGCGGCTAAAGCCGCCGCTGCGCCCGCCAAACCGGCAAAGCGCACGACCAAGAAAACCAGCTCGAAGAAGTAAACGCTACTTAACGAGCACGTAGGTACCCGGGGCCGCGGCTAGCTCCGGGTATTTTGTGTTTTCCGGCGGCGCAATTTCTGCGCCCGATTGCGCACCAAGCCACTCGTACCAATCCGGCCACCACGAGCCTTCGCGCAGCGTCGCCACCCCGCGCCACGCTTCCGCTTCTGCCGGATTGTCGTCCGAAGCCCAATACTGTGCCTTCTTGTTGCCGGGTGGATTCACGATACCGGCGATGTGCCCCGAATTCGCAAGGCGGAACGTCGAGGGACCCGAGGTGAGCTGCGTGAGCGCATAGACCGAGCGCCACGGTGCGATGTGATCTTCGCGCGCTGCAATGATATAGAGCGGGATGTCGATCTTGCCCAGATCGATGCCGATGCCGTCGATCTCGAGTTTGTTGGGCACGATGAGATCGTTCTGCATGTACATGTGGCGTAGATAATAGCTATGCATCGTCGCCGGCATGCGCGTTGCGTCGTTGTTCCAGTACAGCAGATCGAATGCAGGCGCATCTTTGCCGAGCAGGTAGCGATTGACGGCCGGCGTCCAGATCAAATCGTTGGAGCGCAACATGTTGAACGTGTCGGCCATCTCGCGTCCCTCGAGATAACCGCGTTCGTTCATCTTGCTTTCGATGAATGCGACCGCGTCTTCGCCGAGGAAGTTCACGATCTCGCCCGGCTCACGAAAATCGACCAGCGAGGCCATAAAGGTTGCGGCAACGATGTTCGGATCGTCTTTGGACGCAGGCTTGACTGCAAGATATGCCAGGAGCATCGCGAGCAGCGTCCCGCCTAGGCAGTAGCCGTTAAACGTGACGTCGCGCGTCCCGGCGATCTCACCCGCGACGCGG
Source organism: Vulcanimicrobiaceae bacterium (assembly GCA_049520515.1). Classification (GTDB taxonomy): domain Bacteria; phylum Vulcanimicrobiota; class Vulcanimicrobiia; order Vulcanimicrobiales; family Vulcanimicrobiaceae; genus JAFAMS01. Next base: position 9,170 of record JBEKPS010000009.1, read on the forward strand.
GCTGCTTCCAAGCCGCCGCGCAAGATATAGTCGCGCATCGTGACATCGGCCATCGATGAATCCGGGTTGCGCCACGAGATCACGAACGTTTGGAATCCCGCTGCCGTCGCGTGACCGACGAAGCTGTTCTTCTGCTGCAAGTCGAGGATGTAGTACTTGTTGATCCAAGGCGGCGCGATGATCAGCGGACGCTCGTGGACCTTCTCGGTCGTCGCGTCGTACTGAATCAGCTCCATCATGTCGTTGCGGAAAACGACTTTGCCCTTCGTCGTCCCGACATTTTTGCCGACCTCGAAGGCGTCGGTGTCGACCAGCGCAACGCGGCCTTCGTTCTTGGTGAGATCTTCCGCCGCGTTCTTCCAGCCCTTGACGAGATTCTCACCGCCGGAGCGCAGCGTCTCTTCGATGACGTCGGGGTTGAGAAACGCCATGTTCGAGGGGCTCATCATGTCGCAAAACTGCTTGGCAAAGAACTTTGCGCGGCGCTTGGTGCGTTCGTCGACGTCGGCCGCTTCGATCGCACTCAAGAAGGCTTCCGTCACAAGCAGATATGCTTGCTTGAGCGTATCGAGTGCCGGGTTCTCGGACCATGCGGCATTTGAAAATCGGCGGTCGCCGGATTCCGGTGAGGCGACTGCGGGTTCGCCGTTCGTGCCGCTCACGGCATGTTCGGCGTTACGCGTCCACAGGTTGATCCAGAGCTTTGCAAAGTGGGCCTGCGACTCAGCCAGGCGATCCGGCTCTTTGAGCATCGCCTGCCATACATCGAGGGTGGCCTTGCCGACCCCGAACGGATCCATCGGATTCACGCTTCGTACAACCCCGCTTTAGTCAAATGCGATCCACAACCGTGTCGCACGATCCTTGTGCGCCAGCGGAAGGATGCGATTGCGGAGGGTCCCACGCATCAATTCGAGGCTTTGTGCCTTAACTCCGACGCGCCAGCGCCATTCCTCGTTCAAACGTGCGATCGGAAGCGGTGCCGGGCCCAAAATCTCGCCGGCACGTTCCTGACGCAGGATGGCGGCATAGCCGTGAATGGCCGCCTCGACGGCTTTTCGTGAACGCCCGGAAACACCGACGTAAGCAAGCTCGCCGAAAGGTGGATACGCCAGCGCCTTACGTTCTTCGAGCTCTTCGCGTGCAAACGTATCGAAATCGGCGCGCGCGCCGAGCACAATCGCCGGATGCTCGGGCGCATACGTTTGAACGATCGCAATTCCCGGACGCGAACGGCCGCTCCGACCGCATACCTGCGCGATGAGATCAAACGTTCGTTCCGCTGCACGATAATCGGGGGCGTGCAGTCCGAGATCTGCGGCAACGACACCGACGAGCGTGACGCTCGGAAAATCCAGACCCTTCGCGACCATTTGCGTTCCGACCAAAACATCGGCGTCGGATTCGAAGGTGGACAGGATGCGCGCATGGTCACCGATACGAGTTGTCGTATCGGAGTCCATCCGGACCACGCGCGCATCCGGCCAGAGATTCTTCACCTCCTCTGCAACTTTTTCCGTCCCGATTCCAAATTCTCTAAAGGCAGAATTTTTGCAACGCGGGCAAACGCCGGGCAATGCAAGCTGTAGGTCGCAATGGTGGCACCGTAAGAGACCTTCGCTGCGGTGTACGACGAGCGACGTGGAGCAGCGCGTACATTCCGGCACAAAGCCGCACCCGCGGCACAATATGAATCCGGCCGAGCCGCGACGATTAACGAATAAAATAGTTTTCTCGCCGCTTGCCAGACGCGCGGCAATCCCTTCCGCGAGTAGGCTTGAGAAGACGCGCCGGTTTCCGCTCGAGAATTCGCGCGTCATATCGACGACTTCGACGTCGGGCATCGCGGCCGCAGTCGCGCGCGTGGTCAGCCGCACGAGATCGATCTCGCCGCGTAACGCGCGCTCATACGACGTAAGCGGCGGCGTTGCGGTACCGAGAATCAAGAGCCCGTTTGCCAGGCGCATGCGCTCGCGCCCGACCGCAAGCGCGTCGTAGCGTGGCGTCGTCTCTTGCCGATACGACGTCTCGTGAGCCTCATCGACGACGATTAGCCGCACATTTTCGAGCGGAGCGAAAACGGCCGAACGCGCCCCGACGACGACGCTAATCTCCCCGCGCGCAGCAGCCTGCCAGGCATCGTAGCGTTCGCGCTGCGAGAGCGCCGAGTGCAGCACCGCGACGCGGTCGCCGAAGACGGCCTCAAAGCGCCGCGCCGTTTGCGGCGTCAGAGAGATTTCCGGGACGAGCACGATCGCGCGGCCACCGGTCTCGACGACGTCGGCGATCGCCTCCAAATAGACGAGCGTCTTGCCGCTGCCGGTGACACCGTACAGCAACAGCTCATCGAACGTCGACGTCGCCAGCTTCTCGCGAATCTTTGCGAGCGCCACGCGCTGATCGTCCGACGGCGTCAATGGCGACCGCACGATGCCTTGCGAACCGCGCGCCGCGCGTGCCGATTGCTGAATCTCGTGAATCGCTCCCGAGGCGATCGTGCGGGCGATGACGGCGTGCGAGTATCCTTCTAAGAGCGCGTCGGAACGGCGCAACGATCCGGCCTCGTGAACTGCGCGAAGGAGAGCGGCAGCTTTGCGCCCCGCGATTGCTCCATCTCCGGGAACAAGCAGCGCCGTCATGCGCTCCGTAACCCGCGGACCGCTCATCGTGCGCACGCGCGCAAGATCGCCGCTGCGCACCAAACTCCCGAGATGCCGCAGCAAGGCAGAACGTTCGGCGGCACGGCGGGCATCCGGGTGACGCAAGAGCGCCTCGACGGAAAAGCCCTCGCGCAGATCGTTCCAGATCAATCGCAGCAAGCGCTCCGGTACGCTCGCATATCGCGCCGGCGTCGGTGAGGGCGCGACGACCGCAATCTTCTCCTCGACGCGCGGGATCGCGCCGGCGAGAACCACGGCGCCGAGCGCTTCACCGAGCGTGCACACGGCGCGATCGGCAATAAATCGCGCGAGTGCTAAGCCCGTCTCATCGAACGCACGCGGTGCATCCGCAATGCTTCCAATTGCACGAAGCGCAACATCATCTCGCGCAAACGGCTCGGAGATGACGTAGGCATACACCGCTCGCGTCCCGAGCGGAACACGAACGACGTCGCCGATGCGCGGAGACAAACCATCGGGAAGCGCATACGTAAGGGGCGTATCAAAACGCGCAGTTCGAAGATGAACGAGCACGTCGACCGCCAGACCGGGCGACACGCCCAGCGCTTGCGCCGGTCTTTAGGAGCTCTCCTTCCCCGGTTGCACGATATGCGGCGTAATCAGGAATACAATCTCGTCGCGTTCCGCGCTCCGCTGCCGGTTCTTAAAGACCTCGCCCAACACGGGGATGTCCGCGAGCAACGGCAGCTTCGTAACGGTTTCCGAGGTAACCTCACGCAGGAGTCCACCGAGAACAATCGTCTCGCCGTCCGCAACTCGCAGCGTGGAATCGACTTTGCGGTTCGCAATGACTGGATACGTTTGCTCGAAGCCTTGAATCTCACTGTACTCGGGATGCAACTCGGCGATGATCGATCCATCCGCGCCAATCGTCGGCGTCATCCGCAGTTTCACGCCGATGTCGATTGTTTGAATCTGCTGATTTCCGCTACGAATATCGAAATAGATGATTGGATAGGTCTCCCCAATCAGCAAACTTGCTTCATGATTGTTCAGGGTTACGAGTCGCGGAGTAGCCAAAATCTTGGCTTGCCCTTTTGAGACCATGAAGTTGAGCGTCGCATTCAGCTGTAACGAGCTTCGCGCGAACGTGAAGCTCGTTGCGCCGGCCGCGGGCTGGCCCGTCAGATCGACGCCACCGAATTGAATTCCGATGTTGGACGAATCGTTTTTGGGGGTCATGTCGATGACTTTTACTTCAAACATAACTTGGCGCGACGGTTGATCGATTTGATCGAGGAATGCATGTACCGTCTGTGCCACCTCCTGCGTTCCGCTCAGAAGAATAACGTTTTGACGGTCATCGGCAACGGCTGAGCCGTCGGGAACGAAGCCTTTCAGCAGCTTGACCGCATCTGAAGCTTTGACGTATCGCAACGCGACCGTGCCGACTCTTTGAGCAACCGCGAGGCTCGCCGGCGCATCCAACGCCGCAATGAGCCCGGTGGCTCGCTCTATCGTTGATTGATTTCCGGTCACGACAATCGAAGCGGTACGCCGATCCGCGAGCACGACGGTCCCCGCGATGAGCGCATCACTCAGGGGCTTTACCAAATCTTCGGGGCGCGCGTTGAGAATCCGGAAGATCTTTGTATGCGTGCCGAGCGCGCCATCGTCACGCTCCCCGAACCGCCGGTTCATCGAAGCGCCCGCGCCGACCAACAGAACCGCCCCTTCCTTTCGAACCTGCAGGTCGTACGCTCGCGTGAGGGCGTCCATCGTTTCCTCGAACGTAACGCCTCGAAGGTGCAAACTAACGCGGTCGTGTCGGAGCGACGCGTCGGGCATAAGATTCACGCCCGCCTGCGTTCCCAGAAGACGGAGTACGTCCACGATGTCTGCGTCGCGGACATCGATGTTAATAGTGGCAGCGGCAGAGGTAGTTATCGGCCCCAGCGCAATCACGCACGCCGCCACGAGGCCCTGCCATTTCGTCTTCATTGTTTTTGCGGTCCCTATTCCGATCTGTCCGAAAACTGCAAACGTCGTCCGTCAGCGAGAACGACCACGCCTGAAGCAATCGAAGCTATGCGAGTTCCCTCGATCGCGTCGCCTATGCCGACAATTTGCGTCGTGGCGCTGTCGAGCGACAGGAGCGCGTGCGGCTGGGCTCCCATTACGATCGCGATGACACGCACGTCGCGCTTCTTCTTCGGCGGCGTTCCTCGGCGCTGACCTTTCGCTTCGGTGACTGCGGGCAGCGCACGCGCGAACGGATCTGCGTGCGGGCGAACGTCGTAAACTGGAGTACGGATATCCGGGATCGAGGCGACGACGGTGCTCGCCGAAGTACGCTCGTTGTCCGGAGCAGAGTGCCCGAAAAGCGGAATGAGCGCGAACCCCGCGCAAACGAACATCGCGCCGCTCGATGCGAGCAGCTTGCGCTTACGGTAGGTGAGCGCGAGCACTTACGTCTCCGAGACGAACAACATCGAGCGCGAAGGTGGCACGCACATGTCCGTGAGCGCGCTCAAACGAAGCAATCGAAGCCTGCGCAGCAACATGTGATGAAGAAAGGTCGGCTAGCGCGGCGAGCGTTGCGGGATACGCGCCTTCGACGGCGACCTCGAATCGGGCATTCCCTTCGTGGCGGAACGCCGTCACTTGCACTCCTCGCCGGCGCGCGATTTCTTCGACGTCACCGAACAACGTCGCGATTTGGTGCCCGAGCGAGTCGTCCAGATGAAGAACTGCAATCCCGGTCTCGATCGCTCCCATCGACCGTTCGATGCTATCGCCGGCTCGAAGCGTTTGACGTTGCGCAGTCATCTCAAGATTGAGCGCCGTGGCACGAGCGTCAACGCTCGCGAGGGTAGACTCGAATCCGACGATGCAACCGAATGTGAGCACGGTCGCGAGTGCTACTATCGCAAAACTCATTTGGTCGCCATGTCGAAATGAAACGAGAGGGCGCCTTGCACGATGTCGTCACGTCGGAGCTCAAACGTCGCGGGCTTATCAAAGGTTGATTCCAGCCTCCCAAGTGAGGCTCGAATATCCGTTAAACTCGTACCGCGTCCATCGATGTCGAATCCATCTGGCGAAGCGCGCAGCTGCGTCAACGCCATCGAGCTTGCTAGCAGATCGCTCGTCGCAGCAATTTTCTCCGCGAGATCGATGTTCGAACGGCGCCGCGCAAGAGCTACAAGGAGCGCGGTTCTCTGATCGCGGACCGCCTTTACGTGCGCCTGCATCTTCTGGACATCGAGCGCTAGGATGTCGCGTTGCCGCTCCAGCTCGCGCACGTTGTGCATTGAATAACCCAAGCGAACAACCTCGACGCCGACGAACGCAAACAGAACCCCGAAGACCAGGAGTCCCGCCCGAAACGTTCGCGCCCGTTGGAGTGCCCTCGTAAGCGCGGCTTGAAGTTGTTCAACGACCCCATGATCTCGAAAGTCAACGCCGATCATGCGGCGCTCGCAGCCTGCGCCGGCAAAGCCAATGCCGCTGCGCCGAACCAATCGAACGCACCCGCACGCTCGACCTCGGACGGCAGATCCGATTCCATAAGCGTGCCTAAGTCGACCGGCAAGACGCGCACGCCAAATGCGTCCGCAATCTTCTCGCGTAGAAACGAGAGCCTCGCACCGTTACCGCAGACGAACAAGGTCTGGAATGCGCGTGCCTCCAGTCCTTCGAGCTCGGCTCCCAGCGTCCGCACGTACTCGTCGAGCGCATGGTCCGCGGCACCACCGAGTCCGACCGTCCGCTTCCGAATTTCTGCAATTTGCAAGCTCGTCCCAAACTCACGCGCAAGCGCATCGCTGAAAAACGCACCGCCGAGGTGAAACGGCCGGACGACTGGCAGACCGTTCGCGAGTGCGATTAACGTGCTGCGTTCAAGACCAATATCGAGCAACGGCAACTGCCCAGCGCGGATCAAGACGCACGCCTCGTGGTCGATTGCCACGACGCGCAGACCACACGCGGTCAGCACGTCAATTGTCTCCCGAACTTTTCGCGAGGGAGCCGCCGCAACAATCGTGTCCTGACCGATTGTGGCTGACCGCACTGCGATCGTTTCCTCGTCGACACCCCCGCCGAACATCGAGACGCCCTCAAACCGAACGGCTTTGCGCAATTCGGTTGCGCCCATGCCCGGAAGGCGAATCAATCGTAATCGTGCGTCGCACGTGCGAACCGCCGCGACGCAACGCCGCTCGAGCGTCGGCAGCTGACCAAGTGCAAGACGAAGGGCCTCGCGCGGGTCGTCGACGATATCGGCTGCACCGGTAGCGAGCAAGCGTGTCCGACCCGCTGCCGTACTCGAAGCAGCCGCGACGCGAACACGGGACACGCCAAGATCAACGCCGAGCGGTAGCGAGCGCTCTTTCATGGCGCGCTCTCCGCACCGAGGCGCCCAACCGAAACTGCTAAGGAATCAGGCTGCGCAGTTTGTCGGGTTCGACGACGATGACGTGCGACGTCCGCATATCGATCAACTTCTCGTCCCAAAACCGGTTGAGCGTTCGATTGACCGTTTCGCGCGTCGTCCCAATCATGTTTGCCATCTCTTGGTTCGTGAGACGCAACGAGATCTTGATGCCGTTCTCCGCCTTTTCGCCGAAACTCTGACTGAGGTTGAGGAGCAGCGATGCCAGCCGCGCGCGGATGTCTTGCGAGGTCGTCGCTGCGATGAGTTGGTTCGCGGCGCGAAGACGCTGCGAGAGCGCCGTCACCAAATAGCGAGCGATTTTCGGTGACCGTTCGAGAACCTCGAGAAACGCCTTCTCGTCGATTACTCCGACCTTGACGTCGGAGAGCGTCTTGATCGACGCCGAGCGCAGCGACGAATCGAACAGGCTCATCTCGCCGAAAAAGTCGTTCGATTTCAAGATTGACAGAATCGTCTCGCGACCATCCGACGCAACACGCGTGACCGCTACCGAGCCGTCCAGGATGATATAGAACTGCCCGCCCGGATCGCCTTCGCGCACGATGAACTCGTGCTTGTGATAGGTGCGGAGTGCCGCGGTCTGCGCAACTTGCTGGAGCTGCGCCTCCTCGAACTCGCGGAAAAGTGGAATATTGCGAAGATTGGTGGTGTCGATCATCTGCGATTAACGTTCCCGGGGTCATCGAAGAACCCCGTCACTGAGCCGATGATACGCCAAAAGGCAGACGCTACCCGCCAAGAGGTAGGGACCGAACCGAACAGGCGAGCCGAAATGGGCTCTTCCCGCGGCAATTCTGCCTAGCGCGATAGCTGCGCCGACGATGAATGAAAGCCCGATCGCGCTAATGCCGCCGAGCGGGCCGAAGCCGGCACCGACGACGGCCGCGAGTTTCACGTCGCCGAGTCCGATGCCCCGGCCGAGACTCAGCGCCCATATGAAGAAAACGGTTCCTGCCGTGACCGCCGCGCCACAAAGGGATGAAACACCCGCTCCTTCGAGTACTGCCATAATCACGACGCCGATCGTCCCAACAACGACGAGCGGATCGAATATAAAGCCCGATTGCGCATCGACAACTGCGGCAACCGCGAGCACGACGAGCGCGGCGTCGAGTGAGAGCTTGATGCACGACGTCGCCGCTAGTACCGCCGCGACCCACGCTGTTGCAACCCAGAAGAGGGAAGTTGCGTGCAAGAGGAGTCTGCGCCGCCGAGCCGCGTCCTGCGCGAGCATTCCGAGAAAAAGTGCCCAACCAATCATAACCGCGACACCGCCGATCACTCTCGTAGCCTCGCCGCTCGCGATGATGCAATTTGCGCGAGTCGCGCGTAACGACGGTCATGCGTCAACGCTGCAACGACACGCAGCTCTTTTGCGGCTCGCGCAAGATCATTTATACTCCAAAGCGCGAGCGCGCGATCGATACGGATCGCTTCATCGTCATGTCGCAACAGGTATGAATCAGCCACCTTGATGCCCGCAGCAAGAGCGGGACTGGCGTGTATCTCGAGCGCAGCGAAGACAAAACGTTCGGCAGCCGTTTCTGAGTCAGGATCGCCAGCGACGGCAAAGCGATAATAGTGCTGAGCAGTGACGGGATCGCCGGAGCGAAGAAATTCGTCGCCGCGTACGCACAGGGCGCCCGCGATGAGCGGTCGCAGTAATACGACCGCAAGAAGTGCGGTGAACGTCGCTAGCAGCCAACGGCGCCCGGGAGCGATCGTCATGCCAGTATCGCGTACAATCCGCCGACCAAGAGCAGCAACGTGCCACTGACGGTCGCGCACGCATCGTGCGGCAGCGAAAGGCTGACCGGCATTCTCACCGATCTCACGAGTGCAACGACGACCAACGGGAGGGTGTGACCGAGCCCGAACGCCAGCAGTAACGCGGCGGCCATCGCGCCACCATGCTGGACCGCCTGGAGTCCCAGCGCAATCGCGATCGGGGTGCAGCACGGTGAAAACATCACTGACGAGACCAAACCAGCCATGAATATGGCGCCGAGCGACAACAGGGGCGGTCGCTTGGGCGTGCACGCGTTGTGCTCCGTCGCACCGAGTGCACGCGTACCACACACGATAAGTGCGCCTGCAAGCGATGCGTAAATGAGATGAGTTCCGACGCGCAGCAGAGCAATGAGCGCGCCGGCAAAGGCGTAAGCGAGGTAACCACCGAGACATCCGGCGACGAAAACCAAAACACGCGCACGCTCACCGCGACTCGTCGCATACGCCGCAAGCATAAGATAGCGTGGCGCGATGCACGGACCGACGCTCGACGCTAAGCCCGCCAGCAAAGCCGAAGCCAGCGCCAACTGGGCGTTCACTTCGCGCTTAAGCCGGTACCAGCGATATATTGAATGCCGCTCGACGAGCTGGTATACCCCGATAGTTTTGCAAGCGTCGAGTTCGCGTGAACCCCGGGACAGGCAATCGTGTAGCCGGCGACTCCCGCGGACGTCGTGTTCGTGAACGTGTACGGGGCGCCGATCGTTGTTGCCGCCGGATCGGTCGGGATGGTGTTCAGGTAGCCCGTTCCGTTTACGGTAAACAGCGTCGCGGAGACGTCGCCCGAACTTGGGTAGATTTGCTGATCCGCAAAGTAGAGTTCAGCCGCCGTTGCGATCGAGCGCAGATTTGATTCGCACGCCGCCGTCATCGCCTGCGCGCGTGCGTTGACGAAATTCGGAATAAGAATACCGGCCAAGATCGCGATGATCGAGACAACGACCATCAACTCAATCAAGGTGAATCCACGCTCGCTTTTCATATTGTGTTCAGTGCCCGATCCGCGCTCACTAAGCCGCATCCAACATTCGCGCGAGACGCTGTAGTGTACGCGTTAGCAGCCTTGACACTTGACGTTGTGAAATTCCGAGCGAACGTCCAACTTCCGATTGTGTACGGTCCATAAAAAAGATTTCACGAACGATTCGTAGCTCACGGCCGGACAGAGTACGTAAGGCACTTGTGAGACTTAACCGGTCCTCAATACTGTAGGCATCCGTATTCTCTTCGGCACACGACAAGACGACGTCGTCACGCAGGCCACGCGATTCATCTTCTTGCGTTTCCGACCGAGTGCCGGCTCCGCGTAATGCGCGAAGTTCATCGATGACAAGTGCGGAGACACCGATCTCAGCCGCCAGGGCCGAGGTCGTCGGTTCACGCTCACCGCGCGCGGAGAGTTCCTCGTAAGCTTGCGCGTACCGGCGTTCGAGCGCGCGTAGTTGGCGCGGCGTGCGGACAAGACGCTCGTGATCCCGGACGAAGTGCATCAACTCGCCGACGATGATCAGCCATGCGTATGCCTCGAACGGGGTTTGATAGGCGCCACTGTAGCGTTGCGCGGCTTTTATGAGGCCGATGGCCGCAACTTGCTCGAGATCGGCTCGGTCGATCGTGCCGCGGAAGAACTTCCGCCCGCCCCGGCGGCACAAGTGGTGATGCGCGGCAACGAGGGCGTTTCGATTCGCAATCGACGGATCGGAGACGTAACGCTCAACCAGATGCTGGCGTATTTCAGCTGTCATGTTATCGATCCAATCAGTCCGTAGAGAGGGAGAAAAATTGAAAAGACGATCAACCCTACGACGAAGCCGACGACCCCTATGAGCGCCGGTTCCAGAACCGAAACCAGCGCAGCAATCGCCGCCTCGACCTCGACGTCAAGATAATTGGCAGCCGCAAGCAGCATCGCGTCGAGCGCGCCGCTTTCCTCACCGACACCGACGAGTGCGAGCGTCAGCGGATCGAACAGCACGGTCTGCTGCAGGGCGCGGTACATTCCCTCACCGCGACGTAATGCATCGGCCACGCTCGCGAGTCCACGTCGGTACGTAGTGCTTCCGGAGACAGGCGCGACGACATCAATTGCGGTCAATAGTCCTACCCCTGATCGCAAGAGAGCCGCCAACATGCGCGTGATTCGTGCGACGATGGCGTGACGGATCACGACGCCGACCAGCGGTGCACCGAGCTTGAGCCGGTCGAACCGCGCAATGCGTTCGACCTTGACCAGCCGTGAAAGCAATGCGATGGTAGCGATCAGGACGCCGAGGACCGGTACCACGTTCAGCGAGCCAATCACGCTGCCAAGTCCGAGAAGCATTCGCGTTGGCCACGGCAACGGCACGGAAAACCGCGCGAACATCGATGCGAACATCGGAACGATGTGCACCATAAGAAATAGAATCAGGAGCATCGCCGCGGCTGCGACCAGGGCCGGATAAATCAGTGCCGCTTGTAACTTCTTGCGGACCGTGTGCTCGCGCTCGAGGACGTCCGCGATACGGTCGAGCACATCGTCGAGTACCCCACCGGCCTCGCCCGCACCGATCATTGCAGTTTGCAAGGGCGAGAAATCCGCCGGCCGCCGGGCGAATGCTGCGGAGAGCGTACTTCCGTGCTCGACATCTGCGACGACGGCTCGCAACGCTTCGCGCAAGCTTCGCTCGCTGCAATGCGAGACGGAGACTTCGAGCGCGCGACGGATCGGAACGCCGGAACGAACCAAGACGGAAAGCGCGCGAAAGAAGGCAAGTACCGCCCGGCGCCGTCGACCCGCGATCTCCGGTAACGTAATGCGCGGCTTCTCGTTGCCGGGCGTCAAGGAGGTGACGAAGAGAGCGCGTCGCTGAAGATCTATTGCGGCGGCGCGCACCGACTCGGCGCGCAAGATGCCAGCGACCGCCTCGCCCTCACGACTACGCGCCTTATAGCGATACACGCTGACGCTCACGGTCGACGGACCTGCGCGAGATCTGCGGGACGTTGTGCCGCTGCAAGCGCGGCTTCATCAGTGATTTCACCCCGCTCGACGAGCGCAGCGAGGTGCATTTCCAGCGTTTGCATCCCGGAAGAGCGTCCCGTCTGCATTACCGAACGGAGTTGATGCGTCTTGCCCTCGCGGATGAGGTTGCGCACCGCGTCCGTCGCTACGAGAATTTCAGCCGCTACACGGCGGCCTTTTCCGCGCGCTCGTGGGACGAGACGCAGTGCCAAGACGGCGGACAGCGTCTGCGCGACTTGAATTCGAATTTGCTCGCGTCCATCCACGGGAAAAGCGTCGATCAATCGCTCGAGCGCCCCCGGGGCATCGACCGTGTGAAGCGACGCCAGAACAAGGTGTCCGGTCTCAGCCGCGATGAGCGCGCTGCGCATCGCTTCGGGATCACGCAGTTCGCCAATAACGATGACATCCGGATCGGCGCGCAAGATCGACCGAATAACTTCAGCCAAGTCGGTCGAATCCGATCCGACCTCGCATTGCGCGATAACACACCGATCGTCGCGGTGCACGTACTCGATCGGATCTTCGAGCGTAACGATATGCCGGGAATGGCTGCGGTTCAGCCCGTCGATCATTGCCGCCAGCAACGTTGTCTTTCCGCTTCCCGTGGGTCCAACGACCAAAATCAGTCCTGCTTTTCGGAGCGCAAGCTGTTCGACGAAGGCAGGAAGATCAAAGTCTTCGATCCGCGGTACTGCGGACGGAAACAAGCGCACCGCGCAGCGCAGACCGTCGCGCGCCCGAAAGACGTGCAAACGAATCGCACCGAGGTCTCCTCCCTGCGAGGCAACGTCGGAATGTCCGCGCTCGGCGAGCTGCGCCTGAGCGCGTTCATCAAGCTGCGCCTGGACGAAGGCGTGCAACTCAGCTGCATCGACAACGTCATCGCCGCGTCGAACCAGCTCTCCATCAATGCGCAGAACCGCGCCGCGTCGAATAGCGATGTGAACATCGGACGCTCCGCGTTCGCGCGCAGCACGGACGACTTCTAAAACTCGCATTGCACCCAGGGCAGTCGTGTTCACGCTGCTGCTCCTAGGACGCGACGCAACTCTTCACGCGACGTTTCACCCGATGTGATCTTTTCGGAGCCGTCCGTAGCAAGAGGCTCGTAGCCGGTACGTGCCGCCAGTTTCCGAATCGTCACAACGGACGCACCCGAAGTGATTGCCTCACGAATCTCGTCGTCGACTTCGAGCAGCTCGAAGAGACCCGTACGGCCGCAGTAACCGCCATGTCCACACTTTCCACATCCGACGGCCACGAATGAGCGCGAATTCGAATCGAATGCGCGGCAATCTGGACAAAGGCGCCGCACCAGCCGTTGTGAGAGGACGCCAAATAGCGCGGCGCCGATCGCGTGCCGATCGAGTCCCAGCTCGAGAAGCCGGTCGATCGATCGCGGCGCATCGTTGCTGTGAAGCGTCGTCAGCACGAGTTGCCCCGAAAGTGCAGCTGAGATTGCAATCGACGCGGTGGCAACATCGCGCATTTCGCCGACCATAATCACGTTCGGATCCTGACGCAAGAACGAGCGCAAGACAACCGAAAAATCGAGACCGGCACGCGCGTTCACATTGACTTGAGCGATACCGTCTAGACGCATCTCGACGGGGTCCTCGACAGTGCACACGCTCCGGGTCCGATCCGCGATCTCGCGCACAGAACTGTACAGCGTCGTTGTCTTGCCGCTGCCGGTTGGCCCGGTCACGATCAAGAACCCATAGGGCGACGCGATCATGCGGCGGTATTGCGTCAACGTCACGGCACGCATCCCAAGCTCGTTGAGCTTCGGACTCTTCGCGTGTACGTCCAAAAGGCGTATTACGACCTTCTCACCGTCGATCGTTGGTATCGATGAGACGCGCGCGTCGACCTCACCCTTCGGCGATCGTATCGCATATCGGCCGTCCTGTGGCTGACGGCGGTCAGCGATATCCATGCCCGCGAGCAGCTTGACGCGCGATATCAGCGGGAGATACAACGCCGTTTCAAGCGTCTCGCAATCCCGCAACATGCCGTCAACGCGGAGACGGACCCGTCCACCGGAGGACGTGGGTTCGAAATGTAGGTCCGAAGCGTTTGCAGCGAGCGCGCGTTCTTGTAACGCACGCAGTGCGCGTACGGCGGGTGCTTCTTCTACGGCAAAAGCGTTTTGCATGGCGCGGACGATTCGCGCGGCGCTGCATTTCGCGCCTGCGTTGTGCGCACTCTAAAATTGTTTAGTAAAAGGGAGATTGGCGTGACGGACGAACGGACGGCGCATGTATCGGGTGTGGTATATCGCCGGTGCACTTGTGCTATGGCTCATCGTGTATCAAAGCTTCTTCCGCTACGAATACACGATGGTCGATGGCAATGCGGTCAAACGTTACGACCGGCTCTCCGGCACGACGTGCGGCATTCCGGATTGCTTACCGCCAACACCCACACCGGTTCCGAAGCCAACTGTCTTTGATCCGGACCTCTCGTATCACGAGTGGCAGCTGCGCTTCAATCACGAGGAACGACTTGCCGTGCTGATGGTCAAAAGGACCGAATTCGGTGAAGAGTTAGCGCATTCGCCCGATGCAAAGAAGTTTGAGTGGATTGTTGATTGGTCGGACTCGGTCGACAGCAGTCTCTTCGTTCTCCACGATCCGAAAAGCGACCATCCGCTTCCGATGGATCCTGCTTACAGCGAGTCACTACACGATCCCAAGTTTAACGTCGAGCTTGTGTGCTTTTGCGATAGCAAGGGTTCGGGATACCGCTGGGAAGTCGACCTGAATAAGAAGACGATTACGTACGTCAACGACGATCCAACCCTCGAGAAAAAATACGGTCTCGTCGACTCGAAATAGCTACGCCGTATCTTTTTGTTCGATCGCCTCGCCGTCGAGCACCAGCACGCCGTTTTGATTGACGACAGTCGTTCTACAGCGTAAGCGCCGTCGCTCTGTGATAATTTCAACAACTTCGCTTGTCGCGGTCAGCGTATCGCCGGGGTAGACCGGCGCTTTCCAGTGCAACGTCTGCGCAACGGAGATTCCGCCCGGACGTTGCAAGAGTGCTCCGTTAACCGCTGAAATGAGACTCGCGGTCAACATGCCGTGCGCAATCCGCTTGCCAAAGCGTGTCGTCTTTGCATACTCCTCGTCGACATGCACTTCGTACTGATCGCCGCTAACGGCAACAAACATCAGAAGATCGGCATCCGTGATCGTCTTCGAGAACGTCGCCTTGTCTCCGACCTTGAACTCTTCGAAGGTCTTCCAGCCGCTCAGCGTTTTGCTCCGTCCATGAATGCGGCGATGCCGGCTTGGCAAACTTGATAGTCCTCGTCGGACGTTCCCGATGAGACGCCGATCGCACCGATAACCTGATCGTCGACGATGATCGGGACGCCGCCCTTGATCCCCGTGAGGCGGCTCGAGCGCGCAGCCAAGGCAAGGCGCACCGAGCTGAGCGCATCGCCACCGCCTTCTTCTTCGGTCGGTCGCTTGCGTGTTGCCGCGGACGTCGCTTTTGTAATCGAGATCTGAACCGAGCCGATGCGCGCGCCGTCCATCCGCGAGAACGCCAGGAGATAGCCACCCTCATCCACGACCGCTATGCATTGCGGGACCCCCAAGCGGGCCGCTTCTTTCTCAGCAGCGTGTAATATAACGTGCGAGCCTTTTGTGCTTAGCTTGACGTTGTTGCGAATAACGAACGATTCGTCTATCATTGCGCCCGCGATTCGAGAGAGGACCCATGCCTGCCTTGACCCCCGATATTGCCTTCGAACAGGCTGCAAACGCTGCTGCTGCCGCCTGGGCTGCGCGGCCCGCGTACGTCACGTACGTGACGCACACGCACATCGAGGCGCCATCGATGCATCAGTCGCTCAAGATCGATCGACTCGTCAGTGTCCGCTCTGCCGACGACGCCGCAATCCTCAAGGATTTGCCGGACGGCGGCCAATCGATGGGGCGCGCTTTCCCAATCAGCCCGACGTTTGATGCCCTCGCCTATTTTCGACTAAACACGAACGTCAACTGGCACAAACAGATCACGACGAGCATCACCGGGCCTGACGGCAGCGGCTCGATTATTCCGATCACGTTCAAAGATCCAAAACCGAGCGACAACGAAGTCGTCGTAACCTCGCTACGTTTCTACTATCCCAAGTTCGCTCCGGATTCGTCGGATGCGCCCGACGGGCACATGCACATTACGATGACGGCGCTGCCGACGCTGACCAACGGCAACGGCTCGGATTTCTACATCAACGATGTCGTCATCGACAACGCGACGATGCTACCGCTTTCGGTCACATACATCGGAAAAGACGACCGTACGTTCAAAATCGACTATGGTTTCGTCGGCAAGACCTGGATCGTCAAGCACGCGTTCTTCGAGCAGACGGTCTACTCGGTACTACACGTCAGCCGTCTGCACTATACCGCCGACGCAACGTTCGAGGATTACCAGTTTTCCGACACGTCGCCCGACCCGCGCATCCCGCTGCTTGCGACTCCGGCGCCTACCGCGTCGCCTTCGGCCTAGACCTTTTCGGCTTGTCCGCACTGGCAAAGAATAAGTCGAATCGAAGGTCGTACTTGTAACGATTCCGGAAACTGTGTCTAGCCGGTAAGCCGTAACACAATCTTCATCGGCCCTCCGCAAGCGTCGGGCTTGCGGTGAGAGCCTAGGGTCGGCCGGTTTCCGCGCTATGAGCGCGTTATTGCCGGTAGGAACTCGGAGAGGGAGAGATTCGAACTCTCGAGACGCTCATCACGTCTGTCCGCTTTCGAGGCGGGTGCCATCAACCACTCGACCACCTCTCCGCGGTCTGCGCGCAACGAAGAAGTCACGCAACTGGCGGGCAGACTCTTGTTCGAGAACCCCCCCGATCACCTGCACTCGGTGGTGAACCGCCGCCGAACCGAACACATCGATTACCGAACCCGCAGCGCCCCCTTTCGGGTCGCTTGCGCCGTAGACGAGTCGTGAAATGCGGGCTGCGACGATCGCGCCGGCGCACATCACGCACGGTTCTTTGCTGACGTAAAGCGTCGCTTCGCCGAGCCGCCAAGCGCCGATCCTACGCGACGCTTCCGCGATCGCAAGCATCTCCGCATGCGCGGTCGGATCAGCGCGACGTTCACGCTCGTTTTGCGCTTCCACCACGACGTCGCCTGACACGAAAACGGCGCCGACAGGAACGTCGCCGGCGGTTTCCGCTTCTGCCGCAAGTTCGAGCGCACGACGCATGTATGTCACGTCGACCGAGTCATGGTGCGGTCGGCGGGAATCGAACCCACAACCCTCAGCTTCGGAGGCTGATACTCTATCCAATTGAGCTACGACCGCGCGCTTGCAGCGGTACGAGTTGCGATGCTACCCGCGCGGCTCCTGCGGATTCAGGCGCTGCTGCGAAGGAACGTGCTTGAATAAATCAAGCTTGTGATCGACGAGCCCGCGATAGAATTTTCGCACGCAATCCGGATGTCCAAAAAAGTACGTGCGCGCGTATGCCAGATCGTCGCCCGACGAATCCGGAACATAGTGCGAGATTTCGATTTCTTCCATCTGGCCGCGGTCGACCGGGTGGGGGCAGAAATCGCAGGGAATTGTCGACATCACGTACCTCTTTAACGGCTCTGGAGCTACAACCCCGTGTCGCTCACTCAAGATTCACCGCCTACGGCGTGCTGCCCCCCAAAACAAGCGTGACCGGCGGCGCTTTACACCGCGCAAACAAAATAGGCTGCGCTTTTTGCGCAACCTATTTGCAAAATTGACTCGGGCAGGATTTGAACCTGCGACCTAGGGCTTATGAGTCCCCCGCTCTACCACTGAGCTACCGAGCCGTTTTGCAACGTTCAGTTTTATTGTTGTCGTAAAATCGCGGTCGGAGGGACTCGAACCCCCAACCTACAAGTTCGTAGCCTGTTGCTCTATCCAATTGAGCTACGACCGCGCGTTGTAGTTTTTTTGTTTTTTGCAGTCCATCGGAGAGAGAGGGATTCGAACCCTCGATACGGTTTAATCCGTATAACGGTTTAGCAAACCGCCGCCTTCAGCCACTCGGCCACCTCTCCAATTGAACTCGCCTCGGTTCGCGCCTGCCGCGCGCCACGCCTGCGCCACGCTACTGCGCACTGCGAGTTTCCTAGTGGTTGTGTACGACTACTCTGTACGACGCCACATCGCGCCCAGAGAGAGTCCCCGTTGCCGTGCCAAGCGCTACGGTGGACTGGTGGCTGGCCAATGTTACGCTCTGGGTGTCGTCCGTTATCGCGGAACGAGCGTGTCCGCCCGAACAGTCAGGATTTTTCATGAACGTTCCTTCGACTTTCGCCGCTCCGTAAAACCAATCGATTACGGGCTTCGCATAATCGCCGTTAAAGACGTAGTGCGCTCCCGGTTTAATGAATCGCGCGGTGTTGGCCGCGCCCGTAATCCAGTGGAAGGAACCGTGCTTCGGCCCGACCGCCACGGAAACCCATACACAGGTCGTAGAGTCATTCTGTACCGTAACACGCATATGACAACAAAGAGGCAACATAGGCCCTTGAGCGCGTACGGTTCCGGGCATGAAGGACGCAAGAATGGCGATGATTGCGGAACAAATGAAAGTGCGTCGCATGAGAGCGGCGCGAAAATCGTTTAACATACGCGTTCCGCTTGCGTTAGGAGGTCGGAACTCCTTTACGCGAGAGCTCGCGCGCCCAGATCTTGGCCCACCAGCTGCCGCACGATCTGTGCCACATCTGCAGCCGCTTCGGGCCTACGCAACGCTTCCGCGCGTGAAAACAGCCGCTCGAGGTCGTGTGGTTGCGCATCCAAGAGTCGCTCGACCGCGCGCGTAACGTCGTCGCGCGTGTAGGCACGCAGCGCCGCCCGTTGCTTGAGAAAGTGTCGCGTGTTGCGCTCTTCCTGTCCGCCGAGCGGCTTCACCAGCACCATCGGGATACGCGCGACGAGCGCTTCCGAGATCGTTAATCCGCCGGGTTTGGTGAGCAAAAGATCGGCGGCGTGCATGTAGTCATACACGTTCTCTTCGAAGCCGCGCACGAGCACCGGATACGGCAAACGCGAAACCCACTCGCGCAAGCGCGCCTCACGCCGGGCGTTCTTTCCCGTCAAGACAACAGCCGCGACCGAGTGCGAAACATCTTCCAAGCCGCGCAACATCATCTCGAGCGGACCGATTCCAAGTCCGCCCGCCATCACGAGCACGAGGCGCCTCGCTCCGAGCGCCCCGAGCCCGAGTGCCAGACGCGCTTGGGCTTTTGATGACGTCAGTCCGAATCGCGGATCGACTGGAATCCCCGTCGTTTGCACGCGCGCGGGATTGATGCCGCGCGCGATCAGCGTATCGCGCATCTGCGGCGTCGCCACCGCATAGGCATCGATGTTGCGATAGATCCAAAACGGGTGCACGACGTAGTCGGTTACGATGCCCAGGACCGGGAGCGTCGGGTCGATCGTGCTCTTGTAATCCGCCATGATTCCGCATGGAAACGCATGCGTACACACCACGCAGCTGGGCTGAATCGCGTCGATCAGCGCGTGAAGATTCTGTGCGCCCAGGCGACTGAGCCATTTCCGCGAGGAGCCCACTTTGCGCGCGCGCTCGACACGGTCGTAGAGAAATCCGTACATCCACGGCGCGATCTTGACCATGCGGATGTAGCCGTCGGCCGCGATCTTCGAAAAGAACGGGACGGCGTGTTGGTACGCGTCGACGATGCGGACGTCGACGTCGTGCTCGCTCAGCGCGGCTTCGACAGCCTTTGCTGCCGAGGTGTGGCCGACGCCCACGCTCGCCGAGAGAAACAGAACCGGACCCGGCTTAGCTACGGCTTCTCCTCCGTTTCGTCTCCATCGGCTTCTTCAGCCAAGGCAAAGAAATCGTCGAGGATCTCTTGCGCCAACGCCTCGTTCGAGAGCAAATTGCCGGTCGCATCGGAGACGACGAACTCGTCCTCGCCTTCGCTGTAGCAGATTGCGTACGTCGTCTTATCCTCGTCCTCGACGATCCCGACGACCTCGAACTCGATCTCACGGCCGTCCGTCGTCTCCACGACGAACGTCTCGCGCAGCTCGAGCGCTTCGCCATCGGCCGGCGCATGGGCCTCACCGTTCCCGTTAGTCGAGCTTATGGCGCCCTCCAATCTCAGTGTAGATAGCGTTCGACGTTTGCGTTATGTTCCCCGAGCGTCCGCGCGAATGCGTGATGACCGTTCCCTTTATAGACGTAGTAATAGTAATCCGTCCGCTGTGGATGCAGTGCCCCGAGCAACGAGGGAAGGCCCGGGTTGGCAATCGGCGTCGGTGGCAGACCGACGTGCAGATAGGTGTTGTAGGGCGTATCCGTCCGCAAATCGGCACTCGTGATCTCGGTGTGATGATTCGGGAACGCGTACTCGAGCGAGGCATCGACCTGCAGCGGCATGCCTTTGCGCAAACGGTTGTAGATGACGCCGGCGATCAGGGCGCGCTCGTCATCGGCTTTTGCTTCGCGCTCGACGAGCGATGCAACGGTGACAACTTGCGGGAGCGTATATCCCAAGCGGCGTGCCTGCTGCTCGGCGTCGCCCGGCAGCTCCTTGCGGAATTGGTCGACCAGAATATCGGCTGCAAGTTCCGGACTCACTGCAA
The DNA here is from genome assembly GCA_049520515.1 of Vulcanimicrobiaceae bacterium. Taxonomy (GTDB): domain Bacteria; phylum Vulcanimicrobiota; class Vulcanimicrobiia; order Vulcanimicrobiales; family Vulcanimicrobiaceae; genus JAFAMS01. The sequence goes on from JBEKPS010000009.1 coordinate 29,679, forward strand.
GCGGAAAGAGATAGGTGCTGGGAAAGAGATAGCCTTCGAGGCTCTTCGTACGCACGCCGCCGAGCACGATCGTCTGGTGCTCGAAATAGGCCTGAAACGCGCTTTGCGAGCCCAGCTTGCGATCTGCAAGCGTGTCCGCAATCTGCACCGCGGTGAAGCCTTCCGGAAGCGTCACCCAGGTTGCGACCCGCGCGCGTCCGACCAAAAGCAATTGCAAGATTTGATCGATCGTTTGATGCGGGGGGAAAACGTACTCGCCCGCCTCCAAATCGCGGTCGACGCGCCGAACTCGTGCCACGATCCGGAAGATAATCGGGTCGGAGATCACCTTACGCCGCGCGAGCAGCTCGGCGACGTCTCCTGAGGTCGCGCCGTGCGGAACGACGACGTCGGTCGCCGCATTCGGCCGGCTTCGGTCCGCAAAGATCATATACCAGAACTGCCCTGCCGCCACGAGGACGATCAGCACAAGGACCGCTGCGAGACGCTTCACGGCCGGCGTCGCGCCAGATACGTATCGAGAATCAAGGCGGCGGCTAACTTATCGACGACTTGTTTGCGCTTCTTGCGCGAGACGTCGGCCGCGATCAGCGATTTCGTCGCCTGCGCCGTCGTTAGGCGTTCATCGACGCGTTCGATTTGACCATTCCACGCGCGTGCAAGCTCGGCCACAAATCGGTCGATCTTCTCCGACGCCAAGCCGCGCTCGCCGCCCAAACGCACCGGGTCCCCAACGACGATCACTTCAGCGCTGCGCTCCGTCGCGATCTCGACGATGCGCTTGATGTCCTCGCGAAGTGCGGTGCGCTCGATGACGTCGACCGGCATCGAAAACGTCTGGCTCGGATCCGATACTGCGACACCGATGCGTTTCTCACCGACGTCGAGCGCAAGTATGCTCATCGGTGATGGGCCAGCTCTTCGAGAAACGCCGAGGCCTTCGCGCGCTTTCCGAGATGGTAGACGAGCAGCGCATCGACCGCACGCGCGACCGCCGGCAATGCCGAGAGCGTCGCGCCACGCTGCGCACGCGGTGCGGCAAGCGCGCGAAGGTTCTCGATCTCTTCGCCCTCGAGCTTTCCGGCGTCGCCGGCTGAATGGCATGCACCGCATACGAGGCCGCCCGCCGATGGATCGAGCCACACGTCGCGCGCATCCTCGAGCAATTCTCCGCACCGTACGCACGCATCGAGACTGGGTAAAACGCCGAGCACGTCGAGCAGGCGAAGCTCGAAACGCGGCAAGAGCGCAGAGGGTCGCTCGGCAGTCGCAAGCGCGTGAACGACGCCGCGCAACAGCTCGTAAATCTCCGGCTGCGCCAAATCCGGCTCGCAGAATGCGTCGACCAGCTCGGCGACGACATTCGCGGCCACGAACGTTCCCGGCTGGACGATCCCTTCCCACTCCGAGCGCACGATGGTCGCACCGGTAATAACGTCGAGCGAACGGCCGGCGTGCATCGTGAGCGAAGCTTCGGTGAGAAACTCTAAGCGGCCGGCGTTCTGGCTCTTGATGCGGCGCACGCCTTTCGCAACCGCGTCGACTTTGCCGCGCGCGCGCGTGAACAGCGTGAAAATCTTGTCTGCTTCGCCGAGATTGCGTCCACGCAGGACGAAAGCGTCGGTCTTATACGCCCGTTCGTGCAAGATGCCGTGGACCGAACGCGTCCGGTAAGAGATCGCGCAATGGCACGTCGTCCTGTCGTTCGCGAATGACGCGCAAGTCACCGAACTCCGAAAGCGCCTGACGGCACGCGCCGCAAGGCGTCAGCGCAACTCCCTCGGGCCCAACGATCGCAATCGCCTCGAAGCTGCGATGTCCGTGCGCCACTGCCGCATAAAGCGCGGTCCGCTCAGCACACATCCCGACCGGATACGACGCATTCTCGACGTTGGCGCCGGTGATCACATCGCCGGTTTTGGTCAAGAGTGCGGCGCCGACGGTGAAATTTGAATACGGCGCGTAGGCGTGCCGTCGCGCCTCGCGCGCGGCCTCGAGCAGATCAGATGCTATGGGCATCGGCCTCCAGCTCTTCTTCGGCATGCGCTCGTCCGTTGAGCTTGATGCGAATCGAAAGGATGCGCCGATGCCGCATTCGCTCGACGCGCATTTTTACGCCGTCATCCGTCATCAACTCTTCGCCTTCGTGCGGGAAATGTCCGAGACTGCCGACGAGATACCCGCCGATCGTTTCAAACTCTTCGTGCGGTAAGTGCGTCCCAAGCTCCGCGTTGACGTCCTCGATATTGACGCGTGCGTCGACGATCGCTTCGCTTGGATCCAACACGTGAATCGGCTCTTCTTCACCGGTATCGTGCTCGTCGCGAATCTCACCGACGATCTCCTCGAGAATGTCTTCCGTCGTAACGAGACCGGCCGTTCCGCCGTATTCATCGAGCACGATGGCGAGCGAAAACTGATCGCGCTTCATATCCCGAAGCAGATCCGCGACCTTCTTGTTCTCGGGAACAACCTCGACCTTACGCATGATCGACCGAATCGAGACGGTCGCGATGCTGCCGTTGGCGAGTGCGATGAGCAGCTCGCGTTCGTAGACGGCACCGATAATGTTGTCGATCGTCTCCTCGTAAACAGGCAGCTTCGAATAACCCTCGGAGATGACGAGCTCCAGCGCCTTGCGCGGCGTATCGTTGACGCCGACGCAGACCATCGTCGGCCGCGGCTGCATGACCTCACGCACGATCGTGTCCCCGAACTGGATGACCGAATGAATCATCTCGCGCTCTTCTTCTTCGAGGACGTTCTGTTCGGCGCCGACGTTGACGATCGTGCGAATATCTTCTTCCGTAATGAACGGCCCTTGCATGCTCGGCCGAATGCCGAACGGCCGAACGAACACATAGGTGAGGCCGACGAAAATCCGATTGATCGGACGGAGCACAAAGGCAACGCGTTCAAGAAAGGGCGCCAGGCGTATCGCCCATCGCTCGGAATTCGCGACCGCGACCGTTTTTGGAATGATCTCGCCGAACAGCAAGATCAGGCAGGTCATGAGAATCGTCGACCAGATAGCCGCGTGACGGATCCCCTCGCGAATGAAAATCCACGTCGCGAGAGAGTCGGCGGCCAACAGCACGACGGTGTTGCCGATCAAGATGGTGGCGAGGAGGCGGCTGCGATCGTCGAGCAAGTGCAGGGCTGAACGGCTCCCGCGAACGTTCTGCTCGACCATCTGCCGAACGCGCAAGCGCGAAACGGAGATCAAAGCCGCCTCAGACGCGGCGAAAAACGCCGCTCCTCCGATGAGAAGAACGAGTGCGAGGATCTCCCAGGCTAAGTTGGCCGGCATCGCTTCCGTAACCGCTGCCTACGGTGTGGGCGCCGGCTCGGGACTACCCGGTAGTGGGTCCGTACTCAAGCAGTGCATACTATACCACGCGTCTCGGCAGTGTCCCTTAATGCGGCCAAAAGGCAAGCACGAGGAGGATACCGACGGCCAGCGCGCCCAGCGCCGCGATCAACACGGCACCCGCTGCAGCGTCCTTCGCCGCCTTGGCGAGCGCGTGCCGCTGGGGCGATACCAGGTCGACCAGCGCTTCGAGCGCTGTGTTCATCGCCTCGAGGGCGAGTACGAATGCGATCGTGAGCGCGAGAATTGCGAACGCCAGCACCGATGCGTGCAGTGCCGCAAACACCGCGACCGCAACGATGGCCAGCGCGATCTCAAGCCGAAAATTGCGCTGCGTACGCCAGGCCAGCACAACGCCCTCGAGCGCGTACTTTAGTACGGCCACGGCATGCCGATCGCGCGCGCCAAGCGCCGTTCCTCTCGTTCCATGCGCAGGCGCTCGTCGCGCTTGTGATGATCGTGACCCAAAAGATGCAGGATGCCGTGGATGAGTAGACGCTCCAGCTCGCGCTCGAGCGTCGCATCGTATTCGGCAGCCTGCCGTTTCGCAGTTGCGACGCTGATTACGACGTCGCCTAAGAGCTGCTGCTGCGAGCCATCCCCCAATGGAAAGCTCAGCACGTCGGTCGGACGATCTTTGCGACGGTACTCGCGATTGAGTTTGCGAATCGTGGCGTCGCCGACGAGGGTGATCGAGAGTGACGCCTTCGGGTAGCCGACGGCATCGAGCAGCCGCTGTGCGGTGCGTCGCAATTTCGTCGGCCGCAGGTCGCGGTTACGAACGCGGCTTACGAGCGCGACGGGCATATGCGCGAACGATCTCCGACACGAGCGGATGCCGAACGATGTCCGTGTCGTCGAGCTCGACGATCTCGATCCCCTCGATACCTTCGAAGAGGCCCGGCGCTTCGAGCAATCCGCTGCGCACGCCCGAAGGCAAGTCGATTTGCGTGACGTCACCGTTGACGACCATCCTCGAACCGTTACCCAGACGCGTCAAGAACATCTTCAGCTGCTCGTTTGTCGCATTTTGTGCTTCATCGAGAATGATGAACGCATCGGAAAGCGTCCGGCCGCGCATGTATGCGAGCGGCGCAACTTCGATTGTCCCACGCTCGAGATTCTTAACGACGACGCTCTCATCGAGAAGCTCGTCGAGCGAATCGTAAAGCGGCCGCAAATACGGATCGACTTTTTCGCGCAAATCGCCCGGAAGAAAACCAAGCTTCTCACCGGCTTCGACTGCCGGACGCGAGAGAATCAGGCGCGAGACTTCGCGTGCGCGCATCGCCCGCACGGCCATTGCCACCGCGAGAAACGTTTTCCCGGTTCCGGCCGGTCCGATCCCGAACGTAAGCGGCGAACGCTCGATCGCTTCCACGAATCGGGCTTGTCCCGGACTCTTGGGACGAATCTCGCGTCCGCGATGCGTCGTGTACAGCGTTGACGGAATGCGTTGCGCGCCGGCGTTGTCGATCTCGCGAATGGCGAGCTTAACGTCATCGGGCGTGAGCGAGCTGCCGCTCTGCGCGGCTGCGTTCATTTGCTCGAGCACGCGCTTTGCACGTGCCACGGCGGGTTGCTCTCCGCTGACGAACACACGATTTCCGTCCAGCCGCACGACGACCGGAATCAGCGCTTCAAGCGCCGTCAGGTTCTGATCGTACTGACCGAAAACGCGCAACGGATCGACAGCTCGTCCGAGCTCGAAAATCTCTTCGCTGCTGATTTGCTTGACGGTTAAGCCTCGTCGCGGGTAGCGGTCACAAACTCCTAAACGCCTGGAGTGTCCCAGGGGTTCTGCTGCCGCAGAGCGATCGGAGGGCCGAGAATCTCGGCGCTGAGGACGAGGCGGATAAGGCTGTCCGGCCCGTCGATTAGCCGCTGGAGGGCTATACGCGGGGCTGGAGGGGCCTCCGCGACGACCGGGCGAGGCGGCGCCACCGCCGGAGCGGGCTTGGGCGGCGGGGGAGCTGCCGGCTGTGCCGCGGGCGGCTGGGCTTTCGTGAAGCGGCGGACCAAATAGGCCGGAGCTGGGGCCGTACTACGTGCCTTCGCTGTCGCTCTCGCCGCTATCACGCTCTCGATGATCGAGATGAGGGCGTCGCTCATGACGTCGGCGTTGTTGCCGAGGGCGGCGGTTGTTCGGGTGCGACACCGCCGGAGATGGCCGAGCGCATCTCGGTGTCAGCCTTGATGTTGTTCATCCGGTAATAGTCCATGATGCCGAGATTCCCCGAGCGGAACGCTTCAGCGACCGCCAGCGGCACCGACGCTTCGGCTTCCACGACGCGTGCGCGCATGCGCTGTGTCTCCGCCTTTTGTTCTTGCTCGCCGGCTTGCGCCGCGTATTGACGCTCGGCGGCCTTCGCTTGTGCGATGCGCCGGTCGGCCTCGGCTTGCGAAATCTGCAGCTCTGCGCCGATATTCTTGCCGACGTCGACGTCGGCGATGTCGATCGAGACGATCTCGAATGCGGTACCCGCATCGAGACCTTTCGAGAGAACCGCTTTCGAGATGCGATCCGGATATTCCAGGACTTCTTTATGATCGATCGCCGCACCGACCGCTGATACGACGCCTTCACCGACGCGCGCGACGATCGTTGGTTCGCCTGCACCGCCGACGTAACGATCGAGATTGCTGCGCACCGTTATACGCGCCTTAACGTTAAGCTGAATGCCGTTTTGCGCGACGCCTTGGAATGTTGGCGTCTCGATCACTTTCGGAACGACGGACGTCTGCAACGCTTCGAGAACGTTGCGGCCGGCGAGATCGATCGCCGCGGCGCGCTGCCACTCGAGCGGAATTTGCGCACGCTGTGCCGCGATCATCGCGAGCGTGACGTTGTCGATATTGCCGCCTGCCAGAAGGTGCGACTGCAGTTGATCGATCGTTAGTGACAGCCCCGCTTTGCGTGCACGAACCAAGTTGGTCACGATTGTGCCCGGCGGAATTCCGATCAGTCGCATGCGGATCAGGGAGAGAATCGAAAGCGGGACGCCCGCAGCGAGCGTCCTGATCCACATCCCGAGCGGGAAGTAGTACAGGAAGATCATCAACCCGACGATGACCGCAAGCGCGATCAGGCCGATGCCAAAATCCATGGTCATGTCATGCTCTTTCTGTTTGAACTTCGATAGCGGGGCGCACGAAGATTCGAGCGCCCTCGACTCGCGTCACGGTGACGGCGGTTCCCGCTCCGACGAAATCGCCCTCGGTCAAAACGGGAATTCGTTTCCCGTCGATTGTTGCAACGCCGGCCGGACGCAGATAGGACGTTGCAAGTCCCGTCTTTCCGACGAGCATATGATAGTCAGCCGATGCAACGTAATCCGGCCCTTGTTCGGCAGCAAAAACAATGCGCCGCATCCACGCGTTTTCCGGGAAAACGCGCGACGTTCCCCAAAATGCAAGCGCCGAAAGCACGATCGCGATCGCGAGCGCTTGCGCGGTGACGAAGACGAACGGCAGCCCGCCGAACGCCAGGAAGACGGCCGCAATCAGCGCGACTGCACCTGCAATCCCCGAGATGCCGTGACCCGGAAAGACGTGCAGCTCGAGCATGATCAAAACGATGCCGGCGACACCGAGCAAGATGACGAGCGTATTGCTGAAGCCCGCATAGACGTGCGAACCGAAGAACAGCCCGAGCGCAGCCGCGCCGATCGCACCGGCGATCCCGTGCAATGTTTGCAACTCGATCAGAAAGCCGAGAAATCCGAGTGACAGGAGCATTCCGCTCACCTCCGGATTCGTGGCGAAGCGCGCGAGGCGCTCGCCGAATGTATATGCCGGCGTCACGATCGTCGCGCCGGATAAGCCAAACTCTTTGAGCGCGTCTGCTTGCGTCAGCGCGATCCCGTCGGCGAAGTGCGCGCGTACGGCATCATTCGCCGTCAAACTAAGGATCGCGCCAGGCTTCTTATATGGAGGGACGGCGAGATTTGCATCGACCATCCCGCCCGCAATAATCGGATCGCGGTGCGCGCGCTCTGCCGTTGACTCGAATTCAGCGCGCAATGCCGAGACGGTCTTTGGCGTCTTCGGAATCGGCTCCGCTGCGCCGATGCTCGAGCCCGGCGCCATTGCGATCTTGCCGGCGGCAAGCGAGATCAGCGCCCCGGCCGACCATGCGCGTTCCGAGATGTACGCGTCGACCGGAATTCCCGAGGAATAGAGCGCGTCGCGAATGTTGGTCGCCGCTTCGACCAAGCCGCCGAACGTGTTGACGTCGAGGACGATTGCTTTCGCGTGGTCGTCGTGCGCCTGGTTGACCGCGCGCTCGACGAGATGTTCCATTCCGGTATCGATCGTACCGTGGATCGGAATCACGACGACGCTCGAATTCCCCTCGCCGAATGCTAAGAGCGGGGCGAACGAAAGCAGCGAGCCGAGAACGATCAGTACAAGCGAGAAACGTCGCACGGTAGCTCCTACCCGACCTCCCCCCGCTTAGTTTCCGGTTGAAAAGGCGCTCCGCCCTAGGCTGCGCGCCCCCCATGCTGCGCATGGGGCCCCCAAAACGCTCGGCCCATCACCGTTTTTGCGCACGCCAACACGACTTCGCCGGCCTCGCAACAACGCCGTTGCCGCGGCCTCGAGGGTGAATCGCGGCTACTCTTTGAGTTCCTCGGTGACGATTTGGGCGACGAGTTTGCCGTCGGCGAGGCCCTTCATCGCTGGCATAACTGCCTTCATCACGGCGCCTTGGTTGCGCGTGGTCCCAGCCGCGAGTATCTCGCGCACCGCGGTCCGGATTTCTTCCGGCGTCTTCTGCTTGGGAAGGTAAGCGAGCAAAATCTCGCGCTCGCGCGCCTCTTTGTCGGCCAGATCGGTCCGGCCGGCCTTGGTGAACTCCTCGATCGAGTCACCGCGCTGCTTAACGGCCTTTCCGACGACCTCGAGCTCCTCGCTCTCGGAAAGATCGTGTCCAGCCTCGATCCGTCGATACGAAAAGCCGGAGAGCGCTGACCGCAACGTATCGCGGCGCAAAGCATCTCCGGCTTTCATGGCATCTTTCAGATCGGCGCTAATCCGATCTTTTAGGCTCAAGCGCGACGCTTGCGAGCGGCCGCAGACTTCTTCTTGCGGCGCACACTCGGCTTTTCGTAATGCTCGTGCTTGCGTGCCTCAGCGAGAACGCCGGCCTTCTGGGTGGCTTTCTTGAAACGACGCAACGCGCTTTCGATCGTCTCTCCCGGCGCAACGCGAACTTCCATAGAACAACCCTCCCTTCCAATCGGCGCGGCGAAGCCGTCGCACAAAATTTTTGGGCTCAAACGAGCCCAAACCGAAACTATACGTTATCCCGGCGGCCAGGTCAAATGCCGTCCGGCCAGGACGTGCAGATGCAGGTGACCCACGGTTTGACCACCGTCAGGTCCCTCGTTGATAACGACGCGATAGCCTTGCCCATCGCGCTGAAAGCGGCCCCCAATGTCAGCCGCGGCCGCGAACAACTTAGCCTTGAGTTCGGGCGGCGCTTTTGCGTTGAATTCCGAGAGATGATCCGCGTGCAGGGTCGGGACAACCAAGATGTGCGTTGGGGCTTGCGGATTCAAGTCGTGAAACGCAACGACGTCGGCGTCGCGCTGCACTTCCCGAGCGGGTATCTCGCGCCGGATGATCTTACAAAAGATGCAGTCCTCGGGGTCGCTCACGACTTCGGTTTCATGTACTGGAACCAGATGACGTTGGTCGGATTCGGGACGACGCCGCCGATATTCGATTTCATTGCGAACGGAACGGTCGTGTGCACGAGCGGAACTGCCGGAACCTCATCGTGAACCATCTGCAGCGCTTGTGCGTAGATCTTCGCGCGCTGGCTTTCAACGATCGTCGTTTGTCCCTCAATCATCAGCTTGTGAAAGCTCTCGTCACGCCAGAACGCATAATTCTGACCGCCCTTCACAGCTGAATCTTTGTCGAGCAACGGATAGAGAAAATTATCGGGATCCCCGTTGTCGCCCGTCCATCCGATCAAGCACATCGGATGCTCGCCATTTTTGATCTTGCTGAGATAGACTGCCCACTCGAACGGCTGCAGCGTTACGTTGATGCCGATCTGCCGCAAGTCGGCTTGAAGCGCTTCAGCGACACGTCCCGGCTCAGGCATGTACGGACGCGGCGCAGTTCCGTAGTAGAGCTCCGTGCTAAAGCCCTTGCTCATCCCCGCGGCTGCCATCAGCGCTTTCGCCTTGGCGATGTCGTGCGGGTAGGCTTTTAGGGCTGGATTGTCTCCGAGCATTCCAGGCGGATTCCATTCGTCGGCGACGACACCACCGACCGGATAGAATGCGTGCACGATCGAGGGGATGTCGATTGCGTACGCAATCGCCTGACGGATGCGGCGATCCCCGAACGGCTTCTTGTCCATATTCATCGCGAGGTATGAGACGTTGTTCGAAGGCTGACGGTAGATCGTGATGCCTTTGAATTTCGCAAGATTTGCCGCATCGTCGGGACGCATATCGGAAAGTCCGTCGATATCGCCCTTCTGCAATTCGAGCACGCTAGTGGCCTGATCCGGAATGTCCCGGATGACGACCGTCGCGTACGCGGGCGCGGGACGAAAGTCCGGATTCGCGCGCAGCGTGATGTGATCGTCCTTAACCCACTCGCTCAGCTGGTACGGCCCGCTGCCGATCGGATGATGATCGAACGCGATAATGTCGGCCTTGATCGCCGCCGGCGAACCGATTGCGAACGACGGCATCGTCAAATTGCGTAAGAACGGTCCGTACGGATGCGTTAGCTCGAACGTCACCCGGAGCGGCCCGTCGACGTGCACATCGGATATCAGGCCGGGAAACCCGCCGAACTCCGAGACGTAGTACGAAAACTGATAGTTGCCGCGATACGAGTTGCTCGTCAGACGCCAACGGTCGAAATTGAATTTGACCGCTTGCGCATCAAGCACCGTGCCGTCCGTGAACTTCACGTTTGGGCGAAGTGTGAATGTCCAAGTCTTGCCGTCTTTGCTCGTCGTCCACTTTTCGGCGAGATCCGGAACCACATCGAACGTACCGGGACGAAAAGCGACGAGGCCTTGCAAGATCACATTATCGACGTTGAGCGAGAGCCCATCGGTCGCGACCGCCGGATCGAGGTCGACAGCGTCCTTCACCCGCGCGAAGATCATCGGTGCCGGCGCCGCCGCCGTTACCGGACGCGTCAGCGTCACGGAGGTCAAGATCACAAAAGCGCCGAGCGCGCACAACAGTCGTTTCATCGTGTTTGAACCGTGAACGTCCAGGATCTGGACGCTTCATTCCCTGCGAAGTCGGCGACCGCTATCGAGACGTTCACTTGACCGTCGGGAAGCGGTACGCCGGATGTGTACGTAACGAACGATGAGGTTCTCGTTACCGAACTCGTGACATCCTTGCCGTTGACTTTGAGGGTGACCGACTGCGGGTCGATGCCGAGGTCCGTCGGTGCCGCGAACGTCGCATAAATGCTCGGCCTGTTGTTGTTGACAACTTGCCCGCTGGACGGCGCGATATCGGTGATCTGCGGCGCAATCGTCGCGGCCGAGATCTTGTTCACCGCTTCCTGCGTCGTCGCCACCCCGCCGAGGCTCAAGTGTCCGTAGACCGGCATCTGCGCAAAATTCATCCCTGCGGGGACGGAGAGGCTACCGCTGTATACGCCCGGCGACTCTTCACGCATGGCGACTCCGGTCATATACGAGCCGAGATCGAACGTTGCGCGTCCGCCCGGCGTGCCGCGCAAGACGAACGCAAACTTCTCACCGAGCCGCAGCGGGCGCAGCGGTTCAGCCGTAAAGCTGATGATGTTCACGCTGGTCGTCGCTTGCGTCGATTCTGCGGGAGACGGCGCGGTAGAGGGAGGACTGATCGCGATCAGCTCCCGCGTTTCTCCGGTTTGCGGATTCATCCGCTGCGTCACCGTATCGCCGACGTGGAGATCCGAAAGCGCCGCCGCTTTTTCGTCGAGCATGATCGTCGTCGTGCGACCCGGCGTTACGACACGTCCGCTGTCAAGAACGATTGAGGTTGCCGAAACGGCTGCGATCGTTCCGGTCCGCGAGCCATACAGGTCTTCGATCAGCGCGACGGTCCCGTCTGAATTCACCGTTACGGAAACGGCGTCGCCGACATGCAGATCGGTCAGCTCGGCACGCTGTTCGGTTCGCGCGACAACGTCGCTTAGAACGATCTGGGCTTTCGAGTTGATTGCGATCGTTCGGACCGAATCTTGATATGTCACCGTTAACGAGGGAGGCTCCGAGACGGTGTCAATCGCCGTCAGATTGCCGCTGATGCGTACCCTGCCCGCACCGACATTTTGCGACGGCGTCAAGCGCGAAACCGACGTCGAACCAATCACGACACGCTCGCTGCGCGAATCATAGGCCGCGTTTGCGCCGAGCACATCCAACAAATCGAGCGGTACGTACGTCGTCGCGTCGATCTCCATCGGTGCAACGTCGAGGAGAATCTCACGTCGTCCGACGTACGCGTGACGGCTCCCGTGCGTAAGACGAATCGTCTGATCCGGCGCTTCGGCGACAAGCACGTTGCCTCGCCGGGAAATGGGGATTGCCAGCGCGCTGAAGATGCGAACGATCGGGACCATGATGCGCCCGGCGATAATGCGTGGACCCGGATGGGGCGCGAGCTGCTGGCCATTGACGACGATAGCAATATTTCGCTCGGGGAAGCGATCGTGTTTGTGTTTGGAATTGGGCGCTGCGAGCGCGACGCCGAGGCTCAGGACGACCACAAGGGCGGCACCCGCAAGAGCGACACTCTTGCGCTGTTTCACGTTTTCGGTACGTCCTCCAAAGCTTCGCGATAGACGGCTGCGACGCGCGTCGCGAACCGGTCCCACGTATACTCGCGCGCGACTTCTTGACCTTCCATTGCGAGCGAACGAAGGCGATCAGGATGCGAGACGACCTCTTCGAGGAGTGCGGTGAGCGCGACTTGATCGAGTGCCGGAAATCGTCCGACGAATGCTTTCAGAAAGCCCGGATACGCGTCCTCGGATGCGATCACGGGTATGCGGCGCACCATCGCCTCGAGAACCGGCAGTCCGAAGCCCTCGGCGAGCGACGGTTGAACGAGTGCAGTCGCGCCGCGAATCGCCGCCGCCGTGTCTTCCGGCGTGAGATCGCCGAGAAAGATCAGTCGTCTACCACTGCGCATCCGAGGCAGCTCGAAGTCTTTGTCCCCCGTCAGCGCGAGGTCGATGTCGAGCTCCGCCGGCAACGCGTCCCATGCGGCAATGAGCGTCTCGAGATTCTTGTGCCCGCGATGGTTGCCGACGTATAGCAGGTACGGCTTCGCTATCTTGGGCTGAACATCAAGGAGTGCCGGATCGTAACCGAGCGCGACCACGCTGATTTGGTCGCGGCCAACATTGAAGAACTTTTCGAGATCGTCGCGCGTCCGCCAATCGCCAACCAACAACCGCGCCGCGCCTTTGATGAGCCTGCCGACGAAGATCGAGTAATACGCACCCGTCGTTCGCGAGAACATCTGCGGATATCTGATGTGGATCAGATCGTGAATCGTAACGACGTATGCTTTCGGGAGAACGATCGGTGCGAAGATCGTCGGAAAATGAACCAGATCTGAATTCCGCGATGCGAACGGAATCTCGACTTGTTCGGTAAACGAAAAATTCTCGCCGCGTTCGACGGTCCGCAGCGTGATGTCCGGGGCGACGACCGGCAAGCGCGTCGCGAGCTCACGAACGTACGAACGCATCCCCACCGACATGCGACGCGTTTCGCGCGCGTCGAGCAAGACGTTCATAAGAAGCGCCGGTAAACGTCTGCCGTCAGTGCGGCGCAGCGGTCCCAGGTCAGAGCCGCGGTCTCGCGCTGGGCGCGCTCAGCTCGCTCGCGTAACTCGCCGCGCAGCGTGCGCTCGATCGCGCGAGCAAGCGACGCCGAATCGCCCGGAGCGAACGTCTCTACGTGCTCGCGCAGGATGCTCGGTACCGACGTCTCTGCGCAAATCACGGGAGTTCCCATGCGTACCGCCTCCAAGAGCGGTAAGCCGAATCCTTCTCGCAGCGCCGCGTGAACCAGTGCGCGCGCGCCTTTGATCCACCGCAACACGTCCGAGTGCGCCAGGTCACCCGTGAAGATGAGTCCGCCCCGCTCGCGCGCGCCGTGCAGACCACCTTCGTCCGTGCCGGTCATTACCAGATCCAGCTCCATCTGCGCATCGAGTGCACGCCACCCCTCGACGATCGTCCGCAGATCTTTGTGCGGACGCCTGTTTCCGGCGTAGATCACATACGGCACCGTCCGCTGGATCGGCTCGATGTCCGGAACGTCGACACCGAGCGGCACGACCGCGATACGCTGCGGATCCAGGCCATAGAAACGAACGAGATCGTCGGCCGTCGCACCATCATCGGTGATGACGCAGCGCGCATGCCGCGCAGCGTGACGCACGGCGCCGCGAAAGTACCAACGTGCCTTTGGTTTCGTCCACTGTGGAAAATTGAGATCGATCAAATCGTGAATCGTGATGACGTAGGGTGCCGGTATGACGAAGGGTGCGAATTGCGAAGGAATGTGGACGAGGCGCGGACGCGAGCGGGCGATCTCGAGCGGCATCGCAACGTGCTCGCCCCAATCGAAATTGTCCCCGCTTCCAAAGGTCGTAAACTTCAGATCGGGCGCGACGCGCGGGATTCGCCGCGCCAGTTCCGAGACGTACTGGCGCATGCCGACCGACATGTGTGACGTCTCGCGCGTGTCGAAAGCAACGTCGATCATCCGCTGCGCCGAAGCGCCTTCCATTGAACGATCGTTTGATAGAACGCCGACCAGAATGCGATGTACACGCCTCGCCGGCCGAGGCGAATCCCTCCGCGCGGCCCGAGCAGCCACGCGAAGCGCACCGGTGCGACGAGGGCGCTCGCGATCAGCTGCATGAGGCTCGGTGACAAGCCTTCGGCTTCGATCGACGTGTAACGCGCGTACTTTCGCTCGTACACGCTTTGCTCCGGATACGAATCGTGCAACAGCACGCCGTCTAGATCGGCGACATTTCCGGGAACGCTCCAGCGCTCGTGCAACGCAGCGCTTCCGCCTGCGACCGGATGTCCTGTGACGACGCCACGATCCGTGCGGAACATGCGCAAGATCATCTCGCTATCCCATCCGAAGGCCCGCACGATTTCGCCGCAAAAGCGCGTCGCGCGCCGGACCCGATAACCTTCGATTTCCTCGGTTTCCGGTTCGATCCGAAAGATCGCATCGCGCATCTCATCATCGAGCGATTCATCCGCATCGAGCATGAACGTCCACGGAGAGCGCACGTTGTCGAGCGCAAAGGTACGGGCGTCGACGAAGTTGGTCCAGGGGCGTTCGAGCACCGTTGCGCCGGCACGTCGAGCGACCGCCACGGTGTCGTCTTTGGAGTTCCCGTCGAGCACGAGAACGCGTGCACCCGGAGGCAATGAGGCAAGCGTGTCTGGCAACGTCTCGCTTGCGTCGAGCGTCAGGATGACGAACGTGATCCGGCCGGGATTCAGGAGCGGGTCAGTTGTGCGCTGTGTGCCGTTGCGGCTTGCTCGCGACTGCGCGCGAGCGCCGCTCCGACGAAATCGCGATACAACGGCGACGGACGCGTCGGGCGCGACTTGAACTCCGGATGAGCCTGCGTACCGACGAACCAGGGATGAACGCTTTGCGGCAGCTCGATGAGTTCGACGAGCGTCGTGCGGCCCACAACGTGATGTCCCGAAAAGATCATGCGATGCTCTTCGAAGAGCGCTTTATATTTGTTGTTGAACTCGTAGCGATGGCGATGGCGCTCGCTGATCTCGAGCGAGCCGTAGGCACGCGCTGCCAACGAACCCGCTTCCAAGACGCAATCGTACGCGCCCAGGCGCATCGTGCCGCCCTTGAGGTCGAGATTGCGCTGCTCGGGCAGGAAGTCAATGACGTTGTTGGTTGTCGTTTCGTCGACTTCGGTCGTCATCGCGTCATCGAGGCCGCAGACGTTGCGCGCGAACTCGACGCACGCCAGCTGCATCCCGTAGCAGATGCCGAGGAACGGCACTTTGCTTTCGCGCGCGTACTGAATCGCGCGCAGCTTGCCTTTCACGCCGCGCGCTCCAAAACCGGGCGCGACCAAGATTCCTTCGGCGCCGTCGAGGACGCCCACACCCTGTTCCTCGATCGTCTCCGAATCGACGCGAACGATCTCGATCGATGCATCGTGATAGATGCCTGCGTGGTACAGCGCTTCATTGATTGAGATGTACGCGTCTTTCAGCTCGACGTACTTGCCAACCAGTGCGATGCGAAGCCGGTGCGCCGGACGGTCGATGCGCTCGACGAGCGCCGCCCACTCCTCGAGCTGGGCCGGGTGCCGCGGATGCAGGCCGAGCTTTTGAATCACTGCTTCGGCCAGTCCCTCGGCCTCGAGGTTGAGTGGTACCTTGTAGATGCTCGATGCGTCGAAATTACCGACGACCGCGTGGGCGGGTACACCGCAAAAGAGCGCGATTTTTTCCTTTAAGTCTTGGGTGATGCGACGGTGCGAACCCGTCCGGACCACGATCGCGTCCGGCGAGATGCCGATCCCGCGCAGCTCGCGCACTGAGTGCTGCGTCGGCTTCGTTTTGAGCTCGTCGGCTGCGCCCAGATGCGGAACCAGCGTGAGATGGACATACATGACGTTCTCATCGCCGACGTCGTGTTTAATTTGGCGGATCGCCTCGAGGAACGGCAGCGATTCGATGTCGCCGACCGTCCCGCCGACCTCGATGATGTAGACATCGGCGGCTTGCATCTCCGCGACGCGCGTCACTGTCGCTTTGATTTCGTTCGTAATGTGCGGAACGACTTGAACGGTCGCGCCTAGATAATCGCCACGCCGCTCTTTCTGGATAACCGATGCATAGATCTGACCAGTCGTGACGTTGTTACGACGGGTCAGGTTTTCGTCGATGAAGCGCTCGTAGTGTCCGAGATCGAGATCCGTCTCGGCGCCGTCCTCGGTGACGAAGACCTCGCCGTGCTGGTACGGATTCATCGTACCAGCGTCGACGTTGATGTACGGATCCAGCTTCTGGATCGAGACGGTCAGCCCACGGGCCACAAGCAGGCGCCCAAGTGAAGCTGCCGTTATCCCCTTTCCAAGCGAACTTACAACGCCGCCGGTAAAGAAGATGTATTTCGCCATTACGGGTTGCTAATGTTCGCGGGGAAGCGGCCTCGCGCCTCTCCTCGCAGAAGTGCCGCCGAATGCGACGACCGTATCCTACCACGATCGCCGGCAGCCTGCCGAAACCGTCCTGGCTCGCCGAGACTGAGCGCCTCTGGCCTGCTTGGCGGCTCGAGGGAGCCGACCTGGACGCGGCAATCCGCGACGCTACGCGCATTGCAATTTTCGAGCAGATGCGCGCGGGGATCGATCTCGTCACGGACGGCGAGCAATCGCGACAGCATTTCGTTCACGGTTTTCTTGCCGGCATCGACGGAATCGATTTCGACAAGAAGGTCAAGCGCGGCATTCGCGCCGATCGCTACGAGGCCGAATGTCCGAGCGTCGTCGGTCCGGTCAGCCGCCGCGTCCCCGTTTTTCTCGACGACGTGCGCTTTGCAAAATCGCTCGGCCAGCCGGTGAAAATAACGATTCCCGGCCCGATGACGATCGTCGATACGCTGTACGACGCGCACTACCCGGATCGCAAGGCGGCCGCGCTCGCGTTTGCGCGTGTGATTCGCGAGGAGTGCGAAGAGCTCGTTGCGGCCGGCGTCGATGCGATCCAGCTCGACGAACCCGCCTTCAACGTGTACTTCGAGGAAGTCGAGGATTGGGGCATCGCCGCGCTCGACGCAGCGCTTGGTGGTCTGGGCGTCATCAAAGCCGTTCACGTCTGCTACGGCTACGGCATCGAGGCCAACAACAACTGGAAGAAAACACTCGGTACCGAGTGGGACCAGTACGCGCAGCTCTTTCCGTTCCTCTCGCAAAGCTGCGTCGATCAGGTTTCGATCGAGCTGGCCGGCTCGCGCGTCCCGCCCGAAGTCCTCTCACTCCTCCGCAACAAAGATGCTGCGATCGGCGTGATCGACGTCGCATCCGATCGCGTCGAAACCGCACAAGACGTGCTGGCTACGATTCGCCTTGCTGAAAAGTATCTGCCGATGGAACGCATCTGGTGCTCGACCAACTGCGGTATGGCGCCGATGCGCCGCGAGATTGCGTACGCGAAGCTGCAAGCCATCGGCGCCGGTGCCGAGCTTGCGCGCGATCACGCGATGCTCGCCACAATGAAGCGCTCCAGCCCGGCGTAATCCGTCCCGATCTCGATCCGGGCGCCGCGCAGTGACTCTTTGACGAGCTGCGCGAGCGAATAAATCGTCGCGGGCGCGGCCTCGAGTACGACACTGCCGCGCGGCGCAAGCAGATCGTCAAGACGCGATGCCAATTTGCGATACACATCCAGGCCGTCGGCTCCGCCGTCGAGGGCGACCGGCGGTTCGTACGCGACCGGATCGGGCGGGAGCGGAATCTCAGCTGCCGGCACGTAGGGCAGATTCGCGACGATGCAGTCGAAGCGTTGCACCGGCGTGCCTATGAAGATGTCGCATTGAACGAAGTCAACAAGCTCCATCGCTTGGTGCACGCGAACGTTTCGATACGCCACGTCAAGCGCGTCGCGGCTGATGTCGGTCGCGGTCACGTGCAGTCCCGAGACTTCGAGCGCGAGCGTAATCCCGAGCACGCCGCTTCCGGTGCCGACGTCGAGGGCATGCGTGCCGCTCGATGCGCGCAATGCCGCAATTGCTGCGGTCGCTACGTGCTCGGTTTCAGGGCGCGGCACGAGAACGCGTTCGTCGATGTAGAATTCACGCCCGTAGAATCCCGCGATATGCGTCAGATACGGAACCGGCACGCCGCGCATTCGCTCGTCGAGCAATATTCCGAATTCGTCCAGGTTCTCGCGTGTCAGCTCATCATCGCCGTGCGCTAGCATCCAGACATGATCGGCGCCGAGAAGGTGTCCGAGCAGCAGCTGCGCATCGGTGCGCGCGGACTCACGGACGTTTTCGGCCGCCTGCCCCGAACGCAAACGCATGATGCCGACGGCCAGCGCCGAGGCGACAGTCACGCGACCGCGGTGCCCGCCAAGAGCCTCGCTTTTTCGTCCTTCTGCAGCTCGCCGACGAGCCGGTCCATGTCGCCGTCGAGAATTCCGCGAATGTTCCCGAAGTTCTGATTGATGCGATGATCGGTGATGCGATCTTGCGGGAAGTTATAGGTTCGGATCTTCTCGCTGCGATCGCCCGTCCCGACTTGTGAGCGCCGCAAACTGCCGACGGCTTCTTGTGCTTCACGCTGTTTACGATCGTAAATCATCGCGCGCAGCATCTGCATCGCGCGATCCTTGTTTTGCAGCTGCGAGCGCTCCTCACTGCACGCGACAATCGTTCCCGTCGGAACGTGCGTGATGCGCACCGCGGACTCGGTCTTGTTAACGTGCTGTCCGCCGGCGCCGCTGGCTTTAAACGTATCGATCTGCAGGTCGCTCGGACGAATCTCGACGTCGACTTCTTCAACTTCCGGAAGGACTGCGACGGTCGCGGTACTGGTGTGCACGCGGCCTTGCGCTTCGGTTACCGGGACACGCTGCACGCGATGGACGCCGCTCTCATATTTGAAATGACGGTATGGCTCGCCGCCGACGACGTGAACGACGACTTCTTTGTAGCCGCCCGCTTCATTCTCACTCGACGAAACGATCTCGGCGCGCATGGCGTGATCTTCGGCATAGCGCAGATACATGCGCAGCAAGTCGGCAGCAAAAATTCCGGCCTCATCGCCGCCCGCGCCGGCGCGAATCTCGATGAAGACGTCTTTGTCGTCGTTGGGGTCGGTCGGGATAAGCAGCTCTTGCAAGCGCCCCTCGAGTACTTTGCGACGCTCGCGCAGCGTTTGGGCCTCTTCTTCGGCCAGCGCGTGCATCTCCGCATCGCTGCGGTCGGCGAGCAGCTCTTCGTTGGAAGCAAGGTCGTCGAGCAGACGCATGTACGAACGATAGGCCTCGACCGGCTCCACCAGCTTGGAGCGCTCGCGCGTCAACGCCATATAGCGCTCCTGATCGAACGGCCGGCTGGTGTCAGCCAAAGCCGCATCGATCTCATGGAAGCGCTTGGACATCTGTTCCAAACGGTCGTAGATCGAGCTCATACCGAAGCCTTCCGCTCCGGGCAGCTAGGCTTCGGCGGCTTTTGCAGCCTCACGCGAGCGCTGGCGCAGGGCGGCTTCTTCCTTCTTCTTACCGGCAGCAGCAAGCCGTTGGTTGTACTTGTCGACACGGCCGGCCGTATCGACCAGCTTTTGCGTTCCGGTAAAGAACGGGTGACACGCGGCGCAGATCTCGATGTGGATCTCCGGCAGCGTTGAACCGGTCGTAAAGGTGCTCCCGCAGTTGCAGACGACTTTGGCCTCGGGATGCCATTTTGGATGGATCTTGTCTTTCACAGCCCAAACATTCTAACACCCGTGGCAAGGCTGAGCCGCCGCGCCGTTAAACAGTAGCGGGTCATGAAACTCCCGCTGCTCGCTTTTGCCGGCGTCCTTCTGATCTCGCTACTCTCGCTCGCCGACGCAGGCGCGCAGCAACAGCAGCAGCAGAGCGTCCCGCCAACCCCCGCCCCCGCGCTGCCCAGCCCGAGCGCGGCGCCTTCGATCAATCCGACCGTCAGCCCAGCGCCACGGGGCCGCAATCGACCCGCCTCATCACCGTCACCGGCTGCCTCGGCGTCCGAGACCCCGGCACCGCCCCAGTTCCAGTCGCTCGACGGCATCTGGGAGATCGAGCTGCAGACGCGCGCACACACCTATTACTCGCACTTGACGCTCCGTCAAAGCGGCGCGCAAGGTTCCGACGTCTCCGGCATTTGGGATCAGGGCGGCTATCCCGACAAGAAAATTCCGCTGACCGGAACCTTCGATGGGCGCCTCTTCAAGTTCACGGCGTCGTTCAAGGAAAACGAGTATACGTTCAGCGGCTACGTCGAGAACTACAGCGACATCGTCGGAATGGTGAGCGACGGAAAGAACGACTTGCCGTTCACTGCGCAGCATCGCAAGAAAGAGAAGTTCTTCAACAACGTCACGCCCGGTATCTAAGACGATGCAAGACCACGCGTTTGGTTTTCGAACCCGCGCACTCCATGCCGGTACGCCGCCGGATCCGGCCACCGGCGCGCGCGCGCTCCCGCTCTATATGAGCACGAGCTTCGTGTTCGATTCGACCGAGCACGCTGCCGAGCTGTTCGCGTTGCGTACGTACGGCAATATCTACACGCGCATCGGAAACCCAACGGTCGCCGCTTTCGAGGAACGCATGGCCAGCCTCGAGGGTGGTCTCGGCGCACTGGCGACTGCAAGCGGTATGTCCGCGCAGCTGTGCACGGTGCTGTCGCTCGCACAAAGCGGCGATCACATCGTCGCCTCCGCGAATCTCTATGGCGGCACGGTGACCCAGTTCACCGTGACCCTTAAACGAATGGGCATCGAAGCAACACTCGTCCCCGGTGGCGAACCGGGACCGCTCGCGGCTGCGATCCGTCCGAACACGCGATTGATGTTTACGGAAACGATCGGCAACCCAGCCGGAAACGTCGCCGATCTCGCGTCGCTTTCGAGTGTCGCGCACGAGCACGGTATCCCACTCGTCGTCGACAACACGTTTGCGTCACCCTATCTATGCCGTCCGATCGAGTGGGGCGCCGACATCGTCATCCATTCAGCGACAAAATTCATCGGTGGTCATGGGACCGCGCTGGGTGGCGTCATCGTTGAAAGCGGCACGTTCAATTGGTCGGCTGGGCGTCATCCACTGCTTTCGGAGCCGAGCCCCGGCTATCACGACATGAACTTCGCCGAAACGTTCGGCGAGTATGCGTTCTTGATGCGTGCGCGGGCCGAAGTCTTACGTGACGTCGGCGCCGCGATGTCGCCGATGAACGCTTGGTTGATGGTGCAGGGACTCGAAACGCTCGCGTTCCGGATGCAAGGTCACTGTGCGAACGCGGTCACGATCGCGAAGTGGCTGAAAGCTCGCGAAGAAGTCGCTTGGGTCTCGTACGCCGGGCTCGATGATGCACAGGCCGAGCGCGTGCGCAAATACCTTCCGAACGGCGCCGGTTCGATCTTCACTTTTGGACTTCGCGGTGGACGCGAAGCGGGACGCGCGTTCATCGAGGCGCTCGAGCTGTGGAGCCATCTCGCAAACGTCGGCGACGCGAAGAGTTTGGTGATCCATCCGGCGACGACGACGCATCAGCAGCTCACCGACGAAGAGCTTGTTGCGTCCGGCGTAACGCCCGAGATGATCCGTCTTTCCGTTGGCCTGGAAGATCCCGAAGATCTCATTTGGGATCTTGAAAACGGATTGCGTGCGGCGCGTAGCGTCGGAGCGGCGGCAGCGAAGTGATCCTTACGACGATCGCACAACGCCGGGAACTTCTGGATCGCTCGAAGAGTGTCGCGATGGTCGGCGCCTCACCGAATGCGACGCGGCCCAGCTATTTCGTTTTTTCATACCTGCGCACGCGCGGACGCTACGATGTCTCGCCGATCAATCCGACCGCCCCTGCGATTGACGGCGTCAAATCCTATCCCTCATTAACCGAATACGCCGCGGAGCGCGGCGTGCCGGACATCGTCGACGTCTTCCGCCGGCCGGATCAACTCATGCCGATCGTCGAGGAAACGATTGCGATCGGAGCACGGGCGATCTGGTTTCAGTACGGCGTCATCAACGAAGAGGCGATCAAACGCGCCGACGAGGCCGGCCTGGAGGTCGTCGTCGATCGCTGCATCAAAGTCGAATCGGCGCGATTTGACGGCGGCCTGGCTGTTGGCGGATTAAACACACACCTGATTACGTCACGCCGGCGTCAGGCGTTGCGCTGAGCCGACTTCACGAAGCGGCCGAGCTGGATGCTCGCATCTATCACGCGATGAGCGAGATTGCGTTGACCGAGCACGAATTCAACCATCTCGCACGCGACGTCTTCGCACACCAGCTCCGTTACAACGCACCGTACTCTGCATTCGCGCGCAGCCTCGGATTCGGCGAGCAGCGTCTTCCGCAAACTTGGCATGAGATACCGGCCGTCCCGACGACTGCATTCAAAGACGCGACGCTCGCAACGTTCGACGTCGCCGAGGCGCGTATCGTCTTCGAGACGAGCGGGACGACCGCGGCCGAGACCGGGCGTCACTATTTTGAAGAGAGTTCGCTGGCACTCTACGATGCATCGCTGCTCGCGGGATTCGATCACTTCATGCTCGACCGCGAACGGGAACTTCCGCTACGCTATCTGCTCCTTGTTCCGGACCGCAAGAATAGCTCGCTCGGATACATGATGCGTCACGTTGCCGAGCAACGCGGCGACGGCAAAGGCGCAACGTTCGTCGACGCGCAAGGCGACCATTTGGACGTCGATTCGTTGATCGCCGCGCTCGCGCAAGCGTTCGAAGATCACGCTGCCGTCTGCATCGCCGGAACGGCTTTTGCATTTGCGGCGCTGCTCGAACAACTCGATGGCAAGATACTTCCGACACGCCCGGGTTCGCGCATCATGGAGACCGGAGGCTTCAAGGGACGTACGCGTGTCCTCGAACGCACCGATCTCTACGCGCAGCTGGCACGCTGCTTCGATCTGGCGCCCGAACACATCGTCGCCGAGTACAGCATGACCGAGCTGACGAGCCAGTACTATGACGCGCCGTGGTCGCGAACGCTCGGCGAGCGGGTCAAGATCGGACCGCAATGGCTGCGTCCGTCGATCGTCGATGCGAGCGGCAATCCGGTCGCCGATGGTGAGATCGGCGTCTTACGCCACGTCGACCTTGCAAATCGCGGCTCGGCCGTGGCGATTCAAACCGAAGATTTGGCGTTGCGAATCGGCGAAGGCGCATTCGTCCTGCTCGGTCGCGACCCCGATGCGCGCATGCGCGGTTGCTCTCTGGATGTCGAAGACTTACTCGCTCGACGCAGCTAGCGTCATCAACGCGGTCAGCGATGCAGCACAGCGTTGGAGTGACGCTGATTTTCCTCCGCGCGTGCGAACGACCGAGGCGATTGCAAAGCGCACCGGTTATACGATCCCCGTCGTCGATTATGGGCTCGACCGCTTGTTCGTTCCGCTGCGCGCCGAAGCACTCGAGAACGCGATCGCACAAGAGCTCGGCTCGGTCGAGGCGCTCGACCGCTTTGTCGAGCGCGACGGCGTGCAGTCGCGCGCGTATCCTATCGGCAGCATCGTCATCGTTTCCAGCCAGACGACGATCGGCGTCGCCATCGTGCCGGCCGTCTTTGCGCTGTGCGCGAAGTGTCCGGTGCTTGTGAAAGATCGCGAGGATGGACTCGCCCGAGCCTTTTTTGAAACACTGGCGCAAGAACATCCGGAGCTTGAACAGCGCGCGCAAGCGCGCGCATGGAAAGGCGGCGATCCGCAAGAGGATCGCGACCTGCGCGTTGCCGATGCCGTCGTCGCATTCGGGCGCGACGATTCGCTGGCGGCGATCCGGCGGGCGTTGCGTCCGGGAGCGCGATTCGTCGGGTACGGACATCGTGCCAGCATCGGCTACGTGAGCCGGGGAGCGCTGGCAAACGAAATCTCCGCGCGCGCGGCCGCCGAAGGCGCGGCACGCGATCTCGTCCTCTACGACGGTGAAGGCTGCATGTCGCTGCACGCGCTCTTCGTCGAACGCGACGGCGCAATCGCACCGCTCGAGTTCGCGCGCATGTTAATCGACGCGGCGGCGGTTACTTCGGTCGAATTCCCGGCTGGAAAGCTCGACCCACGCGTGGTGACGTATTGCACCGGCGCTAATTTTCGCCAGGCTCTCGGGCGCGGCAGCGTGTTGCGAACGCCCTCGGCCGATACGACGCTCGTTCTCGATCCGCCGCAGCACGAAGCACCACCGCTCTTGCCGCGGATTCTTCCGGTTTACTCGATCGACACACCCGACGAGTGCGAAGAATACGTGCGCAGCCACGGTCTGCCGCTGGAAGCCTTTGCGCTTGCCGCCCCAAGCGAGACGCTCGCGGACCTCGGAGCACGGCTCGGCGCTGCGCGCATCGCGCGTCTCGGCGAGATGCAATCACCGGGCCCCGGCTTACATCACGGCGGCCGCGCGCGCATCAGCGATTTCATTCGATGGGCGGACGTCGCTTGAAAGAGATCCCGGGTCCACGTTCACGCGAGCTCGCCGAGCGGCTGCGCGCGCACGAGTCGCGTGGCGTTACGTTTCTCGCTGACGACTTCCCGATTTTTTGGGAATCGGCAGAGGGCGCGCTCGTCACCGACGTCGACGGTAATCAGTTCATCGATCTGACGTCCGCCTTCGGTGTCGCGACGGCCGGGCACACGAATCCGCACGTGCACGACGCGATCGTCGCGCAATCCGCAAAGCTCGTCCATGGACTCGGTGACGTCCATCCAAGTCGCGTCCGCGTCGAGCTGCTCGAGAAGCTTGCTGCGCTCGCACCCGGCGAGCTCTCCGTGAGCTTTCTGTGCAATAGCGGCTCGGAAGCCATCGACTTCGCGCTGAAGACCGCCTACTTGCGCAACAAGCGCCCCGGCATTCTCGCATTCACGGGCGCGTATCACGGTCTAACCTCGAGCGCGCTTGCCGTCACGGGCATCGAGAAGTTTCGCGAGCCGTTCGCGCCGTTCGTGCGCGGTGACGTCCGTTTCGGGCCGTTTCCGACACCGCTGCACACGATGGAGATGGAATTTCGGGCTTGGAAGATCGGTACGGTTATCGTCGAGCCGATCCAGGGGCGTGCGGGCGTCATCGTGCCGCCGCGCGGCTGGCTTGCCGGCGTGCGCGCGCTCTGCGATCTCTACGGCGCTACGCTGATATTCGATGAAATCTACACCGGATTCGGCCGGACGGGCAAAATGTTTGCCTGCGAATATGAAGGCGTCGTCCCCGACTTGATGTGCGTCGGTAAAGCGATCGCGAACGGCGTACCCCTCGCTGCGGTCATCGGGACGCGTAAAGCGATGGACGCGTGGGAACCCTCGCGCGGCGAAGCGCTGCACACCTCGACGTATCTCGGCAATCCGCTCGCATGCGCTGCGGCACTCGCGAACATCGCGCAAATTGAAGAACTCGGACTTGTGGAACGAGCCGCGAAGGTCGGCGCAAAACTCGGTGCGCGTTTGCGCGAGCTGCCGGAACGCACGCCGCTCGTCTCTGCCGTTCGTGGACGCGGGATGCTGTGGGGAATTACGCTTCCCAGCCCCGAGCTTACATTTGCGATCACGAAAGCCGCACTGCGCCTTGGGACGATCGTCCTTCCATCGGGCGTACGCGGCGACGTCATCACGCTCGCGCCACCGGTCACAATTGATGAAGGACAGCTCATGCACGCAGTCGATTTGCTCGAAGAAGCAATACAAAAGAGCGCATAGAGAGACATAATGGCGAAAATCAGAATTGGTATTGTCGGATCGGGTTTCGGTGGAATCGTTCACGCGCCGGCGTTTCACGCGCACGAGGCGTTCGAGCTGGTCGCGATCGCGTCCCCAAATCGCGCCGACGTGGTCGCCAAGGAACGTGACATCCCGAATGCTTTTTCTTCGCTCGAAGCGATGCTCGACGGAATCGAGCTCGACGCCATCTCGATCTCATCGCCGCCGTTTGCGCACCACGACGCAGTCCTGCTTGCGCTTGCACGCGGCAAACACGTGCTGTGCGAAAAGCCGCTCGCGCGAACCGTCGCCGAAGCCGAAGAGATGGTTGCAGCTGCCAGCAAATCCGGGAAGGCGACCGGTATCGGATTCGAGTTTCGCTTCGATGCATCGCGTCAGGCCCTCAAGGAGCTGGTCACCAACAACCATTTAGGCCCCCTGCGCGAGATCGAGTTCACACATCTCACGACGATGCTGCGCCGCGATAGTGACCGTAAGCGCGGCTGGTGGTTCGACTACGCGCGCGGGGGCGGCATCATTCAAGCCGTCGGCTCGCACATGATCGACAGCGTAACGTGGCTGGCCGGACGTCCGCCGCGTTCCTACACCGGCTTCTCGCGGACAGCGAACACCACACGCAACGACGATCAAGGCTCGTTCACGAGCAACGTTGCGGACGGAATGTTCGTGGTCTTGGATTACGGCGACGGCCTGGCCGGACGGATCACGCTCGATGCAACCAACGTCGTCAACAGCTCGACACTCGCAGTCTACGGCGAAGATCGTACTGCCGCTGCAAGTGGCGAAAACCTCGCCTGGTCGAAGCTTTTTACGGTCGACGCAAACGAAACGTCCGAGCTCGAGCTGGCGTCATCACCCTACGATCACTACAAGGCCGCGCAAGCGAACGTCCCGCTCGTTCTCAAAATGCTCGATCAGTTCGTTGCCAAAATTGAAGGCAAGCCGAATACGATGCCGACGTTCGAAGACGGACTACTCGTGCAACGCGTCATGGCTGCGGTAGGGTATGAGGCTTGAGTTGTCATCCCGAGCGAAGCCTGTGCCCACAACGTGGGTATCGAGGGACAGCTAATAGATAGTTTCGAAGTCGCCTTGCGTGCCGTGCGTCTCTTCCAGAATCGTCATCCACGCAATATTGTAGCCGCGCGGGTGGAGCAGCTGGGTCGGATCGCCGAGCGGTATCTTCTGCAGCATGTCGTTGATCGATTCGAGGACCGTCACCGACGGGGTGAAGCCCAGACGCGAGGTCATCTTGGTGTTGGTCATGCGGTAATCGCGCACGATCTTCGGAAGGCCCGTCTCTTGGAGCTCGACGCGATGGCTCGCGAGCTTCATCTCGAGTGAACCCTTGACCAGCATCGCGAGCTCGCGAATCTGATAATTCTCTTGCATGACGTTGAAGATCTCGGCATGGACCTGGTCGCGCTTGCCCAGATAGCACGCAATGTGGGCGCGCGCGACGTCGGTAACGTCGACCAGCGGGCGCCACTGCCATCCGCCGCCGTGCAGGAACAGTTTTCCGAACACCGCCGCGTCCTTGACAAACGTGTTCACGACCAAATCGAATCGCATGCGCGGACTGAATCCGTAAACGGTACCTTGCCGTAGGATGACCGGCGAGAAGTTTGCATCGGCCGCTTCGAGCAGTTTCTCTTCAGCGAATTTCTTCGAGAGCGAATAGGCTCCGCGCGGCTTGACGTCGGCGGTTTCGTCGTACGTCCCGGCGCCGATTCCGTCGTAGATCGACGCGCTCGAGCCGAAGATCAAGCGCGGTACGCCGGCCTTCTTGCAGGCGCGCGCAAGCGATTCGGTTGCAACCGCGTTCATCTCCCAATTCGCTTCGGTATTATATTCCGCGGTCGGATCGTTCGAAAGCCCGGCCAAGTGACTTACGACCTCGACGCCGTCGAGCCACTGCGGATCGAACGTGCGAATGTCCCCCGGAATGAATTCGACCTTCTCGAGCTCCGGCAGCACGGAGCGGCCAAAGAAAAACCGGTCGACGACGCGCACGTCGTCGCCGCGCGCGACAAGCTGACGGCAAAGCTCGAGGCCGATATAGCCGGCGCCGCCGGTGACGAGTACTTTCAGCGGCGAGCCTCGGACATGAAGGGCGTGATCGGCACGCTCGTATCGGC
Organism: Vulcanimicrobiaceae bacterium; assembly: GCA_049520515.1. Taxonomy (GTDB): domain Bacteria; phylum Vulcanimicrobiota; class Vulcanimicrobiia; order Vulcanimicrobiales; family Vulcanimicrobiaceae; genus JAFAMS01. Next base: position 57,661 of record JBEKPS010000009.1, read on the forward strand.
GCGCTCGAGGTATCGCCAAATTGCGGAGAGACCGGCCATCGTCGCACGCGTGCGAATGTCGTTACGATCGCCCGGAAACGTCGCGCGATACGTGCGCGGTTCCCCGTCCGCGACGAGCGCAAACCACACGAGACCAACCGGTTTCTCTTCCGTCCCGCCCGTTGGGCCTGCAATCCCCGTTGTTGCAATCGCGACGTCGGCGCCCAAGCGGCGCCGCGCGCCACGTGCCATGGCAATTGCCGTTTCGACGCTGACCGCACCGTGTTCGCGCAGAATGTCGGCCGGGACGTCGAGCATCGAGCGCTTTACGTCGTTCGTATACGCGACAACTCCACCGCGAAAGACATCGGATGCGCCCGGAACGCGCGCGAGCGCGTCTGAGATGGCGCCGCCGGTGCACGATTCTGCGGTTGCGATCGTTTGCCGCCGCCGCCGGAGCGAATCGACGATCTGACTCTCGACGGTTTGCGCGTCAACGCCGTAGATGCCGTATCCGATCCGCTCGCGTATCTCGGCTTCGATCGGAGCGATCATCGCCTTTGCGGCTTCGGTGGTGTCGGCTTTCGCCATGATCTTCACGTCGCAACGTCCACCATGCGCGAGCACCGCGATCTTCGGGTTCTCGGAGGTGCGAAAGAGATCTTCGATGCGCCGGTCAAGCTCGGACTCCGGGATCCCGATCGTATGAATCGTGCGCGTCGTGATCGTCTGATGGAGCGAAAAACGCTCGACCAGCCACGGCACGAGCTTCTCCATCATCATCGCGCGCATCTCACGCGGTACGCCGGGCATGCCTGCGACGAATTTTCCATCCTCGCGGAGCGCGATGAATCCGGGTGCCGTCCCGTGCGGATTCTCGAGCACGACGCCGGGCGTCGGAAGCATGGCTTGACGCCGGTTGTTGTCGCTCATTGTGCGGCGCATCGACGAGAAGCGTTCTTCGATCGCACGCAGCGATGGCTCGTGCAACTCGAGATGCGTTCCGGTCGCAGCCGCAACGGCTTCCTTTGTCAGATCGTCGACGGTCGGGCCGAGGCCGCCGGTCGTGATAATTCCATCAGCGCGTTCGAGCGCGCCGCGCAACATCGCTTCCAAGCGCTCCGGATTATCGCCGACCGAGTGCTTCGCATAGACGTCGGCGCCGATGTCGGCGAGGGCGCTGGCGACGAAGGCCGAGTTGGTGTCGATGAGATGACCGAGCAGCAGCTCAGTCCCAATCGTCACAATCTCTATCGTGGCCACAACGCGCTCCTATTCGAACCAGTCGGGATAGCGTACGCTGATCTGCACGTCGAATCCCTCGGCAGCCTCGCGTCCGGCCGCCTTTCGCGCTTCCGAATCAGCGAGCGCACGGTTCTCGTTGCGCCGGGCGCGCAGTGCATCCATGAAGCGCGCAAACTTTGCGTCGAGGACACGCTGAATTGCGATCCGCCAACGCTTGCTGACCGCCGGCGAGACGCCGCCGGTCGAGACCGTGATCCGGGCCGGCCCGGCTTTCGCGACCGCTTGCATCGCAACGAAACCGTACGCAGGTTGATCGATGCAGCACAACAGGAAATGATAGCGGTCGGCAAGTCCGCGCAAGCGCGCCGAGAGTGTGTCGTCGAGCGGCGTCGAGATAACGAAGAATGCGCTCGCGACATCGTCATCGCGCAACGTACTCAGGTCGCGAATCCAGCGAACGTTCGCGCCGGCTTCTTCGAGCGAGCGCGTCTTCTCGATCGCCTCGCGATCGTTTGCCGGACCGATGACGACGCAATCGCGCCCTTCGAGGTTCAACCCGACTGGGAAGAACGCCGGCGGCAGCGGATCGCGACTAATAGTCGACCGGCCTGAGATAAAACTCGTTGATCGCGGTGTTGCTGAGCATCGCCGTCGTCGGTAGATGCCGTTTCCAGTGCGTCGAGTCGACGCGCTTACGCACGATCCGCACTTCTTCCGGCGCGAGACCCATGCGGACGATCTGCTGCTCGTCGAAACCTTGCAACATCGCGGCCAGAATTGCATCGGCTTTGAGGTATGTGATCCCGAGATCGCTTTCGTCGGTTTGATCGGCTTCGAGATCGGCGCTCGGCGCTTTGTCGACGATCGGAAGCGGAACGCCGAGGTAACGCGCCAGATCCCACACTTGCGTCTTGAAGAGATCACCGATGGGGTTGACAGGCGGCGTGTCGTCGGCGTGCCACGTGAAGTAGCCCATCATCCGTTCCGTCTTGTTGCCGGTTCCAATTGGAAGCGCACTCAGCTTTGCGGATTGATCGAACAGCACGACCATCCTGACGCGCGCCATCACGTTGCCGGCCCGGCGCGCATCGACACCGGGTTCGAACTGCAGATAACCATCGACCGCCGCCGTAATCTCGATCGTGCGCTCGTTGATTCCAAGCGCATCAATGACGAGCTTTGCGTCGTTCAGAGATGACGGACTCGATGATTTATACGGCATGCGAATCGCGTAGACGTTTTCAGGCCCAAGCGCCCGTGCGCACAAATACGCAACGCACGCCGAATCGACACCGCCTGAGAGACCGAGCACCGCCTTCTTGATTCCGCGTCGCCGTACGAGCTCGTCGGCTAAGAATGCCTCCAGCCAGCGTGCCGTTACTTCGGGATCGCTCTTGACCGATGCGTATGGATCGATCGCGGGAGCTTGAATGACGGGCAGCGTCATCGGCGCAGCTCGCTTGCGATCTCGACAACGTTCGTCGCCTCGAGCTCGGCGAGCAAATCGGGGAGCACCGCATGAAGATCACCAAGCAACGGCAAGCCCGCGCGTGCGACGTCGATTTCCGAAAGATCGATGTCGGCGCGGACGATGCAGGCATCAAGCGGGCCGGCCGCTACGATCACTTCGCCGCGGGGGCCGATCACTTGCGAGCTTCCGGTCATCCCTTTGCCGCCCTCGAAGCCTGCGAGCCCCGCATAAACGATGAAGACGCCGTGCTCGCTCGCATAATTTTGCAGGAGCGAACGCCAGCGCCCGATGCTTTCCAATTCGCCCTGCTTCTGAATACCGCGTCCGGGCGAAGCGCTCGGGATCAAGAATAACCGTGCACCCTTGACGGCGGCAATCGTCGGAACGATCCCGTGCCACGCGTCCTCGCAGATCATGATCGCGGCACGACCGAACGCGGTGGGAAACGCTTCTAAGCGTTTCCCCCGTGAATGGAAGCGTTCTTCGTCAAAGACACCGTAGGTCGGCAAGAATAGCTTGCGATGAACGTGGACGATCTGCGTAGACCCTGACGGATCGAGCTTCGCGTACACGGCGCTGTTGTAATACGTCCCTTCATCGTTTTCAAAAAAACCGCTGACGATGTCGACCGGTTTGTGCGCGCCCGACGCGTGCCAGGCAGTGCCGAGTCTGCGTGCAAACGCTGCAGAGCTCTCCGCCAGCTCGTAGACGCCGCCTTCAAGAAAATAGCCGGTCAGCGCAGCTTCGGGCAGCGCCACGAGATCAGGCGGATCCTCGTGCAGCTCCTTGAACGCGTCGATCAGATCGCGAACGTTGGCATCGCGGTCGCCTTTGCGCGGCTTGGTTTGAACGATCGCGATCTTCACGGTACGGCCGCTGCCACCGGAAGATCGCCGCGCTGCGCTGCCATCCGCGTGCCTTCGATCCGCACGACCAGCTCTTCCGCTGGATACGTAAGAATCTCTGCGAGCGTGGGGTGCAGATGCGGGATGCGCACGAAATCAAAGACCGTTGAGTGAAAGTGCATGGCCGCGATCGCTTCGTGAATCAAGTCTGAGGCTTCGGGGCCGAGGATCTGCACGCCCAGGATGCAGCCGTCTTCGGGATCGGCAAGCATCTTTACGAAGCCTTTGGTCTTGCCGATTGAGATGGCCTTACCGTGATCGCTGAACAGATACGTCGCCTTCAAATATGGCCGGTTGGCTGCAGTGAGTTCCGCCTCGGTTTCGCCCGCGACCGCAACCTGGGGATCGCTGAAGATCGTGTGTGCCTTCGAGAGCGAGTAGTCAATTGCATCACGCGTTCCGCCCATCGCGTTGCGCGCTGCGATCTCGCCTTGCTGAATGGCAACGTGCACGAGCGGATAACGCCCGGTCACATCCCCGATCGCAAAGATGCGCGGGTTCGACGTACGCAGTGTTGCGTCGACGTCGATTCCGGAGATCGGATGGTATTTCACACCGGCGCGCTCGAGCTGGAGGCCGGACGTGTTCGGTACGCGGCCGAGCGCGTAGAAAATCTCTTCGGCCTCGATCGCGTGCTCTTCGCCGCCTTTGCGGTAGACGACGCGTTTGAGTTTTCCATTTCGCTCGACGCGCGAGACGGTCGCCTCGCCGACGATGCGGATACCTTCGTCGCGCAGATACCCCGTCAACGCCACCGCGACGTCTTCATCGACGTCGGTGAGAAGTCGCGGTTTACGAATGAGGATCGTCGTCGCGACACCGACCCGTGAGAAGAACTGGCCAAGCTCGACCGCAACGTAACCACCGCCGAGGACGATGATCGAGCTAGGCGGCGAGTTCAAATCAAGCGCCGCGTCGCTATCAATATAACCCGTCTCTTCCAGACCGGGGAAAATCGACGGAGCAACGACGCTCCCGGTCGCCACGACGAAATTCGAAGCGTGCAAGATAATATCGTCGCCGACCCGCAGCGTGTTCTCGTCGACGAAGGACGCCATGCCCTCATAGAGATCGAATGTCTCGAGTCCCTCGATCCTGTAGTCGGCGAAGCCTTTGATGACTTCTCGCTTACGTTCGATCATGGCGCGATAATCGACGTGCGGCTCGGCCGAACGAACGCCGAGCACGTCCGACTCTCGGATGGCGTGCATCAAATCGCCGCTGGCGATCAGCGTCTTGCTCGGCATGCATCCGTTCAGGATGCAGAGGCCTCCAAGCGGACCAACATCCGCGATAGCAACACGCGCGCCGAGGTCGCGCGCGGTCCGGGCCGCGGCGTACCCGCCGGAGCCGCCTCCGATGATGACAAGGTCGTAATTGTGTTCGGTCATGAGCTTTCGGGGGCTACCGCCTCTGCCTAGTCTATTTCGCGCGGTACGGTTTGGCCCCAAGCCTGTGGACACTCTCGATGTGCCGCACGGTTCCGCTTTGAGCGTGCATCAGGATCGAGTGCGTTCGTGCCGAGTTCCCATAGAAGCGTACGCCGCGGACTAAGTCGCCGTCCGTTATGCCGGTTGCGACAAACATCAGATGCTTCCCGGGAGCCAGATCCTCCATGGTGAGGATGCGGTCGAGATCCCCGAAGCCCATGGCTTTGGCGCGTTGAGCTTCCTCGTCGTTCCGGGGTTTGAGCCGTCCCATGAATCCGCCGCCCAGACACTTGAGTGCAGCTGCCGCCAAAACGCCCTCGGGCGCGCCGCCGGTTCCCATGCAAGCGTGCACACCCGTGCCCTCGATCGCAGTCGCAATCGCGGCATCGACGTCGCCGTCCGAGATAAGCTTGATGCGCGCGCCCGCATCGCGGACTGCCGTAATCAAATCTTTATGACGCGGACGATCCAAAATGATGACCGTGATGTCGTTGATCGCGCGCTCCAGCGCATTGGCGACTGCATTCAAGTTGTCCGATACTTTCGCGTCGATGTGCACGTACGGTGCCGCACGCGGTCCAACCGCGAGCTTTTGCATGTATGAGTCCGGCGCGTGCAGCAGTCCGCCGCGTTCGGAGATCGCCATGACCGCAATCGAGTTCGGAAGCCCGTTCGCAACCAGATTCGTACCTTCGACGGGATCGACGGCGATGTCGACCTCCATGCCGCCGCGTCCGAGCTCTTCGCCGATGAACAGCATCGGCGCTTCGTCACGTTCGCCTTCACCGATCACGATACGACCCGAAATCTGCATGTCGTTAAGCGCATCGCGCATTTTTTCAACGGCGGCGCCGTCGGCGATATTGCGTTCGCCGCGACCCATCCAGCGCGAGGCGTTGAGCGCCGCTTCTTCGGTTACACGCACAAAGTCGAGCGAATCCGTCGGATACTCGCTGACAAAGCGCGGAATCATCGTGGTCGTCATTTCTCGCTCCCTCCCCTAACCGTCGCTTCCCTATGCTTGCACGGGACCCCTAACCTGCCAAATGTCCCAAGGGAAGGGGACGCGTGCAACCCGAAACGCGTCGCGTCGTGGCCAGTAGAACCACTGTGCTAACTCCCTATCTGAGCAGCACCGGCATCGCCCCTCTCCTGATCGTTAGCGCAGCGGGTGCAACGCTCGGCTTCTTCGGATTTTATGCGTTCGTCTTGCGCGTGCGCGCGTCGGTCGCGGTCGATGAAATGGTTTTCTTGGTCGCCATCCCGGCCGGGATCGTCGCGGCGCTGATTGTTTGGAACGCGTATGCGCGCTTCTTTGCGCGACACTGTGCCGTCTCGCTCGAGACCGCACTCACCGCAGACTCCTTCTCGTGGCTGGCGCTCCTGATCATGTGGGTCGGTTTTCTGCGTCCGTTCGGCGCCAGTGCAACCGGACGCGGTGTCGCGATTGCGCTGGTAACGTTTGCGTTCGTCAAACTGTTCGCTGCCGCGCGATTCAACAATGCCGTTCGCGACGTTGCGATTACGTTCGTCGTCAGCCGCGCCGCAATCATCGTCATCGCAGAGCTGGCCGCGATGGTCGTCGCACAGCGTCCCGGTACGCACGTCGCCGTATCGTCGATTCCGATCCTCGCAGTCTGGGGACGTTGGGATGCCGTGCACTACATCGACATAGCGTCGACCGGATACTACGGCACCGACATGGCGTTCTTTCCGCTGTATCCTCTGTTGATCTCGCTGCTCGGGATGCTCACCGGCAGCCATCTCGTTGCCGGTCTCGTCATCTCGAACGCCGCGCTGTTCATAGGACTGATTTTCTTCTATAAGCTCGTCGAGCATCAATATAACCGCCACGTCGCGCACCGCGCCGTCTTCTACATCTCCATTTTTCCGACAGCGATCTTCTTCTCGGCCATCTACACGGAGTCGCTCTTCCTGGCTCTAACGGTCGCATCGTTTTACTTCATCCGCGAGCACAAGTGGTGGCTTGCGGGGATCATCGGATTTTTTGCAGCGTTGACGCGCGTCGAAGGCGTGCTGCTCGTCGTGCCGATGGCGATCGAATGGCTGCGCTCGCCCGGTGCGCGTCAGGCCTTCCAATATCCGCTCGAGCAGCTGGTGCGTCCACTTGCCGGGATGGCGCTGATCCCGCTTGGCCTGTTGTCGTATATGTCGTATCTCTGGATTCTCACGGGCGATCCATTGTATTTCTCGCACGTGCAGACCAATTGGCACCGGCATTTAGCGCCGCCCTGGGTGAGCTTGCGCAACAGCTTCACCTTGCTCGGAAACGCACACAACGGGAACGCGGTGGCGAATCAGTTTCTCGAGCTGTTCTTCACGGTCATGATGATCGTGCTTCTGATTGCGGCGTTCCGCCGGCTTTCGCCGACGTATTGGAGCTACATGGCGCTCTCGATTCTCGTCCCGATGTCGACGTCGAGCCTCATGAGCATGCCGCGCTTCGCGCTCGTTCTTTTCCCGATGTTCGTCGTAATGGGCCTGTGGGGTTCACGGCCGTCGGTCAACAACGCCATCGTGGCGTTTTCGCTTCCACTGCTCGGTCTCTTCACGGTTCTCTTTGCCGACTGGTATTGGGTTGCCTGAGACCGCAGGCGGTGCCGCCTCGCTGATCGGACGCATCACGCAGCGGCGTGGCATCCGGCAGTTCGTCAAGTTCGCGATCGTCGGAACATCGGGATTTGCCGTGAACGGCGTGGTCTTCACGCTTCTGCAGCTGCCGCTCGCGATCGACCAGCGCGAGACATGGTACTACCTGATTTTCTCCGTCGCATTCATGGCCGGCGGCGTCTCAAACTATTTCCTCAACCGCGTCTGGACGTTTCGCTCGACCGGACACGCGCTTGGCGAAGGCGCAAAGTTTCTCACCGTCTCTGCGATCGCGCTGTGCGTCAGCTTGATCGTGTCGCTCGCCGCCTCGCCGCTGTTGGGGAAAGGCCACAAGCTGTGGTTCGTCTCAACCTGTGCGGGCATCGTCGTGAACTTCTTCGTGAATAAGTATTGGACGTTCCGGTCCGTTCTCTAGACCCGACGAAGTACTGGTGGTGGGTACTCGGAGCAATCGTTCTGCTCGCACTCGGGCTTCGGCTCGTCGGACTGCACGATCCGATCATGGATCATCCGCAATGGCGCCAAGGCGACACTGCGGCGATCGCGCGGAACTTCGCACAGCTCGATTTCAACATCTTCTATCCGCAGACCGACTATGACGGGCCGCCGCCGAACTACGTCGAGCTCGAGTTGCAGATCGTCCCGTATCTTGCCGCGATTGGTTACAAGATTTTCGGAGTACACGAAGTCTTCGGCCGCCTGATCTCGATCGGTTTTTCGCTCGGGACCATCGTCGTCATCGCCTATTTCGGCCGGTGGCTGTTCGAATCGGCCTTCGTCGGCCTGGTCGCCGCGCTGCTGTTCGCGATTTTCCCGGGCAGCATCTACTACGGACGGACGTTCATGCCGGACACGGCGATGACGTTCTTCTTTACGCTCGCACTCTATGCGTCGGCACGGACGCTACTCGCACCCGCTGGGAAAACGATCCCGTGGAAGGAGATCGGATGCGCCGCTTTGCTCGCGCTCGCGTTTCTCGCGAAGCCGGTATCGGCACTCGCGATCATTCCGCTCGCGTGTATTGGCCGGCTGCGAAGCCTGGTTGTGATCGTCCCGGCTGCGATCTCGCTGTGGCTCTACCTTCGCGAAGTCAATTCGCACGCCGAGTGGCATTGGGCAAGCGGCATCACGCGCGAGCATGTCATTCCGTCGCTCTTACAAGCGCTCGTTTCACCCCACGCGTTCGTCGCCAAGTCTGTTGTGCTGCTGACGACGATCCCCTCGATGCTCAGCACGACGATGCTGGGCCCGGTGGGATTCGCTCTCGCGGTGCTCGGGTTCTTGACACCGCTCCGTTCACGCTCGAACGTTCTTCTGTATTCGTGGCTCGTCGCGGCGGTGCTCTACGCGTTCGTGGTCGTCACCGTCGAACGCGTCGACTACTATCTGTATCCGGTTCTGCCTCTCGCCGCGCTCGCGGGTGGCGCATTTATCCGGACGTTTGCGGCGCTGTGGTCGGAGGCCTCAGAGCGTCTGCAGAATGTGGCGCTTGCCGGTGCCGCCGTGGCTCTGATCGTCGTCATCGGCGACAACGCTGCGCAGATACAGCCGTACTACTATTATAAGCGCACCGTTTATCTCGAAGCGCGCCGCCTCCACACGCTACTCGCACCGGGTGCGCTCGTCGTCATGGCGCACTACGATCCATCGATACTGTATTACATGCAGCACAAAGGTTGGGAAGAGGATCCCTTGCTCTGGACGCCGTTCGACCAGCAAAGCGCAATCCGCAAAGGGGCTCGGTATTTTATTGCCGTCGAACAAAATCGGTTTGCAAAGAACGCAGAGCTATACGCTTGGATGCAGCGATTCCCGTTGCTCCCGGGCAGCGGCATTTGGCCGGTCTACGAAACCGACTCCGCCAAGATCTTGCCGGGCGCCGAAGACAGATGGCAAGAGTTCCGGCGCCGCGAGAAAGCCGGTAAACATTGAGCGCGACAACCCCGCTAGGGTAGCGGCAAAAGCGAGGACGGCGCGCCGAGATGGTCCGTCTCGGTTTCTCCTGTTCCCGTTTCGACTGTCTGACGGAAGCGCGTGAGCCGCGCTGTGTTGCGCGTTACCTCGCTGGTTAGCTCGTATGAGTTTTCAATAGCGCGCGTGATGTCGACCGTATCATAGCTGTACTGAAAGCGCTTTAGGCCGGCTACGATCGATGCGTTGAGCGTCTTGAGGGCCGTATACGAACGAATGAGATCGAGGCCCGCGGCCTTATAGGCTGGATAGTTTGAGATGACGATCTCGCGCTTGAGACGCGCTTGTGAAAGCTGCTGGCGAAGATCCATGACGGCGGTGTTGTTTGGCGAGATCTTCTCGGCGGACGAAAGGTAGTTGATCGCATCCTCGAGCTTGCCGAGACGATACGCCTCCTCCGCCAACGTCAGCTGCACGGAGATCGCACCGGCACGTGCGTGCGCATCCTGCGGATTGATATCCAGCGCCAGCCGATAGGCGAGCGCCGCGTCTTTGAGATTCCGCGACTCGAGCGCACGATCGCCCTGGTGATCGCGCGTACGCACGATCCACGACTCGACCGAACCCGCGCATCCCGACAGCATGACCGTCGCGATTGCGGGAAGGAGTACGAGCACCAGTTTCTTGAGCATCAGTCTACCTTATGCAGGCCTACTTGCTGAATCCGTGCACGAAGAGCGACGCCACATGGGAAATCGCCCACGCACCGGGCCACAACAAGAGCTGAGAGAGAATCGTCCCACAGATAGCCGTAACCGTCAGGCCGACGACCATCGCACGAATCGAATTCAGCGAACGTTCGCCTTTGACCGCTTGATCGACCATCAGCGCGGACGTTGGGTCAACGAAGAACGTGAACGCCAAGGTTCCGACTCCGTTGACGATACCGGAGAGGCCGGCCGCCGTCGTGCGCGCATCCAAATTGAGGACGCTGCCGTAATATGCCGACGGGACGCCGATCGCATAGATCGCCATCACGACCAGGTTTCCGATGAGCAGCTTGGGTGGAATCGCTTCGCGCGTATACGCCAGGATCGTTCGAATCTCGGGAAGCCGGATACTCGAAAGCACGTCCATCATGACGCGCGGGTCGCCCAGGCGAATGAGTGCCTGCAGAACGGAGTTGCGCCGTTCGAATGAGCGAATGCCGCGTGCAAAGAGATGGATGAACATCGGCAGCAACAGTGCGCCGACGCATGTGCCGATCGTCCCCGCCGCGACGATCAGTCGCATTTGCGTATCGAACGTCGCAACCACATCCGGCGGAACCGCAGACAGCTTCGCGGTAAGCGCCGGACGCGTTGCGTTGTCGGCCAGCGCACCCAGCGACGGCGTCAGAAACAGCGCTGCCAAGCGGCTCGCGGTGACGAACAGATTGAAGAGCGAGATGGAGACCGCAATCCGGTGCGTTTGGACGCCGGCGTAGCGAGCAGCATACGCACCGATCTGAATCGCTTGCGTGACGCCGTTCAGCGCCATCGCAACGATGAGCTGCGTGGCCCATAGGGATGCCGTCGAGGTCACGAGCGCTGCCTAAGCGACGGCGGCCGTCCAGTCGATATCGTCCTCGCCGATCGGGCCCAGAACACACAAACCCCACTGCTCAGGTGCGAAGATCGCGCGCGCAAGCCGTTGGACGTCATCGATGTTGACCGCCTCGATTTTCTGATCGAGCTCTTCTTCGGAGATTTGACGCCCGAATGTCAGCTCATTACGGCCCAAACGCATCATGCGTCCGGAGATGCTCTCGAGTGCGAGCGTCAAACTGCCTTTGAGATGCTCTTTTGCGAGCTCGACCTCGCTTTCGCGCAGACCCCGCTCGTGAGCTTCCGCAAAAGATTCACGAATAAGCGAGATGACTTCTTGCACGTTCTCGACCGATGTGCCGGCCGAAACGGCGAACAGCCCTGCCGGCCGGTATGCGATTTGGAACGAGCTCACGCTGTACGCGAGGCCGCGCTCCTCACGAATGTCTTGAAAGAGGCGGCTCGACATTCCGCCGCCGAGCGCCGTGTCGATGACCGAAAGCGTGTAGCGATCGTCGTCGCCTGCCGGCAAGCCGCGCGTTCCGACGATAAGATACACCTGTTCGACGTCGCGCGTGATCACGAGGCGTCCGGGCGAAAGCCGCACGCGCTCTACGGTGGGAACGCCACCCTCGCCCCCGAGTGGCGCGAGCGCTTGCGCGAACGATTCGACGACCTGCTCGTGCTCGACATTTCCGGCGACGGTGACGACTACGGTCTTGGGCGTGTAACGCTCGCGCATGTGCGCGCGCAGATCGCCCGAGCGCAACGCGCTGATCGTGTTCGGAAACCCGATGACCGGATCACCCAGATTCGAACCCGACCACATGAGTCGCACGAAGGCGTCGTTGATGACCTCGTCGGGTGCATCGTCGTACATCTTGATCTCTTCGAGAACGACGTTCTGCTCGCGCGCAATGTCTTCCGGATCGAAGCGCGAGTTCAGGAACATGTCGCACAGGATGTCGGTCGCAAGCGGAACGTGCTTGTCGATCACCCGCGCGTAATAGCAGGTCGATTCCTTGTCTGTGAATGCGTTCAGGTTGCCGCCGACGCGATCCATCGCCTCGGCAATTTCCCGCGCGTTGCGCCGCTCTGTTCCTTTAAAGAGCATGTGCTCGACGAGGTGCGAGATCCCACGCTGTTCGGGACGCTCGTACGCCGAGCCGACGTCAGCCCAAATGCCGATCGCGGCCGACCGCACGGCCGGCATATGTTCCGTTACGATGCGCAACCCGTTCGGTAGGATTGTTTTGCCGTACACGCGGTCAGTATGCCTGCGCGAAGTAGGCTTGTACCTTCGCGGGTTCGCCACATGCGATGCAGCGTGGACCTTGCGCCGGGGGACGGACGTTGCGCGTGCCGGCGCTCGTCTCGGCCTTGACGTGCTCCTCGCACTCCGAACGGCCGCACCACGGAATATCGATCATCCCGGCACGCTCGCGCAAGAGCTTGAGGAACTCGGCTTGATCCGATGGACGCAAGGTGTGCGATTCCAAGAAGCGTTTGGCTTGTTCGAAAAGCGAATTTTGAATCTCATCGAGCAGCGTCGCCAAACGTGAAGAAATCTCGGCGAGCGGGACGGTTGTCTTTTGGCCCTCTTCCTTAAATGCACGATCGCGGCGGACCAGGGTTGCAACACCCTGCTCGAGATCGCGCGCACCCAGCTCGATCCGTACCGGCACGCCGCGCATCTCCCACTCGTTGAATTTCCAGCCCGGGGATTGGTCGCGGACGTCGAGACGAACGCGGTAGCCGTCGTCGCGCAAACGTTCGTAAAGCTGCTGCGCAGCATCGCGAACGGCCGTGCTCTCGCCCCGCACAATTGGAACGATGACGACTTGATAGGGTGCCATCTTCGGGGGAAATCGCAGACCACGGTCGTCGCCGTGCACCATGATCGCCGCTCCGATCATCCGCCAGGACATCCCCCAAGACGTCGTCCACGCGTGTTGCAGCGACTGATCGTCAGCAGTGAACTCGATGTTGTACGCGCGCGCAAAATTCTGGCCGAACCCGTGCGACGTTCCGGCTTGCAGCGCGCGGCCGTCCGGCATCAGCGCTTCGATCGAGAACGTGTGCAGGGCACCCGGAAAACGCTCGCTGTCGCTCTTCTCGCCCGCATACACCGGAATCGCCGCAATATTCTCGGCGACATCTTTGTAGATGCCGAGCATACGCTGAACTTCTTCCGCCGCTTCGGCCTGATTTGCATGCGCAGTGTGGCCCTCTTGCCATAAGAACTCGAGCGTGCGCAGGAACGGTCGCGTGCGTTTCTCCCAACGAACGACGTTGCACCACTGGTTGATCAGAATTGGAAGATCGCGATAGCTTTGCACCCACTTGGCAAACATCGTCATGATCGTGACTTCCGAGGTCGGACGAATCGCGAGCCGCTCGGTGAGCATCTCACTGCCACCCTGCGTCACCCATGCGACCTCGGGAACGAAGCCTGCGACGTGTTCTTGCTCGCGTGCGAGCAACGATTCGGGGATCAGCAGCGGAAAGTACGCATTCTCGTGGCCCGTCGCTTTAAATCGCGCGTCCAATTCCGCGACCAACCGTTCCCAAATGCCGTATCCGTACGGACGCAACACGACGCATCCGCGGACCGGAGCGAGTGAGACGAGTTCGGCCTTGTAGCAGACCGCCTGATACCATTCAGGCAGGTCGGCGGCTTTTGGAGGTATCTCCTTGACGAGCGGTTCTGATTCCATCTCGTCGGGACGCGTTTGCATAACCCGGGGCAGGTTCGCAGCCCGGGGCGAAGCGCCTCTTAACGCGAAACCGCGTTGCATGCCGAGACGCCTGCGTATCTGTTGGTTTGGCGACTTCTTCTCCGGTTTCTCGCTCGCGTTCGTCAACCGGCGATTGGTGGGAGCGCTGATCGAGCGCGACAATATCGATGTCGCCATCCGTACGGACCCTGTCCGGCTCGATCGCATATGGCCCGAATATCGTCACTTCGCTACGCGAGCTGCGCGTGGAATCGGCAGCCCCGATTTCACGATCGTTCACGGCCTCACGCCGTGGTTGCATGGCGTCCCAATCGGGTCGCGTTACATTGGTTATTACGCTTGGGAATTCGGGGCGATGCCCCAACATCTTTATGACCTTCGCGAAGAGCTCGACGATCTTTGGACGCCGTCGCACTGCAGCGCCAACGCCTTCATTAGCGCTGGATTTCCGGACGATCGCATCAGCGTCGTCCCCCATGGAGTCGACAGGAATGTCTTCAATCCGATACCGCGATCATCGCGTGATGATGCGCCGTTCCGGTTCTTGTTCGTCGGTGCGACGATTCCGCGAAAAGGCATCGACCTGATGATCAACGCGTACTTTCGTACCTTCAAGCCCCATGAAAACGTTCACCTAACGATCAAAGACGTCAACGCGCACGCATTCTCCGGCGGCACGAACAAAGGCCCGGACATCAAGAAATTTGCGAATGCGCCGCATCTCGCGCCGATGACGTACGTCGACGAAACGTTCACGGACCGCGAAGTCGCGAAGCTGTATCGTGAAGCCGACTGTCTCGTGCTGCCGTATCGCGGTGAGGGATTCGCAATGCCGGTACTCGAGGCGATGGCGTGCGGCACGGCCGTCATGGTAACCGCCGGGGGCGCAACCGACGACTTCGTTGACGATTCGGTCGGCTGGAGAATACCGAGCAAGCGCGTTCCTTGCCCGCCGAACGAACCCGTTCCGATGGTGGGAACAGGTTGGCTTCTGGAATGCGACCTCGGTGAGCTCGAGCGCCTCATGCGTTACGTTTTCGAGCATCGCGACGAAACGCGCGCGCGAGGCATGGCTGCTGCCAAACGTGCTGCAGCGCGGACATGGGATCGCGCCGCCGAACTCGTCGAGGAGCGGCTCGCAATCCTGGCTGAGCGCGAACCTCGCCCCTCGCGTGAGCGCGACGGGCGTTACCGTGATGCCGGAATCTACGAGGATACACGAACGTCGGGCCCGATCGACGGCGTTCTCACCGAGTTGTTTCGGCGCATCACCGTGGACGATCCGCAGTATGTCGAGGTCACTAACGGCAACGAAGCCGCACTGGCTTCCGTTCTGGCCGCGTTGCAATGGAACGGCACCGTCGTGAGCTCCGATGGCGGAATCGAAAACCTTGCGCGACTGCTTGAATCGCGCGGTATTCGCACGGGTTTCGATCTTCTTGCCTTATCGTGTGAGAACGCGGCCGGCGTTTGGGAAACGCTTTCGGGTTTGAATCCGCGGGTCGTGGCGTGCTCGAATATCCCGCCCTCGGATTTCGGTCGAACCGCAAGCGTGCTTGGATATAGGCGCGTCACGAACGCTGCGCAGGATGCCTATGCGATATTCGTACGCGACGATCTCGCCGGTATCGCAGGGTTCGTACCAGACTGCGCGCCGGGTACGGTAGCCCGCTAGCGCGAAGGCTATTTGCATGCCGAGACTGACGAAAATCTACACGCGGACCGGCGACGAGGGAATGACTGCGCTGGTCGGAGGTTTGCGCGTCAAGAAGAACGCAATGCGGATCGAAACGTACGGGACCGCTGACGAGCTTTCGAGCGCAATCGGAATTGCGCGCGCCGAGCTCGCCGAGATCCGGCGCTCGCGCGCGCTCGACGAAGCGAAAGCCATCGACGTTGCCGCGCAGCTCGACGCTTGGCTCGCGTGGACGCAGGACGTACTATTCAATCTTGGCAGCGAGCTCGCAACGCCGCCCGGAAAAGCGCGCGAAGGAATGCCGAGCATTCGCGCGGATGACGCCGGCGCACTCGAACGCGCGATCGATCATGCGCAAAAGGATCTGGAGCCGCTTCCGAACTTCATTCACCCGGGCGGCTCGCTCGCAGCCGCGCATCTCCATCTCGCACGAACGATTGCACGCCGCCTCGAACGCATGCTCATCACGCTGTCTGAAACGGAAGAGGTTGGTCCCGACGTTCGCCGTTACGTAAACCGTCTATCCGATGCGCTGTTCGTGTGGGCGCGGTGGATCAACCACGCGCTTGGCGTCGCCGAACCGTTGTGGGTTGCCCAAACTCGTCCGCCCGCATGAAGCGAAACCTTTTTGCGCGCGCGGCTCTCGATCGCCTAACGCCAAGCACCGAAGGCTCGGCGCTTCGCCGCAAGCTCGGCGGTGTCGATTTGATTGCGATTGGGCTCGGCACGATGATCGGCGGCGGTATCTTCACCACGATCGGACCGGGCATCTCCCTCGCTGGTCCTGCGATCATCGTTGCGTTTTTGCTGGCCGGGCTCGCGTCGTTCTTTGCGGCGCTCGCGTATTCGGAGCTTGGCGCGATGGTGCCGATCGCTGGGAGCGCGTACACGTACGCATATGCGACGCTGGGCGAGATCGTTGCATGGATCATCGGCTGGGATCTGATTCTCGAATACGGGGTCAGCGCTGCGCCGGTCGCGCAGCAGTTCTCCTCATATGCGCAGAGCGCGCTCGGACTTGCGGGCATCGCGCTTCCAGCCTGGGCGCAAAACGCGCACTTCTCGACGAACCTAGCGCAGCTGCACGTCGACATCATCGGCGCCGCATTCGTACTAATTCTCTCGGGGCTTTTGGCGCTCGGCATTCGCGAAACCGCTTCGTCCAACAATGCATTCGTCGTCATCAAAGTCGGCGCGCTCTTGGTGTTCATCGTTGCCGGAGCAGCGCTCTTTCATGCCGCGTACTTTCATCCGTTTGCGCCACACGGTTGGGGTGCGGGCGGCCTCGCCGGCGGTAACGGGATGGGGATCATCCCAGCCGCAGCTCTCGTATTCTTTTCCTACATCGGATTCGATACCGCGACGACGACGGCGGAGGAGACGCGCAATCCGCAACGCGACGTCCCAATCGGCGTCCTTGGATCGCTCGCAATCGGAACCCTGATCTATTGCAGCGTCGCGTTCGTTCTCGTCGGCGCGGTCAGGTGGGATCACGTCGACCAGAACGCGGCGCTTGCCGCGGCGCTGCGGCCGTTACACAGCAACTTGCTCGAAGCGCTGATGGTTCTCGGCGCGTTCGCCGGTACGACCAGCGTTGCGCTGACCTCACTCTTGGGGCAAACGCGCATCTTTTATGCGATGGCCCGCGACGGGCTGCTCCCTCCGTTCGTTGCACGCATCAATCCGCGATTCGGCACGCCGGCCGCGATGACGATGCTGACCGGCGCCGTTATCGCAATCATGACGCTCGTGGTCCCGCTCGATGCATTGCTCGAGCTCGTGAACATCGGCACGTTTAGCGCCTTCATCATTGTCTGCGCAGGCGTCATCTGGCTCCGCAAATATCGTCCTGAACTTCCGCGACCGTTCCGCTCGCCGTTCGTGCCGCTCTTCCCGATCTGCGGGATCGCGTTGTCACTGTTTCTTTCGACGCAGGGTTTAGGTCAGTTCACCTGGATTCGATTCATCGTCTGGCTGATCGTCGGTCTCTGCATCTACTTTGCTTACGGTCATCGCCGGCCGACCGCAGCTACGAGAGATACGGTTTCCGCCGAAGTGTAAAGACGATCTGTTCTGCCGCTAGCGTGTTGGGAAGGACCATCTCAAACTCTTCATTGTGGAGGCGCCCTTCCTCGAGCACGTATTCATGCTCGCCCTCGACCTTCTCATCGCACAGCTCGACGAGGTAGAACAGGTCGCTGCTGGCCATCGTCCGCCAGCGGTCTTCCGCCATGAGTTTAGCCGGCCAAAGATGGTCGAGCGTGGTGAACACACCACCGCACCAAACGTCAAAGAATTTGAAGTCGGATTTTCTTGGCCAAAACATGACCGGCGAGGGAAGATGAAAAATTGCGACATGAAGATCGTCCGTAAGCTTGCGAAACGAGCCGCTTGAGAGAAACGACGCATTCTTGTCCATGTCGGTATTGGAATCGGCAAACCCCGAAATCTCGCAGCGCAGCGCGATATCGACGAGCTTTGCGTTTGGGAGCGGCTCGCCGGGGAACGCGGCGCGGTATTCGCCGAGCATTCGCATGAATTCGCCGCGCTTCACCCGCGAATATGGCGCACCAAGCGCCATACCCGGATGACGATTGTAGACGCAGATATTCCGTAACGATCCGTTCCCGTAGAACGCATCAGCCGCCGCGAAGAACACCGGAGAATCTTGCTCGATCGCGTACCTGCACTCCGTCAGAAATGCCAAGCGCTTCATCCCGAACGACGTTGGGCTGTCGTTAGGGACGTCCGCTTCGCCGACGAACACGTTCAAGGTGTACGCGGGAAAGCTCATACCATTGAGCATTTCGGCAAACACGTCACGTACTCGCGTCAAGTCGGGAGTTTTCGTATAGCAGCTTATCGTAACCGTGAAGCCGTTGTTCACGAGCCAAGGGATGTTGTCGCGCTGCATCAGCGACGGCAGAGCGATATCCCTAAGGCTGTCGACGCCCCAACCCCAAGCCATGATGAAGACGCGCAGTTGTTTCTTGGGCTCGCTCACGAGAGATATGGCTCCCGGCGAAGCGTGAAGAGTATCTGCTCCGACGCTTTCGTATTGGGAAGCACGAACTCGAACGATTCGTTGTAGAGGCGGCCTTCCTCGAGCCCGTATTCATGCTCGCTTTCGACCCTTTCGTCGTTCAGCTCGGCCATGTAGAACAAGTCGCTGCTTGCCATCGTCCGCCATCGCCGCTCGGTCATCAGTTTCGCCGGCCAGACATGGTCGAGCATGCTGAATATTCCGCCGCACCAAAGATCGAAGAACCTGACGTCGGATGGGCGCGGCCAAAACATTACGGGCGACGGCAAGTGAAAGATCCCGACGTGCAGCTCATCGGTCAGCTTCCGAAACGACCCGCTGGATTGAAACGAGGCGTTTTTGTCGACGTCGACGTTCGAGTGTACGAGCGCCGAGATTTCGCAGCGAAGGGCCATGTCGACGAGTTTTGCATTCGACACCGGGGCGTCGCCGAATTTGGCGCGATACTCCGAGAGCAGTTGCAAGAACGGCCCCTTGCGCACCCGAGAGTACGGCGCTCCGATTGCCATTCCGGGATGTTGATTGTAGACGCACACGTTGCGGACTGAACCATTTCCGTAGAAGCTGTCGGCGGCAGTAAATAGCACCGGCGAATCCTGCTCGATGGCATAGTTGCATTCCGTCAGAAACGCCAACCGCTTCATCCCGAACGAGCCCGGATCTTCATCCGGGATCGTAGCCGCGCCGACGTTTATCTTCATCAATTCAGGAGGAAACCGAAAGCGTGTTAGCGCCTCCGAAAAGACGGTGCGGAGCTGCGGCACGTTCGGCGGCTTCGTATAGCAGCTCATCGTTACAGCGTAGCCATTCTGCACGAGCCATGGAATGTTGTCGGGCTGCATCAGTGAAGGCAATGCCACGTCCCGGAACACCTCGACGCCCCAGTCCCACGCCAAGATGAAGACGCGGAGCTGTTTCTTTATCGCCGGCACGTTATGTGAAAAAGATGAAGCCGTAGTCGCCGCCGTAGGGGACTTGGGAAAAAATCCACTCCCAGTCCTCGACGGAGTAAAAGCTCCGGCACGTCAGCTGCCAGTTCAGGAGATTTACCTTCTCGCGTTCATCGCGATACGATTCGACCATCACGTAGGCAGCGCGCTTGCGAACGCGTTCGATCTCGCGGAGCGACGACCATAAGCCGGCGACCCCGAGATTGTGCAACGTACCGAGCGAAATGACGAGATCAAACGACCCGTCATCGAATGGCAGCGCCGTCGCGCTGCCGAGTCTGGTGTGCGAACGGATCTCTTCCTTCGCGTTCTCGAGTCCGTACTGCGAAATATCAAGTCCCGCAATTTCGATTCCCGGCACGACCTGCGTAAGCTCGAACAGCAAGAAACCTTTGCCGCATCCGACGTCGAGCACGCGATCTCCGGCACGCAGTTCGTAGGCTGCTGCGATGCGCTCGGCGATTGGCCGCCAACGTCCGTCGTACCGGTATCCGCCATAACCGTAGCGGCGATCGCCATCCCAATACTCTGCGCCGAAGCGGGACGCAACCTCGGCGCACGCGGCCTTGTCGCCCTCAGCGACGCGCGCGACGTAGTCGCGCGAGGTCTTTTCGTGGAGTTTTTGCGTGAAGTCGATGCGACGTCCGAGCCCAGGCGCTCGAAGCGTGCTCATGCCGAAATCGCTACGCGTCGTGGCCGGAGGCGCGACCGCACCGTCGCAGCGAGCTGCGGCCCGAGTAGGCCGGCGAGCCGCATGATGTGATCTTGGTTTCCATACTCGTGCCAGTATTGGTCGGGTAGTCCGGCACGCACGAGCGGCGTAATGATTCCCTCGTCGACGAAGGTCTCCGCGATTGCCGAGCCGAGGCCGCCGATGCGCGTATGCTCTTCGACGGAGACGATCAGCTGTGCCGCCCTGGCAGCAGCAGTTATAGCCGCAACGTCGAGCGGTTTGACCGTATGGAAGTGCAGCACGCCTGCGTCGATGCCATCCTTTGCAAGCAGTTCAGCTGCTTCGAGGGCCTGCGTGGTTGCGACGCCTGTCCCCATGAACATAACGTCTCGTCCTTTGCGCAGCTCGATCGCGCGTCCGAATTCGAATGGAAGATCCGGCCGTGATACAACGGGATCGCCGCCTTTGGCGATCCGCAGATAGATTGGACCATCCCAATCGAGGCTCGCATCCATCGCGCGCTGCATCTCGGGGGCGTCGCACGGCGCGACGATCGTCATGTTTGGCATCGTGCGAAGCAAGGCGATATCTTCGATCGCCATGTGCGTCGGCCCGAGCGGTGCATAAACGGTTCCGCCGCCGCTGCCAAGCAGCCGTACGGGAAGCTTGTGGAGCGCAACATCGATTGCGACCTGCTCGAGACAGCGTCGCGTCAAGAAGGTCGCGATCGTGTTGACGAACGGCATATATCCTTCGAACGCCAACCCGGCTGCCATTCCAATCAAGATCGCCTCGGACACACCTTCCATATAGAAGCGATCGGGCATCGTCTCGCGCATCTCGTCCAAAAGTCCCGAACGCAGATCCGAGCCCACGAACACGACGCGTGGATCGCGCTTGGCAAGATCGTAAATTCCGTTCGTCGCCACTTTTCGCATTAGGCGGCCTCGAGCGCAGCACGTAGGCGTGCACCCATCTCGGCATCAACAGTCGCCTTGTGATGCCAATCGGGGTCGTTCTCTGCGAACGGAATCCCCTTGCCTTTGACGGTATGCGCGATCAGAATGTTCGGCTTATCGCCTTCGAACGGCAACGCACCCAGTGCATCGCGCAAGGCGAAGACGTCGTGCCCATCGACTTCGCGAACAGCGAATCCAAACGCACGCCACTTATCCGCGAGCGGTTCGAGCGGTAATACCTCGGAAACCGGTCCGTATGACTGCAGCTTGTTGTAATCGACGATCGCAACGAGGTTGTTCAGATGATACTTGCTCGCGGTCAGTGCCGCTTCCCAAATCGAGCCCTCTTGCAGCTCGCCGTCACCCATGATCACGAAGACGCGATTGTCGCTCCGGCGCATGCGAGCCGCGAGCGCCATCCCGACGCCCAAACCCAATCCGTGCCCGAGCGAACCGGTCGAGGCTTCGACGCCGGGAATGTGCGGATCGGGATGTCCGCCCAGGAGTGCGCCCGGCGTGCACTGCAGCGCAAGCTCTTCGCGCGGAAAGAATCCTTTGTCGGCGAGGATCGCATAAAGCGCCAAGCAGCCGTGTCCTTTTGAAAGGATGCAGCGGTCGCGCATGTTCCACTTCGGCTCCGTCGCCCGATACGACAACACATCGTCGTACAGCACGCGTAAAATCTCGACGAGCGAAAACGACGAACCGACGTGTCCGCGCCGTCCACCGATCAGTGCATCGACGATCGCATGCCGCAGCGCTATCGACCGCGCATCAAGGGTTCCATGCGCGGACGCGCTCGACAAGATCGCGGGCTTTGCCAAGTTGACGTTCCTCGGTCTCGAGCCGGTTGCCGGACTGCCCGGCGAACTCGCGTCGCTCCCGAACGTCCGGAAGAAATTCGTTGAGCACAATGAGCGCCCAACGCAATCCGAAGAGGGGAAAGAACGCGGCAAATCGGGCCTCGAAATCCCGGCCTGCACTATATACATCGGCCGCCAGGGACCTGAATTCCACAGCCTCGGCCGGGGTCAGGCGGTGGCCCGGATGCCATAGGACGTCGCTGACGAGCTTCACCGGGTCGTCCCAGCCAAAGTACTCGAAGTCGACGAATTCGAGGCTCCCGTCCCGGCGCCGAAGGGCATTGTGGAACCCAATATCCGAGGGAGAAAGGGTCTGCTGCTCGCGCGCGAGGTCCGGCCAAAGGCGCGGCCGGCGCCGATCGACCTCCTCCGCGATCCCACCCAGGACTTCACGCAGGCTCGCATGCTCGGCGGCCGCCGTCGAAAGCCGGTCGAGGCGGGTTTGCAGCTGGCGCAGCAGCTCTGCACTACCCAGAACCGCCTCGGAGCCCTGGCGAATCGCCGTCGCCTCCGGCCTTGTCGACGCGCGGTGGACGGCTGACAGGAACCGTCCGAGCTCGGCGACGTCCTCTGGTTGCCGCTCTCCGACCGGTTCGCCGTCGAGCCAGCTCAGCAGAGCGGCGTCATGTTCGCGACTATACGCGACGCCTTTCGGAACGCGACCGACGCCCGCACGCGAGAGAAACTCGAGCGCGTCGAATTCTTGGCCCAGACGATCGCGCGCGGGGTCGCGCGGATAGAGCTTGAGCGCAAATTGCTTTCCAGACCGCGCGTCGACCCGAAAGATGCGGCTGTTTCCCCCGCCGGCTGCGCGCTCGACACTCACCGCCTCGCCCGCGAGCGACGCAGCGAGCTGCACGAGGTCAGCCCGAACCGAAGACATGCTGCTCGATCTCTTTCCACGATTCGAACGCGCGATCGACGCTTGGCGACGCGTCCCCAAGCGAGGGACTAAAAAGCCACCGCGCGACGCCGCGTGGAAAATCCGCTTCATCGAAGACCTCGACCAGGTCGTCAATGAAGACATCGACGCCCAGCGCGGCGATTCGTGCGACTTTTGCCTTGCGTGTCACCTCGAAGTACACGTCGCTCGCGGGCACCGCACCGTCGCCGACAAGGCTGTTTTTTGCAAGCCATCGTCGCGCGGCGGCATGGAGATCGTATCCCGAATCGTCCCGGGCGGCGAGCGGCGTCTTGTGACTCACGATGAGCAGTTCGCATCCCGATGCGGCTGCCCGGCGCACGAACTGAACGACGCCTGCAAATGGTGTCGCCTTCTCGAGGCGCGGCCCGTAGATGCGCGCCTGGAGTCGCGTCCAATGCTCTTCTCCATCCTCGATCGCGCGCAGCGCGTCGCGTAAGGCGCGCTTGTCGCCCGCCGGCACGTCGGCAAGCAGGCCGGCTCCCGCGACTTCCTCGCGGATAAGGGCCTCGTAGTCGATAATCGTATTGTCCAAGTCTAGGCCAATCCGACGCGGAACAGGGGATTTCATCACGATGGCTTTCTTAACCGAGGAAGAAAAGCGTCTTTCCGACGAGTTCGCACGCACGGGGTACATCATCGCTCCGTCGGAAGATCGCGCCGCGCTCGATCGCATTCGTCACGCCGTGGCCGAGACGGCAGCGACGTTCCTCGGCCTCGCGATGCCGGACGATGAAGCCACGTTCTTGGATGAGATCGGCGTGCAGCTTCAAGCTGATAAGCTCAATGGATTGCGGCTACGCGTCATCGAGGTGCTGACGAGCGCACCGTGGTTCCGGGAAGCCTACTTCGCCACCGCCCGAAAGCTCCTCGAGACGCTCGTCGGCAACGAGCTCGCGATGCAACGCGGGATGGGTTTTGCGATTCAGCTCCCCGGCGATGAATCGTCGCTGCTTCCGTTGCACTCCGACGTGTGGTCCGAAGACTCGCCGTTTGAGGTCGTACTTTGGATTCCGCTCGTCGACTGTTTCCGCAGCAAGAGCATGTTCGTGCTGCCGCTCGAGTCCGACGCTCGCTGGCGCGACCGGATGCACGAGTTCTCGCACGCCTCGGTCGAAGAGTTCACGAAAGCCGCGGAAGGCGATCTCCGCTTTCTTGACGTGCCGTACGGACACGTGCTCGTTTTCACCCACACGATGATGCACGGAAACCGCATCAACCGCGAAACGACGGCGCGCTGGTCGTTCAATATCCGCTTCAAGGGCCTGTTCACACCCTACTCCGATAAACAGCTGGGCGATTTCTTCGAACCGATCACGCTCCGGACCGCGACGCGTATCGGCATGCGGTATCGCCTTCCGTCCGGATTCAATGGCCACACGTAGCGGTTACCGCGGCTACATGTCGACGCGCGCCGTGCGGGGAACCATAACGCCGCAGCGCGTTCAGAATCTCGTTATTCGCGACTATGCGTCTCGTAACGGCCTGCCATACCTCGTGAGCGTTTCGGAGTTCGCCATGCCGGGATGCTATATGATGTTCGAGAACGCGTTGCTCGAGTTAGACCACACGCTCGGCATTATCGCCTTTAGCGCGTTCATGTTGCCGCGCGATGCCGAGCAACGCTCCACCATCTACGAGCGCATCTTCGGTGCCGGCGCGACGTTGCACGCCGCCCTCGAAAACCTGTGCGTATCATCGCCCGGCGATATTCCACGCTTCGAAGATCTGCTCTCGGCCGCGTTTCTGCTCGACCGCGTTCCATTCTCCGGACGTTATGAAAAAAGCGACCGGCCGCTCAGCGACAGCGCCGATCCATTCGCGCGCCTGATGCTTACGCAGCAGGTACCGGAGTAGCCGCCTCTTTCATCAGCTGCACGTTATAGTATCGTGTATCGTCGATCGGATATGGGAATCGCTTGGTCCGGAAGGCGCGGCACACATCGCGAACCGCATCCTCGATCGTCCGTCGCGGCGTATACCCGAGGACGCGCGCAATCTTCTCGGAGTCGACCCGGTATGAACGATTGTCGTTCGTCGCCGTCGTTTCGATTGCAATCGGCGCCAGGTCCGGAAATTCGTGCTCAACGACAGTCTTGACGATCTCCGCGAGACGCGCGATCGTGTGGTTTTGATAGCCGACGTTGAATGTCTCGCCGGCAATCTTTTCATCGGGTTCGTCCAAAATTTCCGCGTACAGATCCGTAACGTCCTCGATGTGAATGTTCGGCCGCGTCTGTGTGCCGCCGAAAACGGTGATCTTGCGACGATTGAACGCGTGGCTCGTGAGAATGTTCACCGAGAGATCGAAGCGCATGCGCGTTGAAAAACCGCAAACCGTGGCGGGTCGCAACACAAGCGTCGTGAACGTGGGGCTTTGCGCGGCCAGAACAATCGGCTCGCAGAGCGCTTTGTATTTCGAATAATCCGTCAGCGGAACGAGCGGGTGATCTTCGGTGACGCGATCTGCTTCGCTCACGCCGTAGACCGAACTCGATGACACGAAAACGAAGCGCCGTACGCCGGCGCGCTTGCTCTCCTCGACCAACGGTTCGAATGCATCATAATTGATCGACTTCCCGAGCTCAGGGTCGAGCTCGAAAGACGGATCGTTCGAAACGCATGCGAGATGGATGACCGTATCGCAACCCTCGAGGGCTCGACGCACGACGTCGCGGTCACGCAGGTCGCCTCGAACCTCGCGTAATCCGGCTGCGCCTTGGAGCCGCGCAAGCGGATCATCTCCAAAGAAATACGTGTCGAGCACCGTAACCCGATCGCCGCGCCCCAAAAGCTTGGGGACGAGCATTGCGCCGACATAACCGGCTCCGCCCGTAACGAGAATGCTGCGGCTCATCGTGTGCTCCCCACCGTTTCGGTCGAACTCAAGCGCTCGAACCATGTCTTCGTTGCTTTTTCGATCGAGGCGGCGTCCCACACGGGCGCATCGCGCCACGCCTCGATGACATCGAGCATCTGCGCGACGCCGTGCTCGAATGTAACGCGCGCCGACCAGCCGAGATCGCGAGCGATCTTCGAGACGTCGGCGAACGTGCAGTCCGGTTCACCTGGACGCTTCGGAATGTACTCGACGTCGCCGCCTAAAAGCTCGACGAGCCGGTTGACGCTTTGCGTCGCGCCCGAGCCGACGTTGTAGATCTCCCCCGAGCCTTTCCCGTGCTCGAGAGCATTCGCGGCCACGACGAACGCGTCGACGACATCGCTGACAAACGTGAAATCGCGTGTCTGCGTACCATCACCAACGACGGTGAACGGTTTATTCGCGAGCTTCTGTGCCAAGAAGACGCCGAAGACCGCACCGTACGTCCCGCTGGTTCGCGAACGAGGCCCATAGACGTTGAACAGTCTCAGCGATGTGGTTGCGATGTCGTAGACGTGGCACCAGTGTAAGGCGATGTGCTCGCCGAGCATCTTGGTGAGGGCGTACGGATATTGCGGCCGCAGCTCGGCGGTCTCGGGCGTCGGATAAACGTCCGGAATACCGTAACACGACGATGACGCCGCATAGACGAGACGCTTGACGCCTGCCGCGCGCGCCGCTTCGACGACGGCGAACGTCCCATCGACGTTGGCGCGGAAATAATCATCGGGGCGTTCGATCGACGGCACGATATCGGCCAGACCTGCGATGTGGAACACGACGCTCGTATCGCGGAACAACTGCGTCATTTCGTTCATCGACGTCGCGATATCGAGTTGGACGAAGGTGGCGTGTCCACTTCGGAGCGCACCTTCGAGATTGTTGCGGCGTCCGGTACGAAGATTGTCGACGACGATCGCATCGTGGCCGTCGGCGATAAGACGATCGACGAGATGGCTACCGATGAATCCGGCGCCCCCGGTTACGACTGCGCGCATGGTCTAACCAGCGACGGCTGCGGCGTTTGCGGTTCGAACGGCGTGCAGCTCGATTCTGTCTCGAAGCTCGAGGGCGATGGCGTGATTGAGCATCAGATGCCCATCCTCTTGCTGTCCGATTCGCTCGGCCGGAAAGATCACGCGCAAGTCCGCAATTTTCGCCAGCGTACCGCCCGGCGAACCACACAGCCCGATGGTCAATGCGCCGCTTTCCTTTGCGTAGGTGACAGCCCGGACGATGTTCGACGAATTTCCCGAGCCCGAGAGTGCGACGAGAACGTCGCCCCGACGCAAGTGCGTGCGCAATTGCTCGACAAAGACTTCGGCGTACTCGAGATCGTTGGCGACCGCCGTCATCAGCGGAATATTATCAGTCAAGGCCATGGCGCGAAAGCGTGGTTGTCCATCGACGAGCGTGCACTTGCACAGGTCGTTCATCATGTGCGATGCGGTCGCGGCGCTTCCGCCGTTGCCGATGATCCAGACGGTCTTTTCCCAGCGCCAAGCATCGAAGAGCGCGCCTACGACGCGGCGCACGTCGTCGCGCGAAAGCGACCGCAAGGCGTACTCCATTTCAACGATGTAGCGCTCGATCATGTCCATGTTATTTGAGCAGCGTTTCGATGAACTTCAGCGTCGGAACGCGTTCGACGGCGGAGCTATTCCCGACGACCTTCACTTTTTGCGCTCCTACCACGTTCGCGACGAACGCTACGATGTCGCCGGGAATCTTCGCTGCTACGCAGGCCGATGTAATCGCGAGCACGGCATCGCCGGCGCCCATTCTATCGACGACGGTTGATGCCAGCGACGGCGCGCAGAACGAGCCCTCGGGCGAAAAGAACTCGACGCCGAGACTTCCGCGCGTCACGAGGAAATGGTCGCACGAGATGCGCTTGGAGAGATCCGCAACCAGCGGCTCGAGGGGAGTGACGCGATCGCGCGCGTCGAGCCGGACTTCGGATTCGTTGATGCAGACGTAATCGGCACGCGCATAATTCGAAATCGCATGAAAGCGCACGTTGGCCGCGTTGATTTGCGTGTTGACTGCCAAGAACCGCCCACTGTTGCTCAGGAGATCGCGCGAGCGTTTTCCGAGAAAACCGTGTCCGAAATCCGCGACCACGACGGCGTCCGCGTTGTGCAGACGTGCATCGACGAGCGCGCAGAGCTCGTCTTCTTCACGCTCCGCAAGGGGCGCGTCGTTGATATGATAGACCTCGAACAGCTTCGTTCCCAGGGTTGCTTCGACGTAGCGGCGCTTGACGATCGTCGGGGAACCGGACTTATAAACGAAGTTCGGCCGCACTTTCGTATTAAGCCCGCGCCGGATGAAATTTTCTTGTGGGTCGGAGGTTCCGACGTACGTCACGAGCTCGATCGACTTGCAGAACGACGCCAGATGATTGGCTACCGCAAGCGCACCGCCCGGATACGTTTCACTGCGGCTGTAGCGCATCGCGAGAACGGGTTCTTTCGCCGACTTACCCATCTGGTCGACATAGGTGTATTCATCCAGAATCGTCTCGCCGACGACGACGATCCGCAGCTCTTCCAGACGTGCGAGATGCCCGAGAATCTCGGCGCTCGTGTAACGCTCTTTGAGGCCGCGCACATACGACTGAACCTCTGGGCCAAAGGCTGGGAAGTACTGATTCAAGAGTGCCGACGAGCTGAACGCGACGTCGTCCGTGATCTCGAGGCGGCCGCCGACCGCAAGTACCGCTGTTTCTTCCCGATCGATGCCGCCGCTAACGTCGTCGGCCTTGACCTGATAGTCGGGGCCTTTGATATACACGTCCGGCCGTATCGCCGTGATCACTTCGACGGCGCTCGGGAACCGGCTTATCGCGACATAATCGACGTCCTCAAGTGCCGCAATCTGCTCGGCACGATGGAGCTCCGAGAATGCCGGCCGCCCCGGACCCTTGTTGACGTGACGATCTTCCGTGATAGTAACGACCAGGACGTCGCCGTACTTCTTGGCCGAACGCAAGTGACGAATATGTCCGAGGTGCAGCAAATCGAAGACGCCATGCGCGTGGACGACCCTCGCCCCACTCAGCTTCACCGTCGTTATCCGAGCGGCAAGCGAATCGAGGTCAAAGATCTTCTCGGCAGGATCGCTCTTCGGGCGCGCCGCCCATTCGTCGGGACTGGAATAGGAAAGCATCGTCATGAGATTACTCATAATATTTCGGCTGGGAACGCCGTAGATTCAAGGTGGACCCACCTCAAGGGGTCCGTTTTGGTGGCCGATAGACGGAAGAATGGCGGTTGATCGGATGTCGGAAGAGACGCGCGGAGAGCCCCAGTACCGCGAGCTGCGCCGGATCGTTGCGGAGCGGGGGCTGGAAGAGCTGGGCCTTGGCGCCGGATGGGCGTACTATGACGACCCGCGACACCTGATCTTTACACTTGCGCGCTACAAGTTCGTCGCGAAGATGTTCGAGGGGTTCGAGACGGTCCTGGAAGTCGGCTGTGGAGACGGATTCGCCTCGCGCGTCGTCGCCCAGAGCGTCGGCGCGCTGACCGGGATCGACTTCGATCCCGTCTTCGTCGACAATGCCCGGCGACGGCCCCGCGATCGCTGGAAAATCGAATTCGATTGCCACGATCCGCTCGAAGGCCCATACGCGGGTGAGTACCAGGGGATTTTTGCGCTCGACGTGCTCGAGCACATCCCGCCCGCAGACGAGGATCGCTTCCTGCGCAACGTCCTCGAGTCGCTCGCGCCGCACGGCAGCGTGATCTTCGGCATGCCGTCGCTCGAATCGCAAGTCCACGCGTCACCGCAAAGCAAGGCCGGGCACGTCAACTGCAAGACCGGCGCTGAGCTGCGCGCAACGCTGTCGGGCTACTTCCATAACGTCTTCACCTTCTCGATGAACGACGAGGTCGTGCATACGGGATTCGCCGGCATGGCGCACTATCTGCTGGCGCTGTGCTGTGGAAAGCGTTAAGAGGCCGAACACTCCAAAGCGTTTTCAATTCGCAATGAGCGTTTGGGGCGCAGAGTATATCGATCTTCTCTCACGGGTCGCTCTCCCACCGCTCCTGACGACGGGAAATCTTCTGGGATTCGCGCCCTACGAGACCGAGCTCGATATCTATACGCTCAAAGGTGAAATCCCGGCGTTGCATGCGTTGCCGGGGCTTCTCTCCCTGAGCGGTTTCATCGACGTCCGCATCACGGAGATTGCGTTCGATCAAACGGGCGCGGATCGTTTCGACGCTCGCTACAAAGTCATGAGCGCAATGCACAATTTGGCTATCCGTCGCGCAGCGCAGAAAAATGCCGCCATTTTCTTCCTAGCTCCCGACGCCGTCTTTGCGGACGGTTCGCTCGGACGAGCACGCGAGCTGCTCCAAGACGGCAAACGACTCGTCTTGCTGCCCGGCGCGCGCAGCTCTTCGCAGATGCGCGATGTTCTGCTGGCGCGATACAATCCGTTTGGACGCGTTGGGATGTCGATACCACCGCGCGAGCTCGTGGCCAACTTGGTACGGTATCCCTACGAACAGCAGTGGCAATTTTGGGGAATGGAACGGCTGACGATCTCTCCGTCGCATGTCTACTTCCGCGTCAAGGACGAAGGCTTCATCATCCGCGGTTTTCACCATCATCCGGTTGCGGTCTATCCGGAAAACTGGCAGTCCGAGGAAGTCG
Organism: Vulcanimicrobiaceae bacterium; assembly: GCA_049520515.1. Lineage (GTDB taxonomy): Bacteria > Vulcanimicrobiota > Vulcanimicrobiia > Vulcanimicrobiales > Vulcanimicrobiaceae > JAFAMS01. The sequence continues at coordinate 88,212 of JBEKPS010000009.1, forward strand.
GAGCCACGACCGTCGACTCGACATGGTGCAGTGAGGCCGTTCCCGACCCATCGAGCGTCCATCTCATCACCGACACGGACGAGGGCTTCGTGGTCGACGTCGCAACCGACAAAGACAACGAATCGCACGTCGGCGAGGTCACCAGCGATCCCGAGCGTCACGTGATCGAATGGGCCCGAACGAACACCGATGCGCGCCAGCGCACGTTCGCCCGCGAGAACATCTTCGTACACTCAGGCCCGTTGAACGCCAATTGGGGCGAGGTCGCGGCCACCGCCGACGACGTTTATGACCGGATCCTCGCCCGCCTCACTCAAGAGGACGAGTCCTCACTTCAGGCCACCGCGAACCGATAACGTATAGGTGTCTGTAGTCGAGGCGAAACCTGTCCCTGATTTGACCTTGGGCCCGCCGCGTATACGGCGCATCGCGACATCGTTCACGACGCGCTGCAACCTGCGTTGCGTGTATTGTCCGGAAGGCTCGCACGAGGAAGAATTTTACGGCGACATGGGGCCGGAGCTTCTCGAGCAGCTCATAGCGTTCGCGAAAAAGAAGGATGCCTACGTCGACATCAGCTTTTACGGCGACTCGACCTTTCACAGGCAATTCTACGAATTTGCGAGCCAAATAATCGACTCGGGCGTGCCCCTCGTCATCACCTCGAATTTTGCGAAGATGATGAGCCCGGAAGAGATCGGCGTCATCGCGCACTGCAAAACGGTCTCATTCAGCTTCGACACGCACGACCGCGACAAGGCGAAGGCGATCCGCAAAGGCTTGGATCTGCGCACGCTGCTTTTCAACATCTTACGAGTTCGCGCGCACTGCCTGCGTCACAACGTGCCGGTTCCTCCGTTCACGCTGCACGTCGTGCTCGTCGATCAGGTCGTGAGCGATCTCCCGAACCTCATCGCGCTCGGCGCGTCGCTCGGCGTCCAAAATATCAGTTGCAACGAGCTCGCCGACATCGATGGAGCCGTAGGCACCGAGCTGCGAAACATCGCCGACCTGCGCGGCGAAGAGCTGCGTTTGGCGATCCTGCGGATCAAAGAAGCGTCAGCGCTTGCGCAACGCCTGGGCGTGGGCTTTGCTCTTTCGAACACTGCGGTCGAGCGCATCAATGCAGCGGTGACCGGCGCGCTCAATGACAGCAGCGAAGCTGCACCACGGGAAGGGATCCAAGGCACGTACTATTTGCGGGGCGACGAAGTGCTAGGACTCCAGCCCGGCATGACACGTCAATGCATCGAGCCCTGGATCGGGCCTATCTTGAATCCCAAAGGCGACGTTCATCCGTGTTGCGCACGTGGAACGGTCATGGGCAACGTCGGGAAAGACGGCGCGTTCGAGGACGTCTACAACAACCTCAATTATCGCAAGCTGCGCCTGTCACTGTTGACCGGCGAAAACCTCGATAGCGAATGCCGCCTGTGTCACATGGCAGTACCGATTGTGCCCGCCCAGCTTCAGCAAATGGTCGCATCGCTCTATCGCGACCCTGCCTCGTAAAAACTAGAACGCGTCGGACGTCGACGAATCGTCCTGATCGGCGGCAACGGACGTATCGGTCGTGTACACGTCGATAGCCGCTTTACGCGCATTATAGCGAACCTTCGGGCCAAGCGCGCGCTCGATCGTTCGCGTCGCAACCATCGTGCGTCCGCGCACCGTGAATGGCGCTGCAGAAAGCTTTATGAGCCGCCCATTCAGCGTTGCTTTGCGCTCGCCAATGCGCAGCTTCAAATGGTCTGCGCCGTGCGCGACCGAGATGCTGCCCGTCGATTTGGTATAGCTGATCTGCGCACCCAAGCCCGCAGTCAGGGCGCGCAACGGAACGTACGCTTGATGATTTGCCGTCACCGGCGGGACGTCGGAGATAAGGCTTTGGCCGTCAATCTCGATGGTAGCCGGGCGCGAAAATGCAAGCGTAAATGAGGCCGCAAGTGCAATGAGCGCGGTCCACAGTAGCGTGCGTGGCTTAAGCGGGAGCGGTTTGTTCATGGCGTCCGATCTCGTGCGCGTACTCCGGATAGAGGTCCGCGATGACCTTTTCGATCTCGTCCCGCAAAGCACCGAGCAAGCGCTCCTCGGGGTAGGTCCCCACGAGCTCGCCCTTACGGTAGATCGCCCCTTTGCCCTTGCCGCCTGCGACGCCGACGTCGGCCATCTTGGACTCACCCGGTCCATTGACGACGCACCCCATGACCGCGACCTTGACCGGGGCCGTGTACTCCCTGGCTAAGGCCTCGACGCGCTCGGCCAAGTCAACGACCTGGATCTCGGCCCGGCCGCACGATGGGCAGGCCGTGATGTCAAAGCCCTTTTCGCGCAAGCCGAGCGACTTCAAAATCCCCCAGCAGACGGGGACTTCCTCGACCGGGTCGGCAGCGAGCGAAACGCGCAGCGTGTCGCCGATCCCTTCCCACAACAGAATCCCGAGGCCAATCGAGCTCTTGATCGTCCCTTCCCGCGGCAAGCCGGCTTCGGTGATGCCGAGGTGCAGAGCGTAGGGCGTGTCGCGTTCCCGTAGACGCTTGTCCATCAGCCGGTACGCATAGACGGTGGCTGCGACTTCGTGCGCTTTGAGCGAGATGACGATATCGGTGTGACCGAGATCTTCGAGAATCTCAATGTGCCGGATCGCGGATTCGACCATTGCCTCGGGCGTCAAGCCAAGTCGTTCCTCGAGATCTCTGGCGAGTGAGCCGAGATTGACACCGACCCGAATCGGAGTGCCGCGCTCGACCGCCAAACGCACGACTTCGCGCGTCTTTTCCGGATCGGTAATGTTGCCCGGATTCAAGCGCAGCTTCGCAACCCCGGCTTCGATCGCGGCGAGAGCCATGCGATGATCGAAGTGAACGTCGGCAACGATCGGCACGGGCGAACGGCTAACGATCGCGGGTAGTCCCGCAGCATCGCGTGGATCTTGACACGTGACCCGCACAATCTCGCAGCCGGCCATTGCAAGACCATAGACTTGCTCGAGCGTCGCGTCGACATTGGCCGTGTCGGTTGTGGTCATCGACTGAACGGCGATTGGATGATCGCCGCCAATCCAAACGCCCTTCGCGTCCGAGTTCGTTTTGTTTTTGAGGAAAACGGGCTTCGATTTCCGCCGCAGACGAATCACATGTCTTCCCTTCGCGCCAAGCGCGAGTGCCTCCCTACCTGTACCCTGGGCGGCGAATGAGGCTCAGATATTGCATTCCTCTTCCGAAGAACGGCTCGAAATGCGCCAGCGTTGCGGCATCGGGACGTGCCGAGCGTAAAAACGTTCGCGCCGACGCGAACGCAGCGGCGGTCGCGGGCGCGATTTCCTGCGTCAATCCCCGTAGCTCATCCAAGTGACGCACAAGCTCGTCGCCGACGTCCTCGCCGCTTGCTTCGCTGCGTTGCATGAGCGCGTAGACCTCCGAACACGTTCGCAAGACCTCGATGCCCAGCGTCTCGTCGTGGGGTGGCAGATTCGACCGGTAGTCCAGCATGTTGCAGACCACTCGCCGGTAGGCGCGAATTGCTCGCTTGTTATAATCGCCGTCGCCGCTTGGGATGCGCTTGTACCATCGCCAGTCCACGAAAAAGTGCGGCGAGCTTGCGTAAACGTCGAAGTCTGCGCTCAGCGTCTCGATCGCTTCGCCGATTCCGAACAACTCGCCCGTGAACGGGTGGACGATGTTGTCGAGCACCCAATCTTCCGCCGAGCGTGTGGCTGCCTCCAGCGTGCGAAGATGCGGCTCGAAGATCTGCGTCAGAAGGCGTACGCGCTCGTCACGCGGGCGATCCAACTCGACGAAACGCCGCGCGATGAAGCGACGCAGAATCTCACCCATCGCCGAGGCCGCATCACAACACGTAATTACCATCACGCCCCCGCTCTCGGCGAAGGTCGCAATCTTGCGCGCGAGAACGTGGGGCGTCGTCGAGAACGGAATCAAACCCTCGGCCAGAACGAACTCGAATCGGTCGGGCGTCGCGTAGTCCTCGACCAACGTTTCGGCGATTTCGATGTTCGCACGGACGTTCTGCTCGGCAAAGAGCGCGCGCATCTCCCGCACTCCGTGCGGGTTGGCTTCGACGAGCACGTAACGAGACGGGTTCATGCTGGCGACGAACAACGCGTTGTGTCCCGAACCAGGTCCGAACTCGATGACCTCGGCCCCGCGAAAACAGAGCGCGGGTATTCCAAGATGCCGGTACAATCCGTCGCGACCGGCATAGTGACGGCCTAAATTCGAAACGTCCTGTTTGACGGGCGAGATCCCCGCCTCGCGATAATAGTCGACGAACGGTTTCACGTGCGCTTCGGACCTGCGCAGAGCGCGATCAGATAGTGCGCCATAGGGGCAAAGCCGGTGTGCACGACCTCATCATTGGCTGAAAACGAAAAGACGTTGCGAAAATGACGCTCGCCGAGCTCGCGCAGACGATCTGCGCTAAAGAGATTGATGTGCCCGGCACGCGTCCAAGGCGAGGCATACTTGTCCGATGTTTCGTTCGGCGTGCCGATGATGCAGATTCCGTCCGCCGACAATGCGTCTGCCAAGGCTCGCACGTACGCGTCTTCGTTCTCGCGCGGGATGTGCTCGATCGTGTCCAGCGTGACGATTGCATCGCACTCGGGGAGCGGCTTGGCAATGATGTCGCGCACTTCGAAGCGCAGCCGGTCACTCCCAACGGTCTGGGTTGCGGTTGCTATTGCATCCGCGTCCAGATCGACGCCGAGGCACGACTTGGACGCCTCCGCTACGATCGTTGTCCCAAACCCTTCGCTGCATCCAACGTCGACGACGCGCTTGTTCGCGCCGATCATCCTCGAGGCGAACTTGTAATAGCTCAGCAGATGGAGTAGACGGCGCGGCGTCTTGCGCGCGATGAACGAGAAGTATGGACCCAGCGTTAGCGGCTCGGCTTCGAGGCTGGCCTTCGTCTCACGCCAACGTTTGTTGTCGTCGGATTCCATCGTTTATTTCCCTATTGCCCGAACGTCCCGGCACCCTGTCCGCCGTCCATCGGAACCAGCGAACCGGAGAACGCCGAAGCGCGCGAGGACGCGAGAAACACGACCGCATCTGCTATTTCTTCGGGAGAACCAAAACGCCGGCGAGGTAATTTCTCTTCGACGTATCGCGCGATTCCCTCGGGATCCCGTTGACGATTGGTATCCCACGTGCCGCCTTCCGTCAATACGACGCCCGGCACGATTGCCGAAACGACGATGCCGTCCGCCGCATATAATCTTCCGATCCCGCGAGCGTACGCCGTGACGGCAGCCTTCGCTACGCCGTACGCGAGCGAACCCTGTTGCTCGAACGCAGCCAGCGATGAGAGAAAGATCATGCGCCCACTGCCTCGCTTCTGCATGTGCGGAATGAACGCGTTCGTCAACTCGATGCCGATCTCGAGGTTGAGGCGCAAGACGCGCTGCCAATCGCTGACCGGCGCAAGCGGATCGCGCACGTCGAGCGTTCCGCCTACGTTCTGAACGACGATGTCGGGCTCGCCAAATCTCTCGAGGACGGCTTGTATCAATCGTGCAGGTCCGTCCGGCGAGGCAAGATCGACTGCCTGGGACCGATGACCCGAGCCTTCGCCGCCAAGCTCGTCGAGCGTCGACGTCAACGCAGCCTGCGTGCGGCCGCAAATCATCACATGCGCGCCTTCGGCGGCAAGTGCAAGCGCGCAGGCGCGGCCGATGCCACGTCCGCCACCCGTGATCAGCGCCTTCTTTCCGGCGAGATCCAACTCCATTACGTCACTTGTCCCGCACGTTGTGGAACACGCTTAACGACCTGAGGAAAGATGTGACCGGGAGGACGTCCGGCGACCGTTCGTATCGTCACTTCACGCAACTGCTCGAGGTATCGGGATGCCTTCGGATGGAGCTCGTAAATCCGGCGCATGTCTGAGGGCAGATCGCCTTTACTCTTGTGCGATAACTGCGTATCGCCCGCATCGCGCACCAACCATTCGCCGGTGACGTGCGGCACGTGGACGAAATCCGTGATTTGCGCGAAGCGAATTTGGATCTCTTGGTCGGCAAGAATCACATCTTCGCGAAAAGCTCCGGCTCGCTCGTAGACCTCGCGTCGTACGAGCATCGCGTTGCCTGCGATCGGCGACGAAGCGTACACTTCCAGCGGATCCAGCGCCTCGATGAAGGTCGAGCAGTTATATCCGCTCGTGAAGCGGCGGCCGTCTTGCTCCGCTTCGAAACGGATCATGATGTTCGAGTGCGCGACGCCGATTCCTGAGCCTTCCAGCGCGGCGACGAGACGGAGTAGATGATCCGCATAAAGCTCGTCATCATCGGCCAGAATCCCGATGTAGGTTCCCTTTGCCTGCGACATCCCGAAATTCACGGCGCTCGCAACGCCCGCGTTTGATTCACGGTCGTAGGCGCGGATTCGAGCGTCCAGCGGAGCGAGATCGGCAACCGATTCCCCGCCATCGTTGACGACGACGATTTCGAAGTTTTCATAGCGCTGTTCTTTAAGCTTCGTGAGGATCCGGATAACATCGTCGCGCCGATTGTAGGTGGGAACGATCATGCTGACGAGGGGCGTCGTCTGGGCGAGCGGTGGACGCGCAGCGTCAAGCGCGCGCGAGATGACGCTCGGCGAAGGCGCGGACTCGCGCGCATGGCTGGCCGGGCGCGACATCGCTTCGAGCGTCGCCGTGCATATCGAGCGATACGACCACGGCTCGTACAGCGCCACGCCGTCGGCGACTTCGTTTGCACCGCTCGTCATCGCGGCGGCAACCGAAAGGCCGCGCTCTGCGAAGGCCTGTGTCCAGCTGGGATCGTCGAGCGTAACATCCACGATGCAAATCGCCTGTGACAAGACGCCTGCAACCTGGGGCGAACCGGCTTCCAGATAGTTCGCGCTGGTCGACGTGCCCTGACCTCCCTTGGAGATGACGACGACTTCGGCGTGAAGTTCGAAAAGCGCAAACGTGTGGATCGCCGTTTCCTCGGCCCGAGAATTCGGAGCCCAGATGACGACGTATCTGCGCCGGGGTCCAGGCGTCCAATCTCCGAGCCGTCGTGACGGATACCAGCGCACTATATTCGGGAGGCCATAGCCGCGCAACAAGCGCTGGAGCTGCGCGTCGTAGCGCGAGCGAACGATCAACACGTCGGGAAGGCGTGACATATCCGCAAGTGCAGTGCGCAGCTCCACCGGTACGCGATTGTGTTCGGTGATCGGACGGCCTTCCACGTTAACATTGGCCGATGCGATTCCGTCGAAGAGCTCGCGCCGATGATCGTAGTCGCCTTTGTGAACAACATGCGTTGCGAGCGAATATGCGTACGCCCCGCGCTGGTCGGGGATCAGGAACATCGCCGCGAACGCCGCACCCGCTCGCCTACGATCGGCCATCTCGAAGTAGGCCGGAACCAACTCGTTCGAGGCGGCGACGACAACCGGAATATCGCCAAGCGCCGCGGAGAGATCGGCGACGCTAGACATTCTTGCTCATGATGGGCGGAAATGCGAACCCCGGGGGGCGCGACGACACGTTCGCGAGCGTTGCTTCGCGTGCGCGCGCGACATACTGGCGCCCTGAAGCGGGATGCAACTCGAAAATCCGCCGCAGATCGGACGGGAGATCCTTGCCCATACGGGTCGAAAGCTGCGATTCGGCCGCCTCGCGCGACAGCCACTCCCCGGTGACGTTCGGCACGTGAACGAAATCCGAGATCTGCGAAAGCCGTATCTGCATTTCCTGATCGGTGAGGATGATGTCTTCACGAAACATTCCGACGCGGTCGAGGGCATCGCGGCGAAACAACAGCGCGTGTCCCGCCACCGGCGAGGACGCGTAGACCTCGGTTCGATCCAGCGGACGACAAAAGACTGAGGCGTTGTAACCCACCGTCTGGAGCGTCCCGTCGATCTTCTTCTCGTATCGAATCAGAATGTTGGAGTGTGCCGCAAGCGCGCCCGAGCGCTCCATCGCGCCGACCAATCGCATCAGATGATCGGGGAAAAGCTCGTCGTCGTCGGCAACGGTCGCGACGTACTTGCCGCGCGCCTGACGCAACCCGAAATTGAGGGCACCCGCGACGCCGACGTTGACGTCCCGATCGATGACACGCACGCGCGGATCGATTGTCTCCATATCCGCGATCGATTCGCCGCCGTCGTTGACGACGACGATCTCAAAATTTTCGTACGTTTGGTCTTTCAGACGGGTGAGCGTGCGGGTCAGATCTTCGCGCCGATTGAGCGTTGGAACGACAATGCTCACGAGGGGCCCCCCTTCGAGTGGAACGGGGCGTGCTTCGGCGAGGGCTCGCGCAACGAGGTCGCGGGACGGTAACGGCTCGGATGGACGGCTCGAGCGGCGCGAGAGCGCTTCACTCACTGCCGCTGCGATAGATCGGTACGACCAAGGCTCGAAGAGCGCGATCTCGTCCGCCACTTCGTCCGAACCGCTCGTCGTAGCCGCGGCGACCGAGGCTCCTTTCTCGGCGAGTGCACGCGTCCAGCTCGGGTCGTCGATCGATGCGCTGACGACGCAGAGCGCTCCCGAGAGAAGCGTTGCGACCTCGGGTGAATCGAGCGCCACGTAGCGCGCGCGGGCCGACGGCCCTTGACCTCCCTGCGAAACGACGACCAGGTCTGCGTGAAAATGTTCGAGTGCGAACGTGTGGATCGCCGTGAGCTCCGCGACCGTGTCGGGGGCCCAAATGAGAATCGTCCGTCTGTCCCGCGCGGGCTTCCATTCACCGAGCTCGCGCTGCGGATACCAGCGCACGACGTTCGATCGCGAATAACCGATTGACGACCGCTGTAAGCCGGCTTCGAACCACGAACGCACGATCATGACGTCGGGAAGACGCGAAAAATCGGACAGCGCAAGCGTTTCGCTCGGATCGGGAGTGCTCAAATCGGCAAGCGTACGTTCTCCGATATTCAGTTGGCATTTCGCGATTGCATCGAACACGCCACGCCGGCGATCGGGATCCGGCTCGCGAGCGACCTGCTGCGCCAGCTCGTATGCCATGGCAGCGCGGCGGTCGCGCGTCAAGATCATTGCAGCGAATTCGTCGCCGGCCCCGCGCGCAAACGCCACGTCAAAGTACGCTGCCGGAATGTGCTGCTGACGAACGACGAACACCGGTAGTGCTCCGAGTGCCGTCGCGATCGAATCTGCCCCTTCGCCGTAGCCGCGGGCTGTCTTCAGAGCGTTCCTCTGCCGGCGACCAGCCGCACGATGTCGTGATAGGTGACGAGCACCATCAGGATCATGAGCGCTGCAAAGCCGGCGAAGTGTACGACGGCTTCTTTTTCCGGATCGACCGGCTTGCCACGTACGAGTTCCGCGATGATGAAGGCTCCACGACCGCCGTCGAGTGCGGGGATCGGAAGAAAATTGAAAATTCCGAGCGAGATCGACAGTTGCGCTGCCAGCATAAAGTACGGCCCCCACCCGAGATTCTGCACCTGACCGCTAATTGCAGCAATGCCGACTGGGCCTGCAAGACCGCCGATTGCATGTGCGGGTGCGGTCACGAGCGACGCGAGTACGCCGAGCTGCATCACGAGGAAAAACCAAAATGAATTGCCGGAGTCACTGATCGCTTCAATCAATCCGGCGCGCTGGGCTTGTTGCCGTGGCGCAAAACCGAGCAGACCGACGCGCTTGCCGCCGAGCGTGCGCTCGACCGGCGTACCGGTGAGCGTCAACATTTGATTGCCGCGATGCACGACGAGCGTGAGCCGCTTGCCGGCCGATCCGTGAATCGTCTCGACGAGCTGTGCTCCGTCTTTAATGTGCGTTCCGTCGACACTCACGATCGTGTCTCCAGGGTGCAGCCCCATTTTCACTGCCGGCATATCGGGTTGCAAGGCGTCGACGGTCGTCGTCGCGGTCACACTGCCGAAACCGATCGCAGCGGCGAATAACAAAACGAACGCAACGATGAAATTCGCGATCGGACCGGCTGCAATGATTGCGAGGCGGCGCACCGGCGCCTTGGCTTGAAAATTATCGTCGGCAATTTCGCCGTCGGCTAAGAAGCGGCGTTGCTGTGCCGCCTCGTTCGTTTTGCCGTCCTCACCCTGCATCGCGCAGTAGCCGCCGATCGGAAAAAGATTCAGTCGGTAATTCGTGCCGCTGCGCGGTGACGTCCACTTGAGCAACGTCGGCCCCATCCCGAGCGCAAAATCGTTGACGCGCACGTGGTTCCAGCGAGCGACGATGAAATGCCCGAACTCGTGCAGCACGACGAGCACCGAGAGCATGACGAAGAACACGACGATCTTCCCGATGGCCGCGAGGCTCGGCAACGCAAGGGACAAGGCGAGGTGCTGCTCCATTAGCGCGCGACTGCTCCTAACTCACGAACGAGTCCTTCGGCCAGCTTGCGCGCACGCGCGTCGGCCGCGCGCACCGAGTCAAGCGAAAGTTCTTCGTATACAGCGGAAACATCTTCCAGTACCGATTCGATGAGCTCGGGGATGCGCCGGAAGCCGATGCGTCCGTCGACGAACGCTTGAACTGCTATCTCGTTTGCTGCGGAAAGCACTGCAGGCGCGGTCCCGCCGCGTTCGAGCGCCCGGTAGGCAAGGCGCAAACACGGAAAGCGATCTTGATCCGGCCGTTCGAACCGCAACGCAGTTGCATCTTCACCTTCGCGCGCACCAAGCGCGGTGAGCGCGTCGACGTTCCGTGCGTCCGGCCACAACGACGTATCTTCGAGCCGATCCGGATAGGCGAGCGCGTAGCCAATCGGCACGCGCATGTCGGGCGGGCACAGCTGGGCTTTCACCGAGCCGTCGGTAAAGATTGCGAGTCCGTGCGCGACGCTAGTGCGATGGACGAGCACGTCGATACGATCCCAAGGTATCTCGAAAAGCCGGCTGGCCTCGATAACTTCCAAGCCTTTGTTCATCAGTGTCGCGGAATCGATCGTGTTCTTCGTTCCCATGCGCCAGGTCGGATGTGCGAGCGCGTCCTCGACCGTCGCGCCTTCCATCTCTTGCGCAGTTTTGTCCCAAAACGGTCCGCCCGATGCGGTGAGGACAAGACGCGCGATGCGCTCCTTCGGTTCGCCGACCAGGCATTGGAACAACGCGCTATGTTCCGAATCGACCGGCAAGATGTGCGAACCGCTTTGTGCAGCTTCGCGCAGGAGCAGCTCGCCTGCCGCGACCACCAGCTCCTTGTTTGCAACTGCGATATCGATGCCTCGCGCAACCGCAGCGAACACGGCCTCGAATGCGACCGCGCCGTCCGTAGCAGCCAAGACGAGATCCGCGCCGCTCTCGGTCGCAACGCGCATCAAGCCGTGCGCGCCGCCCTCATCTCTGAGCGAGATAACGCCGACCTCGAATTGCTCGGCCTGTTCGCGCAACAGCTCGGCGTTGCGCCCCGCCGCCAATCCGACGACCGTAAACCGATCGCGATGACGGCTGATCACGTCGAGTGCTTGTCGGCCGATCGAACCGGTGGAACCGAGGATCGCGATGCGCTTCATGGTGGCGGTAAAGCTCCGTGCGCCACGTACCGGAGAATCCAAAGCGCGAAATAAAATGCCGCGCCGCCAAACAGATAGCTATCGAAACGGTCCAGCACGCCCCCGTGCGAACCAATCGCGCTGCCCGCATTCTTGACGTGCGCGTCGCGTTTGAGCGCCGACTCGACGAGATCGCCGGCTTGTGCTGCGATCGACGTAAGCGCGCCGATCAACGCACCTTCCCACCAGGCGACGCCGACCTGCGGCAACATTCCGAACGCGATGCCGGTACCGATACCGGCAAGTAATCCGCCAATCGAACCTTCAACCGTCTTGCGCGGCGAGATCCGTGTGAGCGGATGCCGTCCGATCGCAACACCGACGAGCATCGCGAACACATCGGTGAGCGCGATGATGAAGATCACATAGAGGCTGAGCCACACGCCGACGTCCGGAATGCCCCGAATCGCAATGAAGTACGAGACGAGCTTTCCGATATAGAGCACGGCCAAGAGCGTGAAGGCGCTCCGTGCTAAGTAGTGACCCTTGTGCGCAAACGTTGAGAACACGAACGTCGCAATGATCGTCGCGGCCAAAAGCAGGCTCTCGAACCGGTGGACCACGCCGAACGCGGTGAGCGCGATGTACGCGAGCACGGCCGGCGCGGCGACTGCGAGTTCGACCGGCGTCCCTTTGCGAAGCGCGAGCTTGTCGAATTCCCACAAGCAGCCAATTGCAATGACGGCCACGAGCGCGTCGAAGAGCGGTAAGTAGAGCGCGCAGCCGATGCCGAGGATTGCGAGCCCGACGCCGATTGCGACGCGGCGCACTCCGATCGAACCGCCGCCGCCTCGCGATTTGGAACGGGCTAGTGCGCCCGGAGGCGCCGCGACGCTCCTGCGAATCGGCTCAGATCCTCTCGTATCCTTCGTAGCTGCACAACAACTCGGTCACGTCGGCGCGTTCTTTCACGCGCAAGACACGCAGCTTGCCGAGGCCGATCGCAGGATACGGCGGCAGCAACATGCGGAGCGCAACGTTGCGGTCGGAGAGTTGCGCGCGCGCTTCGACTTCCGGAACGAGAACGAGATCGGAGCTCATACCTCCATGATCTCTTTTTCTTTTGCGGCGACCAGCGCGTCGATATCTTTGACGTATTTGTCGGTCGTCTTCTGCAGCTGATCGCTGGCGCGCTTGTTCTCGTCTTCGGTGATCTTGTGATCTTTGACCAGCGCCTTGACCGCATCGACACTCTTGTGACGAATAGTGCGAATCGCGACCTTGCCTTCTTCGCCGCGCTTGTGCACGACTTTGACGAGATCTTTGCGGCGTTCTTCGTTCAAGGGCGGAAAGCTGAGGCGCACGTTTGTGCCGTCGACGTTGGGATTGAGTCCCAAATCGCTCGTTTCGATCGCTCTCTTGATTCCCCCGACCGTCGACTTATCGTAAGCGCTGACCACGAGCGAACGCCCGTCGGGCGAGCTGACGCTTGCGACTTGCTTGAGCGGAACGGTCGCACCGTACGCTTCGACTTCGAGACGATCGAGCAGCGCCGGTGACGCCCGGCCAGTGCGAATCGCAGCGAAATCGTGACGCGTCGACTCAACGGCTTTGCTCATTTTCGACTCGGTGTCTTTGAAGACGTCATTGAGCATGTGCGAACTCCTGACTCGGCGTGCCGCGGCCGACGAACGTTCCCACCGGTTCGCCAAAGACAACGCGGCGAATATTTCCAGGCACATTCATATCGAAGACGACGATCGGGAGCCCGTTGTCCATGCAGAGCGTCAGCGCGGTGTTATCCATCACCTCGAGTCCCAGCTGCAAGACTTGAAGGTAGTCGACATGCGTGAAGCGCGTGGCGTTCGGATCTTTTTTCGGATCGGCGGTGTAGACGCCGTCGACCTTGGTGGCCTTGAGGATTGCTTGCGCTCCGACTTCGACTGCGCGCAGCGCGGCAGTGGTGTCGGTTGTGAAATACGGATTGCCGGTACCGGCAGCAAAGATGACGACGCGCCCCTTTTCCAAGTGGCGGATCGCGCGACGGCGGATGTACGGCTCGGCGATCTCGTGCATCGCGATCGCCGTCTGCACGCGCGAGGGAACGTTGATCCGCTCCAGGGCGTCTTGAAGTGCAAGCGCGTTGATAACGGTCGCTAGCATCCCCATATAGTCGGCCGTCGCGCGTTCCATCCCGGCGGCCTCATGGGCCTTGCCGCGCCAGATGTTCCCGCCGCCGACGACGACGGCGATGGAGATGCCTTCCTTTACTACGCCCTCAATCTGACGCGCCATCCCGGCGGTCGTCTCGACATCGACGCTGTGGTCGGCGCCGGCAAACGCTTCGCCCGAGAGCTTGAGCAGGACGCGTCGGAAGACTGGTTCCACGGCGCCTACCCCGCGCTTAGTCTTCGCCGAGGGCGAAACGCGCGAAGCGCCTGACGCGAACTTTCTCGCCCAAGACGCCCGAGACGCCGGCGACGAGTTCCCCGATCGTCACTTCGTCGTTCTTCACGAACTGCTGCTCGAGCAGACAGTGTTCCTCGAACCACTTGCCAAGCTTCCCCTCGACGATCTTTTCCGCGACCGGCGCAGGCTTCCCGGCAGGGACGGCTTTTTCGAACTCGGCGCGCTGCTGCGCGACGATGTCGCCTGGGACGCTCTCACGATCCAGGTAGACCGGCTTCATGGCTGCGATGTGCATCGCGACGTCGCGGCTGAGCTCGATGAACCGCTCGTTGCGCGCAACAAAGTCGGTCTCGCAGTTGACCTCGACAAGCACGCCGATCTTACCGCCGGCATGAATGTAGCTGGCAACGCGTCCTTCATTGGCAACGCGCTCCGCCTTTTTCTCGGCGCGCGCGAGACCTTGCTCGGTGAGCGCGCGCTTCGCGGCTTCGTAATCGCCGCCGGCCTTCACGAGCGCGTTGCGGCAATCAATCATCCCGCCGCCGGTCTCTTCGCGGAGCCGTTTGATGTCGTCGGTGCTGGGTTTCTTATCTGTCGTTTGCATGTTAGGGAGCGGCCTCTTCCGTTTCGAAAGAGGTCGAGTCGTACGAGCTTTCTGCTTCGGTGTGGCCCGCGATGATCGCATCGGCGATCTTCGAGACCATCAGCTTAACGGCGCGAATTGCGTCGTCGTTGCCGGGGATAAGATAGTCAACCTCATCGGGGTCGCAATTGGTGTCGACCACCGCGATGATTGGAATTTTCAGCTTGCGGGCTTCGAGAACGGCGATGCGCTCTTTCTTGGGATCGACGACGAACAACGCGTCGGGGAGACGGTGCATGTCTTTGATTCCGCCCAAGAAGCGCTCCAGCTTATCGAGCTCGTCGGTCAGCTTCGCGACTTCTTTCTTGGGAAGCAGATCGAAGGTGCCTTGCTGACGCATCCCCTCGAGCTCGCGCAGCCGCGCGATGCGCTTCTGGATCGTGGCGAAGTTGGTAAGTGTGCCGCCCAGCCAGCGCTGGTTGACGAAGAACGTTCCGCAACGTTCGGATTCTTCTTTAACGGCGTCTTGCGCTTGCTTCTTGGTGCCGACGAACAGGATGACTTTGTTCGCTGCGGCCATATTTTTGACGACCTCGTAGACTTCGCGCACGCGCGCGATCGTCTTCGAAAGATCGATGATGTAGATGCCGTTCCGCTCTTGAAAGATGTACGGCTTCATCTTCGGGTTCCAGCGCCGCGTCTGGTGTCCGAAGTGCACGCCAGCTTCGAGCAGCTCGCGCATGGTGATGACCTGGTTGCCGGCGGCCGCTTCGCTCGCGGGAAGCGCCTGCTCGGTAGCCTCGAGGGTTTCCATTGATGGGGCCTTTCTGGTCCATGGCGGGGGAGGACATCCTGTCGGCCCGACCCGGGGGACCATAGCGCCCGGCCTCATGCCGGGCGAGATGGGACGTGTCCCGCACGCGCGGGCAACCGTTGGATTATATCATGCCGCGTCGAGTGCTGGGAGCGCTAGCCCGATGCGCCCCCGCCCAAGTCAGCTCACCAAAACCTCATGTTGCACAGCGCAAGCAGCGTCTCGCTGCGCGTCGGCCCGTCAGGAGTTACTGAGTGCACACGTTTTCCTGGTGGCCTAGCGTGAGTGCTCCCTGTCGCAGCGTTTCGCAACGCTGCAGCAGCTAACTTAAGGAGATTAAGTTGATGTTTATCGATAACACAATCATGGTGGGCGCGAATTTTTTTAACAATAACGTCGGGATTGGATTTCCTGATGGCAGTGCGATAACGGAAATCATTTCACCAGGTGATAATGTAAACGGCGTTTTGATACGGACACTAACTATTACCGCACAATGGGATTTCGATACGAGCGAGTATGAAGGCAGCGCAACGTACGTTTACGCGGATACGAGCGTCCCGTCCACCCCATATGACACATCAAAGCGCGTAATTTACTTTGTTGTGTCTCCGTATAATAATCTTGCGCCTCAAGCTTATCAATGGACCGGGACGATGCCGTACCCGGTTGCCCTCCCATCAGGATACGGACTCTGGCTTGCCTGTCAGGGCGGTCCAACAACCGACACGTCGATTACGACTGCCGCCATTACTTGGGACTATGTAACAATCTAACTTCGCCGCGCGATGATCTTAGCGTACGCCCGCCTCTCAGTTCGCGCGGGCATCACCTGGGTCGCGTCGGCAGGCACGGCGGACGCCCTGTCGGCCGACCCGGGGGATAATGGCGCTCGGCCTCATGCCCGGCGAGATAGGAACAACCGTCGGACCATAACACGCCGCGTCGAGAAAGCCGATTCATACAGGGTGAGCGATCCCCTGGCACGGCCGACGACCCTCTATCTCGGCGGCAATCGTGCCATCACCAAGACGAGGTACGGGGCGCGTATCTTCTTTGACACACGCGACCTCTCGGTCGGAATCCCACTGGCACTGGACGGCGACTACGAACCGGATCTCAACCCTTGGATGATCGGGATGCTCCGGCCCGGCGACGTCGCCGTCGACGTCGGCGCGAACATCGGATTCTATACGATTCATTTCGCAGCGCGCGTGGGTGCCAGCGGTCACGTTCACGCCTTCGAGTGCAATCCAGACGTAGCTGCGCTGCTGCGGGATTCGATCGAAATCAACTACCTCAAGGAGCGTTGTACGCTTCATTCATTTGCCATCAGCGATAGCATCGGCGAAGTTACGTTCCATCAGCCTGTCAAGCATCAGGGTGGTGGGTCGCTCGTCGAAATTAATCTCGCCAATGATACGTGGACGCCGATCACCGTTTCGGCGACAACGCTCGACGCGGTGTTCTCCGGAAGCGAACCGCCTGTGCGCTTGCTGCATATCGACACGGAATTCTCCGAACCGAACGTTATCGCCGGCGGCCACTCGTTCATCGAACGGCACCGCGACATGATCGTCGTGCTGGAAGTCCTCGGCGAAGCTTCGCGCAATCGCGGCGATGATTCGCTGCGTGCGGCGCTCGAATATCTCATGGGGACCGGTCGCGCGCTGTGCGTGATTCAAAACAACAAGCCGATAGAGATCTCCATCGCGCAACTCTTAGAGTACCCACTGGCGAACGCAGCGGCGATACCACGACACCTCGCGGGCGCATAGCGATGGACAGCCCCTTTATCAATAACAAACCTCAAATCGTCTTGGGCCTTGCTGCGTCGGGAAAGCTGCCAGAGCCATTCGCCTTGATCGACATAGGAGCATCGGGCGGAATCTCTTCGGTGTGGTACGCGTTCGGGCAAAGTCTTGTCGCATATGGTTTCGACCGGCTCGTTAACGAAATCGATCGACTCAATGCCGCCAAGCCGCAATTGGGCTCCGTCGAATATATCGCTGCCGAAATCGTGCGCGCACCGGGCGAACCGCCGATATCGGCTCCGCGCGATATGGTCTATAACAAGTCGAGCACGCAGCGCTCGGTCGAGCTCCTCGGATTGAATTGGACGCAGGTCGTCAACAATTTCGGCGCAGAGCTCGTCTATGCCAAACGGCGGCTGTCCGTCGACGAGTTCGCGCGCGAACGAGGCCTTACGACCGTCGACTTTATCAAAACCGACACCGATGGTTACGACTATTCCATTCTCCTCGGCGCCGAGGAAACGCTGCGCGACCGCAACGTTCTCGGTTTGGCGGTCGAAGTCAACTTCAACACGGCGCCTCACCCAGAGGCCAACCTTTTCGCGAACCACGATCTCTACTTGCGTTCGCTTGGGTTTAGCCTCTTCGACCTTGACGTACGGCGGTACACTCGAGCCGCACTGCCGGGGAAATTTCTTCTCAACCTCCCGTCACCAACCGAGTCCGGCCAGCCCTGTCAGGGAGACGCAATTTATTTACGCGACTTCGCGGACCCGGATTTCGAACGGGCATTTCCTCATATTCGCCCCACGTTGCCTCGGCTGCTCAAGATGGTGAGCCTCTTTGAGATCTTCGGCCTCAACGACTGTGCGGTGGAATTGATCGAGGTGTATCGCGACACGATCGCGCCACACATCGACATCGAGCAGCTCTGCAGCATGCTCTCACAAGAGGCCCACGGCGTCCCCGACTATGCGTCGTTCATGAGGGGCTTCGAGCACTGCGTCAGATCGGCTCGATTTAGCGCCTTTCCTGAGGTCTGAGCCTCAACTACCCCCTTTGTGGGGCCGAAACCAAAGACATGAAGGCCTGGGCCGGGATATTGGCATTTGTCTCGCAGGGAGCGTCAGCGCTCTTAATGCGCTGGTATCTCGTCGAGGTCCGCAAGCTCGATGTCCCTTTGGCACCCGATGAAGCGATCCACACGTACCCCCTCGCTTGAACTAATCTTCAAGCTGATCGGACTGCTCGCGCGTCTTCGCGGAAGACGCTCCGAATCGATGGGCTGGCGGTGAACGTTCTCGGCATCTCGTGCTACTATCACGATTCTGCGGCAGCGCTCGTCGACGATAGTTCGATCAAGTTTGCGATCCAAGAAGAGCGCCTGAGCCGGCTCAAGCACGACTCACGGCTGCCGGTGCTTGCGATCGGACGGGCGCTCGAATTCGCGCGTCTGCGGATCAACGAGCTCGACGCAGTGGCCTTCTACGAGGACCCGCGTAAAAAACTCGGGCGGCTTTGGGACCAAGTCCTCGATGGTTGGCCGAACACTCGGCGCCTCTTTTTTGAAGACATCCCCTACTTCTATCGCCACAAGTATCCGATTGCGGAGCAGTTGCGCAAGCATCTTGGCTTCAAAGGTCGCGTCGAATTCTGCGATCACCACACCTCGCACGCGGCCTCGGCGTTCTATACGTCGCCGTTCGAACGCGCCGTCGTGCTGACGGTCGACGGCGTCGGTGAATACGACACGGTCGCCGTTCACGTCGGAGAAGGCAATCGTTTGCGAAAAGTTCGCTCGATCGTTTTCCCGCATTCTCTCGGCCTGCTTTATTCAGTGTTCACCGACTACTTGGGCTTCGAGGTAAACGAAGGCGAATACAAGGTGATGGGCCTTGCGCCATACGGAAAACCCGTCTACCGCGACAAGATCCTTGGGCCGATCCTTCAGCTGCGCGACGACGGTTCTTTCACGCTCGAGCCGAGCTTCTTCGACTTCAGCGATAAGAGCCGTCACTTTTCAGAGAGCCTCGTGCGGCATCTCGGAATGCCTCCGCGGACTTCCAAGGCTCCGATGTCGCAAGAGTACATGGATCTTGCGGCTTCGATGCAAAGCGTGCTCGAAACGGCACTGATCTCGATGGTCGGCCGTCTCGCCACAGAGTTCCAAACGAAAGACTTCTGCTTCGCGGGTGGCGTCGCGCTCAATTGCACCGCCAACGCGGAGCTCATCCGAGCGCTGGGAATTCGCTCGCACATTCATCCCGCTGCCGGCGACGCGGGCGGCGCGCTCGGCGCGGCGTTCAACGCCATCTTCCAACACGACGCGAGTGCTGCTACGCGGCGGTACGATTTTTCGGCATATCTCGGGATCGAGTATCCGCAGGCCGTAACCAAAGCCACCTTCACGCTGAATAAGATTCCGTTTGCCGGCAGCGAGCAACCGGCACGAGATATTGCACGTCTCCTTGCCGACGGGAAGGTGGTCGCGATTGTGAACGGACGCGACGAGTGGGGACCGCGCGCACTCGGCGCTCGCTCCATTCTCGCCGATCCGCGCGCCGCGAACATGAAAGATCACCTCAACGCAAAGATCAAGTTTCGCGAAGAGTTCCGGCCCTTCGCTCCGGTCGTCAAACAGGAGCACTACGCGGAGTACTTCGAGACGCTCGATATGGAAGCCACACCGTTCATGCTGTACACGCATCGGGCGAAGCGCCCATCCGACATCGCCGCGGCCGTCCATGTCGATGGGACGAGCCGTGTCCAAACCGTCTCGCGCGAACAGAATCAATACCTGTACGATATTCTTGATAAGTTTCACAAGCTGACCGGCGTGCCCGTACTCTTGAACACATCATTCAATCTGCGAGGCGAGCCAATCGTCTCGAGTCCCTCAGACGCGCTTCGAACGTTTGAAAACTCCGGAATCGACTGCCTTGCGATTGGCAATCTCCTTGTCCATAAGCAAGAAAGCGCGCCGGTTGCCGCACTGGCCGGCTCTGAGAAAGCGTGCTAGGCTTTCGTCCTAAGGGCAAAACGAAAGGGCACCGACCGAACTACGGGCACCACCGCATTCGCGAATTCCCTCAGGAAAAAGATAAGAGCGTCCGCCAGACTCGATTCGAGAACCACACGCTCGCAGAGTTCATCGAAAACCTTCGGCGCCGAAGCGCTTCGGGCGCGTGGCAGGAGCTCTTGGAGCGTTACGATGCGCCAAGATCGTTCCCCGATCTGGCAAATTTTCGTCTCGGCCCCAACCCGTTCGGTCTAACCGCCCTTGATTGGATCGTCTTCAGAAAAGAAGGTGGTCGCGCTTCGTCTCTCGTCGCGCACGGCATCACGACACGGATTCGGTGGAGCGGCGAGTCTACCGACTTGCCGCGCGGGTGGACCGGAGCCGTGCGCCAGAGCTATGAAAACTCCGTATTAGGTGACGAATCGCCCAACACGTTAATCGGTCTCTTCATTTTCGCAGAAACCGCATTCCGCGAACACGGCTGGGCAGCCGAAGTTGCAGAGGCGATGAAAGAATTGGCACGCGAAGAGGGCATGCATAGCCTCATCATTCCGCTGCGGTTGCCTACGCGCTATGAATGGCAAAACGCGCGCTTGCCCTATGCCGAATTCGCGTTGCGCAAGCGCGATGACGGCGAATTTGCCGACCACTGGCTGCGAATGCATACGCGGCTTGGCGCTCGCGTAATCGGGACGTGCGACGTCTCGCATCAGCACGCGTTTCACTCGGACGATTTGCCGCTATTGTTTGAGTGCGATCCGATCGAGCGCACGGGCAGCTACATCGTACGGTCGCACGGAGAACACTATGCGGCCTATGTCGATCTCGAACGAGAGTGTGCCGTGATCAACGAAGGCTGCGTCTGGGTAAGATATCACCTTTGAGGAACCGCCAACGCTTCGAGCGCTTCCGAAACGGCGGCAGCGATGCGCGGATAACGAGACGGCCTCAAATGAAACATGTCCCAAAAGTCCGCACGAAAATCGTCTTGTAATCTCGAGTCAAATACCTTGAAGAGGTCGATCAGAGGCGTTCGAGTCGCTGCTGCAGCTTCTCGAATGATTGAATTTCGTTCGTAGACATGCGCAAAGAACTCCCTTTGGCGCGGCAAGCTGTACGCGTGCGTACCAAGAAACCGGAAGAAGGTCTCGCCGTCTCCTTCTGATCTGAATCGATCGCTGAGGTCGACGTTGACGATCTCTTCGTTCAAGCTCGTCGGCGACGTGACGAGCACCGCATTCGGGATGACTTTTAACGCGGTTAGCAGCTCTTGCTCGAAGGTGGCGTTCTGACCGATGATATTGACGCCCGGCATCACGACGTTGAACTCTACCCTCCGATACTTGTTGAAGATTTTAGCTCGCGAGAATATGGAATCGGAGGAACTCCCCTCGACTCCGCCGTTCAAGAACGTGCAGCTCGGGGCGAAATCGTTCAACATTTCCGGCCAGCTTCGCGTATAGGTGGAAAAGACGACGGAATCGCCCCAGACCACGCCGATTGGCGCGTCCGGCTCGACCTCCGGCCCACGAAGCCCAAGGGTGTTCGTCTCCCAAAGCATGTTGCCGTCCGGATCGACCATGCAGAAATTCGGCTTTAACCACCCGGTCGTTTCGTCAAAGTATGCAGCTTTTACAAGTCCATGGTCGACGTCCGGGTCCCAAAGGTAGACGCTCTTCACGGTCGGGTCCTAGGCAAGCCGAGATTGCTGGTTGGTGATGTGAATCGTGCGCTCGGACGTCGAGAGACCGCTAAATAGCATTTTGTCGGCAGCGGGCAGCGTCAGTGAAATGCCCCTCTGCTGAAAATGCTGTGCGCGAAATTCGTGAACGCGCAAACAGTATTCCATACCGTCGATGTGGAGACGGCTAATCGGGATTGTAAGCTCGAGCGGCTGTATACCGTCGACGTAACGATGCATTGAGTTCAGACCGCCCTCGAGGTAATAGAGCCGGGAAACTTCCTCCGACTCGCTTGCTCCCTTTCGCGCGATTACGCCCACCGTAACGGGGTCAATGACGCATTCGCCCCAAAACTCGATCTCTTCGAATCCGAAATCCGCATCCATCAGCTTATGAAAACCGTGCGGTCCGATACGCCAATAGTCGCCGTATGCGCGCGTAAAATGCAGCTCGTTATGAAAAGGGACGGTTAGATATACGCAACCGTCGGGCTTGAGGACGCGCGTTATCTCCCTAATCACGGCATGGATATCGTCGACATGTTCGAGTAGCGCGAAAGCCAATACCCAATCGTAGTGATTCGACGGGACTTCGGGCATATGCCGCGCGTCCGCGACGAATGTTGGATTGCCTTCTCCGGAGATCTCGACCGTATGATATTCCGTGTTGCGCAGACGCACGTCGTATCGATAACGTGCTGAATTCGGCCCGGCGCCGATATTGAGGACCTTGCCGAACGTTTTCTTTCCGAGAATTTCTTTAACGTACGAGCGCATGACAACGCCGCCCAGCATCGTTTGACCTGGAAGCAGCGGAACGATTGCCGGATCGAGGGTTCCGGTCTCGATCACTGCGTCGCCGCCACCGCGCGCTCGCGGCGTTCGCCGGCATTTTTCAGCGCCTTGCGATAATTGTGCTCCCAGGACCGGTACTTCCAATCCGGACACTCCGCGCACAGAGGAATGTCGCCACCCTCGCCTTTGCGGTGCTTTTCGCGCCACCACGAGAACATCGCGCCCTGCCAAATCTCGCGAATTGACTGCTCGTGCACGTTGCCCATGTTGGTGCGTCCCATGATATCGAAGCCGCAGACTTCGACTTTCCCACGCGTGTCGATGTTGAGCCTGTGGAACGGATACGGACACGGCAGGCCTGCTTCACGATCGAGATACGCGATTGGATCCGCGGATTGATCCGGATCGAGACTTGTATTGCTGCCCCAGGTGAGGAATTTACGCACGATAACGTTGTCGACGCCGAAATCGTACCAGAAGCGCTCGATTTGATCGATCGTGCCGGATACGATTTCCTGATTGATGACGCTTACCTCGATCGTGGTCCGGCTCGCGGTGCTGTTGCGCCGGTCGATCATGTAACGCAGCGTCTGGAGCAGGTGCCCCCAATTTAGGCCCTTTCGCACGATGTCGTACGTTTTCTCGTCGCCCGCATCGACGCTGATTTCGATGTTATCGGTTTGAGCGGCCAGCAAACGATCGATGTCATCGCCCCGGAACATCGATCCGTTCGAATTGAGATAAACTCTCGCGCCGGCTTGCTTGGCGTATTCAATCAGATTCGTCATTCCGGCAGGATGCATCATCGGTTCGCCGCCGCCCGTTATGCGAATCATCGAGCCGACACCGTCCGGTAGCCATTTGCGCCGAGCCGCCTCGCCGCACTCATCGGCGATCTTTTCGAAAAGCTCCGGCGCAATATAGGGTGCGTCGCCATACTTAAGGCGCAGCTCCGAGTTCCCTGGCGTGTACGGGCAATTCGGACAATGCGCGTTGCACGGATAGGCCACTGAGACGACGATCATGTCTGGAAACTCGACGTACCGGTCGAACTCTACGGCTTCGGGCATGTCGACGTCGAACTTCGCGCCCGCTTCGATCGCGCGCGCTGAGAACGGCGTCATCTTGCCGGCAAATTGCAACATATCCGCACTCTTGCGGATTACGGCGGCTAAGCGACCGCCGGCGTCGACGAGACCCACGCGAAGCGTACCGTCCATCGTTTTGACCAAAAGCTCGGCATTCGCGGCATTGACTTGCAAAACGCGACCGGGCTGATCATCGTACGCAACGAAGCCTTCCGCCTTCACGTATGCGATGTCGAACTCGGCGCCGCAAAAATCAGTGTAGGCGCCTGGATACGGCGTAACGCCCCGAATGCGCCGGAGTATCGTCTGCGTGCCCTGATCGAAGCGCACGTGCGCGTCGCGGCGTTGCACTGCCGGGTAGACGGTAATCTCGCTCTCGTCTTGTGCGCTTGCTTCCGGCTCCCGGCCCGCGGCGACGCCTGCGATGTACTCGGTCAACACTTCACCGACCAGCACCGCGAGACGCGCGCGTAGCTCGCCGTCGGTTTCGTCTTTGCGCAAATCCAGCTCGTGCTGGATCAAAATATCGCCGCCGTCGAGATGGCGAGCCAGCTTGTGCAGGGTGACACCCGTCTTCTTCTCGTCGAAGATGATCGCCCAGTTCGAAGGAGTCGGGCCACGATATTTCGGCAGTAGCGAGGGATGGATGTTGATCGCGCGTTTCGCTAGCTTTGCGACATGCGTGCTGAGACGCTTGTCATATGACGCAACAACGAGAACGTCGGCATCGACCTCCGCGATCTTTGCGAAGGCTGCGTCGTCCCTATCCGGATCGACGTCGCATAAGACTGTTGAGCCTGCTGCCGCCGCGACATCGGAAAGTTGTTCACAGGGATAATACGGGTAGGAGCCAGGCTCGCGTCGCGTCACGACAAGCGGCACATCAACGCCGCAAGCCCGCAGCGCATCGAACGCCGCGTTTCCGTATCCGGTCAAACCAAAGAGAATCGCACGCATAGTCACGCTAGTGCCAATGCGTTCCCGCAGCGGTCTCGATCCTGATCTTGCGTAGCCACATTTGCCGCTGCCAGAAGCGTTCGTTGTCCCGGAACCACTCGATTGTTTGCTGTAGCCCATCATGGAAACTCGTCGACGGCTCCCATCCAACGGCCGCACGAAGCTTCGAGCTGTCGGAACGATGCTTGAAGACCTGCCCCGGACGCTCACCCACCCAAGCGATGAGATCTTCCGAGCGTCCCATCAATTCCAAGATTGTCTTGGCAATCGTCAAAACGTCCGTATCGATTCCCGTCCCGACGTTAAAGACTTCCCCGACGACTTTTTCCGCGGGAGCGTGCAGCACGCGATCGATTGCGTCGCACGTGTCCATCACGAAGACCCAGTCCCGCGAGCTAAAGCCCGTTCCATGAACCGACAACGGTTCATTGAGAATCACCGACGTAATAAAGCGCGGAATTACCTTTTCAAGGTGCTGCCGATAGCCGTAGTTATTGAACGGCCGTACGATAACCGCCGGAATATCATAGGTGCGCCAGTACGAGTAAACCAGACGATCTGCACCGGCTTTTGCACTTGCATACGGACTGCAGGGCTCGAGAGGGTGGGATTCATCCATCATCTCGAGTCCGTCACGACAGCTTCCGTAGACCTCGGAGCTGGAGATGTGGATGAAGCGCGATACGCGCGCCTTGTACCTGGCGACCGCGTTGCAGATGCTGGCGGTACCCAAAACGTCGGTTTCGAAGAAACCAGCGGCGTCGTAGATCGAGCGCGTCACATGTGTCTCGGCAGCCAAGTGGACGACCATGTCGACCGAGGACATGACCTCTTGCACTTGCGCGGCGTTACAGACGTTTCCGTAGATGAATTCGAAACGATCGGACTCGCGCATCTCGTTCGTAAAGTTGTCGACGTTTCCGGCATAGGTCAAAGCGTCGTAAGCGATGATTTTATAATGCGGATATTTGCGAAACAGATAACGCACGAAGTTGCTGCCGATGAATCCGGCTGCACCGGTCACGAGAATCGTTCGCGACCCCGCAGATCCGTTTCCATTCAGTTTCGAGGGGACGTTCTCCATA
This sequence comes from Vulcanimicrobiaceae bacterium, assembly GCA_049520515.1. Taxonomy (GTDB): domain Bacteria; phylum Vulcanimicrobiota; class Vulcanimicrobiia; order Vulcanimicrobiales; family Vulcanimicrobiaceae; genus JAFAMS01. Next base: position 113,870 of record JBEKPS010000009.1, read on the forward strand.
GGCATGATGCGGGTCGTCATTAGGCTACTCCCTTGATGAGCGACAGACCGCAGCGGTAGCGCCCTTCTTCGATATATGATTGGTACCAGAGCTGAAACATCGTCAGCGTCCAAAGTTTGTATGTGTGGTCGCGAACGCCGGCGTCGTGCTCAGACCACAACCGGTCGATCGCGGCCACGTTGAAAAACCCGTGCCGCAGTGCGTGCGGCGAAAGTGCATCGCGCGACAGCGCACGCAGCTCCTTACCGAGCCACGCATCCATCGGGAGAACGAACCCCTCTTTAGGGCGGTCGACGATTTGCCGCGGTAACACACGGCGTGCCGCGTTCTTGAGGACCGCTTTCGTCTCGTCCGGACGGACTTTCAAGTTGCCGGGCAGGCTCCCCGCAAACGCTACGACATCCTGATCGAGGAACGGAACCCGCACTTCGAGCGAGTGCGCCATCGATAGCCGATCGACGTATGTGAGAATCTGGTCCGGCAGAAATGCACGGCACTCGACCTCGAGCGTCGCGTTGACCAAGTCGCCAGGATCCGCCTCGTCATAGAGCCGCTGCACGAGCGACGAAGACGGCACGAATTCGTTGGCGCCGTTCAGCAGCTCGAGCTTCTCGGAATCCGTGAAGCCGGCGAACCGCATCCGCCATGTTCCATCACTCTCTGACGCACAAGCTTCGGCGAGTGCCTTGCGGTCTTCGAACGACCCAAACTGCGCATCACCTTTTCGCAGTCGTTCGACGATGGCCGCCATGCGGTGCGCAGCGTACGAACCGAAAAGCTCATCCGCACCGTCGCCGGAAAGCGCGACCTTGACGTCTTGCGCGATCATGGCGGAGAGCCAGTACGGCGAAATTGTTCCGCCGAACGGCTCGTCGAAAGCCCCGACGATCCGTGGTATCGCATCGACGACGTCGTCGATCGTCACGATCAGTTCATGATGTTCGGTACCGAACTCCGAAGCCGCAAGCCGAGCAAACTCGACGTCATTTTTATGAGCGACGCGATCGGCGTATCCCATCGAGTAGGTCTTGAGCGGTTTGGGCGCATGTTTCGCCATGAGCGAAACGATCAAGCTGGAATCGACGCCCCCGCTGAGGAACGCGGCGACCGGCACATCGCTCGCTTCGACGCGAACGCGAACGGCGTCGTCGAGAAGAGCTAAGAGCTTTTCGGCTGCTTCATCTTCCGTAAGCGTGCTCTCTCCGGTAAAATGCGGGCGCCAGTATTCGTGGAGCTGCACGCGTCCGTCCGCAAAGATCGCGATGTTACCGGCCGGCAACGTCGAGACGCCTTCGAAGATCGAGTATGGCGCCGGCACGTGTTTGAAACTAAGATAGTGAAATAACGCTGTCCGATCGATCTCAGCCGAGGTCTGAGGATCCGCGAGTACGGCTTTGAGCTCAGACGCGTAAACGAGTCGCCCGTTGCGGAGCGCAAAATAGATCGTCTTCTTTCCGATGCGATCCCGCGCCAGAAGAACGCGTTCGCGGCGTTCGTCCCAAATTGCCAGAGAAAACATCCCGCGTAGGCGGGAGACGAAGTCGTCGCCCCACTCTTCGTAGGCGTGCACGACAACTTCCGTGTCGCTCTGCGTCGTGAAGCGATGTCCGTGAGCCGCGAGATCGGATCGAAGTGCCCGATAATTATAGATCTCGCCGTTGAAGCTCACCCAGACCGTGCTGTCTTCGTTCGGGAGCGGTTGCGACCCGGAAACGAGATCGATGATCGATAGCCGGCGCGTGCCGAAAATCCCGAGCGGTGAAAAGCGGCTGCTGCCCGCGTCCGGCCCGCGATGGATGAGGCACGTATCCATCGCGCGCGCGAGGTCAGGATCGGTCTCAAGGATGCGTCCCGCAATCCCATAGATGCCGCACATACTTAAGGTATCGGCGACCGCGAAGAGTGCCTGAACCAAGAGGTGCCACCTCTTTTCCCGCGGGCACCGGCCCCGGCGGTTATCTCCGCCTCGCGCGAACCCGATAATTTGAGGGATATGCTCATCGAACCACCGCTGATCGACGGTGCCCGGATCGACGCCGAACGGCTCCTTCGCTGGGAATCGTGGCTCGCGGAGCTCATTCGGTTTCCAAGCACGTTCGGGAACGAACGTCCAGCGACGGAGTTTGTGTCGGCGAGGCTCGCCGAGCTCGGCCTGCGGCCGCACTTGGTCGCGCTCGATACGAGCCGGAGCAATGTTGTCTGCAAAATCGCGGGCAACGGCGCCGGTCGATCCCTCGTTCTCAATGCGCACCTTGACGTCGTGCCGGCGGGTGACGAGCGAGGCTGGAACGAGGCGCCCTACTCAGGCCACATCGACCGCGCGCGCGGACTAATCTTCGGTCGCGGCGCGCTCGACGATAAAGCGGGCGTTACAATTCTTCTGGCGCTCGTGGACGTACTGCGTACGAAGCGGCTGGCAGGCGATCTCGTTTTCCAATTCGTCCTCGACGACGAAACGACGGGCAACGGTACGCTGAAATGCTTGGAGAGTGGCTGGTTGGGCGA
>JBEKPS010000010.1:0-137557 GCA_049520515.1 Vulcanimicrobiaceae bacterium
CGCGAGCGCCCGCACAAGGCCTTGGGCTGGAAGACGCCCGAGGAGTTCGCGCGCTCGTTCGCGACTACCCCAACCACGCCAACTCTCCACCTATCCTCGGTGGCATGATGGGGATACCGTCACGTTCTATCGGTTGTTCTACGCGGACGGAAAGAAGATGATACCGGATATCGCCGTCAGTCCGCTGGCTCTAGCCGTTTGGTTTATGGATGATGGAAGCAGAAGCCGCACGAGCGCCTATCTGAATACTCAGCAGTTTCCCGTCTCCGACCAGCTCCGCATGATCGACATACTCGAGAGACAGCACGGACTGCTTGCGACGCTGAACAAAGACAAGGAATACTACCGGATTCGAATTCGAGTTGGCAGTATCGAGCGTTTCAAGGCACTCGTTAGCGACTACGTCTTGCCGGAACTCAGGTACAAGATTCCTTAGCTGGTAAGGAAGGCTGTGGACGCGCCTCCCGGTGTGCAGTCGCCGTCTTTGATGTCCATGCGATCGATGAGACAGTCTGTGAAGCTATAGACGTGCCACAGCTCCGTATCTGAAAGAAGATTGCCTTTACGGTCTTTGACGAGTTGATGAACCCTGACGTCGGTAACGCCGCTCTCTCGGTTTATCACGTCAAGCACGTTCACGAGCGGGTCGAATTCGGTCCACTGGCGCGTCCAATATTCACGGATTGCTTGTTTTCCAACGACGCGGCCGCCTTCGGATGCTTTAGGCCAACTGACGTCAGTGCTCATGAATGCGAGGGCGCCGTCGATGTCGCGTTTGTTGAAAGCAGCGTAGATCTGAAGTATTAACGCTTGTGTGTCCAGTTAGCGGTCCTCTTCCGGACGGCGACGTGGCAGGCGATACCACATCGCGTCGCACGCCTTGCGATCGGCATCATCGAGCTTGAGGTCGATTGCGCCGAGCGAGTCGGCGATTTGTTCCGGTTTGCTCGCGCCGACGATTGCGCACGCGATCCCCGGCTGATCGAGCGTCCATCGAACTGCGACGTGCGTGAGGCTCTTGCCGCGACTGCCAACGTCGTCTGCGAGCTCTTGCACGAGCCGCAGCATTTCGTCCTGATAATATCGCGTGCGGTAGCGTTCGCCCGAAGGACCCGAGAAGGCGAAGCGGCCTTCAGCGGGCTTCGCCCCCGGTTTGTACTTGCCGGTAAGCATGCCGGCCGCAAGCGGATTGTAGATAACGACGGCGACGTCGCATGCTGCTGCAGCTGGGATGAGCTCGCTTTCGATAGCCCGATACAGCATGTTGTAACGCGGCTGCACGCAAGCGAAGCGCGCACGATTGTGTTGCGCACTCCAGCAGCTCCAGTAGGAGAGTTGCCACGCAGGCATGTTGCTCACCGCCGCATAGCGGATCTTCCCCGCGGTGCGCATGTCATCGAGCGTCTCGATCGCTTCATCGAGCGGCGTCTGCGGATCGGGATGGTGCAGGTAATAGATGTCGACGTAATCCGTCTGCAACCGCCGGAGCGAATCGTCGAGCGCGCGAATAAGGTGCGTTCTCGAATTTCCGCTCTCGTTAGGCCCCGGTCCGATGACGTTATTGCCCTTCGTTGCAAGAATAATGCGTTCGCGTTTGCCCTTGAGCCAGGCGCCGACGATCTCTTCGCTCTTGCCCATTGTCTCGGGGCTGGGCGGAAGCGGATATGCGTTGGCGGTATCTATGAAATTGACGCCGCGCTCGGCCGCGATGTCCATGATCGTGCTCGACGCGGCCGCATCGGCCTGAGCCCCGAACGTCATTGTCCCCAAACAAATGCGCGAAACGGTCAACCCGCTGCGCCCGAGGCGAATCATCTCCATGTTCGCCCCTTACGGCGACCACTTGGAGATTCCTTAGCATGAGTCGGCGTGCTTACAGTGTGCGCCGCCGGCTTCGTCGTACTATGCGGAAGATGAAGAAGCTTTGCGCAGGTGTACTATCCGCGATCGCGGCGCTCTTGTTCGCCGGGGCGAACGTTTTTGGGGCCGATGGCCTGGTGCTGCAACGTATCAGCGGACAGCTCGACTATCAGCCTAAACCCGACGAAAACCGCCAGGCGATCGTCGGCGAGCTGCTGGTCCAGCCACATGGCTATGCGGTCACGCGCGCAAGCTCGATGGCGGCGATCGATTTGCCCGATTCTTCTGTTGTGTCGATCGGAGCGTCGTCCCGCGTCGGACTCGGTCACTTCGACCGCGAAACGTGGGGTTCGCGATCGGTGATGACGATCTATGATGGCGCGATTCATTTTGCGGTGAAACATCCGGCAGGGGCTCGTGCGAACTACACGTTCGTAACCCCAACCTCGCAGGTTGCAATTCGAGGTACGGAAGGCATCATCGTCGTCCGCGGCAACGAGACGATCATCGCGTGCGTGCATGGGACGAACAACGATACACTTGTCACCTATGGACGCGGACGCCAGATGTACGTGCCCATTGGCATGACCGTGCGAATCCGCGGCACCATGGGAACGGCTGCCGTGATGTCGATGCGCAGGGGAATCGCGGGTCCCGAATTCGATCAATTCAAAGCGATCGTCGCGCGCAATCACGCGATGCGCATGCGAGGTTTGCAGAAATAGCGCCAAGAGCGTTCGTCTCGTGGAGCTCCGGAAAGGACAGCGCCTTTGCGCTGCTCGAGGCGAAGCGTAGTGGCGAAGTCGACATCGTCGGCGTCCTGACGACCATCACGGAAACCTACGACCGCGTCGCGATGCACGGCGTGCGCAATAGTTTACTCGATCGTCAAATCGCCGCGCTCGGCCTGCCGTGCATCAAGATTCCGATCCCGAACGCCTGCACGAACGAGATCTACGACACGCGTATGGCCGCCGCGATCGAGCAGATTCAGTCGCAAGGCGTCCAGCACATCATTTTCGGCGATCTATTCCTCGAGGATATTCGCGCGTATCGTGAAGAGCGACTTGCAAAGGCCCACATGCAGGGCGTGTTCCCGCTCTGGAAACGCGACACGGAAGCGCTCGCAGAAGAGATGATAGCAAGCGGACTGGTCGCGCATCTCGTGTGCGTCGATCCGAAAAAAGTTGACCGGCGCTTCGCTGGACGCAAGTTCGATCGCAAGCTGCTCGATGAGCTGCCCGAAAGCGTTGATCCGTGCGGCGAAAACGGCGAGTTCCATACCGTCGTTTCGGCCGGACCAATGTTTGCCTCGCCGATTCCAATCGAAGTTGGAGAAGTCGTAGAGCGGGATGGCTTCGTCTTCGCTGACGTCGTTGCAATCTAACCGCGCCTTCTTCATCAATTCGGCATTAGCGTTCGCAGCCGCCGTGTTGCTGACGGCGGCACTGCACGAAACCGGCCACGGCCTGGCCGCCCAAGCGCTCGGTTTTTCGCCGAAAATCTATGCTTTTTACGAAGACAATCCGACCGGGACCCCAATGCAAAATCTCCTCATTCTTGCAGCTGGCCCGTGCACGAGCTTGGTACTTGGTCTAATTTTTCTGTTATGGCTGCGGCGTGGAATTCCGCGCTATACGTTTCCGCGGCTCTTTCTCTTTTGGATGGCGTGGGGCGGCATCGTGGAGTTCGTCAACTACATCATCGTGACGCCCGTGCTGCGCGGCGGCGATACGTGGGCGATCGCGGATATTCTGCAAGCGCCACTTTGGACGCGCTGGGCGTGGTGCGCGATGGGCATCGTTGCGATCTTACGACTCGCACCAATCGCAAAGGAATCAATGTTTGCGGTTGCCCCGCAGGGCGTCGAACTCGATTCACGGCGCGCGCAACGCAGATACGTGATGGGCGGATTTTATCTTCCGTTGCTCGTTGGCGTCGTATTGCTGGCGCCGGCTGGAATCGGCGGCAAAGCGTCGATCGTCATGCTCGGATTGTTCTCGGCGCTCGGCAACATTGACATCATTGCCGCGACGCTTTATCGTCGACCCGATCCGCCGGCCGTGCACGGCATCGACGCCGCTCTTCGCATCGAGCCCCTTGCAATCGGCGCGTATCTCGTCATGGTCACGCTTTACGTTTTCGTATTGTCGCACGGGCTGCCAGTGTAAATCGCGCCGACCGGCGCATCAGTGCACCGTTCAACCTCTTGGCGGGTTGCCCCATCCCGACTGCGCATACGTCCCGTCGATAACAATTGCCGGCGTCGTCGGATTTCCGTTGGCAAGCTGTAGCATCCGGCGCTTGACCGTAGCGTCATCCTGGGCGTCATACGATTCAAACGGCCAGCCTTTGCCGGAATAGAACGCCAGCGCTTGCGCGCAATATGGGCACCCCGGTTTGACGTATATCTCGATCCGGTGGCCCGGGCCGATGCTTTCGACGTCGATTGCCATGCCGCTAAGACGGTGCCATTACAGCCCGGGTTGCGAATTTTACGAGTGTCCCCAAGACCCACGTTTTATGCACAATGAGCCCGGGTATTACGGAATTCGTGCTTGCCCAGGGACCTATTTAAGCGGCTTCGGAGTCGGGGAGCGCCTTGCGTACTTTCTGCACATCCGGAATGATCTGCAGAAACTCGTCGACGAGGGCCGGGTCGAAATGCTGCGCCTTGCCCTTTTGCAGCGTCTCGAGGACCTCGTTGAGCGGCCATGCTTTCTTGTACGGACGCGTCGAAACGAGCGCATCGAAGACATCAGTCAACGCGCAGATGCGACCGGTCAAGGGGATGTCTTTTCCCTTGATGCCTTGCGGATAGCCGCTGCCGTCCCACTTTTCATGATGCGCGAGCGCAATTTCTGCGCCCATCTTGATGACCGGCGAATCGCTTTCTTTGAGAATTTCGTAACCGGCGCGTGCGTGCGATTTCATGACTTCCCACTCGGTGGGCGTCAGCTTGCCTTCTTTGAGCAGGATGCTATCCGGAATCGCGACTTTCCCGATGTCGTGCATCGGCGCCGCCAAGAAGATCAGTTCTTGATCCGCGGTCGAGCGCCCAATACGCGCAGCTAACAAGCGCGCGTAATGGCCCATGCGAACGATGTGATTTTTCGTTTCTTTGTCACGATACTCGGCCGCACGCGTGAGCCGGAAGATCGTTTCTTCCTCGGCAAGCAATATCTCGTTGGTCTTGTCGCGCACCGTCTCGGCTAGAGCTTCTGCACGCACTTTGAGCTCGAGATCTTTATTGCGCAGCTTGAGCAAGCTTCGCACGCGCGCCAAAAATTGTACGGGGTCGGCCGGCTTATGCAGAAAATCGTCGACTTCTTCCTCGAAGATTTTGTTGCCGCGTATGTCGTTCTCGTTCTTGCCGCTGATCATGATGACGGGGACCGCTTTGCGATCGGGAGCTTTGCGGAACTGCGCTACGAAATCCAAGCCCGTCTCGGGTGAGAGATCGTATTCGGTGATCACGAGATCGACCGGATTGCTCTCCGCGTACATCAAGGCAGCGCGCGATGTCGTATACGGAACGACTTCTATTCCGTCGAGCTGTCTGAGGATGCGCTGATAGCCCTGAAGGCTTGTAAACGCGTCATCAAGAGCGAGGACGGTCTGCATACTCGGTCCTTTCGGCGCCAGAGACGGCCGTCCCGCACTGTAAAAAGAGCTTTACGAAGCAGCCTCAACTGCGGTGGCTAGGGCCGAAAGATCCTGGACCGACGGCATGGCCCGGCGCAGGCGGCAGGAGGCCACGTTTGCGGGCAGCGCCTCACGTTCGAAGGTCTCGCGCACCCACCCGATCCACTCGTCGCCGCCGTATTGAGACAAGCTGCCGAGCGCTATGACGTCGAGGACGAGGAGGTCCGCGAGAAGCGCGCACGCGGCGCCGACAGCTCGGGCATTTTCCCGGACGATCTCGCGTGCCGCAGGACCGCCCGCTCGAGCTCTGGCGAGTATCTCAGCGGGACTCGTCCGGCCGAGGTTTTCCGGGTCACGCTGCTGCGCGAGAAGCAGAAGCGCCTTTGCCGATCCAAAGCCTTCGAAGCAGCCCGGCTTCGCGAAAATGTCGGGCCCATCGTCGCGGTATCGAATGTGCCCAATCTCAGGCGAATGGCCGCTTGCACCATACCGAACGCGACCATCGAGGACGAGACCGGCGCCAAATCCCGTGCCGCACGTGAGATACGCGATCCCGGGCGCCCCCGCATCGGGCCCCCAGCGCCACTCTGCGAGCGCGCACGCAGCAGCGTCGTGGTGCACGCGCACGGGCAATGTACAGTCCTCGCGCAAGCGCTCGAGCAGCGGAAAATCACGAAACGGTAAGTGCGGGGCGTTCAAGATGATCCCGTGCTTCGCATCGAGTGGACCACCGATCGCGACGCCCGCGGCTCGCGTTTCGGACGTGCAAAAATCCCTTATGGCACCGGCGATTTTCGCGTACAGCGGTTCCGCGCCGAGCTCGCTTTGAGTCTGAAAACTCCCTCGCTTGGAGATCGTTCCGGTTTCGTCGCCGCGCACGACGGTCGTGGTCGTGCCACCAACGTTGACGCCGATCAGCTCCATCTCGGCGTGGTTCGCCCCGACGTGCGAGGGGCCCTCAGCTTTCTCTCGCAAAGGCACGCGCATGATCGCGTACACCGAATATCTCACGATGAAGACCGCGAAACGCTACGAGATCGTCGACATCACCGATGAAGTGCAGCGTTTCTGCGTAAAATCGAAATTGACCGACGGTATCATCTTGGTCACGGCGATGCACATCACGGCCAGCATTTTCGTCAACGATCACGAGCCGGGTTTGTGGAAGGACATCGCGACGTGGCTCGAAGAGCTCGCGCCGCGCAAACCGGATTACAAGCATCACGACACAGGCGAAGACAACGCCGATGCGCATCTCAAGCGGATGATCCTCGGACATCAAGTCGTCGTTCCCGTGACGGGCAGCAAGCTCGATTTCGGTCCGTGGGAACGTGTACACTACGGAGAATTCGACGGGCAGCGTCCGAAGCGGATACTCTTAAAAGCGCTCGGCTTAGGCTCTCCTAGGGCTTGATCGCAATCGCGTTGATCGCGTCGCCGGCCTGCGCGGCGTATTTCGTGAAGTTGTCGGCGAAGAGCTTGGCGAGTTTTTTCGCTTGCGCGTCGTACGCGGCTTTGTCGGACCACGATCCGCGCGGATCGAGAACTTCACTCGGAACTCCGGGAACACTCGAGGGAATCTGCAAGCCGAAGAAGGGCTCGGCTTTGAACGTAATGCCGGCATCGAGTTCTCCTTCGATCGCGGCATTGACCATCGCGCGCGTGTACTCGATTTTCATACGCGAACCGACACCGTAGGGACCGCCGGTCCAGCCGGTGTTGACGAGCCAGCAGCTGACGTTGAACTTTTGAATACGCTCGCCGAGCAGCTTCGCGTACGTGGTCGGTGGATGCACCATGAACGGCGCACCGAAACACGTCGAGAACGTCGCCTCGGGCTCGTTGACGCCGCGCTCCGTGCCGGCGACTTTCGCGGTGTAGCCGGAGAGGAAGTGGTACATCGCTTGCTCGGGGCTCATCCTCGAGATCGGCGGCAGGACGCCGAACGCGTCGGCCGTCAGCATGACGATGGCGCGCGCGTGTCCAGCCCGTGAACCGGGATGCACGTTCGGAATGAAGTTCAGAGGATAGGCGGAGCGCGTGTTCTCGGTCTTTGATTGCGCGTCGAGATTCAGCTCGCGCGTTGTCGGGTCGAATTCGACGTTCTCGAGCACGGTGCCGAAGCGGTGCGAGGCCGCCCAAATCTCCGGCTCCGCTTTCTGCGAGAGACGAATCACTTTCGCGTAGCATCCGCCCTCGAAATTGAATACGCCGTCATCGAGCGACCAGCCATGCTCGTCATCGCCGATCAGCGGACGGCGCGAATCGGCCGAAAGTGTCGTCTTGCCGGTGCCCGAGAGGCCGAAGAAGATTGAGACGTCGCCTTCGGGACCGACGTTTGCCGAGGCGTGCATGCTGAGCACGTTCTTGAGCGGCAGGAGATAATTCATGATCGTGAAGACCGATTTCTTGATCTCGCCCGCATATCGCGTTCCCCCGATCAAGACGATCTTCTTTGCAAAGTTGACCAGAATGAACGTCGACGAATTCGTGCCGTCGCGGGCCGGATCAGCATCGAAGAGCGCAGCATCAACGACCGTGAAATCCGGTTTGAAATCGGCTGGGACGTTTTCAGGGTTGATGAACAGATCGTGGGCGAAGAGATTCTGCCACGCGAACTCGGTGATGACGCGAACGTTCAACTTGTAGCGCGGATCGGCGCCCACATTACAATCGAGAACGTAGAGATCGCGCTGGCTCAGATAGTCCGCGACGCGCGCCATGAGCGCATCGAATTTGGCTGCATCGATCGGTTTGTTGGTGGTACCCCAATCGATGTATTTCTCGCTCGAAGGTTCTTTGACGAAGAACTTGTCTTTCGGTGAGCGACCAGTGTGTTTTCCGGTGTCGACGATCAGCTGACCGTCGGCGCCAAGCGCGCCTTCATCACGGCGCAATGCGTGTTCGTACAGTTCGCTGACGGAAAGATTTCGGAAGACGCGGCCACTCGGTTTGATCCCGATAGCAGCGAGATCGGCGTCGATCGGTCCCGCAACGTCGCGAACAGTCAGGATCATGGGGCGGTCACTCCTTCTGCGAGAGAGGAAAGGTTACGGAAATTGTCGTTCCCGTCTAAGAGGTCTTTAGAACCTTAGCGGGTTCCGGTCGTGCAACCCTCTCGCAATGCGTGCACCTCCGGGCTACTAAGCGACGATTGTCGGATCTGGGAGTTCACTTGTGAGACGTCGCACGGCCCTTACCCTTACCGCCGGATGGGCGCTTGCTCCGGCCTTGGTTTTTGCAGCCGAGGCAAAGCCTTCGGCATTGCATGCCGGGCCTTTTCCGAGCGGCAAGGTCGACGGAATCACGGATGTCGGCGGTGTGCGCGTCGCCCATCTTACGAAGATCTCCGGAAGCGGACCACTTCGTCCGGGAATCGGTCCCGTACGAACGGGCGCAACCGCGATCTTGCAAAACCGCGATCCGTGGGCGCAGCGATGTGCGGCCGCGTTCTACTCGCTCAACGGCAACGGTGAAATGACCGGAACGCATTGGATTGAGGAATCGGGATTTATCGAGCATCCGATTCTGTTGACCGCGACGACCAACGTGCCGCGCGTAGCGGACGGCGTTATCGACTGGATGATTCGCGTGCATCCCGACATCGGGATCCGCAGTGACGTCCCGTTGCCGGTGGTCGCCGAGTGCAACGATCAAGCACTCAATGACACGCAAGGGCGTCATGTCCACGCCGATGAGATTCCGCCGCTGCTCAATCGTGTTGCCGAAGGTCAGTTCGCGCGCGGCAATGTCGGCGCCGGTACCGGCATGCACGGCTTCGCGTTCAAAGGCGGCATCGGCTCGTCGTCGCGAGTGCTGCCGGCGGATCTGGGCGGCTACACCGTGGGCGTCTTGTTGAACCTGAACGACGGTGAGCGCGCACAGCTGACGATGGCAGGCGTACACGTCGGGGAGCATTTCTTGCGTGACCTCATGCCGCGCTTTCCCGCGCGCGCTGCGTTTGCAGAACGGGGACGCGCGGCGAACGGAAGCATCATCACCACCATTGCGACGGATGCACCGCTCGATGCGCGGCAGCTCTACGCGATTGCCAAGCGTGCAACGCTCGGCCTTGGGCGCACCGGCTGGACGTCAACGACCGCGAGCGGCGATCTATTCCTGTCGTTTAGCACGACCAATATCACGCCGCGCGACCCGGCCAAGGGACCCGTAACGCTTGAACGCGACGACGATCGAATCGACGCGCTCTATCAAGCCACGGCGGACGCAACCGAGTCAGCCGTTTACGATGCGCTCTGGAATGCTCGAACCATGGAAGGGCGCGACGGAATTACGTTCTTTGGTCTACCGCACGAGAAGATACGCGCGCTGTTGGGCGCACGCTAGGATTCCGCAGACGATCGAGCATCTCGCGCGTCGGAATCTTGATCTCGTGCGCAAGATGCATGAGTCGCAGCACGCGCACCATCACCCAAGTGGGGTCGAACTCGAACCAACGAAGTCCATGACGCGCCGAAAACGGAAACGCGTGATGATTGTTGTGCCAACCTTCGCCCCACGAGAGGAGCGCGAGCCACCAGCAGTTCGTTGAGAGATCGGTCGTCTTGAACGAACGGTAGCCGACCATGTGCGCGACGCTGTTGATCATCCACGTGATGTGATAGCACGCTACGAGGCGCGCAAAAATTCCCCAGACGACCCACGACCAGCCGCCGACGGCAAACAGTCCCAGCCCGAGCGCGACCTGCAGCCAAAGCGTGTTGCGATCGACCCAACGATAGAACGGAACGTCAACCAGCTCCGGCGCGAAATGGCGGACGTCTGCGTCGCTGCACATTTTGCTATTTTGACGGAACAGCCAGGAGCAATGCGCCCAGAGAAAACCGCGGGCCATCGTGTGCGGGTCATCTTCACCGTCGGAAAACGCATGATGCTTGCGGTGCGTTGAGACCCATTCGATCGGTCCGCCCTGCAGTGCGAGGGCGCCGCAGATGACGGCGAGATATTCGAACGGCCTGTTCAATCGCAGGCCGCGATGCGTCAGCGCGCGATGATAGCAGAGTGTAATTCCCAGGCCCGTAATGTTGTATAAGATGAGGCCGACCAGCAACGCGGACCAGCTAAAGAACATCGGCAAGAATGCTGCCAAGGCGATTACGTGAATGAGCAGCAGGCCGATGCCCGTGGCTTGATGGCGTTCGAGACGCAAAAGTTCACCCTCCGAATGGCGACCGGCTTTGAGGGCTGGGGCCGTCTGCGGGTTCCCCTTTCCCGGGTGGCCTTCCCCCTGTAAGTTTTGGTAAAGTGGCCGGGCATCCGGGCAGGGGTGCAGGCATACGACTCGGCCTACGCTTAAATAGCGACGGTGGCCAAGACGACCTCGGCGACCACGGCGCCGCAGCAGCCGTCCACTCCGAACCGGCGGAAGTTTTTCCGCCGGACTAAGCCTTTTCAGGGTGTCTATTACGCTACCCCTGGGGAGCGTGTGCCGCTTGTCGGACTCGATATCAGCGGCGGCGGCCTCTGTGTTCTCCTACAACAGCCGGTCAAGGATCTTTCCGCCGAGCTCATGCTCGGCGCCGTTATTCAATCCAAGCCGTTTACCGTAATCGGAACGGTGCGCTGGAGCGACGTCGTCAAGGTCAAGGGCGTCGACCACTACCGGTACGGGCTCAAGCTGAAGTCGATCGCGGATGACGACTGGGACCGTCTCATGCTTTGGACGGTCGAGAACAATTCCGATTTCTCGGAAGGCGCGACGCTGTCTGCGGCGCAGCGCGATTCGCTGATCACGCAGCAAACCCAAGATAAGATCGCGGAGGCACTGCTCGCGAAGAACCGGATCGATCCATATAGCGAGCACAAGTTACCGCTGATCGAATACAACTTCGTGAAATACACGATGCGCCAGGGCGCGCCGTACGTCTGGCTGCGCGTTCGCAGCCGCTGCACGGACAAGACGCTTCAGACCGTCGTCGACCACATGACGAACGTGCTCGTCAGCTGCGATGACGGGCACACCAAGCTCATCGACGTCGACTAGGTTAGGTAGCTAACCCCGTTGGCGTGACGCTTGCGCAGCTTGCGTGAGCGCGTCGAAGAAAAAGAAGCGGTTCTTGCCGGCTTGCTTCGAGACGTAGAGTGCCGCGTCGGCCGAGCGGAATAACGCTTTGCCGTCGGTCCCGTCGTTCGGGAAGATCGCGGCGCCCGCCGAGGCTTTGACGTGGTGACGCTCGAGATTCGTGAAGACACGCTCGACGCCACGCACCGCAGCGGGACGATTGGTGTTGGTGAGGACTAAGACGAATTCATCGCCGGCGTATCGCGCCACGATGTCGCCCTTACGCGCGCTTCCTTTAAGGACTTCAGCAAGCGCTTTGAGGGCAGTGTCCCCGGCGGGGTGCCCGCCGGTATCGTTGATCGTCTTGAGGTCATCGAGATCGAAGATAAAGAAGGCAAGATGCGCGCTGTAGCGCTCGGCATTGAGCAGCTCGCGATCCAGCATCTGCTCGAGCGCGCGCCGGTTGAGGAGCCCGGTCAGGGAATCCGTCATCGCAAGCTGTTGCGTCTCGGCGAGCAGCTGCGCGTTCTCGATCGCGATCGCGGCCTGCGAACCGAAGTCGATCAGCATCCGCACCTGCATGTCGGTGATGCCCTCGGTCGGCGGGCCTTCCACGTACAGGACGCCGCGCACGATGTCGCGGCTGATCATGGGGACGAGGGCGTACGCGCCCTTCGTTCCGCCGACAGGCGATTCGCCGTCGCCGGACGAGCCGAGGTGGTAGTCAATCGTCCGTTGCACGACGCCGCGCAGCGACGAGCTTTCGCGGAAATCGCCGGACCGCGACGGAACGACGTTGCCCTCGTTGTTGGTCTCGAGGCGGCGGCGCGCGCGGCCCTCGACCATGTCGAAAAGAATGATCCGGCGGAAGCGTAGCGCTTCACGCACGCCGCGGATTACAATTGAGAGAATGTCATCGATCGCCAAGCTCGCGTTGATCGTCGAGAGGACCTGCTGGAAAACCAACAGTTCCGCGTTTTCAGCGGCAAGCTCGTTGCGCTCCGATTCAACCTCGGAAAGGCGCCGTTCAAGCTCATCGACACGCGCTCGCAACTCGTCAAGCGAAAGAACGGTGGGATCGGCCACTATAACAAACGCCTTCGGAGGCCTCCGAGGGCAGTCCTATGCCGCGAAAGAACCCTTGTGAGCGGTTTGAACTCCTTCGTCCACCTGCACGTGCACAGCGAGTACTCTTTACTCGATGGTGCATGTCGCGTCGATGCGCTGTGCCGCCGGTCTGCCGACGACGGAGCACCTGCGGTCGCGCTCACAGATCACGGCGTTATGTTCGGCGCAATGGAATTTTACTACGCCGCCAAGGATGTGGGGCTCACCCCGATCGTCGGCTGCGAGGCATATATTGCGCCGCGCGGACGATTCGATCGGACCGTGCGAGATGAGGCACACGTCACACTTCTTGCCGCCGACCTCGTCGGGTATCGGAACCTGGTCGCACTCATATCGAAAGGTTTTCTCGAAGGCTACTATTACAAGCCGCGGATCGATCTGGATTTGCTCGCGCAGCATAACGACGGCCTGATCGTCCTTTCTGGCTGCATGTCCGGCTTGTGCGCAGCGCCCCTTCTCAAGAATGATTATGAAGGCTCGAAACGTGCCGCACGAACGTATCTGGATATTTTCGGCGACCGTTTCTACATCGAGATCATGCGTCACGGCATGCCTGAAGAAGAAGCGATCAATACGGGCCTGATCAAGGTTGCGCGCGAGCTCAACATCCCGCTGGTCGCGACGAACGATTCCCACTACCTTGGGCGCAACGACGCAATCGCGCACGACGTGCTGTTGTGTATTGGTACCGGTAAGCAAGTCTCCGATACGAACCGCCTCAAGTTTTCGACGCCCGAGTATTACGTCAAATCCGCCAGCGAAATGCGCGAGCTCTTTGCCGACGTGCCGGATGCGTGCGACAACACGATCGCGATCGCGAAGCGAATCGATATCAAGATCCCGGAGAAGGTTTTTCACCTTCCCGACTATCCCGTGCCGCCCCGCATGGTGTTGGGGCGCGACGCGGCGGTTGCGACCTCGATCGCGATTGCAGACGCGGTCAGCGGCGATTTGCTGCCGGTCGAGCGCTCGCCCGACGAGTATCTGCGCGAGCTGTGCGACGAAGGGCTGCGCGAACGCTACGGCGAGGAGCGCGCCGCGAACGACACGGCACTCCGCGAGCGGCTCGAGTACGAGCTTTCCGTCATCAACAAGATGGGTTACGCGTCCTATTTCCTGATCGTTTGGGATTTCATCAAGTACGCGCGGGATCACGACATCCCGGTTGGCCCGGGTCGCGGCTCTGCGGTCGGCTCGGTGGCTTCGTACTGCCTGGGAATTACGAATCTCGATCCCCTCAAGTTCAAATTGATCTTCGAACGGTTCCTCAATCCCGATCGCATCTCGATGCCGGATATCGACACCGATTTTTGTGTGGAACGCCGTGATGAAGTCATCCGGTACGTCACCGAGAAATACGGCTCCGAACGTGTCGCGCAGATCGTAACCTTTGGAACGATGGCGGCGCGCGCCGCGGTTCGCGACGCAGGACGCGCACTCGGCGTGCCGCTGCAAGACGTCGACCGCGTTGCGAAGTTGATCCCCTCCGGTCCAGGTGGACTTACGATCGAGCAAGCGCTGACGTCGATTCCGGAGCTGCGCTCGCTCTACGACTTGAACGCGCAGATTCGCGAGCTGTGCGACACCGCGCGAACGATCGAAGGGATGGCGCGCCACGCATCGACGCACGCCGCCGGCGTCGTTATATCAAAGGGGCCGCTGATCGACTACGCGCCGCTCATCAAGCTCGGCGAAGGCGATGTCAACACGCAATACGATATGGGTTGGGTCGAAAAAATCGGCCTGCTCAAAATGGACTTTCTCGGGCTGCGGAACCTCACGGTGATGAAGAATGCGTCCGACGAGATCCGGCGCACGACGAAGCCGGACTTCGATCTCGAGAAGATCCCGGACGACGATCACAAGACATTCGAGATGCTTAGCCGCGCGGAGACGATCGGGGTTTTCCAGCTCGAGTCCGAAGGGATGAAGCGCGTCGTCACCGAGCTGCGGCCAAGCTCGTTTGATGATGTCGTCGCGCTCGTGGCACTCTATCGTCCCGGTCCGATGGAATGGATTCCGAAATATATCGCGCGTAAGCACGGACGCGAGCAGATATCGTACGTGCACCCCAAGCTCGAACCGATTCTGCGCGACACATACGGGATCGCGATCTACCAAGAGTCGATCATGCAGATCGCGCGAGACATCGCCGGATTCTCGATGTCCGAAGCCGACGAGCTGCGCAAGGTCATGGGGAAGAAGCTCAAGGACCAGGTTCCGGTCTATCGCGAGAAATTTTTGGAGGGCGCGGAGCGTGAGGGCGTCGACCGGCGAATCGCAAATGAGATATTCACGTTTATTGAACCGTTCGCGGGCTATGGCTTCAATAAAGCACACGCCGTCGCATACGGCTGGATTGCGTACCAAACCGCGTATTTGAAGGCGAACTATCCGCTGCAGTACCTTTCGGCGTTGATGACGTCCGTGAAAGACAAGACCGACAAGCTCGTCGAGTACATCGACGAAGCACGTAAGATCGGAATCACCGTCCTGCCGCCCGATGTCAACGCATCGCTCGTCGATTTCACTTCGGTACAAGACGCGGGCAGCGGACAGATCCGGTTCGGTTTGGCTGCAATCAAAGGCGTCGGTGAGAACGCGGTGCACTCAATCTTGGAAGCCCGCGATACCGACGGCAAGTTCAGCGACATTTTCGAATTCGCGAGCCGCGTCGATCCCAAGCACGCCAACCGGCGCGTCGTTGAAGCGCTTGTCAAATCGGGCGCGCTTGATTCGCTCGAGGGCAATCGCGCACAACAGCTCGATGCGCTCGACACCGCACTCGATCTCGCCGCGGCGCATGCGCGCGAGCGCGAGCTCGGACAATTCTCGTTATTCGGCGAATCCTCCGGAACGCAAAAGATCGCGCCGAAACTGCGTAACCTCGCGGCGCCGCCGACGCTCGAGATGCTCGGTTGGGAGCGTGATACGCTCGGCGTGTTTCTTTCTGGGCATCCGCTCGCCGATATCGCGGAAGCTTTGGCACGCAGCGGCGCGATCAATATCCGCGATGCGAAGACGCGAACGGAAGAAGAGGTCGTTACGATCGCGGGATTACTGACCCACGTGCGGCGGACATTGACGCGTGCGCAGTCGCAGATGTTGATCGCGACGCTCGAAGACATGAGCGGGAGCATCGAGTGCGTCGTCTATCCGAAACTCTACGACGACTTGCAGGCGGCGTTCTTGCAAGACCATATCGTGGTTCTTTCCGGCCGCGTGCGCGTGCGCGAACGCCCGGGGAACGTGGCGCCGGACGCGCCGCCTGAAGCGACACTGCAGGTCTCGACCGCGACGCCGTTCATACGTCCGGTGAGCGAACCATTGCCGCCGGGCTGGCATCTCTCGGTCGGGCGTCGCGATCAAGTCGACGCCCTAGCCGCGTTGTGCGCGGAGTTTCCGGGACCGGTACCCGTCGTTTTGCATGTTGGGGCGGAATCTCGGCAGGTCCAGCGCGGAATTACCGGGAGCGCGAGCGTTCGCAAGCAGCTCGAGCGAATCTTTGGAGCAGTGAACGTCGTCGAGGGTCCACCCTAATGCGGCTTCCCGCGGGTGTTCGGGATTGGCTTCCGCACGAGCTTGCTCGCAAACGCGAGATCGAGCAGAAGATTCGTGCTGTCTTCGGCCGCTGGTCCTATCAGGAAGTGATGACGCCCGGGTTCGAGCGCTTCGAGGTACTCGAATTCGGCTTGGGCGATACGCTAACGGACGAGACGTTCCGGTTTAACGACCGTCAGGCGAACGCACTTGCGCTTCGACCCGAGATGACGACGCCGATCGCGCGCCTCGTCTCGACGCGCATGCGCGAAGATCCCTTGCCTCTACGGCTCTCATACATCGCGCCGGCATATCGCTACGAAGAGCCGCAAGAAGGCCGGATGCGTGAATTCACCCAGGCCGGCGTTGAGCTGATCGGCTGGGGTGGCGTCGATGCTGACGCCGAGGCGCTGTTCATGGCGGTCGAGATTCTCGATGCGGTCGGTTTGTCGGATGCGTGCTTCGACATCAACGATGCAAACGTCGTGGATGGTGTTTTGGAAGCGATGGAGGTTCCGCCCGGCGAGCGCAAACGCTGCAAACAACTGATCTCGGATCGAAACGTCGTTGCACTGCGCGAGTACGATTCGCGTCTGACCGAATATGCGATGCTGCGCGGCGGGCTCGACGCTCTCGAGCGCGTGCGGCCGCTATGCGTGACGCCAGTTTCGCAGATCGCGCTCGATCGTCTCGAGCAGCTGCTGAATCGTGCCGCCAGCCTCGGCATCGGCGGCCGGATCAACGTCGATTTCGCGATGCTGCGCGATCTCGAATATTACACGGGCTTCGTCTTCGAAGGTTACATCGAAGAGATTGGTTTCTCGCTGTGTGGCGGCGGACGTTACGACAACTTGCTGCCGCGCTTCGGCTACGACGTTCCGGCGGTCGGCTGGATGGGCGGTATCGAGCGCATTCTCATCGCGCTCGAACGCCGCGGACGGCATCTGGATCGCAAGTATCCGCGCATCGACATGCTGGTTGCAGGCTCCGATATCGTTGCTGCACGCGAACGCGCGGCGGGGAACGTCGTTCGCTGCGCTTCAGCTGATCTCAGCGATGATGCGTTGATGGCTGACGCGCGCGCGCACGGCATTCCGCGCATCCTCGTTTCACGCAACGGCACCGTTAAGGAGCTTCGCGTCCGAAAGGCAACGCCGGCGCCCGTTGAAGTGCAGAGTCCGTTTCGGGCATCTCACTGATGAGCTTGGTCATTGCGGTCCCCAAAGGTGCGCTCTTCGATGATGCAGCGGCTCGATTGCGTTCTGCCGGCATCGATGTTCCGGAAGATGCCGGGCGGCGGCTCACCGTACGCGTCGATGATGCTACCGAACTCGTCTTTCTTCGCCCGAGCGACGTCCCCGCATACGTTGAGTTCGGGGCTGCAGATTGCGGCATCGTCGGCAAGGACGTGCTATGGGAAACCGATCGGCACGTTAGCGAGCTCGCGGATCTTGGCTTTGGAGCCTGCCGGCTTGTCGTCGCTGCGCGCCGGATCGATCGCTATCATGACGGTGCGCCGCTTCCGACCTTCCTGCGCGTCGCGACAAAATACGTTCGAAGTGCGGAAGTGTTTTTCTCCGAGCGTGACCTTCCGGTCGAGATCATACCGCTGCACGGTTCGGTCGAGCTTGCACCGCTCGTCGGCCTGGCCGACTTAATCGTCGACCTCACGCAAACCGGCAACACGTTGCGGGAACACGATCTCGTTATCGTCGATGAAATCGATCGCTCGACAGCGCGGTTCGTCGTCAATCCGATTCGTTTCCGAGCGAAGTATGCTGAGCTTCGCAAACTTTTGGAGCGGCTGGGAGCGGCTGCGTGAGGCCGCCTCCGATCATCGAAAGCCGCGACCGGAACGCGCTCGCGGAACTTTACGCGCCCGGCTGGACGCCGAACGAAGATGTCGTGGCGAGCGTCGCCAAAATTTTGCGCGATGTGCGTTCGCGCGGCGATGATGCACTGTGCGATTATGCGCGCCGCTTCGACGATCCGGATTTCAGGCTCGAGCGCTTGCGCGTCACCCTGCCGTCACTCGAAGAAGCACGCACCCTCGTCCCAAGTGAGGTCGCGGCGGGGCTCGAGCTAGCCCGTGAGCGCGTGCTCGCGTTTCACGCGCGGCAGCGCGTTCCGGATATTGAATATGACGAGCCTGACGGTTCGCGCTACGCCATTCTCGTGCGCCCGCTTGCGAGCGTCGGCGCGTACGTGCCTGGTGGTACCGCGTCGTTACCGTCGTCGGCGATCATGACGACGGTGCCGGCGAAGCTGGCCGGCATTGGGCGCGTCGTCGTCGTGACGCCGCCTGCGCGAAGTGGGCCCGGGCTGGGCGTTAATCCAGCGATTCTGTTCGCGTGCGTGCTGTGTGGAGTGGACGAGCTCTACGCCGTCGGCGGTGCGCAAGCAATCGGCGCGCTTGCATACGGAACGTCTCGAATCGCGCGCGTCGACAAGATCGTCGGGCCTGGGAGCGTCTGGGTCACCGAAGCAAAGCGTCAAGTCTTCGGCGTCGTCGGAATCGACGGACTCGCCGGTCCCTCAGAAGTACTCGTTGTCGCCGACGAGAGCTCCCGGCCGGAGCTCGTTGCGGGTGAAATGCTTGCGCAGGCGGAGCACGACCGGTACGCGCGTGTTGCGACCGTTTCGACGAGCCGCGACGTCTTGGCGCGCGTTTCCGATGTGCTCGTAGCGTCGGCGGAAACCGAACGCAACGACATCGTGCGGCAAGTCTTCGACGAGCGCGCCTGGCTGATACACGCGCGCGACGAAGAGGAGATCGTCGACATTATCGATCGCTTCGCGCCCGAGCATCTCTCGATTCAAACACGCGATCCGATGCAGCTCGTCCCGCGCGTCCGGCATGCCGGCGCCATTTTCGTCGGCGCATCGACGCCGGTTGCAGCCGGCGATTACATCGCGGGGACGAATCACGTCTTACCAACTGCCGGTGCCGCACGCTTTGGATCGGGCCTGCGCCTGGGCGACTTCATGCGGACGATGTCGCTCGTCGAGTATAGTGATGCGCGCATGCAACACGATGCCGACGTCCTCGCGTCACTGGCGGAGTTCGAGGGCCTTCCAGCCCATGCGCAGAGTGCGAGAATGCGCAAACGATGAGCCGGATACGTCTCGTTGCGCTCGATCTGGACGGGACGTTGATCTCAACGAAGCTGCAGATCTCGCAGAACGTCAAGACGACGATCGCGCGAGCACGCGACGCAGGTGTCGCGTTCACGATGATAACGGGACGGATGTTCGCGGCTGCACGCCCGTTTGCAACCGCGATTGGAATCGAAGGCCCGATCGTGTGTTATCAAGGCGCCGCAACCTATATCGTCGCCTCGAGCGAGCGTCTTGCACATACACCTATTCCCGCGCCGATCGGTGTACGGGTCTTCGCGCGCGCTGCGCAGGAAGGGGTCCGCGCGCTCGGATACTTCGAAGATCGACTCTACACCGAAGTCGACGACGAATTCACGCGCAGCTACACAGCGCTTGCGAGAGTCGAAGCGCATGTCGTCGGTCCCTTAGCAGAGTTCTTTGCCGAGCGACCCTCAACGAAGATCAATTGCGTCCTCGACCCTAAGCGAGCCGCTGCGTATGCCGAAGAGCTGCGTATTTGGCTCGCTGGTGACGCAAACGTTACGCGCAGTCAACCCGAATTCGTCGAAGTAATCGATGCCGGCGTCGATAAGGGGCACGCGCTGCAAGCGATTGCGCAGTATTATGGCGTCGAGCTTACCGAGACGATGGCGATCGGCGACTCTTGGAACGACGTACCGCTTTTGACGTGCGCGGGTTTCGGCGTGGCGATGGGGACGGCCCCGCCGGAACTGACCGAGAAGGCCGACGCGATTGTTGCCGGCGTCGAAGATGACGGCGTAGCCGAAGCGATCGAGCGTTTCATCTTGAGCGCAGCATGAGCGCCGTGCGGCGGCGCGGCAAGACGTCCCTCATCGCGCGGTTACGCATTTTCTGGATATTCATTGTCATACTGCTTATAGCAGCGGGAATTGCCGGCTTTCGTATAGCCACGTGGCCCGGTTTTGCTGCGAAGAGCATTACCGTCGTCGGAACGAGTCACGTTACGATTGCCGATGTCTTGAAGCGTGCTGCGATTACAAGCGATCGCAACGTGTGGCTGATCGACAAGCACGCTGCCGAAGCACGCGTCGATATGCTGCCGTGGGTGCAATCGACGCGCGTACATCGCGAATTGCCGTCGAACGTTCGGATCGTGGTTGTGGAGCGAACACCGGCCGCGTGCGTGCAAACCGCATCGGCGCGATATTTGGTCGATGCAACCGGACACGTCATCGAAACATCGTGTAATGCTGCGCCGCGCGCAGTTGTAATTGGGTGGCCGGGGCTCGCGGCGCAACACGCGGGCTCGATGATCGACGTCGCGCAGCTTGCGCGCTTTCTGGCGGACCTTCAAACGTTGCGCGCGGATCGTTTGGAGCCGGTATTTAGCAATTTCGACCGTTTTGGAGGCCTCAACGTAACGCTGAACGGCGGGATAACGGTCCGTTTTGGTGACGACCGGGACTTGGCCCAGAAAGCCAGACTGGTCGATCCGATCCTCCAGGCCTACGGTAAACGGACCCGAGACGTCGCGGTTATCGACCT
Source organism: Vulcanimicrobiaceae bacterium (assembly GCA_049520515.1). Taxonomy (GTDB): domain Bacteria; phylum Vulcanimicrobiota; class Vulcanimicrobiia; order Vulcanimicrobiales; family Vulcanimicrobiaceae; genus JAFAMS01. The sequence continues at coordinate 20,822 of JBEKPS010000010.1, forward strand.
CCGAGCGCCGGCAACCCCCGTTGTCGAGGAACGCAGCCCCCACAAGTAGTAGGGATTTCCGTGGGGAGACACAATATCTAGGGGATGAGGTCGCAGACCCTCGCCGGGCTCGACATTGGGACGACTAAAACGTGCGCCGTCGTCGCCGCAGCCGGCCCTGCCGGCCTCGAGATCATCGGAGTCGGGGAAGCACCCTCGACCGGACTACGCCGTGGCGTGGTCACCGATCTCGAGGAGACCGTCAAGGCCATCGAAGCCGCGACGGAGCGGGCCGAGCGCATGGCGGGCGTGTCCATCTCCCAAGTCTACGTGGGCGTTACCGGCGAGCACATTCAGAGCACGAACAATCGCGGCATCGTCGCCGTATCCGGCGAGGAGCGCGAGGTCGTGCACGGCGACGTGCGCCGCGTCCTCGACGCTTCCAAGATCATCAACCTGGCTGCGGATCGTCAGATCATTCACGCGCTGCCGCGACACTATACGGTCGACGGGCATGAAGGCGTGACCGATCCGGTCGGTATGTCGGGTGGACGTCTCGAAGTCGAGACACACATCGTTACCGGCGGAACGACGTTCATTGCGAACGTGCTCAAATGCGTTCATCGTGCCGGGCTTGAGACAGCCGGGCTCGTCTTCGAGCCGCTTGCATCGTCTGCCGCGACGCTGCTGCCCGAAGAGAAGCACGTCGGCGTCATCTTGCTCGATATCGGCGGCGGCACGACCGACATCGCCGTGTACGTCGGCGGCGGCGCGATTCACACCGGGACGTTACCCGTCGGCGGCAATATCTTGACGAACGATATTGCGCTTGGCTTGAAAACGAATTTTGCCGAAGCCGAGAACGTCAAGCGCACGTACGGCAGTGCCGCAAAATTCGAGCTGGGCGACGAGACGAGTTTTTCGGTCAAGACGCTCGACGGCCGCAATTCACGGATGGTGACGACACAAGAGTTGCGCGCGATCATCGAACCGCGCATCTCGGAGATGTTTCGTATGGCACGCGCGCACATCTCGGAGCACGTTGCGCGCGATATGATATTGGGCGAAGTCGTGCTCACCGGCGGCGGCGCACGGTTGTCAGGCATCGACGCCGCCGCCAGTGAGATCTTCGGCCTTCCGACGCGCATCGGATATCCCTCGACACTCGCGGGACTCAACGATGCGGTCAAACAACCCGAGTACGCGACGGCGGTTGGGCTCGTCATGTTCGGCCCGAAATCCGACGGCGCACCGACAAATGGTCACAGGCGAGGCATTATCGGTCGTCTTGGGACCTGGGTCGGCGACCTGTGGAATTAAACTTACCGCTTTCTTTGGAGGATACTACGCCGATGGCAGACGCCAAACGTTTCGTTCCCGATCATGCCGCGACGATCAAGGTGATCGGCCTTGGCGGAGGTGGATGCAACGCCGTCAACCGCATGATCGAGGCGGGTCTGGGCGGTGTCGAGTTCTACGCGATCAACACCGACGTACAAGCTCTTCGCAACGTGAAGACGGATAACACCGTGCAGATCGGTTCGAGTTTGACGCGCGGTCTTGGAGCCGGCGCGAACCCAAATCTCGGACACGAAGCCGCAAACGAATCGCGTGAAGATCTCGCAATGGTCCTCGACGGCGCGGATCTCGTGTTCTTGACGGCCGGTATGGGCGGTGGCACGGGAACCGGTGCGGTTTCGGTGGTTGCCGAGCTCGCGCGCGAATCGGGGGCTCTGACGATCGCAGTCGTTACGAAGCCGTTCCAATTCGAAGGCCGCAAGCGCATGCAAGTGGCCGAGCGCGGCATCGCCGAGCTCGAAGCGAAAGTCGATACGCTGATCACGATCCCGAACGAACGCATCTTGCAGATCATCGAGAAGAAGACGCCGTTGCAAGAAGCCTTCTCGCACGCCGACGACGTGCTGCGTCAAGGAATTCAGGGCATCACCGATCTCATTACGCAGCCGGGTCTCATCAATCTCGATTTTGCCGATGTCAAGGCGGTCATGACAGACGCCGGCTCGGCAATGATGGGCATCGGCGAAGGAACCGGCGAGCATCGCGCAGCTGACGCAGCGCAGAAAGCGATCGCATCGCCGTTGCTCGAGACGACGATCGAAGGTGCGCGCGGCGTGATCTTCAATATCACGGGCGGCAGCGATCTTTCAATGTACGAAGTGAACGAAGCTGCCGAAATGATCTCGCGGGCCGTCGACTCGGATGCGCAAATCATCTTCGGTGCCTCGGTCGATCCGACGATGCAAGGGCGCGTTCGCGTGACCGTGCTTGCAGCCGGGTTCGGCGTCCCCAAGACGCACGTCGAGACGGCCAAAGGAATCGACTTCGACAAAGTCGCGCCCGTCAACATGGACGACATCGAAGTTCCGGCATTCCTTCGCTATAGGGGCTAAGGGCCTGGCGCCTTCCGCGGCGTAAAGGCGGGGATGATCGAGACCGCGACCACCGTTATCGACCTGTTCAGCGACACCGCGACGAGGCCGACCGAAGGCATGCGCCGCGCGATTGCTGAGGCTGAGGTCGGCGACGAACAGCGGCGCGAAGATCCGACCGTTAACCGGTTGCAGGCCGCGGTCGCCCAGCTCTTAGGTAAAGAAGCGGCGCTCTTCTTGCCGTCCGGCACGATGTGCAATTTGATCGCGTTTGCCGTCGCGACGAAACCGGGCGACGAGATCATCTTGCATCGGACGGCTCATCCGATCGTAGCCGAAGGCGGAGGAACACCGGCCTTCAGCGGCGCGCTCTTCAATCCACAGGACGGTGCGCGCGGTATGTTTACGCCCGCGCAGGTTGCGGCTGCAATTCGCGCCCCTTCGCGGTATTCACCGCGCAGCCGCGTCGTCTCGATCGAGCAAACGACGAACTTGGGTGGCGGGGGCGTGTGGCCGCTCGCAACCATCGCAGAGATTGCGGGCGTCGCGCGCGCGAACGGCTTGTGGATGCACTGCGACGGCGCGCGTTTGCTCAACGCCGTGGTCGCGAGCGCAACGCCGGCGGCGAGCTATGGTGCGCATTTCGATTCGATTTGGATCGATTTCAGCAAAGGTCTAGGCGCGCCGGTCGGCGCGGTATTGGCGGGCTCGCGCAGCTTCATCGAAGAGGCCTGGTACTTCAAGCAGCGTTTCGGTGGCGCAATGCGGCAAGCGGGCGTCATCGCTGCAGCTTGCCTATACGCGCTCGAGCACAACGTAGAGCGTCTTGCTGACGATCACGCCAATGCGCGGATCGTTTACGATGCGGTGCGTCAGGTTCCGAATCTCGTGGTCGAGGACGTCGAAACGAACATCGTGATCTTCGACGTCGAGGGGCTTCGGATGACCGCGGCCGATATCGAAAATCGTCTCGGCGAGCAGCACGTGCGGCTCAGCGTAATGGGGAAGACGAAGCTGCGCGCCGTCACGCATCTCGACGTAACGCGCGCACAAGTCGAGTTGGCGGCTCGCACGATCGTATCAGTGCTGCGCTAGCGCCGAGGAAAGTGCCGCGCGTCCTGCGCTCGTCCCGAGTAGAAGTCGAATATACTCGTTGTAGTTGACGATCCCGGTCTCGACGTGTTGCGATTTGAGGTACTTGTCGTACGCTCCCCACGCGATTTTGAAGGTGAGCGGTCTGATGTTCTGCACGTCGCGCCGCCGCATCGCGCCGTAGTCAGCGAGAACGAGCGCAGAAAGACGCGCATCGGGATCCGGCAAACGCGGAAGCGCGCCGTAAACGAGCAGTAATCCGGAATAGCGAAGGATCGGATCGCGTGATTGCAGCGTAGCGAGCGCAGCGATGAAGTTGGCATCGGATTCTCGCGCGATACCGGCAACGTGTCCCCATTCGTGTTCGAGCATGAATGGGTACTCAAACCACAGGAGGTCGCTCGGCACGTACGTCTCGTACGTGAATGGGACGAACATCCCGCTCACGCCGGCCGACCGAAAATACCAATCCATGATGCTGCGCTTCGGACGAGTTGGGGTCACCTTGTGCGTGATCCCGAGTGTCCCAAGGACGGATTGTTCCGCCTCGATCAGTGCGGGTCGAATGTCAGTGTTTGCCTCGCGCTCGCGATGAGCTTCGATCGCTGCGTTGTTGAGGGCTGTGACTGCGCGTAGCTCGAGTGGTTCGAGGGCGAGCCGGTCGACGGAGCCGCCATCGTAATGGAGTGTCGTCCCGATTGATGGACGATCGTAATTCCAACCCCAATCTATCAGAAACCACAGGTAGATGACGCTGATGGTCGCAAGCGTGTGGAGTGTCAGCTGCGCGAGCGTTCGCCACGCACGTCGTGCGCGCAGCTCCAGGGTCCAGCGCAGAATGAGCCCCACGACGACGATAACGAGAATGCAATCGCTGATTGCGAACGGTAAAAGGTTCCCGAGGCCCGTGACCGTCGTTTGCGCCGCTGGATAGAATCCGTTTGCGTAGAACCCGTTTAGAAAAGTCTGGGACGGGATGACAAATATCGCGACCAGAGCAGCGATAATCGCCAGAAGGCGAGCTATGCTCATTGCAAAAGAGGGACCCCATGGAAACGCTTGAGGTTCCGGTTGCGCCGGAGATAGTTACGCGAACGGTCGAGGTTCGACGTCTGATTCACCGTCATCCTGAACTGGGTTTCGAAGAGCAACGTACCGCCGCACTCGTCGAGAGCGAGCTGGACGCGATCGGCGTCGAGCACCGCCGCGTTGCCAAAACGGGCGTCGTCGGGATCATTCGTGGTGCGAAGCCGGGGCACGTCGTTGGTCTGCGTGCCGACATGGATGCGCTTCCGCTCGACGAGCAATCCGGCGAACCGTTCAGTTCGGAAGTTCCCGGTAAGATGCACGCATGCGGACACGACGCGCACACCGCGATGCTGCTCGGTGCGGCGCGCGAATTGATGCGCACCCGCGATCAGCACGAGGGAACGGTTGTGTTGTTGTTTCAGCCCGCGGAAGAAGGGCCGGGCGGTGCGCTGCCGATGATCGAGGCGGGCGTTATGGAGAACCCGAAAATCGAAGCGGTTGCGATGCTGCACGTCGACAATCGTCTCGATGTCGGCATCGTCGGCGTAACGCCGGGTGTCGTGAATGCTGCGGCCGACGAATTTCACGTGACGATCACCGGTGTCGGTGGTCACGGAGCTGCGCCGCATCGCGCCGTCGACACGATTCCTTGCGCAGCGGCGACGGTCTTGGCGTTGCAAAATATCGCCGCGCGCGAAACGGATCCGCTCGCGACCGTAGTCGTTACGATTGGAACGATCAACGGCGGCTATCGCAACAACATCATTGCCGACGTCGTAAAAATGACCGGCACGTTCCGCTCGCAAGACAAAGCCGTGCGCGAGCAGCTGGAACCGCGTGCGCGCCGCATCATCGAGAGCGTGGCTGCGGCCTATAACTGCAAGGCCAAACTCGAAGTGTTTTATATGTATCCGCCGGTTTACAACGACGTTCCGATGTCGGAAGCGTTTGCGGTCCAGCTGCGGCGCGCGTATCCAGGTATTCGCGTCGAAAGCCCGCCGGCAACGATGGGCGGTGAAGACTTCGCCTATTTTGCGGAACGTGCACCCGGCACGCTGGTGCGTCTCGGGATCCGGAACGAGGATCAGGGGATCACCCACTCGGGTCACAGTCCGAAGTTCCGCATCGACGAGCGTGCGCTTCCAATCGGGATAGCGACCCTGGTCGAATTCGCCCGTTCGGGCGGAACGGGCCGTATCTTGGGGCAGTAGCCCAGGGGACCACTATATGTTGGGGTCGAATACCTCGGGCCAATGGCTGCCATGGGTCCCGGTGAACGTTTCGCCGGCTCGCTATACCAGAGCGCAGACCTAGACGTACCGGCGAAAACGGCCTTCGAGCTGCTGCGAGCGGTCGAGAAGTGGCCGGTATGGCTTTCGTTTCTGCGCAGTGTCCGCCGCGTCGAAGCGGCCCAACCGTTCGGACCGGGGAGTGAAGTCACGATCCGCTCGTCTATCCCGGGGGCCGAAGAAGAGCTCTACGAGGTCGATCGATTGGTTGAGGGCCACATGCTCTCGCTGGTCGGCGCCTATTCCGTGCGGCGCCGTATCGACGTGCGAATCGAGGGGAAGACGGCGCGCTCGAAGCTTGTGGTGCGCCTCGACTACCCGACGTACGGCGGAGTCTTCCCGGCCCTGATCGACCGGGTAACGGCTCGCCGGCGCCTGGATGCTCAACTTGCCGACTCGCTGTTGCACTTCAAGGGCTTGGTCGAGTACGAAGGCGACCCGTCCGAGACCGCGGTTCTGGTCGCGGTCGAAGCCGTTAGCAGTCATTGACGCTAATTGCTAGGGGTGGGTATACTAGAGGGGACACATCTTAAGGAGCGATCCAGGCTTGCCATTATATGAATACGGATGCCCAGCGTGCGGGCATGTCGCAGACGTTCGCCACGGTTTCGACGATAAGCCGGAGGTAACGTGCGAAAAGTGCGGGGCCGCGATGACGCGCCGCTTTAGCGCTGCGCCGATCGTATTCAAAGGATCGGGATTCTACGTTAACGATTCGCGCGGATCGAATAGCAGCAGTAAATCCGAGAAGTCCGAGTCGGGCGACAAATCGGAGAAGAGCGAACCCGCGAAGACTGAGACGAAGACCGAGACGAAGGCAGAGCCGAAGAAAGACGCTGCCGCGTAAATAGAGCGATGATCTTCATCGCCTTTACGGTTGTGTGCGTTTCCCTCTTTGGAGTCGCGCTCTATTTTTTTGTGCGCGCCTTGCTCGCAGCCGCGCAGTTATCGCGGCGCGCGAACGCAATGGTTCCGCGCACGTTGCTCGCACAGGTGCACGTCGCGCAAATCGATGCGAAGCGCATCGCGGCTGCTACAAATGCAATCGGCGCACTTGCACCCCGAGCTGGGATTGCGAGCGCGTCGATCTTATCGAGTATCAACACCTATCGCGCGCTGCTCGCGCGATTGCGGGATTTAGCCTAGACGATCGTCCTCGGGTGGTTCCCAGGTCCAACCGGGAACCGCAGCAGGAACAGCGGAGGCTCCGAACGGCGACACATCGGGCGCCTGTGGAACCGGGAAGGGAGCGCCGAACGGTGGGTGCTCTGCGGCGGGCGCTGCCGGCGGTGCCGGTGCTGAAAAGCGTGGATTCGTGACTGCTGATGGTTGGGTATCGGGAAGCCCGAACGGATTCAGCGCCAGCTCCGGTGCAGCAAACGCCGGCGGAACGGCGGGTTGTGCAACGGGCTGCGGCGCACTTGGTGCTGCCGTTACGGGGGTTGCGGCCGGTCGCGGCGCGCTCGGCGCCGTTGTTGTCTCTGAGGTGATTACGGTTGGTGCTGCGGCAGGGGACGTCGTCGCAGCAGCGGCCGGCGAGAGAGCCGGAGCCGATGCCGGGGCCGAGATCCCAGGCGTAACCGGCGTCGAGCGAACCGTTTCGACGGTCGTCGTCGGTGCCGGCGCGATTGCCGCTTCGGAGTACGTCGGTTTTGGAATGGCGCCCATCGCGGCGCCGATCAATACGAGCCGCGCTTGCGGGAGCAGCATTGCGTTCGAGCGCTTCGCGATGCGTCGCAGCTCCTCGACATCTTCCTCGGGTGCGTCTTCGGCTTCGATGGTGTCGAGCAGAAGGTCGACGGTGTCGATCAGATATTCGATGGGCGGGAGCTTGCCGAATTGGAAGATCGACTGCGCGACGTCAGGTTTGACCATCTCCAGCAGCTTCTTCCAGTAGTCGACGCCTTGATAGTGTTCGAACGAACCGAATTCACGCTTCGCGCGCTGGTACAGCCCAGCGATACGGCGGCCGAGCGGATCCGAGGGCGGTGCCAACTCGATGACCGCGACGCGTTTCGCAACGCGCGCCAGCTCGGTGAGAATCTGCGCATGGAACGACGGATCGACTTCGTGCAGATATCCGACGGCTATGGCGGCATCGAATGCCTGATCGCGAGCCGGGATTACCGACGTACTGCCGCGGATCGTGCGCACGCCGAGATCGGAGTATTCGCGAATGATCGTTTCGCGCGCTTCGATGACTGCAACTTTGCAGCCGATTTCGAGTGCGCGGCGCACGTAACCGATGTTGCCGCTAAATCCACAGAAGACCACGGATTCGCCCGCAGTTAGCGCGAGCGTATCGAACGTGAGCGCGTCGATGCGCTTGGATTCATGTTCGAACTCTAGAGGCGAGTAGGTATGCGAAGGCCGAGCCGAACTAATAGTCGTCGTCATCGTAGTTTGCGGTTCCACGACGCCGGGAGCCGTCCTTGCCTCTCCACAGGATAACGGTCACTTATCGGTATGGGGACGGTTAACTTTTAGCAATGCGTGGTGGGGGAGGTGGGATTTGAACCCACAAGGGCTTTCACCCGGTCGCTTTTGAGGCGACTGCGTAGACCGTTCCGCCACTCCCCCAGCCCCGAGGAACGCTTTCGCGTGCCGAAGGGGGGAGTCTTGCGGGCGACGGACACCTTTAGCAGATGCGCACGATATCGCGAACGCGCAACGATCTCTCGGACCTGCTGGGCATCGAGGGGATCGTTACGCTCGATCCATTCGAAAGCAAGGCGCTAGCGAACAATCCGCTGGGTGATCGTTCGGATCGCCCGCTCGGCGTATACACGCCCCCCGGTTACGACCACGAAGGCTCCATGCGGTATCCGGTTTTGTATCTGCTGCACGGCTATACCGGGGATCTCGCCGGCGTCATCGGCACGCGTCTTTGGGAGAAGAACGTCGTCCAGCGACTCGACCGCTTGATCGTGGGAAAAAAGATGCCGCCGGTGCTGATGGTCGTTGTGGACGGGGTCACGCGTCTGGGCGGTTCGCAGTACGTCAACTCGATTCACAACGGTGATTACGCATCGTACGTCGTGCACGAAACGCTTGCGTACGTCGACGGGAATTATCGGACGATTCCTCGTCCCCAGGGCCGCGGCGTTCTCGGAAAATCGACCGGCGGTTTCGGTGCGCTGTATCTAACGATGAACTATCCCGGACACTTCGGCGCCTTCGCATCCCACAGCGGCGATTCATATTTTCGGATGTGCCAGGTGAAATCGCTGATCACGTGTGGACGAGTTCTGGAGAAGTACGCGAGCCTGGCAGCGTTCGTGGAAGCGTTCGAAGCGAAAGAGAAACCAAAATTCGAAGAAGTGTCGACAATGGAGATGCTTGCGTATGCAGCCGCATATTCGCCGACCGCTGCGAAAGCGTTCGCGTTCGACCTGCCGATCGACATGACCACCGGCGCATTCCGCGACGACGTCTGGGCGCGCTGGCTTGCGTTCGATCCGACCGAACAGATTCCGCACAAGAGAGCGGAGCTTGCGGCCTTGCGTCTACGCTATATCGATTGCGGGCGACGCGACGAATACGGCCTCGACATCGGTGCGCGCGTCATGACGCAGCAAATTCGAGATCTGGGTCTCGATGTTCGGCACGAAGAGTTCGACGACGATCATTCGCGTATCGGTTACCGCTACGACATCTCGCTTCCGGCTTTGGCCGAAGTGTTGGATCGGGACTAATTGTCGTACGAGGCAATCATCGCATTTGCAACCGTCGGCCAGTTGATCGTCATCGTGGTCGCCGCGCTCGCTGCCTTCCGTCAGATTCGACATATGAAAGCAGCGAACCAGTGGGCGGGCGTCATGCACGTCATCGAAATGTACAAGAGCGACCAATTTTACGATGCGTTGGATTACGTCGAGAACGAATTGCCTGGAAAGTTGAAGGATGCTGCGTATCGCGAGAAGTTGCAGTCAGAAACGTACAGCCGCAGGGAATTACCTGAGCTCTTTCTGTGCGATCTTCAAGAGCAGATCGGTTCGTACGTTCGGCTGGGTTTCATCTCACCGGATCATTATTTCGATATCGTTCCGATTGGGGCGACGATAATGTGGAGATTGTTGAAGGACGTCGTTGCAATTCAACGCGAGAAATTCGGCCCGACCGTATATGAGAACTTTGAGTATCTCGTGGTGCGGATGCGGCGCTACAGCAAAGAACATCCACAGGGAAACTATCCTAAAGGCTTTCCGCGTCTAGCCGATGAGCTCCAAGAGCCGCGATAGACGACCGCCGCCGAACCGAGCGAAACGATTGTAAAGACGACGGGGAATACTCCTGCGGTCGCCAGCACATACACCCACGCTGCCAGTGCGACCAGCGGCGGTAACGGGAAGAACGGCATTTTATACGGCAGCGCGATGCCGCTCGCGCGAAGCTTGAGAAGGGAGGCGAAGGCGCCGATCCCGCCCATGACGACGATCCCCACGCCAACGACGGCGATGACGGTGTCCAGTGGAAGAAAGCAACACACGAGCGCCAGCGTCCCGATCGCGATCAGCGAAACATACGGATACGCGTCGTGGCCGTGCAAGCGGCCAAACGCCGGCAGAAAAAGCCCGTCCCGTGCGGCGGCATACGGAACGCGCGAAGCTGCGAGCAGAAGTGCGAACGTCGAGGCGAATGCCGTGATGAGTATTAGGATCGTAACGGCGTATGCAGATGGGCCTCCAAGCGCGCGTTCGACGACCGTTGATGCGACGAACGAGTCACCGAGCAGCTGCCGCCAAGGTATCGATCCGAGAATCCCGGTCTGAAGCGCGAGGTATAGGAACGCCACGATTGCAACGGCTGCAATAATTGATCGCGGAACCGTCCGAGCCGGCGAGATGACTTCCTCGCCGATGCTGGTGATCGTGTTGTATCCAAGATAATCGTAGAGCGTGACGGTCAGCCCGCTGCCGAGCCCTGCGACGAATGGCCAAAAGGCGTGCGACTGTGGTGCGGCCGTAAACGCAAGGTGCGGATCGAAGCGAACCCAGGCAGCGAGCGTCACCGCGACAAGCGTCAGCGTCGCAATGCTGAAAAGAAGAAGCGAGATCAATGCGACACGGTTGATGACGCGCGCGAGCAGAACGATCGTGACTGCGCCGATTCCAACTGCAAGGGCGTGTTGCGCGAGCTCGTTGCCCCGTAGAGCCGGGAACATATAGGTTGCGTACTGCGAAAAGCCGATGTAACCGCTCGCCAGCAGAAACGGCGTCGTGATCACGAACTGCCAGACAAAGAGAAAAGCCAAGAGCCGTCCGCTGCGCGGGCCGAAGAGCTCGAGAAAAAACGCGTACAGTCCGCCGGAGCGCGGGAGCGCGGCGCCAAGCTCGGCCCACACGAGACCGTCGCAGATCGCGACGAGTGCGCCCAATATCCACGCCGCAAGCGAGAGCGGGCCGTGCAGCGCCGCGAGCACGAGCGGAATCGTGATCAGCGGCCCGATCCCGATCATTGCGATCGCATTGGTAGCGATCGCGGCGGAGAGACCGACCCCGCGGATCAGGTCAGTGCAGCCGCCCGTGAAGCCGAGAGCGCAGTCGCGAGATCCTCGACTAAGTCATCCGCATCTTCGATTCCGACCGAGAGGCGCACGAGTCCGTCCGTAACGCCGCGACGCTCGCGATCTTCTTTAGGAATCGAGCCGTGCGTCATGCGTGCGGGAATCGATATGAGCGATTCGACGCCACCGAGGCTCTCGGCGAGACTAAACAGCTTGAGGCTTCGTACGAACTCATGCGCACGCACTTCGGGACCGCGCAGCACGAAGCTCAGCATGCCACCGAAGCCACGCATCTGACGCATTGCCAGTTGATGCTGCGGGTGCGTTTCGAGCCCCGGATAATAGACGCGCTCGACTTCGCCGTGCTTGCTGAGAAACTCAGCGATGATGCGCGCATTCTTTTCGTGCTCGCGCATGCGGACGGCAAGCGTCTTGGCGCCGCGCATGACGAGATATGCATCCATCGGGCCCGGGACGCCTCCGACGGCGTTCTGATGGAATTTGATTGTCTCGGCAATCTGCGGTGAGTTTGTCATCGTTGCTCCGCCGATGACGTCACTGTGGCCGCCGATGTATTTCGTCGTCGAGTGCACGACGACGTCGGCGCCGAGTGCGAGCGGCGACTGCAGATACGGCGTTGCGAACGTGTTGTCGACGGCGACGATCTGATGTGGCGCCTTTAGCGCAGCGACGGCGGCGATGTCGATCAGCTTCAGCAGCGGATTCGTCGGCGTCTCGAGCCATAGCATCCGCGTATTCGGACGCAGCGCGCTCTTGACCGCCGCCATATCGGTCATGTCGACGTAGCTGAACTCGAGTCCGTAGCGGGCGAGCACGCGCGAGAACAGGCGATAGGTTCCGCCGTACAAATCATCGGTGACGACTACATGATCGCCGGCAGAGAGAAGGTTCAGCGTCGCAGCCGCGGCTGCCATCCCGCTCGCAAACGCGCTGCAAAACTGTGCGTCCTCGAGCGATGCAAGCTGCTGTTCGAGGGCGACGCGTGTCGGATTAACGGTGCGACTGTAGTCGAATCCCTTGTGCTCGCCAACGGCCGTTTGCGTATAGGTCGAGGTTTGGTAAATCGGGACGATCGTCGCCCCCGTTGCAGGGTCGGCGTCCTGGCCCGTATGAATGGCTCGCGTCGAGAATCGCATGATATACTATGCTTCTCGCCGGACGAGGTGACGACATGCAATTGCGCGAGAAAGCGGCCAGCGCCGAAGAGATTCGCGAAGCGCAGCAAGATTGGGAGCAAATGTCGCTCCTACCGTTCATGGAACGGCGCGCCGAGCGGCGCGCGGAGTTTCGGACGATCAGCGGTACGCCGATCGAGCGTATCTACACGCCGGCGCACGTCGAGAATCTCGACTATCTCGCCGATCTCGGATTCCCCGGACAGTTCCCTTACGCGCGCGGGCCTTATCCGACGATGTATCGCGCGCAACCGTGGACGATGCGTCAAATCGCCGGATTCGGAACCGCCGATGATACGAACGGTCGCTTCAAGTATCTGATCTCGCAAGGTCAGACCGGAATCTCGACGGATTTCGACATGCCGACCCTGATGGGTTACGACAGCGACGACGAGCGAAGCGAAGGTGAAGTCGGACGCGAAGGCGTCGCCGTCGATACGGTCGACGACATGCACGATCTCTATCGAGACATCGATCTCGAGAAGATCTCCGTCTCGATGACGATCAATCCAACCGCCTGGGTTTTGCTCGCGATGTATCTCGTCGTTGCCGAAGAGCGTGGCTTCGACTGGAAGAAACTCTCGGGTACCGTCCAAAACGACATTATCAAAGAATACATCGCGCAAAAGGAATGGATTTATCCGCCGCGTCAAGCGATGCGTATCGTCCGCGATTCGATCGTCTTCTCAGCGCAGCATCTGCCGCGCTACAATCCGGTCAACGTCAGCGGCTACCACACGCGCGAGGCGGGCTCGACGGCAGTCCAAGAGGTCGCGTTCACGCTCGGAGCCGGGATTGCGTACGTCGAAGAAGTCCGCAAGCTCGGTATCGACGTCGATGAGTTCGCGCCGCGGCTCTCGTTTTATTTCGTCTCGCAGATCGACTTCTTGGAAGAGGTCGCCAAATTCCGCGCGGCACGGCGCATCTGGGCACGCGTCATGAAGGATCGATTCGGCGCGAAGAAGGCCGAGTCAATGCGCCTGCGTTTCCACTGCCAGACGGCGGGCGCGTCGTGCACGGCGCGTGAGCCGCTCAACAACATCGCCCGGACCGCGATCGAAGCGCTCGCCGCAATCTGCGGCGGCGCGCAGTCGTTGCACACGAATGGCTACGATGAAGCGATCGCGATCCCGAGCGAGGCAGCGATGAAGATCGCTTTGCGCACGCAGCAGATCATTGCCGAAGAGACCGGTGTTGCTAATACGATCGATCCGCTGGCGGGCTCATATGCGATCGAGAAGATGACCTCCGATATCGAGCGCGACGTCTTCACGTACTTCGCGGAAATCGACCAGCGCGGCGGTGTCGTCCGCTGCATCGAGGACAACTACTTCCAGGCCGAGATTGCCGACGCGGCCTTTGAGTTCCACAAGCGCAAGGAACGTGGCGAGTTCCAATTCGTCGGCGTTTCGAAATACCGCGACGACAGCGCCAATCCGAAGGTCGAGCTGCATCACGTCGATGAGGGCGCCTCCAATCGACAGCTCGACCGCCTTGCGACGGTCAAGAAGCGCCGCGACGGCGCCAAGGTCGAGAATGCGTTGGCAGAGCTGGTGCGGGTTGCCAAGTCCGATCAGAACCTCATGCCGGCGACCCTCGAAGCGGTGCGCGTCCGTGCGACCGGCGGCGAGATCGTCAACGCTCTTCGCCCGATCTTCGGAACCTACACGGAGACGCCCATTTTCTGATGCCGATCAAAGTGCTCGTTGCGAAACCCGGCCTCGACGGACACGATCGCGGCGCAAAAATCGTCGCGCGTGCGCTGCGCGACGCCGGAATGGAAGTCGTTTACACCGGGCTACACCAGACGCCCGAGATGATCGTGACCGCAGCGCTGCAAGAGGACGTCGACGTCGTCGGGATCAGCATCCTTTCGGGAGCACACATGACAATCTTCCCACGTGTGTTCTCATTAATGGAAGAGCGCGGCATGGACGACGTGATTGTTGTCGCCGGCGGCGTGATTCAAGAAGAAGATCGCCCTAAGTTGCGCGAACTCGGCGTCGCCGACATCTTCGACGCCGATGCAACCACGCAGGATTTGATCGACGGCATCAATCGCTTGGTGCAAGAACGGGGCACCGATGATCGCCGCAGCGCCTAATTCGAAGTATTGGGACGAGCGTCTCGAGACCTTATCGTCCGAAGAACGCGACGCGCTCGTTCTGGAAAAAATTCAAAAGACGATGGCGTGGGCGTACGAACGCTCGCCATTCTATCGCAAGCATTGGTCCACAGCGGGCATCGAACCGGGCGACATTCGCACCCTGATCGATTTCGCGCGCGTGCCTACGATTACGAAGGCTGATTTGCGTGCCGATCAAGCCGGGAACCCGCCGTTCGGTTCGTACCTGTGCGTCGATGTTGCCGACGTCAAGCGCATTCACGGGACGTCGGGTACGAGCGGACGTCCGACGGCGTTCGCGTGGACTCGACGCGACATGGATGCGATCGCAGAGGATCATGCGCGGATCATGTGGAGCTTCGGCTTGCGTCCGAATGATTGTGTTTTCGTCGGCTCGATTCTTTCGCTGTACGTTGGATCGTGGGGGGCGCTCATGGGTGCCGAGCGGCTCGGCGCGAGCGTCTTTCCGTTCGGTGCAGGCGTCAAAGGGCAAACGCAACAGGCGCTGAGCTGGATCGATCAAATGCAGCCGACTGCGTTTTACGGAACGCCGTCGTACGCGTTGCGTCTTGCTGAAACGGCACGGACGATCGGATTCGATCCGCGCAAGCTCGGCTTTCGCATCATGTTTTTCTCCGGCGAACCGGGCGCCGGGATTCCCGCGACAAAGAATCTGATCGAAGAGACATTCGGCGCGATCTGCATCGATAGCGGCAGCATGGGGGAGATGACGCCCTGGCTGAATCTGTGCGAGTGCAGCGAGCGCACGGGCATGCATCTCTGGCAAGACATCGTCTACACGGAGCTCCTCGATCCCGCGACCTGGCGCAGTGTTCCGTTCGGCGGACGTGGAACGCCGGTTTATACGTCACTCGATCGCGAGTGTCAGCCGATGATTCGCCTCGTCTCCGGCGATTTTGCGGAGTGGACGGATGCAGCGTGTCCCTGCGGCCGCACCTATCCGCGCTTTCCCCACGGCATAATCGGACGCATTGACGACATGCTCGTCATTCGCGGTGAAAACGTTTATCCAAGCGCGATCGAAGAAGCGATCCGCGGATTCGTCGGCGAGCTATCCGGTGAGTTCGAGATCGTCGTGCGAAAGGAACGGCACATGGACGAGCTGACTGTGCGGCTCGAGCACGCCGGGAGCGTTTCCGAAGGCTACGCCGAGCAGCTCTCCGCCGCCGTGCGCGCGAAAGTCGGCATTCGTCCGACGATTGAATTCTGCGATCCCGAGTCGCTGGCGCGAACCGATCTGAAATCCCGGCGCGTCCGAGACGAACGCTAAGACGTCGCGCTCAAGAAGCTGATGATGTCCTGACGGGCGATGATGCCGATCGGCTTGTCGTGTTCGCTGACAACGATCGCTGAATTTGCAAGGGTCAAGAGCTTATACGCGTGATCGACCTCGGCACCGATGTCGAGCGTCGGGAACGGCCGACCCATTACTTCTTTGATCGGTTTGTGAATCAAATCGGAGTGATCGAAGACGGCCTGCATGACGGCGACGTCGTTCACGCTGCCGACGACGGTGTCCCCGCGCATGACGGGCATTTGCGAGATCTCGTGCGTGCGCAGAAGATCGAGCGCGTGCTTGACGACGTCGTCCTCTCCGATTGCGATCATCGGCGGTAATGGCCGCTTACTCCGTAACACGTCGCCGACCGTCACTTTGGCGCGTTGGTCCTCGAGAAAGCCGTTCGCGATCATCCACTCGTCGTTGAAAATCTTCGACATATAGCCGCGACCGGAATCCGGCATGATCACGACGAGCACATCGTCCGCCGCCAGCTCGCGCGCAACGCGCGATGCGGCGGCGACTGCAGTACCGGATGACCCGCCGACGAGCAAACCCTCTTCGCGCGCGATGCGGCGCGCCATCAGAAACGATTCCTTATCGGAGACCCGAAGAATCTTGTCAATCACACGCATGTCGACGGTTTGGGGAAGGTAGGACATCCCGATCCCCTCGACTTTGTACGATTTCGGCGTGTCGCCGGAATAGATCGAACCTTCGGGGTCAGCACCGGTGACGACGATTTTCGGGTTCTGTTCCTTCAGAAACCGCGCCGTTCCGGAAATCGTCCCACCGGTTCCCATACCGCAGACAAAGTGCGTGATGCGTCCTTCGGTCTGCTCCCAAATTTCCGGTCCGGTTGATTTGAAATGTGCATCCGGATTCATGTGATTGTGCCATTGATCCGGGATGAACGCGCCGGCAATATCACTCGCAAGCCGGCTTGCAACCGAATAATATGATTCGGGCGAATCGTTCGGCACGTTCGTCGGCGTCACGACGACTTCGGCGCCGTAGGCGCGCAAGAGATCGATCTTTTCTTTCGACATCTTGTCGGGCATGACGAGTATGCATCGATAACCGCGAATCGCCGCGGCCATTGCAAGACCCGTCCCCGTGTTTCCGCTCGTCGCTTCGATGATCGTTGCACCAGGACGAAGCACGCCGCTGCGCTCGGCATCCTCGAGCATCGCAACCGCCGGCCGGTCTTTCACGCTCCCGCCTGGGTTCATATACTCGACTTTGGCGAGGACCAGGCATGGCGCGCCGTCCATCACCTTATTGAGCCGAACGAGCGGCGTCCGGCCGACAGCCTCGAGCGCGTTTTCGTAGTAGCGGTGCTGGGGAAGAACCGGTGGAGGGGTCTGCGACTTCACAGCAGACATGGTTCTCGCGGCTTCCGCAACCGAGGGAGACCAGCCTGCGTTTTGAGATGCACTACCGGACGAGAAGGGATTTCGATGCCGACCGATTTTCGCAGCGGGACAGTTTTTCCACGCCGTGGCCGTGATTCAATAGGCGACTACCTCTGGTTAGCACGCGTCTTTGATAAGGGACGCGCGGCGCGAGACGGCACAATTCACGATTACATTTACCCGTGCCCAATGGATCGCGGCGTATTCGACCGATGGGGGATCACGTCGAACGCGTTTGACGCGGCGATCGCGACGCGCGACACCGACGAGGAAATTCTGACGTGGTTGCAAGCACGCGTCCCGGAAGAACGGCGTGAAGCCGCGAACCGTTGGTTGCTTGATGAGAAGATTGCAAATCTCGACCGCCAGGATGCAGAAGAGGGCGTCGTACCTGCCTAGGGCGCGTCACGTCCTCACCCTTATGGCGATCGCGGTGCTGACGTCGTGTAATAACGCGGTCCCGCCCCAGCAAAATTATGCAACGATCATGGGCGTCGTCACCGACGGCACGACGGGGCAACCGATTTCGGGCGCGCTCGTAACGATCGACTCGGTCCTAACCGCAACGACCGGATCCGACGGGAGCTACACGATCGCGAACGTCCCGGTCGGGCCGTATACTGCCGTGGAGACCGCAGGTGGTTTTCAAGATCATCAGGATCAAGGGACGGTCGCAGCCGGCGATCACTTCACGCTAAACGCCACGCTCTATCACTAGCGGTCCCTTGCGGCGCGTCGTTATCGCGCCGGACAAATTCAAAGGCTCGGCGAGCGCGCACGAGGTCGCGAATGCCGTTGCGCGTGGAATCGCTTCGATCTCTCCGGGCAGCGATCTCGTCGCGCGGCCAATGGCGGACGGTGGTGACGGAACCGTCGAACTGTTTTTGGATTCCGGCGCGCGCGAATGCACGGCGATCGTCCACGATCCGCTCGGACGGCAGATTACCGCGAAGTTCGCACTCGACGGCGAACGCGCCATCGTCGAGCTCGCGAGCGCCAGCGGTCTCGTCCTGGAGACGCCGCGGGAACGTGATCCGTGGCGCGCCGACTCGCGTGGCACGGGTGAGTTGATTCGCGCGGCGCTCGACGCGGGCGCGAAAGCAATCGTCATCGGGATCGGCGGCAGTGCGAACAATGATGCGGGAATCGGACTCTTGCGCGCACTCGGCGCGACAACGCAACCAATCGATGCACTTCATGGCATCGAGAGTATCGATCTCTCCGGTCTGGATACGCGCCTCGCGAAAACACATCTGCTGGTCGCTTCGGACGTCGACAACCCGCTGTGCGGTCCAAACGGTGCCTCTGCGATTTTCGGTCCGCAGAAAGGCGCCAAGCCGCAAGACATTCCGAAGTTGGACGCCGCGCTCGCGCAAACCGCCGACGCGATGGCGCGCGCACTCGGTCGCGACGTGCGCGATGTCCCGGGAGCCGGTGCAGCGGGCGGAGTCGGCTTCGCGCTCTTGGCGCTCGGGGCGCAGTTACGTCCGGGCGTCGACATCGTTGCCGAGCTTTGCGGCCTTCCGCAAGCGCTTAGCGGCGCATCGTTATGCGTAACCGGCGAGGGTTCGATAGACGGGCAGACCCTGCGCGGTAAAACGGTGTTCGGCGTCGCGCGCTACGCCGCGCAAGCGAACGTCCCCGTCATCGCGCTCGGTGGGCGCATCGACACGAGCGTTGAGGCTGCTCTGGCTGCGCACGGGATCGTTTGCGAACCGGTCGTTACCGAACCGATGCCGCTCGAAGACGCGATGCGCAACGCGGTGGCACTGATCGAAGCTGCAGCTGCGCGTATCGCGCGAACGCTTTCTCTAGACTGAGGCTGCGGGCGGAGCGACCGTCGGCGCCGGAGGGGTGCGCTTGACGAACGTCGCGCGGTCAGCGATAGCTTCTGCGATGAGATCGATGACGACTTCGGCGAGACGATCGGGGTCGTGGCGCACGTTCGTCGTTTCACCGATGACATCGGCCAGAACGGGGCGCACGCCGAGTTTCTTAATCGCTTCGACGTCCGGCTCGACCCAGATTTGGCCTTCCTCGGCATAGACGTCGCGTAAACGGCCCGGCGGCTGGCTGTTAACGATCACGTAATCGCAAACTTTTGCGCCTGCGAGCTTGAGAAGAACCTCGAGATGCCGTGAGGCTTTGAATTCGTCGGTCTCGCCCGGCTGCGTCATCACGTTCGTCACGTAAACCTTGACGGCGTTCGCGCTTTCGATTTCACGAGAGATGCGTTCGACGAGCAGATTCGGCAAGATCGACGTGTACAGCGAGCCGGGACCGAGTACGATTGCATCCGCGGTGCGGATGGCATCGATCACTTCGCCCAGGGGTGCCGAGTGCTCGGGCTCGAGTGTAATCGACTTAATCTTCTTGTGCGCGCTCGTGATCGCACTCTCGCCCTCGACGATCGTGCCGTCTTCCATCGTTGCACGGAGCCACGTAACTGCAAGCGTCGCGGGGAGCACGCGTCCTTTTATGTTCAAGACGCGGCTCGATTCTTTCACCGCCGTATCGAAGTTGCCGGTAACCCCGGTCATCGCGGCGAGGAACAGATTGCCGAACGAATGTCCCGTTAGACCTTCGCCCTCGTGAAAGCGGTATTGAAAAAGATCGGTGACGAGCGCTTCGTCGTCGGCGAGCGCGACGAGACAGTTGCGCAAATCGCCGGGGGGAAGAATTCCGAGCTCTTTTTGCAATCGGCCGGAGCTGCCACCGTCATCGCTGACGGTGACGACTGCTGTCAGGTTGTGCGTGTAACGTTTGAGTCCGCGCAGGAGCGTCGAGAGACCGGTGCCGCCGCCGACGGCGACAATACGGTATCCAGCGCGCAAGCGCGATGCGAACAGCGCATCGACGATGCGATCCTTGCGATCCGGCGTGAGCGCGTCGACGATCGAGTGCATCCACTGACGCATTCCGACGGCGACGAGTATCGCGCCGCCGGCCATGAAGATCCACTGCAGCCACGCGAGCGGAATGTATCCGTCCAGCGTCTCGTCGACCCACGTGTTGATCTCGAAGTGCGCGCCTTCGGCCGTTAACCAACGATCTAGGCCGTTGGCGAACACGATCCCGCCGAGGATTGCCATCACGAGCCAGCGTTTAACGCCGAGCCCCGGATAGAACCAACGCGCGACCTGCTTTGCCCGCTGCGCGATCACGAGGGGGCCCTAAACAACATTATCGTCGTATATCCCGAGTTGCGAGCTCGACGCTGAGCTGCGGATTTTTCTCCAGATATTGGCGGAGGCGCTCAGCAAGATAAACGGAGCGATGACGGCCACCGGTGCACCCAATCGCGAGCGTCAGCTGTGTTTTCCCCTCCTGGATAAATCTTGGAATCAGGAAGTTGAGCAACGTTTCGGCGTGCTCTAAAAAGGTCCGCGTCTCGGGTAAACGCTCGAGATAGTCGCCGACGGGTTTGTCGAGGCCAGTGAGTTCCCGCAACTGCTCGACGTAGTACGGATTCGGTAAGAAGCGAACGTCGAAAACCATGTCGGCATCGAGTGGCAAGCCATACTTGTATCCGAACGAAACAAGCGTAACGTGCAGCACCAGTTCGCCCGCTTGCTGCGCGTACGTCTCTGCGATGCGACGTCGTAACTGTATCGCGCTCATAGCGCTCGTATCCCAGACACGTGCAGCGCGGTCACGAACCGGGGCAAGCGCCGTGCGTTCGGATGCAATTGCTTCGGTCAGCCGTTCGCGCGCGACGGGATGCTTCCGGCGCGTCTCGCTGAAGCGCCGCACGAGCGCCTCTTCGGTGGCATCCAGGAACAATATTTCCGGGGACGCACCATTCGTGGAGGCTGAGGCGATGCTTGTGGAAAGATCACCAAAGGGGCCGGCAGTCCTAACGTCCGGTGCGATCGCAAGCCGGTCGTATCCCGAGGCGGCAGCAAGCGTCACAATCTGGGGAAGTAACGTGGGTGGTAAGTTATCGAGGCAGTAGAAGCCCAAATCCTCGAACGCGGCCAATGCCTGACTCTTGCCTGCACCAGACAACCCCGTTACGATGACTAAGCGGCGAACGCTCACCGAAGGAGTGTCTCCAGGATGAAACTGTTCTCAGCTGAGAAGGCGAACTCACTGATCCCTGCGGTTTCGCCGCTCATTGAAGAGCTGTGGGCAAAGCGTCGCGAGCTCGCAATTCGATTGCTCGAGAACGATCCTGCGTTACGTCGCGGAACCTCGTCACGCTCGCGCAAATTCACTGAGCTCAAAGCGGAAATCGTGCGCTTGATCAATCGCATCGAAGAGTTTGGCTGCGTCGTGAAAGATCTCGATCTTGGCCTCCTCGATTTTCCCGCGCTGCGCGACGGCCGGCCGATCTATCTTTGTTGGAAAGCCGGCGAACCGGAGATTGGCCACTGGCACGGTACCGACGAGGCATTCGTCGACCGCAAACCCCTGGACTAGAGGTCCGCTCTATACGGCTTGAGGCTCGACCTTGATGAAGTCGTCAGCCAGCCCCTGGAGCCGCACGTCGCCGAATTCAACAGTATAAGCGCCGGCCGCAACATCTTTGACCTCGCCGGTATCCGGGACGTTCGCAAGCTGTGGAATCTTGTTGCGAATCTCGTCCGGAAGACGCACGGTGTCGCCAACCGAGAGCTCGGGCGCGTCAAAGAGCTTGTTGAGCTCCGACATCAACATATCGAGCGGGATCCCGTAGCCCTGGCTAACCTGTTCGACCGTTTCGTGCTCGCTGATCGCGCAGTTCGAGCAACCGCCCAAGTGAAAGCGGGCGAAGACACGGCGAGCGCCTGCATGAACTTTGAATGCTTGCTCGACGGTCAGATCTTTAGAGAATTGGTCAGGCACCAGTCACCTCATACACGCGCGGAAAGTCTCTTGCCTTAAGACGCTTGCGGCTGTTCCTCGGTTTCGAGATACGCGGAGTCCGCCTGTAAGCCGGATTCTGTCCCGGCGAAGCCGGGGATCATCATCTCTCTGGGGTCACCGTTACCGGTGAGCTCGGTGCGATGTAGCTCGTGCGGCTGGGCGCCGCCCCCGAAGGGGTATTCGAGCGATCTTGCTCCAGGTGGGGTTTACCCGAGCCCACGTCTCCGTGGTGCTCCGTGAGCTCTTACCTCACGATTTCACCCTTGCCGGTTACCCGGCGGTATGTTTCTGTGGCACTTTCCTTCGAGTCGCCTCGACAGGACGTTATCCTGCACCCTTGCCCATAGGAGCCCGGACTTTCCTCACGCACCGCTTGGCGCGCGCGATGATCCGGCGAGCTCCGCGAAGCTCGCTGGCTATTATACCTTATCCGGCGGGCGAGTAGCTTAGGCTAGGCGGCCGAGTTGAGAAGACTGGTCAGGAAGCCCCCGCTGTCGTTCGCATTGCGAAGGACGTCGAGCGTCAAGAGATTCTGTTCGGCGCTGTGGTTGAAGGCGCTCGTCGTGCTCGGAATGTTCGTGTCGCCGATCGCCGATGCCGACGCTGTCAGATTTGTCGAGGCGATGTTGTTCGAGTTGATTTGATTTTGCAGCGACGTTGCTTGCGCGCCCAGCTGGGCTTGCGCCGAAAGCACCGAGTTGAGCGCGGTGCCGATGACACCAATGCTGTCTTCAGCGTTTGCGGTCGTGCCGAAGTTGAGATTCGAAACGCCGAGTGACGACGACGTCAGATCTGAGAAGTTTAGCGACGTCGTTGCGCCTGCGCTCGCGCCCGTTTGAACCGTCAGCGGAGTGCCTGCGGAGAAACCTTGCGAGCCCGTAACCGCGATAGTCGCGTTGCCCGTATCGCTCGTGCTGAAGTTGCCGAGCGTAAACGAGACGCCGCCAGCCGTAACGCTCGATCCGGACGCAAAGGAGCCGACGTTCGTGACGTTGCCCGTCGCGTTATCGACGAGATTGACTTGGGCCGATCCGCCGCTGACCGAAATTTGAATCGATTCGCCAGGCGTCGTTGCCGGCGTGGTGATGCCGGCAGTCGTGCTGACGACGTTACTGCCGCTGCTCAGGAGAATGTCGTTGTTTGTGACCGCCGAGCTGGCCGGCGTTGCGGCTTGTCCGCCCGAGAACTGCCCTGTGAGGAGCTGAACGCCATTGAAAGTCGTGTTCTGCGCGATCGTGTTGATCTGCTGAATTTGCTGCGTCGCTTGAGCTTGCAACGCTGCCGAATCGCTTGACGACAGAAGACCGTTCGAAGCTTCGACCGATTCCGTGTTGAGGCTTCCGAGGATGCCGGTGATCGATTGCGCGCCGCCTTCGGCGACATTCGTGGCGTTCAGCGCATCTTGGGCGTTGAGCGAGCCTTGATCGAATCCGGACGCCTGAGACTCGAGCGCGTTGTAGATCGCGAGTCCCGAGGGATCGACGGCGGCTGTTGTTATTCGATTGCCGGACGAAAGCTGATTGGCCGACTGGAGTAGATTGAGCTGATTGCTATAGAGCGAGTTAAGGCTGCTACCTATACCACTAATACCGGCCACTGGAAGCCTCCCTGGAAGCGGACAAACCCAACCTCATCTTCCCATGGAATCGGCCATTCAGGCAAGCGAGCTGAGACACGTATTTGTGATCGCTTGCTTGCTTTACTGCCGAAAAGGCTTTGGTGGAGGCAAGGAGACTCGAACTCCTGACCCTCACGCTGCCAGCGTGATGCTCTACCAACTGAGCTATGCCCCCAAATTCGGCGTGGTGGAGATGAGGAGATTCGAACTCCTGACCCCCTGCTTGCAAAGCAGGTGCTCTACCAACTGAGCTACATCCCCGCGCGCGGCGTCGTCGTATTATCGAGCCTGCGGAGCAGGACCTCCGCTCTGACCCGTTGACATCGATGTCGGCTGCAATTTACGATAAGCCGCCGACAAACGAGGGCCATTAGCTCAGCTGGTTAGAGCGCATGCTTGATAAGCATGAGGTCCCTGGTTCGACCCCAGGATGGCCCACCATCGATCCCTGAATCTGGGCACTATATTTGCTCAGGAAGGGCGCCGCTTGCGGCACGAGCATCGCGCCTCCGGCGCATGTATGTCCGCTCTCAACACGCGGCACTTGCGCATGGCAACCCATTTCTGTGGTTGCGCAAAGAACGCCCCGGAGGGCGCGTCTTTAGTGCTTACGTATCAAAGGCAACGTCTATGCAAGTCGTAATGCTTATCTTTCCAAATATGACGCAACTCGATTTGACGGGGCCATTCGAGGTCTTTGCCCGCTTCAAAGAATTTAAGATTGCTTTAGCTTGGAAAACGTCGGATCCCGTAACTGATGGAAGCGGCTTAAAGATAACTCCATCGGCAACATTTTCAAACTGTCCAATGGCCGATATTCTTTTCGTGCCTGGCGGCCCGGGTCAGTTAGCTTTGATGGAGGACGTAGAGACGCTTGATTTTCTGCGAAAACAAGCCTCTTCAGCCACGTATATCACGTCCGTTTGTACAGGATCACTCGTTCTTGCTGCTGCCGGCCTTCTGACCGGCTACAGAGCTACAAGTCATTGGATGTCAATTTCACAGCTTGCCTATTTCGACGTCGAACCTGTTGCCGAACGAGTTGTTATCGATCGCAATCGTATAACTGGAGCTGGGGTAACATCGGGAATTGATTTTGCCCTTACTTTGGTTTCCCGCATTTTTGGGGAAGAAAGAGCAAAGCTTGTTCAACTTTCGATGGAATATGATCCGCAGCCGCCTTTCGCTGGTGGATCAGTCATTAATTCTGACACTGCACTAATTGAAAAGCTCCGAAATCTTTCGGAAACATTTCAACATCAGCGTGAAATTGTATCGCAGCGCGTTGCTAATGAGCTAAAGGGTTTCACTAAGCATAATGAAACGTAAAAATTAAGTAATACGTCCTACCGAGGAGATCTCTTAACGTGAGTACCATTAGCTCGGTTGTCGTCCATCACAAGCACCTGCGCGACGTAGCGCGCGCGATCGTGAAGGCGACCGGAAGCGACGATGCCGAGGCGACGATTGTCGCCGATCATTTGGTCGAAGCGAACCTCCGCGGCCATGATAGTCATGGCGTCGGCATGTTGCCGCTCTACGTCCAGAACTTTCACGACGGCAAGCTGAAAGCAAATCAGCACGCCAAAATGCTGAGCGAAGACGGCGCGATCGCAGTCTTCAGCGGCGAGATGGGCTACGGTCAAAAGATCGCGCGCGAAGTCATGGACTGGGCGATCGAGCGGGCGCGCAAGAACGGCGTCGGGATCGTTGCGTTGCGCGACGTGCAGCATATTGCGCGCGTCGGGAGCTACGGTGAACAGGCGGCGGACGCCGGCATGATCGCGATGCTGTTCGTCAACGCGCTGAGCGGGCATCCGTTCGTCGCGGCCTTCGGCGGCACGGACGGACGCTTTTCGACGAATCCGATTTGCATCGCGATCCCCGGCAAGAATCCGGAGACACCGTTCGTCCTCGATTTCGCGACGAGCACGGTTGCGATGGGCAAGGTGCGCGTCGCCTACAATTCCGGCAAGCAAGTCGCTCCGGGAATGCTCATCGACGAACATGGGCAACCGACGACGGATCCCGGTGTACTGTGGCCGGATAGATCGAAAGGCGCCATCTTGCCCTTTGGCTTGCACAAGGGCTTCGGTTTGGCCGTCGTTGCCGAACTGCTCGGCGGCGCGCTCACCGGCAATCTGACCTATCAGCCGGAGAACGACCGCAACGTCGGCATCAAAAACGGAATGTTCGCGATCGTTTTCGATCCGCAGCGGTTCGGAAGTCTCGAAACATTCCAAACCGAGATGCAGGCATTCCTCGATTTCGTCAAAGCCTCGCCGCCGGCAGATCCGAATGCGCCGGTATTGATGGCGGGTGAACCGGAGCGCAATACGCGCAAGAAGCGGATGGCCGAGGGCGTCCCAATCGACGGGAAGACCTGGGCCGACATTCGCACCGCCGCCGATTCGCTCGGGATCGGCGCCCGCAAGATCGAGGAAATCGCGCACGGCGGAGCCTGATTCGGTCGCGGAGCTCTTTGCGCGAGCGCTCGAGCTCGAAGCACAAGGACGCGACGCCGAAGCCCAGGCAGCATATATCAAAGTGATCGAGAACGACGGCGCGCATTTCGACGCGTTAGTCGCGCTCGGAAATCTCCTGAACCGCAGCGGTTATAGGAGCGCAGCTCGCCTTTCGTATCTCGAGGCTGCGAAAACGCGCGAGAGTCCCATCGTGCGCGTCAATCTGGGCAATACGTACCTGGATACGAATGAGCTCGAACTCGCGCGCAAGAATTTCGAACGCGCTCTGGAGCTTGACGCCACGCAACCGGAAGCGCATCAAGGGATGAGCTACGTCCTTTCGCGGCTCGGCGACGAGCAAGCCGCCGCATCGCATCGCATCGCGGGCTTTGCGGACCGCGCGGTTGCGGCGCTGCCGTATCGTGGGACGGAAGCACCGATCGCGGCGGTGCTCTTGGTTTCTGCGCTCGGGGGCAACGTCGCGACGGATGAGTTTCTCGATGACCGCACGTTTGCGACGACGCGCATCTTCGTCGAGTACTATCGCGAAGCGCAGTTGCCGAAAGCGAATCTTGTCTTCAATGCGATCGGCGATGCGGATCGGTGCATCGATGGGCTGGCGCGTGCGGCGAGGCTCGTCGGCCGTGCTTCAGCGCCTATTATCAACACACCACAGCACGTGCAAAGGACTGGGCGCTCCGGCGTGAGCGAGCTCGCACGGGGAATCGCAAATCTCGTCGCGCCGGAAACGCTCGGCATCACAAAGCGCGAGATTGCCACAGTTCCGCCGCTGGCATTCCCGTTTCTCATCCGGGCACCGGGCTTTCATACCGGAATGTATTTCTGGCGAGTCCAGAGTGAAGAAGAGCTGTCCTCGGCGCTCTCGGCTTTACCGGGCGAGGACGTTATTGCGATTGAGTTTCTCGATGCACGCGGCTCGGATGGAAAGTATCGAAAATATCGCGCGATCGCCGTCGGGGGCGAGTTGTTCCCATTGCATCTCGCAATCGCATCCGACTGGAAGGTGCACTACTTCACATCGGACATGGCGCTGGATGCAGAGCTCCGCAGTGAGGAACAACGCTTCTTGAGCGACATGGAAACCACGATCGGCGCGCGTGCAATGGCGGCGCTGCGCGAGCTCGTCCGGCGCTTAGCGCTCGAGTACGTAGGGATCGATTTCGGAATCGACCCGCATGGGCACGTGTTGCTCTTCGAAGCGAATGCGACGATGGTTGTTCCGTCGCGCGAAACAAATCCGGACCTGGCATATCGTGTTCCGTATCAGGCGCGCGCGATTGCAGCCGTCCGTGAGATGCTGCTCAGATCAGCCGAATCCACTCGTTCATGAGCTGATCGTCGCGCTTCGTTTGCGCCATGCCGAGATCGATGATCGCATTGATCTCACGTTGCTGTTCAGCCAGGACTTTCATCATCGCATCGAAGCGTGCAGCTTGTGCGGCGAGCGCCAGTTGAATCTCGCTTTGCTGCGCAGCATTTCCGTTCTGATCGACGCCGTCGGCGTTGCGCGCACGGGGCGTCGTGCGGCGTGGCAGCGGCGTCGCGGCGTTTGGGGTCGCCGGCGGAACGGGCGGCGCGACGGGCGTCGCGCGCATTAGCCGATCGATCGGATGAACTCTTTCATGATCCCGATGTCTGCCTTGCGCTGCTCCATCGAGACCTCGCGCAAGGTGTTGGACTCGCGTTGCAGCTCCGATTTCTCGTCGGTCATCATGTCGAATTGGTTGGATTGCTTCTGGACGCTCAGTTGGAAGTAGGCCATCTGCTCGTTCATCATGTCTTGCTGACCCAGGACGTTGCTCTCCCAACCAGAGAGCAAGCCGTTGCCGAGGTTGCCGGTCGTCGAGATAGGGTCGCCACTGCCCAGGACGCCTCCGCCGACGGCACCGGCGATTGCGCCGCCCGGTCCGCCCAGGGCGAACCCCTGAGCCGCACCCCCGAGGGCACCCAGTATATTGAAGCTCATGCCCCTCGTTCACGACGGGGACGGCCGCGGCAAGAGGTCTCGTTGACAAGGACGCCCCCCGCCGCATACGATAAGGCGTCTTTTTGGTCTTTTGTCTATGGGTTCCGCGGTTAATAAGGAAAACACGATCGAGGTCGGTCCCCTGCTTGGGCCCGGCGGTCGAACGATTACCGTCGACTCCAAGATCGACGTGCCGGCTTTTGACGACCTCCGCTTCGTCACTCCCGCCCACGTCGTCTTAGAGCTCCACGGGGTCGGCCGTGCGATCCAGATCGAGGGAACCATCGACGTCCAGGCCGTGGCGGATTGCCGCCGCTGTCTGGAAGAGGTCGAGATCCCGCTACACCTGGACGTCGATGAGCGGATCGAACCAGGCGAGGAAGCGGACCCACTTTCCTTAAGCAATGTACTAACCGGCGAACGACTGGATCTGGGGGACTTCGTACGGCAACTGACGGTCACTGCGCTACCCATGGGTGCGCTCTGCTCGGAGGACTGCCAGGGGCTCTGCCCGCAGTGCGGGCGCAATCGTAACAACGGCGCATGCACGTGCCCGCCACTAGGGGATACCAATAATGGCTAATCTTAAATGGAAGACACCGCGCTCGAAGACGCGGAGCCGTCGCGCGGCAAACTGGAAGCTTTCCGACGTGACCGCAGTCGAATGCCCGCAATGTCACCAGCCCAAGCGGCCGCATTTCGCCTGCGAGAACTGCGGGACGTACAACGGTCGCGCAGTCGTCAAACCCAAAGACGAAGCCGCCGGTAAGCGCGGCTAAGGTTGGGAGTACGGATCGCAGGCGTCGGACATTACGCTCCTGCCAAAGTCCTCACGAACGCAGATCTCGAGAAAATCCTCGACACATCGGACGAATGGATTACGACGCGCACCGGTATGAAGCGGCGTCATATCTCGGCTGCGGATGAGGCGACCAGCGATCTCGCAATTAACGCAGCCAAAGATGCGCTTTCGCGCGCGTCCCTTAAAGCGAAAGATATTGATTGCTACGTCGTCGCGACGGTAACGCCCGATTTTGCGTTCCCGGCGACGGGCTGCATCGTTGCCTCAAAGCTCGGCGTCGCGGGTAAGCCCGCGTTTGATATCGAGATTGCGTGCAGCGGCTTTATTTATGGTCTCACGGTTGTTTCGAGCTTGATCCGCGCAGGCGTCTATAAGCGCGTGATGCTGATCGGCGCAGAAACGCTGACGAAGCTCGTCAATTACGAAGACCGCTCCACCGCTATTCTCTTCGGTGACGGCGCCGGCGCCGTTATCCTCGAGGAGTCGGCGATCGATTCATTCTTAGCGGCTGATCTCGGCAGCGACGGCACCACACCTGAGACGCTCTATCAGCCGGCGGGCGGATCACGTCAGCCTATTACGCCTGCAGCGCTCGCCGCACACCAGGACAAGATTCACATGGCTGGGCGCGAGGTCTTCAAGTACGCCGTCAATCGCATGGTCGAGTCGTCGTTAAACGCGCTTTCACGCGCGAATCTGTCGGCTGCAGACATTTCGTTTCTGATCCCGCATCAAGCCAATCGCCGTATCATCGATGCAGCCGCTCAGCGGCTCTCGATGCCGCCGGAAAAAGTCATCGTAAACATTCAGGAGTACGGCAACACCAGCGCAGCGTCGATTCCGATGGCGCTTTCTGAAGCCGAACGCGAAGGTAGATTCAAGAGCGACGATTTGATCGTTTTCACGGGATTCGGCGCTGGGCTTTCGTGGGGAGCCGTCGCCTGGCGCTGGGCGGCGTAGTGGACGCGCGCGGCCGCATCGGGGTTATCTTCCCCGGGCAAGGCTCGCAGGTTGTCGGTATGGGTGTCGATGTCGCGGCGAACTCGCCGGCGGCACGCGATCTTTTCGAGCGCTCAGCGAAGGTCGTCGGCTACGATCTCCTCGCGTTGTGCCGTGAGGGTCCGGAAGAACGTCTACGCGAGACGCGCTACAGTCAACCCGCGATCTTCGTAACGAATTGCGCACTTGCCGCCGCCGCAAATCTTTCGCCCGTTGTCTCGGCCGGACACAGCTTCGGCGAGTATTGCAGTCTCGTTCTTGCGGGCTCGCTTGAGTTCGAAGACGCGCTCGAGCTCGTCAATGCACGCGGCATCGCGATGCAGCGCGCAGCGGAAATGGCAGCCGGCGGGATGTCGGCGATCCTCGGTCTCGATGCGAAGAAGATCGAAGCTGCCGTTGCACAAGCGCAAGCTGAAGGCGCGGGACGGGTTTCGCTTGCGAACTTCAACGCGCCGGCGCAAATCGTCATTTCCGGAGATGTCGCGGCCGTACGCCGCGCTGGTGAACTTTGTTTGGAAGCCGGCGCCAAACGCGTCGTAGCGCTGAATGTTTCGGGTGCCTGGCATAGCGAGCTGATGCAACCT
Organism: Vulcanimicrobiaceae bacterium; assembly: GCA_049520515.1. Classification (GTDB taxonomy): domain Bacteria; phylum Vulcanimicrobiota; class Vulcanimicrobiia; order Vulcanimicrobiales; family Vulcanimicrobiaceae; genus JAFAMS01. The sequence goes on from JBEKPS010000010.1 coordinate 51,446, forward strand.
GCAGTCCCGTTGTTTTCTCCCGTCGTCGAGCGCGCGCGCATTTCGATGCCCGCCTTCCCGGTGATCTCGAACGTCGATGCGCAGGCATATCGCGACATCGCGCACATCAAAGAAAATTTGATCAAATCCGTGACGGCTGAAGTTTTGTGGCACGCAACAGCACTGAAGGTTCTCTGTATCGCCGGTGGGATCGATCTGGTCGTTGAGTTCGGTGCGAGCCCGGTGCTCGTCCCGATGCTCAAGCGGCTCGAAGGCGTCCCGGAAACGGCGAGCGTCGCCGACAACGCCGGCGTGGTTCGTCTGCAATCGCGCCTGGGCGCTTCGTTGCAGACGCGATGATGTTCTTAAGGGCCCCCTCGGGGTACGTTTGCGTTATCGCAATGATGATGGGCCCTAGCGTTTGGGGGCCCCATGCAAAGCATGGGGGGCGCGCAGCCTGGAGCGGAGCGCCTTTATAATGGAATTTTCTGGGCGCAGCGCGCTCGTCACGGGAGCAAGTCGCGGAATCGGGCGCGCGATCGCCGTCGAGTTTGCGATGGCCGGCGCGGATCTGGCCCTGCTTGGGCGCGATGAAGCTGCGCTCGAGGAGACGCGCGCAGCGTGTGCTGAGGTGCATCCGACCGGCAAAGCCGAGGTCATCATCGCCGACGTGGCCGAGCCGCCCGCGATCGCAAGTGCGGTCGAGAAGACGCTCGAACACTTTGGCCGCTTGGACTTCGCGATCGCAAACGCCGGGCAGTCGATCGACGGGCTGATCCTGCGCCTCCGGCACGGCGACGTCGAGCGCTTGATTGACGTGAACCTGAAGTCCGCGGTCTATCTGGCCGAGTCGGCTGCCAAGCCGATGCTGCGGCAGCGCGGCGGCTCTATCGTTTTTATCTCCAGCATCGTAGGGATCACCGGAAACGCGGGCCAGTCAATCTACGCGGCGACGAAAGCCGGCCTGCTTGGGCTCTCGAGGTCCTTGGCGAAGGAGTTGGGGTCGCGGGGGGTAAGAGTCAACGCCGTCGCTCCGGGCTACATCGAAACCGCGATGACGACCGCGATGCCGGAGAACGCTAAGGCGCAGTATCTCAACACGATCCCGCTCGGCCGCCCAGGACGACCTCAGGACGTCAGCGGTGTCGTGCGTTTTCTGTGTTCCGATGCAGCAGCGTACATCACCGGTCAGACACTCGTGGTCGACGGCGGCCTCGTAACGTACTAGAGGAAGGAGTTCCATGTCAGCAACCACCGGCACGTTCGATAAAGTCAAGAAAATAATCGTTGAGCAGCTCGGCGTCGAGGAAGGCGAAGTAACCCCCGAAGCGTCGATCACCGACGATCTAGGCGCGGACTCGCTCGATCAAGTCGAGCTGGTTATGGCATTCGAAACCGAATTTAATATCGACATTCCCGACGAAGAAGCCGAGAAGATCAAAACGGTTGGCGATGCCGTTACGAAAATCGACGCGATGAGCTCGGCGGGTTCGAGCAGCTAGGAACTCCGTGCTCGAAGGGCTCTCGGAACGTCTTGGCGCCATATTTCAGCGCCTGCGTTCACGCGGTCGTCTAACCGAATCCGATGTCGGCGAAGTCTTGCGAGAGGTGCGCATCGCGCTTCTCGAAGCCGATGTCAATCTTTCCGTAACTAAGGACTTTGTCGCGCGTATTCGTGAGCGCGCCGTCGGAAGCGAAGTCCTCACGTCATTGACGCCGGCGCAGTCCGTCGTCAAAATCGTTCACGAGGAGCTCGTCACGTTGCTTGGCGGAGCGAATGCTCGCCTGCAATTCGCCGACGCGCCACCGACCGTCATCATGCTCGTCGGCCTGCAAGGTTCGGGCAAGACGACGCAGGCCGGCAAGCTCGCACTACGCCTGAAAGAAGGCGGCCGTCGCAGCTTGCTTGTGGCCGCCGACGTTTACCGGCCGGCTGCCATCACGCAGTTGCAAACTCTCGGCAAACAAATCGACATGCCGGTTTACGACGAAGGCGCGGGCGATCCGGTTCGCATCGCCGAGCACGGTGTCGCCGAAGCACGACGGCTCGGCATTCCGACGGTGATTGTCGATACCGCGGGCCGATTGCAAATCGACGACGATCTCATGCGCGAGCTCGAACGGATGCGAGCGGCAATCGCACCGACCGAAATCTTGCTCGTCGCCGACGCGATGACGGGCCAAGAAGCAACGAACGTCGCCAAGGGCTTCAACGATCGTCTCGGCATCACCGGCGTGATTCTCACGAAGCTCGATGGTGATACGCGCGGCGGCGCGGCGCTCTCGATTCATCATGTTACCGGCGCGCCGATCAAGTTCGTGGGCGTCGGCGAGAAGCTTGCCGCGCTCGAACCGTTCCATCCCGAACGCTTGGCGTCGCGGATTCTCGGAATGGGCGACGTCCTAACGCTGATCGAGAAAACGCAGGCCGTCTATTCAGAAGAGCAGGCGCGCGAACTCACGGCCAAGCTGCGCAATCAGGATTTTACGCTCGATGATTTTCTCGCGCAGCTTCGTCAAGTACGAAAGATGGGCTCGATGGGCGAGCTGCTGAAGATGATCCCGGGCATGTCGCGTGCGCTCCCCAAAGACATGGAAATCGATGAGGGCGAGCTTTCAAAAATCGAAGCGATCATTTGCTCGATGACCAGCCGCGAACGCGGCAGTCCCTCGATCCTCAACGGATCACGCCGCAAACGCATCGCGCAAGGCAGCGGCACACAAGTTTCTGACGTCAACCGGCTCGTGAAGCAGTTCGACGCCTCTCGTCAGATGATGAAACAATTTACCGGCGGCAAGCGCGGCCGGAAATTCCCTATGGAGAGTTATGGTTAAGATCCGACTACGGCGCATGGGCGCCAAGAAACAGCCTACCTATCGCTTTGTCGTTGCCGATTCCAAGAGTCCGCGCGACGGGCGCTTTATCGAGATTCTCGGACATTACAATCCGCGAACCGAACCCAAGACGCTCGTCGTCAACGAAACGCGGGCGCGCGAATGGCTTTCGAAGGGTGCACAACCTTCGGCGCCGGTTCGTCGATTGTTCGCGGAGAAAGGTCTGTGCGAACGCGGACCAATTCCGACAACCAAACGCGCTCCGAAGAACGCGAAGGCCGAGTAAACGATGAGCGCTTTCGACGACGAATTCGGGCTATTCGGCGAAGAGACGCCGCGCGAAGACGAAGAGCGCAAGCCGACTCTGGGCGCGCGCCGGATCGCGTCGAGCGAAACGATCATCGATGACGTGGAGCTGGAAGATGGCGGGCCACCGCGCCGGCGTCCAGGTCCAGACCGCGGCGGCGATCGAGGAGCCCCACGCGGACGACGCGAGCGCCGCCCGGCAGCCGATCCCGCAATGTCGAGCCGCCGTGCTGCAGAACTGCTGTATTTTCTCGTGCAAAAACTGGTCGCCAAACCTGATGCGGTCGCCGTACAAACCGTGCCGTCGGATCGCGGGCCAGTGCTCGAAGTCGAAGTCGATCAGGAAGACATTGGTAAAGTCGTTGGGCGCGCGGGGCGCGTTGCACAGGCTTTGCGTACGCTCGTCCGCGCCAGCGCGGAAGGCAAAGTCGGCGTCGAGATCATCGAAGTCGAAGACGTTGACGACGAGGACCCGGAAGCCGGCGATACTGTTGCGGCGGACGTGACTGACTCCTAAGAAGACGGATCACGTCGGACTCGGACGCATCGTCGGAATTTTTGGCGTCCGCGGCGAGCTGAAACTTTTGCCGTCGAGTATTGGGGAAGATGCCGTGCAAAGCGGCACGCCGATTACGCTGCGCTTCGATGACGGTCGCGATGAGCGCGAAACCGAAGTCACGCAAGCGCGCAAGCACAAGCGGCTGATGATCGTTCAGTTTGCGCGTATTACAACGGCGACTGAGGCAGAAGCGCTCGTTGGTGCCGAACTTTGGACCTTACGCGATAACGCCGCGCTCGCGGAAAACGAGTATCTCGACGAAGACTTGATCGGGTGCGCGCTTTGCGAAGGCGAACGCACGATCGGAATCGTGCGCGCGGTGCGGCATTATCCAGCGCAGGACGTGCTCGAACTGGACGGCGGAGCGATGGTCCCACTCGTGCGCGCCTTTATCCGCGAGATCGATGTGCGCGGGCGTATCATCCGGGTCGAGCTGCCGCCAGGACTGGTGGACGGCGAAGCGCTCTAGTGGCGGCCGGGCTGCGGCCCGAATTCCATATCCTGGATCGTAATGCCGGTGGCCGTTGGTGACGGCGTCGGCGTCGGACCTGATGCGGTCTCGTCCGGCGGTACTGTCGGCGCGGGCGTCGCTTTCGCTCTCTTCTTGAAAAGGCCACCGAGCTTGTCGAGGCTTGCGCCGGGCGACTCTTTGGGTTCCGCAGTTGCGGACGGTTGCGGGTTTTCTTGCAATGATGCAAGCGCACGCTCGGCGTGGTCGTGAATCATTTGTCCCAGCAAAGAGCCCTGTCCGTTGGCGTCGGAATACGTCAAGAATTGCACCGAGTTGCTCGCGACGACCGTTCCGCTCGACGTACTAACGATTTGCTCGACAACGCTGACTTCGGCCCCGAGCGGCGTGATGAACCCGGTGACGTAATAGTCGCAGCCGAGCTTGCGCGCCGAGGTAAGATAATCTATTCGTTCCGTTCCGGGGACGGGCGGCACGACTTTGATGCCGTTGTCGGACAGCTGTTGAGCGAACATCACCGCCAGGCGTTCGCCTGAGTCTTTCTGCGCATCGCCGTTCACGGTTAACGGATACACGACGACGAGCGGCGGTGGGAGAAGCGACGGCGAGATTGCACCAAGCCAGCAGATGCTCGCTGACAGCAGGGCAAGCGCCATGAAAATACGCGGACGCACTATTATGTATTCGTCCCGGACTGGGGCAGAGCCCCCTCTTCGAGCCTTACCGCGCTAATTTCAGCGCCGTATAAGAAGATGATTCCCATCAGATAAAACCACAGCAGCAAAGCGAGGACGGTCGAGAGCGCGCCGTAGACATGAAAGAGGTTCGCGTGCGCGGTGAAGACGGTGAATGCAATCTGCGCGATCTCGTATGCAATCGCCGTAAAGACGCCTCCGGAAATGCCGAAGGTCCATGGGAGCTTGCGATTCGGCAAGAATCGATATAGCGTCGTGGCGACGACGAAGATCAACAAGATCGAGACACCGAAGGCAGTGATCTGTGCGAGTGCCGGTGATGAAAAGCCCCCGGCGCGCGCGAGGTATGTCACAGCAGGCGGGACGACCGTCGAGAGCAGTAAGAGCAGTCCCATCGCCGGAAGCATGACGATCGACAATGCAATGTCGTGAATCAGCGGACGGCCTGCCGGTACACCGAGGGCGCGGTTGAGCGCGAACGCCAAACCTTGAAAGAGATTCTTGCCCGACCAAACGAGCGCGACGATAGCGATCGCGCCCGAGATGCCGCGCGTCGCGATCGCATTTTTGAGATTGTCGGCGAGAATGTCGTGCAACGTCGGCGCGACGTCATCGATCGTCGAGATCACGAGATCCTGACCGTCTTGCGATCCGAAGATGAAACCGAAAACAGCGATCGCGAGCAAGCCGAGCGGAATCATCGCGAAGACAGCATTGTACGCCAGTGCTTGGGCGAGAAACGCGCATCCATCGCGGGAAAAACGGACGCCGGCTGCACGCAGGATGCCGATCAATCGCTGCACCGCGTGGTATTCGTCCCGAGATGATGATCGCCCTCATTGTTGTGACTATCGTCCTCGGCGGCATTGCGTTGCCGTCGTCACAGCCTGCGTGGGTAAGTCCTGATGGATTCGTCTACGCTCCGATCGATCCGATCGTGCGCTCGATCGCGCAAAGCGTGCAGGTCGATCCGCGGGACCTTGCGGTCACGATCGAAGGTAACGGCAAACGCGCCGTGCTTGCGTCGCCGGTAGATGTTGTTGCGCAAGCGGACGGCACGATCTATGTTCGTCTGGGAACGGCCGTGCGCGATCTCGGGGGAAGCGCCAGCTTCGATAGTGTACGGAAGGTCGTGACAATCGAAATGCCGGGTCCCTCGCCGGTCATATCCCCCACGCCGTTCAATCCGGCGAATCCAACTGTTGCACCGACGATGGTTTTTACGCCGCAACCAACGACGACGCCACGATCGACGCCATCGGGTGTGCCGCAGCCGCGGCGTACGCCGGTCCTCGTCGCTCCGTCATTTCCGTGAACTTGCGTGAGGCCGAGCCCGCGGAGATTCGGGCTGCGATTCGCGCCGGAGAATACGACGGACCAACGGCGGGGCTCGCACCGCAGTACGTGCAGACGAATCTCGTCGTTATCCCAAGCGATCATGCCGCCGACATGGCCGATCTTTGCGCGCGCAACCCCGTGCCGTGCGCGCTGATCGAAACCTTAGCTCCGGGAAAGTTCGCACCGCAGTGCGCGCCCGATGCGGATATTCGGACCGATCTTTCGCAGTACCGCGTCTATCGCAAAGGCCTCTTGCTCGAGAAGCGGCACGACATTCTCGATCTTTGGCACGAAGATTTCGTGACGTTCTTGATCGGCTGCTCGTACACGTTCGAGTACGCGCTGGAACAGGCTGGATTTCCGATGCGGCATCACGTTGAAGGAAAGAGCGTGCCGATGTATCGCACGTCGATGCGCTTGATGCCCGCCGGACGACTTTGGGGCCACATGGTCGTGAGCATGCGCCCGTTCAAACCGGAAGACGTCGACACCGTTCGCGAGATCACGCGTCCGTATCGCGCCGCGCACGGTGAACCCGTGCATTGGGGAGATCCGGATGCGATCGGCATTCGCCGTCTCGATCATCCCGATGAAGGCGACGCCGTGACACTCGAACGCGGAGAGGTTCCGGTGTTTTGGGGTTGCGGCGTCACGCCGCAAGCCGTTGCAATCGAGAGCCGAATTCCGTACGTGATCGTCCACGAGCCGGGACACATGTTCATTACGGACATGCGCCATGAGGAGCTGGCGCTACAAGCCGGTCGCCGTTAGCTCCTCGATAAACGCCTGCGTGCGCGGACTCTCGAACCACGCCGTAACGAGATCACGGAGCGATGCGTGTTTTCGCAGCTCCGTGATGTGGCTTTGAATGTTTGCCGCCGTCGGACGATCGGAAGCGAGCTCGCGCTTCAAGGCTTCGACGCGAGCTCGTGCTTCAGGATCGTTGGGAATCGCGGCGTGGAGTTTGTCGGCTGGAAAATCGATGCTATCGTCGGGCATGCCCTCTTAATTCCCAGCGGGCTGGCTGGTTGCCGCTTTTCGGCGCGTCGCATGGTTCCCGACTCCGGCGAGGATTCCGAGTCCGACCGCTATCCAGCTGATCGTGGGCGTCCAGAGCGCGTTCAGACCGAAGGCAGCGTCGAGGCTGTAGGTGCCGAATCCGGTGAAGGCCAGCAAGAAAGCGTAGCCTGCGTATACGAGCGGAAGCTCGAAACCGTTTTCCTGGGCGAAGAACCCTTTCGGGGCATGCACGCTGAGCGCCGCGGTCGTCATAACTGCGATGATGAACATCGGTCCGATTGGGCCGAGAAGGCCGAAGGCGACCAGAAGTCCGCCTGCTAGCTCGCTAAAGCCCGCAGCGGCGGCGTAAAGGCGACCCGGCCGGAATCCGATTGTCTCGAAGAAGCCGCCGGTGCCGGCTAGCCCGTAGCCTCCGAACATGCCGAAGAGTTTCTGCGCGCCGTGGGCGGCGAAGCCAAGCCCGATCAGGCGTACCAGAAGTAGTGCGAGGTCCATTGTGGTTCTCCTTACGAAAAATAAGCTACCAGCATTCTAGTAGGTATGATATACTTACGTCAAGTAGCCTAGCCCACTGGAAGTAAGTATGAATCTCCGGACCGAGCCCAATGTTGCCAAGCATGCCGAAGCAACCGACCATAACGAGATCAGCCCGTTCTGCCCGCGTTTCCAATACACGCTCGAGCTCATCGGGCGCCGCTGGGTCGGGGCGATCCTCCGCACGCTGATGGGCGCGCCTCGGCGTTTCAATGAGATCCTAGGCGCAATTCCCGGCCTCTCGGACCGTCTGCTCACCGAGCGTCTGCGCGAGCTGGAGACGGAAGGCATCGTCATCCGGGTCGTGCATAGCGATCGTCCCGTTCGCGTGACGTACGATCTGACGTGCTGCGGTCGCAGCCTAGAACCCGTGATTCGAAGCGTTTCGGAGTGGGCGGAAGTCTGGGTGCGGTAGGCCCAGTTAGTACGACTTCGGCATCCCTAGGACGTTGTGGGCGATGAACGCAAGCACCAGATTGTTCGCGATCGGCGCGACGAGGAAGAGTCGCGATTCGCGGAACTTGCGCTCGATGCCGTACTCTTCCGCGAGACCGTAACCGCCGTGTGCATCCATCGCAGCCTGCGCAGCAGCCCACGTTGCTTGCGATGCGAGCAGCTTTGCAGCGTTTGATTCGAATCCGGGTTGCTCACCGGCGTCGAAGAGCGCTGCGGCTTTCCAGCGCATCAGGCTTGCCGCTTCAAGCTGCGCATACGCTTGAGCTAATGGAAACTGCACGCCTTGATTTTGTCCGATCGGCCGCCCGAAGACGATGCGTTCGCTTGCGTACTTCGATGCGCGTTCGATGAACCAATAGCCGTCGCCTAAGACTTCGGACGCGAGCAGAATGCGCTCGGCGTTCATGCCGCTGAGAATGTAGCGAAACCCTTGGCCCTCTTCGCCAATCAAGTTTTCAACCGGAACCTTGAGATTCTGGATGAAGACCTCGTTCGTTTCGTGATTTTCCATGGTGCGAATCGGCTTGACCGTCAGCGCGTCGCCGGCTTCGCGCAAATCGACGAGCAGAACGCTGAGCCCGTCGGTCTTGCGCTGCACATCGTCGTACGGTGTCGTCCGAACCAAGAGCAACATCAGATCGGAATGCTGGACGCGTGACGTCCAGACTTTTTGTCCGTTAACGATGTAATGGTCGCCCTTGCGAACGGCAGCCGTCGAAATGCGTGTCGTGTCCGATCCGGCGTTGGGCTCGGTGACGCCGAAGGCTTGCAGGCGCAGCTTGCCGCTTGCAATGCCAGGAAGATAGCGGCGCTTTTGTTCCGGATTGCCGTGACGCAACATGGTTCCCATCGTATACATTTGTGCATGCGCTGCGACGGCGGTTCCGTCGGAACGATCGATTGTTTCGAGGACGATCGCGGCTTCCATCAGACCAAGTCCACCACCGCCATATTCCTCGGGGATGAGGATCGAGAGCCAACCACCGTCGGTGAGTGCCTTGACGAATTCCTCGGGATATTTGCGTTCACGGTCGAGCGCGGTCCAGTAGTCGTGTCCGAAGCGACTGCATAACTGGGCGACAGCGTCACGGATCGCGATCCGTTCGGGCGTCATGGTTAAAGGAATGACCGGTTCGAATGTTGTCGTCACCCGTTTTTACTTGCCGCCCCCGATTCGCATCGCCTTGCGGAAGATCATGTCGCGGAATCTCGCCGGCAAAAGCGGGACGATCGCCGCGCCTATGCGTGCCGGCATCCCGACGATGTAATGCGTCCTCGGCTTCGAGGCGAACAGCGCATCGACGATCGTGCGCGTCACGAGATCGCTTGAAACACCGGTGCGTTCCTCGATCTCGGATTGCTCCAAGACGGCTTGCATGGCGCGCCGATATCTCGACGGCAATGCCTTCCAACGTTCTTCAAATCCGTCGCGACCCTTACGCCAAATCGGCGTCTTCACCGAGCCGGGCTCGATAAGGACAACGTCAATGCCGTCGGGCGCGAGCTCGAATCGTAGCGCGTCGACGAGCGCGCGCAATGCAAACTTGGACGCGCTGTAGGCTCCGACGAACGGCATCGATATGCGTCCGGAGATCGAGCCCACGAAAACGATGCGTCCGCGATCTGCACGGAGCTGTGGCAAGAATGCTTGCGTGACGGCGATTTGTCCGAGGACATTGACCTCGAACTGTTTGCGGAGCTCGGATTCCGAAACGTGCTCGATCGGACCGGCGACGACGATCCCCGCGTTGTTTACTAGACCTGCGAGGCGAACATCGGCGGTGCGGACCGCTTGCGCGGCGTTAGCGATCGACATGGAGTCGGTGACGTCGAGCCGCAAAGGACGAATGTTCGAGTGCTCGTGCGCCAGGCGCTCCGCGTCTGCCTCGTTGCGCACACCTGCAAAAACCAGCGAACCCATTTGAGCGAGTGCAAGTGCAGCTGCCGCGCCGATTCCGGTCGACGTACCGGTGACGACAACGGCTTTCTGTGCGTTCACGCGGCGTGCGCACCCTCGAGCGTCTCGCAATGAAAGTTGTAGAGATACTCGATAATATCGGTCGTACGCGGGAATTCCGGGTGCGTGCGGTGCGGCCTCAGGCGATAGGTCATGCCGTCGGCCTTCGCGATGCCAAGCTGAACAAGACCGTGCAGTGCGCGCAGCGTCAGACGGTGTGGATTACGCCGCAGCTCCGGCTCGACGAAAAGCACGTCGGGTAACTTCGATAGCGCATTCTCGACCGCGTTCTGTGCCTCAGTCGCGGTGAAGGTTTGTTCTCCGCGCTCGTGCAGCCACGTACCGAGCAGCGCGCTCGTCGTCACAGGACGAATCCGTTTGAGCTGCAGATCGAGTGGAACGTCCGGCACGGCTTTATCGAGCCGGTAGAGCATCGAGAGCCTGCGCCCGACGAGCGGATCGTAACTGATGCCGGCGAGCCAAATTTCCGCGAGGGGCGCAAGCCGCGAGAGCGAACCGCGAAGCCGCTGCATCTTGCCGTCGCCGGAATAGAAGCCTTCAGGCGCTAGAAAGATCGTCGAGCCGGCGCGCTGCAAGTTTTCAAAATGCTGGAGATCTGCCTCGAGTTGTTCACGCGTGAGCTGCATCAGCTCTTTGCGGTACGGCTCCAATACTTCAGTTAGCTTGACGCGGGAACGGCTCGCCAAGAAATGTTCTGCGCGTAAGAGATCGCCGATGCGCTTGACCGTCGCCGGTAGTCGAGAACGAGCCTTTTCGCTAAAGACGATTTCCGCATCGAGATCGCCGTGCAGGCCTTGTAAGCCATAGGCAACGCTCACAAACGGACGTTCACTCAGCTCGTTTTCGATCGGCTGCAAACCAATCGACGAGAATAACCACCCGAAGTTCCACATGCGCAATACGGGGCTCAGCCACGGGATGCGCTCTGCGAAAAAGCCGGGCTCCCACATGCGGCGCGAGGAGACCGTGAAAATCGGATAGCGCCACGAAATCGTCGCGATCGTGAGGTCCGAGATCAGCACTGCAGACTCGACCTCGTGCTGATGATTTGCAATGAGCAGCGTTGGGCCGCGCTTGCGCGGCAAGCTTCCCCAACCGCGAATGCGATACGGGAGGCGATAGTAGGACGCGACGGAGAGGATCGACGCCCAGCGGAACGGCTGTATTGCGAGCGGCGCGACGCGAAGCGCGGACTTCGGATCCTCCATTAGTTTCGGGTAATTCCTCGCTCGGCGCGTGCGTCGCGGTTGATTCGTTCTTGAATTCGTGCATCGCAGAATACGGCATCGGCGAGCGCCGGAAACGCGCCAATGATGAAGGCGGGGATGCGATAGATAGCCGGGACGATGTGCTTGCGCCGAGGCCGGCGCAAGGCGGCAAGGATTGCATCCGCGATGATCTCCGGTCCCGGCAACTCATCGCCGCGCGACGGATTCATCGGACTGCGCACGAAGCCCGGCTCGATCAGCGTAACGTCGACGCCGCAGCTGCGCACTTCGCGCCGAACGCTATCGGTGAGACCACGCAGGCCGAATTTTGAGCCCGAGTAGATGCCCATGACGCCGGCTTCGCCGGCGAGCGATCCAATGTTAACGATCGATCCACGTCCCTGCGCCTTCATCACGGGCAGAACGGCGTGCATCAATCGTGCGGGACCGAGTAGGTTGATCGCCAGAACTTTCTCGAGGTCATTGTCGGTGGAATCGCAGATCGACGGGCTCGAGCCGATCCCCGCAGCGTTGATGAGGATATCGATGCGCCCGAACTCGACCAGCGTCTTGGCGACGAGCACGTCGATTTGGTCGCGCCGCGTGATATCGGTTGGAACCACGAGAGCGCGGACGCCGCGGCTCTCGGCTTCGCGTGCCAGGGTCGCCAAAACGGGATCCGGAAGCGCCGCCAAGACGACGTTGATCCTTTGCTCGATAAAGGCTCGCACCGTGGCCGAGCCGATTGCGCCCGAGGCGCCTGCCACGATCGCAACGCGTTCCGAGCCACGGGAGTCCATGGCCGCGCTGTTATCCGGCCTCGAAGGGATCGCCCTCCCGAACCGCGTTCAAGCGAGCGACGGGCGGGTTATTTGGGCATGAGGATGAGGATGCCATCAAATCTTGCACGAGTAAGCTTAATACTTTTGTCGGTCTTCTTTTTTTCGAGCGAAGCCCGCGCAGATGAAGGATCTGTGAAACCGCCTGACGTCGTGCAGCGTGTCATGGTGGCGTATGCAGCGAACCTTCACGGCGTGATCGGTATGCAGCGGCATTTTTCGACGCTCATCGACGCCGGCATCGTGAAACATGCCGAACAAAGCGACAGCGTAATTCTCTTTAAAGACGGTGTGTTCGCGCAGCTGCACTACTACCATGTGCTCGAGGACGGCAAAGAGTTTTCGGCTGACCAGCTGACCGATCGCGATAAACAATCCACGGATGCCTGGTCGTCCGGCAAGGCGTTTTTCAAAGAGCCGTACGATCGCAGATTTGCACCCGATTATTCGTTCGCCGTCGTCTCGCCGTGCACGGATTGCGCGACCGGTAACGTCGCGGTTAAATTCGAGAGCGTACAGCGCGACGAGCAGCACGGTTCCGGGACGATGTGGATCGACACCGCGCACGACCGCGTCGTCAAGCTAACGTATTCGCCGTACGTCTTGCCGTCCAAGTACGCGACATCGGGGACGGTCACGGAGACGAGCGGTTCGCCGCTTGCGAATTTCTGGTACGTGGTTCGCATCGACGAATCGTATCGAGGCCGCATGGTGCTGATCAGCGGGACGGGGACGTTTACGGGGCTCTTCGATAACTTCGAACGTTTTGGATCCGTCGTCGAAGGCGCGAGCGCGATCCGCGAGGGGACGATCGGCACGGCAAAGCCATAGTGCGGTTCCTGAGCGCAGCGGTCGTCCTTTTGGCGGTCGCGATGGGTGTCGGGCGATTCGCATACACGCCGCTTTTGCCGCTGATGGAGCACGGCGCCGGGCTCTCGCACGCGATGGCCGGATTGATTGCGTCATCGAATCTGGCCGGCTATTTGGTGGGTGCGATTTCGGCAAGCAGCACGCGCTTTCGGACGCGCCGATTGCAAGGTGTGTGGTGGGCAATCGCGATCGTGATCGCAACGACCGCGCTCATTGCTTTCACTCCGGTATCCGCTTGGATCGTGGTGCGATTCGTCACCGGCGTTGCAAGCGGATTTGCATTCGTTCTTGGCTCGAGCATCGTGCTCGATCGCGCGGCGTTCGAACGGCGCCCGGACTGGGTTGCGATTTTCTACGGTGGCGTCGGCGCGGGGATTGCGTTGACTGCCGTCGCGGTGCCGCTCTTAGGCGCATGGGGCGGTTGGCGCGCAGGTTGGCTCGGCCTCGGCGCGATCTCGCTGGTCCTGTGTGCTGTGACGATGCCGTGGCTCACCGATTCTACGAACGCCGAAATTGGAGCGAGGCCTCAGGAAACATCGAAGCTCGATCCGCGTCTGTTCGGCTGGCTCTTTGCGGCGTACGGAGCGCAAGGGATGGGATACGTCATCCCGGCGACGTTCATCGTCGCGATGATTGCGTCAATTCCGTCAATAGCGAAATTCGCCGCGGCCAGTTGGGTCGTCGTCGGGGTCGTTGCAATCCCATCGACGATTATCTGGAACCGTCTCGGGATTGCGTTCGGGCGCGACGTCGCGCTCGTCGTTGCGCTCATCGTCATGGCGGTCGGCGCGATGGCACCGGTCGTTGCACCAAACGGTTTTGGCGTGATCCTCTCTGCCGCGACGCTGGGCGGCACGTTTGTAGGCGTGACGGCGCTTGCAAACGCACTCGGACGCGCGTTACAGCCGGAACGAAGCCATATTGCGATCGGACGATTAACGGCCGGCTTCGGCGTCGGTCAAATCCTGGGGCCAGCCGTCGCCGGACTCTTGATCGCCGATCTTGGAAGTTACACGCCGGCACTTGTCGTAGCATCGAGCGTGCTCTGTCTAGCAGCGGCGGTGATTGCCTGCGGTGCGATTCTCGCCCGAACGCGGACCGCGTGAGAGCCCCGAGCGAATTGGCGCGGGCACTCGTCGCGCTGCTCTACGCGCGCTTGCCGATCGCAGAAGACCCGGCAAAAGTGCTCTCTCGCGCTGATCGTGCCGTCCGCGACCTCGAGAAAGCCGATCGGGCGTATCAGAAAGCGATCGAACGCACGTTGCCGCGAACACTGGCGCGCGAAATGTTGACCATGATCGAGTCGTTCCGGCGCGACGTCGTCGTCGTCCGCAACCAGGCCCGCAACTCGGCGCCGTACGGGGATTTCGATCCGCTCGATACATATGTACCGTCGTTCGGTGGATCGCACGCGGAGGCGACGCGTGCCGCGAACGTCGGCGATCGCGCGCGGGAAATGGTTGAGGACGCGCGATCCCACGTCAACGCGCACATCCTCGAGAAACTCGGTCCTAGCGAGCTGGAGCGGCTCCGCGACGCGAAGCGAAAACGCAGCGCCGAATTCGAACGCATCCTTGCGAAGGCGATGCCGCGCGACGTCGGCACGCCGATGATCGCGCAGCTCGCGCAGGTCGCGGACGGCTGGTTTTAGATTATGTCGGCTTCTTCGGACGGAGCGGCTCGTATGTGGCTTTTGACTCGTCCTGGACGTCACTCGGGCGTTCACCTTTTTCCAATTTCGCGAGAAGCTCGTCAAAGAGCTTAGCGCCGAGCGGGACCAGCGTTTCGTAATAGAGCGTCGACGGCTTGGTCTCAGCCGGAATGGTGATCGAGCCTTGAATCGCAATCGGACCGGTATCGATACCTTCGTCGACCCAAAACCACGTCGAACCAGTTTCCTTGTCGCCCATCTTCAGTGTCCAGTAGACGGCATCTCCACCACGGTGACGCGGCAACAAGCTAGGATGGAAGCAGAGAACGCCGAGTCCCGCTTCCGCAATCTCGGGAGCTTTGAGGATGCGCGTAACGTTTGAAAGGACGATGAGCTCGTATGGACGCTCATCAACGACCTGATGCCCGCGCTTGGCGCAGATCTCAAGCGTCGCATCATAGATTGGGCCGGTGCCGAAGACTTTAATACGCATGGCCCGGGTTGTACGCAGTTCACTTAACATTACCTGGCGCGTGGTACCAGGCCGTAATCACGTACTTTTTCCCCCTCAGAACGGGGTCGGCGCGATGCAGATATTCCGGCGGAAAAACGATCACGGTCCCGGTTAGGGGAGCAACACTCACGTTGAGCTCGCTGAACGTGGTCTCGCCGCCCGTGAAGCGATCGTTGAGATAAGCGACGATCGAAAGCACGCGGCGCTGCGCTCCCGGCGTCGGGCCATCGCGATGATCTACGTACTTTCCGCCCGGTGTGTAACGGACCAGCTGCACTTCTTGTAACGTTGAGCCGGGCGCCAGCGCGTCTGCGAGTGGCCGCGTGATCTGCTCCAGACGTTCGCGGTACATCGTGCTACCCGCATGAACTTCTTCGAAAAGAATCTCGGCGTTGCGAATCTCGCGATCGATTTCGAGCTCGGCGTTGATGACGGCCGGGAACCATTTGGGCGAAAGCACCGCTTGCGACACGATGACCGCTGCCTCGGCCGGAGTGAAGACGCGAAGCGCATAGATACGCGGCGCGATCTCGACGTGCTGGGAAGAAGGAGAGACGGGGAGATTCGCCGCTAGCTCGGTTTTGGTCATCGGCGTTCAAAATGGTATCATGCCCGTAGGCTGGACCCGCCATTGGAGGTAGTGCAATGAAGAAGCAAGACGGAAAACTCGATCGTCCCGAATTTCTCCGCAAGGTTGCGGGCGTACCCGTCGTCGCTGCGGCGGCGCTCGGTCTGATCGCCCAACCCGCGGAAGCCGCCGACAACAAGAAACAGTTCCACTATCAGGAGAAACCGGGTCCGGGCGGCAAAAAGTGCAGCAATTGTCGGTTCTTCAAGGCGCCGCACGGCTGCAGCATCGTGACGGGCACGATCAGCCCGACCGGCTGGTGCATCGCCTGGGCGAAGCGGTAGCGTTACGACCGCGATCCTAGCCCAGACCGTTTCCGGCCCGCGCGCGTGGACGCGCGACACGGTGCGTGCCGAAGACTATCTGGTCCGGATTCCGGGCGCCGCACACGAAGAGTTGCGTGCTGCATTGCGCCGCCTGCGCGCGCATCGTTTGCCAACGCTGCTCTTACGAGTGGAAGACTTCGATCTCGAGGCCTGTGCAGAAGTGATGCGTGGGGTTCGGCGTCGGCTGGACGGACCTCCGATGTTTGCTGTCGTCGATCGCCTTCCGACGGAAGCGGTGAGCGCCGAGGAACTCGCGCAACTCTATTGGCTGCTCGCGAATCTCGTGGCGCGCCCGGTCGCGCAAAAAATCGACGGTTCGATCTTTTACCCGGTGCTGGATACTGGTGCAAAGCTCAAGCCGGGTTCGGGGATTCGGCCGACACTTACGAACGTCGATTTGACCTTTCACAACGACAACTCATATAACGAAACACCGCCGACGTACGTGGCGCTCTTGTGCATTTCCAAATCACTCTCGGGCGGGCTCAGCCGGGTCATGTGCGTCGAGAGCGTGCACAACGCGCTGCTGCAGCGCTATCCGCAGCACCTCGAGCGTTTATATCGTCCGTTTTGGTACGACCGTCATCGCGAACACGAAGAAGACGAGGTCCCGTATTTTTCGGCGCCGATCTTCGAATATGACGGCGAGCAATTACACGCGCGTCTGGCCCTCAACGAAATCTATGGCGGCTATCACCTTCGCGGCGAGCCGATGGACGACGAAACGTCAGCCGCGCTGGATGCGGTGCAGGCGGTCTTCAATACGCCGGAGCTGCGCGTCGAGCTTGAATTCGAGCCGGGGCAAATTCAGTTCGTGAACAACCGCAGAACAGGGCACGCTCGCACCGAGTTCGTTGACGGCGAGCGAGCCGATCAGAAGCGCCACTTGGAGCGCCTGTGGCTACGCGATACGGGGGCTCGCTCCTATCGCGGGTAGCTGCGCGTCAAGGCATCGTTTCGTGGGTATAAACGTGTCCATGAAAGACGACAGCGTAGCCGAACAAATGAACCGCGGAATGTTCCTTGCGCCCAGTTTGATCGAAAGCGACGGCGACGACAGCCCGCTTCTCGCACAAGCGAAACGGAACGTCGAGGCGACAGCTGAGCGTGCCGCCGCGGGCGAAGCCGACGAAGTCAAGAAACCCGAGACCAAGAAGCCGCGCTTATTTGGCGTCGGCGGTTCGACACACGAGAAGACGCAGCCCTAGCCCGCTACTAGGTGCTGAACCTGTAGATGGTCGTCGCGGTGAAGGTTTCACCCGGCCGCAAAACCGTGCTTGGAAAATTCGGATGGTGCGGCGAGTCCGCGAAGTGCTGCGTTTCGAGCGCAATAGCTCCGGGCTTGCCGGTGAACAGCTGCATGCCCGGCTGCGTCGATTCGACTTCGATCGTTCGGCCCGAATCGGGATCCTTTAGGACCGCAGCCTTGCGCAACGACCCATCCCATCCGTCGAGTGCGAAATTACAATCATATTTTTCAGTTCCG
Organism: Vulcanimicrobiaceae bacterium; assembly: GCA_049520515.1. Classification (GTDB taxonomy): domain Bacteria; phylum Vulcanimicrobiota; class Vulcanimicrobiia; order Vulcanimicrobiales; family Vulcanimicrobiaceae; genus JAFAMS01. Next base: position 69,137 of record JBEKPS010000010.1, read on the forward strand.
ACGAGTCGTTCGACGCGAAAGTCACGCGCAGCGTCGACCGGCGTGATTGCTCCGGTCGGAATATTTTCGGCATTCGTCGGCGTGTAGGCGGAAGCCGGGATTTGGAGCCGATAATTCGCGATCGGAGTTCCCGGGACGCCGCTCAAATTGAAGTAGACGTGGTTGGTGAAATTCACAACCGTCGGTTTGTCCGTTTTCGCCAGATAATCGATGCGCAGCGCGTTTTCGTCTGACCAGGAGTAGGTTACACGACACTCGAGCGCGCCCGGGAATCCCTGATCGCCGTCGGGACTGCGCAAGACAAACGCTACCTGGGCATCGGATTGCTCGGCAACGTCCCATGTGCGTTTCGAGAAGCCATCCGGCCCGCCATGGAGCGTGTTGCCGCCTTCGTTGGTCTCGAGCTTGTAGGTGGTGCCGTCGAGCGCGAACGAGCCGCCAGCGATCCGGTTCGCGTAGCGCCCGATGATTTTTCCGGCGCTGCCGCCGGCATCGACGCAGACGTTTGCACGCGTTCCTTTGCGATCGGGAACATCCACGCTCGTGATGGCGGCGCCGACTGGTGTGAGCGACACGGTATTTTCTTGGAAATTGATCAGTTGCAAAGCGTCCAACTGGGGTCTATTCCTTCCGGGTTTTCTCGGCGTTGATTTCGTAATAGTCAGCATGAAGGCTGCACGCGTCCTCCTCCTTGCCGGTGCCATCGCGGCGGCGACCGTCGGGTCCGCCTTGGCCGCCGGCGCTCTCTTCTCAGTCAGCACGAGCGGCGTTACGGATCTGGTGAACATCACGCTGTGTCTCAACGGCAAGGCCGCACTCAGCTGCCAAAACGTGACCGTCTCTGGGCAGAGACTCAGCATCCGTACCACCGTGCCGAACCACACCTACCCGTACGTAGGGATCAAGGTCAACAACGCGCGCTACTCTCTGGCGAATCCGGGGAGTGACTGCGTCCCCGCGAGCAACGGTTACTGCCTGTTTGAAGCGAGCGCGACAAAGCCGGCCAGTATTACGCTCCGTCCCGCGACAAAACCGAGTCCCTGAGGGATTCGCCACTGAACCACCGTCCCGGTCGTGCTACCTCATCGAATAATTCGCATTATTAGCTACAGCCGCTGGTTGACCCGCACGTATCGCACTTGAGACACGTGCCGTTGCGCACCATTGTGAACTGACCGCACTCGTTGCAGTTGTCGCCGCTGTAGCCTTTGGCGACGGCGATGCGCGCGGCTTCGGTTCGTGAAACTGTTGCCGTACCAACGCGTGAGTGCCCGTTACCATTACCGTTGCTCGTCTCGCCTCCGCCGGCGTGCGCTTGCGGTCGAACGGGAGGCGGAATCTGCGGACGGAGCGCTTCTTGCCGCGGTTCGGCCGGCGGCATCGTATTGTGCAAGTGACTACTCTGCGGATGCAGCTTGTCTTCGATTGCGCGCGGTTTCGGATCCGTGTACCGTACCTCGACCTCTTCCTCCGCGACATACTCGGCGGCATCGCCCATCGTGTCGAGTTCCATCGACGGTTGGACTTGCGCCAAGTCGTAGCGCCCGAGGTAGCTGACTGCGAGCTCGCGGAAGATGTAGTCGAGGATCGACGTCGCCATCTTGATGTTCTCGTGGCCGACGACCGGACCGTTGGGCTCGAAGCGCGTGAAGGTAAAGGCTTCAACGTATTCCTCGAGCGGTACGCCGTGCTGTAATCCGAGACTAACCGCGATCGCGAAGTTATTCATCAAGCTGCGGAAGGCGGCGCCTTCCTTGTGCATGTCGATGAAGATCTCGCCGATTGTCTGATCGGCGTACTCGCCGGTACGCAGGTAGACTTTGTGACCGCCGATGACCGCCTTCTGCGTGTAGCCGCCGCGGCGATCCGGCATGCGCCGGCGCTTGGCGATATAACGGTAGACGACACGTTCGGCGATTTGGACCGGGGTCTCGTAGGCCGCCGTGGGTTGGCCTTCATCGAAATCAGTGCCCAGATCGACGCTGCTTGCAAGCGGCTGCGAGAGCTTCGATCCATCGCGATAGAGTGCAACTGCCTTGCACATGCGCTCCCACGAATAGCGATAGGTTTCCTTGATGTCGTCGATCGTCGCGTTCTGCGGAAGATTGATTGTCTTCGAGATCGCTCCGCTTATGAACGGCTGCGACGCGGCGAGCATGTCGACGTGCGCGAGCGGACGGATGAACCGTGCACCGTGTTTTCCGCACGGTGTGGCGCAATCGAACACGAACAAATGCTCGTCGTTAAGGAAGGGTGCGCCTTCGAGCGTCATCCGGCCGCAGATGTGGTCTGAGGCCTCGTCGATTTGTGCGGCGGTGAAGCCGAGTACGTCGACGAGAATCGACATATTAATGTCATTGAGCTGCTCGTCCGTCATTCCGAGCTTGGTTTTGCAGAACTCATCGCCCAGGGTCCAGCGATTGAACGCGAACGCGAGCTCGAACGATGCCGGCAAGGCGCTTTCGACGCGAGCAAGTCCCTCGTCGTCAAAACCTTTGGCACGCAGCGTCGCACGATTGATGTGCGGCGCGCCTTCGAGCGTGTTCGTGCCCTTGGCGAAGGTCTCGATCGCTGCGATCTGTTCGGCCGTGTAGCCGAGACGCTGCAGGGCCGCTTCGACCGATTGATTGACGATCTTAAAGTAGCCGCCGCCGGCGAGCTTCTTGAATTTGACAAGCGCAAAATCAGGCTCGATGCCGGTCGTGTCGCAATCCATCACGAGGCCGATCGTGCCGGTCGGCGCGATAACGGTGACTTGTGCATTGCGATAGCCGGCAATCTCGCCGATTGCGAGCGCGTGATCCCAGGCGTGGCGCGCGGCTGCCCACGTCTCTTGCGTGAAGAGTGTCGGCGCGTGCGTGCTCGGTGGGATGGTCAACCCTTCATACTCACTGCGGGGTGCTTGATACGCGGCGCGGCGATGGTTGCGCATGACGCGTCCCATCGAATCGGCGTTCTTTGCATAGCGCGGAAACGGACCGTATTCGCGCGCCATCTCGGCGGAGGCCTTATAGGCGGCGCCGGTCATGAGCGCCGTGATCGCGCTGCACCAACCGAAGCCATCCTCAGAGTCGTAGGGTAAGCCCATTCGCATGAGCAGTGTGCCGAGATTCGCGTAGCCGAGGCCGAGCGTTCGGAAGTCGTACGATTTTTGTGCGATCTCACGCGACGGGAATTGCGCCATGAGAACGCTGACCTCGAGCGTGAACGTCCACATCCGGCATGCATCGCTGAAGCGTTTGGGATCGAAACGGCCCGTGTCGTCCATGAACTTGACGAGGTTGAGGCTCGCGAGATTGCACGCCGTGTCGTCGAGGAACATGTATTCCGAGCAGTTGTGCACGACGACACCGTTGGCGACGAAGTGTGCCGTATCGGATTCCGTGAGATCGAAGACCGGCTCGACGCCGAGCGCCTTGATCTGTGAGATTTCGTCGGTGAGAACTTCACGCGAGCGCTCGAATGGCTCGCTGCCCTCGATCGTTCTTGCGAAGCGCGAACGCGAGTGCGCGGCAATGCGAATAACGCCGCGATCGCGATAGATCTTGCCCTTGACGCCAAAGTTCAGCAGAAGAAGCTGAACCTGCCAGAGCATCTCCATCGAACCGGATCCAAACTCGCCGCATTCATCAAAGAGCGCACGCAACAGCGTTGCGATCGAGGTGCTGTCCAGCTCGTAGATCGACGGGGAAAATTGCAGGTGTCCGTCTTGCTGGACGAATTCGTCGACCGATTCGGCGCCGGCAAGTCCGTTGCCGACGGCAACGAGCGACTGTGAACCGACCCGCGCTGCAAGCGAGAGCAGCGTCGATTCATCGAGCGAGCGAGTTCCGAAACCGGAGCCGCGCAGTACAACGCGTTCGCCGATGATGACGTCCGCAACCGCAACGTCGCCGCGCTCTTCGGTGAGAATCTTGTGATCGGCCGTCAGGCGCAGCTCGTAGCCGGCGCGCGTGCGCAAGCGATAGACGCGCTTCGAGCCCGTGGGGAAGATTCGGGAAACGAAATGCGGCTTGCCGTCGGAACCGATGACAAACGCCGAGCGTCCAACCAAGGAATCGATGCGCGCCAGGCCGTCGGCAGTCGCGACGAGCGTGTCGCCGGTGACGCACGGGTTGCTCGCGTTGATGCGGCCGTCTTCGGGGCATGTATGCCACTCGTTGATGGTCGTGTCGAACTGAAGGCCCGGGTCGGCGCATTGCCAGGCTGCGACCGCGATATCTTCCCACAGCTCCTTAGCGGGGACAGACTTCGAGACTCGGCCGTCGGTTCTCCAGCGCAGATCCCAGGTTTTGTCCGCATCGAGCTTCGCGAAGAAATCATTCGAGACGCGTACCGTGTTATTTGAATTTTGGCCGGAGACGGTCGAATACGCCGCCGAGTCCCAGTTGGTATCGTAGGTCTCGATCTCAAGCGACTTATAGCCCTGGCGCGCGAAATCGAGCGCGTATTGCACGTTGGCTTGCGGGATGCCGTTCGAAAGTGCGGCGCGCATCGCAGAGCGGAGTTGCGGATTGAGCGCCGGATCGAGACGAGCATTCTCGGGCAGCGTCTCGTCTTGTGCGGCGCGCATAATCGCGTTGAGATTGCGCTCGCAGACGATCGAGCCCGCGACGAGATCCGAGACTTTCTGTTCTTCTTTGACCTTCCAATTAATGAAGTTCTCGATGTCGGGATGATCGATATCGAGGATCACCATCTTGGCAGCGCGGCGCGTGGTGCCGCCGCTCTTGATTGCTCCCGCCGCACGATCGCCGACGCGCAGGAACGACATCAAGCCGGAAGACGTACCGCCGCCGGAGAGCTTCTCGCCTTCACCGCGCAAGTTGCTGAAATTCGATCCGGTTCCCGAACCAAACTTGAAGATGCGCGCTTCGCGAACCCAGAGGTCCATGATCCCGCCTTCATTGACGAGATCATCGTTGACGCTTTGAATGAAGCAATTGTGGACGACGACATTGTTGGTTAAGAAGTTGTGGCTTTCCGTCTCAATGTCGTAGACGTCTTGATCCGAGACATACTCAATTGTTTGGATTACTTCGTCACGCAGGCTAGCGACGCGCCGGCCAGGTAAGGTCAAGGCATTATCGAGCTTTGTCTTCTTGTCAGTAGATACAAAGCCGATCAGCGAAGCAAACTTTTCCTTGGCGCCTTTCCAGGCAATAACGACATGATGGTAGGGCTGGCGATCCTCTCTGGAATCGTTCCCGACAGAAATTCGATTGTAAATGCCTAAATGGGAAAGAAGGTGCGAGACTCCGTCGGCCAGTTTTGGAGAAATCGTTCCGAAGACAACGTCGCTAGAAGCCCTATCTACGCGGATCCTTACACAGCCGTCCGCTTGAAATCGCTCGTGCGAATGTACGCCTGCAAATATTTCTTCGCAGAGTGCATTAACGTAGCTGCGTTCGTCTTCATTTACCGTCATCGCCTCGATTGTTAGGCTGCGGTTCGTTCCAGTGGCGTATTGGCCAACAAAACCATCCGCCTGAAGCCAACCGGCGAGCGCAGCTTCATTTTCAAGTCTGCTATCTTTGGAAGCCTCAATCGTCGTGTCCGTACGTTGGATAAGACGCATGCCTGGCTTCAGCTCGGAAACAGACCGCCACCGTTGCTGCCCTTTATGGGCTTCTGCGGCTAGAACGAGATGGTCTGAGGTCGCCTCAATGGCATTGCCATTTGCGAGGCGAATGCGGTAGACGGACTTGACGCCATTATACTTGACCGCGAGGACGCGGGTCGTCCCCTTTGCGTCGTAGACGGGTAGACCGACGAGATTTCGGGTGACGATATCGCCGATCGCGATCGGACCATCCGGCGTCGTTACTTCTGCATAATACGGAAGACATGCATGAGGTGCTGGATGTTCGTATGCGTTGATCGAGCGCGTCAGGTCCGCACTCTTGGGGTCGACGAAGTAGTGGCCTTGCGAGGGGCCCGCGATGCCGTACGCCCAGTGCAAGCCTGTATTGAACCATTGAGGTGAATTGGGAGCGCCGACTTGACGCGCGAGCATCGCGCACATCTCATCGTAATAGGCGTGGGCGTCGTCTTCCGAATCGAAGTAACCGTACTTGAAGCCCCAATACGTCCACGTGCCGGCCAGCCGGTTGAAGACTTGGCGGGCGTCGTTCTCGTGCGTGAATTGCTCGTCACGCGACAGCGAGGCCAGTGCCGCGTCGTCGGGAACGGAACGCCACAACCATTCGGGGATGCCGTCCTCGGGGACCGTGCGAAGGCGCGACGGGACGCCGGCCTTGCGGAAATACTTCTGCGCAAGGACGTCGACCGCTACCTGACTCCAGTCGCTCGGGACCATACAGTCCTTCGCTTCAAAAATAAGCGAACCGTCCGGATTCGTGATCCGGGACGTCCGCGCCGCGAACCCGACACCCGCGTACGGGTTACCAGGACGTGAATACGCGCGCTCAAACTTCATGCCTCGGCGCCTCCAACTAATACGTTATTGAGCGGTAGCGGTCGAACGCCTGTTCGATGCTCCCTAAAGGGAGACGAACCAAGCGTCGACGCTCGGTGACGAACAGCATACCGCTTCCTAATTTCAAACACAAGATATAGGGGTCAAGATGCTTCATAATCCACTACATCTAGGTTCTGAGTACCTTGGGCAGAGATTGTGCGTAAGGCCAAATATCCGTGGATGACTGGCCCTCGGCGGTGGATGCCCGGCGAACAGGCCGAGCGCCCTGTGGAGAGAGACGAGGATAGCGGGGATGGATGCTTCCTGACTCATATGCCCGCGGACTGGCGGAGATTTCACTGGAGAGCCTGGCTCAAATGGGCGTACGCGGCATCATCGTCGACCTGGATAACACGCTCGTCGCCTATCGGGCCGCCTCCGTGGAGCCGGCAGTCGCGGGTTGGGTGAAGTCGGCCCTGGCGAGGGGATTTCGCGTCGTGCTCGTGTCCAATAATTGGGGCGAGCGCGTTGCGACATTCGGTGCCCAAATCGGCGTACCGTCGGTTCCGAGCGCGATGAAGCCGCTACCACTTGCATTCTTACGCGCGTTACGCGTATTAGGTACACCCCGCGCCGCGACGGTTGTCGTCGGCGACCAACTCTTCACCGACGTTTTAGGAGCGAAACTTCTCGGCATGCGTGCAATACTTACGGAACCGATTTCGGAACACGGATTCATCACCACGCGCGCGATGCGGGTCGTCGAGCGCGCGCTCTTGCGTTGGGCGCGACGATGAGCGTCCACGCCGTCGTCTTCGATCTCTTTGGCACATTGCTCGACATCACGTCGCTGCGAACGCTCGTCGGCACGATGCTCGGGAAGCAGAACGCGGAAGCGGTCGTGCAGCGCTGGCGTGACAAGCAGATCGGATACTCGTGGACCGCGACGCTGATGGACCGCTATGAGGATTTCGACATTCTCACTGCACGCGCGCTCGACTATACGCTAGCCGCCCTCGAGATCGAGGCGGACGCCGAGACGCGCACGAAGCTGTGCGATGGTTGGCTCGAGCTGCGCCCGTATCCGGATGCGACGCTTACACTCGAGGCGCTTCGCTCGCGAGGCATGCGAACGGCCACGCTGACGAACGGTACGCTTGCTACCGCGAAACGCGCACTCGCGAACACGGGCCTCGATTCGTTGTTGGACGACGTATGGAGCGTTGACGAAGTTCGCAAGTTCAAGCCGGCGCCGCAAGTCTACGCCATGGCGTGCATGCGTTTCGGAAAGCAACCGCCGCAAATTGGTTTCGTTTCATCGAATGCCTGGGACGCGACCGGCGCTGCAGCGTTCGGCTTCCAGGTTGCGTGGTGCAATCGCAGCGGACTGCCAAGTGAAACAATGCCGCCGGCTCCGGCCCACATCGTCACCTCGCTGCAGGAAGTCGTCGCGATTTTTGGCGATTGAACGCCTGACCCGATCGCGGAGAGGTGGCAGAGTGGTCGAATGCACTCGCTTGGAAAGCGAGCAGACCCGCAAGGGTCTCGGGAGTTCGAATCTCCCCCTCTCCGAGTCCGCTTAGCCTTTTTGCTGCTTGACGTTCATCTGGCGGCGATTGAGAACTTCGATTCGATCCGCATGGCGTTGACCGAGAAATTTCTGGTCGTAATAGACCTTGACCAATTGATTGCGGTGCAGCGCCGACATCTGATATGTCGTTTTGCCGTCCTCCGAGAATATCTGATCGAAGTGTGGGACGAGCAAGAACGAGAGCTCTTTGCCGGTTTTATCATCGATTATTTTGACGTTGGTCGATGAGATGTGAACCAGGCTGCCTTCGACCCACGCAGATCCGGCCGGACCGGCGATCGCTGCTATCGGAGATTGGAATACTGCCACAAGCAGAGCCGCGGCGAAAAGCCTTAAAAATTGAATACGCATGAGGAGAGCTTCCCCAATAGGCCCTCAATTTACCGCGTCTAGCGGTGGCAAGGCAGTGAGGAACTCCATAGCCTAGCGTGGCGAAACAAGCCAGGGGAGTCGCGCGTAGATATGCCGTGACCGACGATCAGGCTCCGGGAGAGCTACCACTCTACCGGCTCTACGTCATGCGAGCGGCATATTTGCTAATTGGGTTGGCGCAAGGGGCGAAGACGTGGCCGGCGATCATCCATCACGCGCAGCCGTGGGATTTTTGGCACGGCGTCGGCACGAGCTTCTTTGGCGCATTGACGCTGCTGTGTTTGCTCGGCGTGCGATATCCAATCCGTATGACGCCGCTGTTGATGTTTGAATTCGTTTGGAAAGCGATCTGGGTACTCGCGGCCTGGCTTCCGCCGTACCTCGGACATACGCTCGATCCTGATATCGGTGATTCGTTCAGCCAAATTTTCCCGGGAGTCGTGGTCGTGCCGCTCGTGCTGCCGTGGGGTTACATTTGGAAACACTACGTGCTCGCGCCGGCCGATCGCTGGAGATAGTCACATGCGTGACACAAAAGAACGGTTGTCTCTGTTTTGGCTCTTTGCGTTATTGAACTACCTGTATGCAGACGTTGTTGCCCTGTTCGATATTGCCGGCTGGCGAAATCCATTCCATCCGCTCCCCCCGTGGGCCCTGATGGCTTCAGCGGTCTTGATGGAAATACCGATCGCCATGATTGTGGCGAGTCGACTACTTCCATATAGAGCCAACCGGCTGGCGAATATCATCGCGGGTGCACTTTTGACGGTTGTAAATGGTGTCCTGACCTACGTTCCGCCGTTTCTCGGTGCTCGGACGCCCGCTCTTCCAGAGTACTTGTTCTTCGCGACGATCGAAACTGTATGTACCTTGGTCATCATTCGGCAGGCGTGGACTTGGTCGGGAGTTGAAGCCAGCAGTTAATTCGAGAACCGCCGCGGGGAAACGGCGGTTCTCATCTCGTGCGTTACGAGAGTCTTTTTAGCCGGGACCGATGACCGGCTTCTGACCGCAGCCGGTGAACGTGGCCGTGAACGCACCGTTGTGGTTGTTGCTACCGCTGACCGTGAATGATACGACGCCCGAATCGATACGAGGTGGCGTGGCGCAGCTCGGATCGTAAACGAGCGCCGTCGTGATTGCGAATGCGATCGTCGCGTTCTTCGAACCATTGACGTACGTGATCGTGCCCGAGGATCCGGTGAACTGTCCGGCGGGAAGAGCGTGCAGTAACGCAATCGTCTGACCTGAGTTCGGCGTAAATGTCCACTGCCAATCCTGCGTGATCTGCGAGGTGCCATTGACCGTGCTCGTACGTTGCACTTGCATCGCTCGTGTGACGCTCAGGATGTTGTTGCTGAGCGCCGGATTGCGCGTGCCGTTGAGCACTTCCGTGTACGTATTCCCGTTGATATCCGTACCGGTTCGGGAGAGATTGGTATTCGTTTGCGTATAAGATAGGGTCGCGACGCCGCCATTCGGCGAGGTGTCGGTTATATTGATCTGCCCGTTGACGATTTCGTTCTGTGCCCAACCGAGGTTCGTGCAATTCGTGAACGTGTAGTTCTCGTTCGCCGGTATTCCATCGGCGTTGATCACAGGCGAAGCCGGGGAGGGCGTGATGCAGGAGTTCAGCGTTTGTGCAGTTCGGAAATTGTTCGATTGCACGGAGCCGCCGAGACCCGTTTCAACGCCGTCACCAATCGAATTCGCAGTCGAAGCTGCGAGCTCGCTTTGTTGCGAGGACGAAAGCGATTGCGTTTGCGAACCGCCGGCGGTTTGCGAGGGAGAAGAACCGCTGCCGCCCGCGCAGCCTGCGAGAAGCGTGACGAGCGAAATGGCGGATAGGGTGCGAGTGCCCAGAGAGCGCGTCATATGTAAGGTTGCCTCCTTTACGGGAAGCATCATCGACGAACGCCGGTTCCGACGACAAGGTGGCGGCTCGAAAGGCTAATCCGTTCTTCCGAAAACTCCGGTCAAGTATTAAGTGTTGCTAAGAGCTTTGCGGAAAAGCACCGAGAAATACGCGACCCGAGCGCATTCTTCAGCGAGATCGGTTTGCACGTACGCGTCTTCCATCTCACCAGAAACGGCGACCAAGCCGTGGCGCGCGAGCAGCGCAAGTGGCGTTCCATCCGCGAGCGCGTCGCGTGTCGCGTCAGCAAGAGCTTGCGTGCCGTTGGGATGGAACGGGACGAGTTTCATTGCGTGCAACGATTCCGTCGACGCGACCGTTTCACGCGGAAAGAGGCGATCTTCGCTCGACCAGACGACGCAAAACGTCGGATGCGTGTGTACGACGACGTCGATATCGTTCCGAGCCGCGTAGGCTGCCGCGTGTAAACGCCATTCGCTAGGCTGCCGCGTGTAAACGCCATTCGCTCGAAGGCTTTCCGCTTTTGTGCGACTTGCCGTCCATGTCGATGCGAACGAGATCCGATTTTCGTAAGAGGCCGAGTGCTTTTCGCGTCGGCGTAATCAGAATGTCGCCGTCGTCGAGCCGGACGCTGATATTTCCACTGGAACCGGTGACGAGGCCGCGATCCCAGAGTGCGTGCGCGCAGCGCACGACCTCCACGCGGGCGTCGCGTTCTTTCAAATCGCGGCCGGATGCCAGATCGTTTTTATTTCGATGAACGCTGCTACACGATCGAGATCTTCGAAACGTGCGTCGCTCCACGCGTCTTCTACGGCCGTCTCGAGATAGACGCGCTTGAGATTCTCGGATGCCATGCGCGTGACGTCGGCATTCGTTTCGGGGTCGGCCGAATAGACTGCGATGGCGTTCACATCCATGTGGCGTGCGAGATGCGGGATAAGATCGCTGCGTTTGCCCGTGAGAATATTAAGCGCACCGGCATGCATGTCGCTGGTAGCGACGCATTCGGCGAACGCGATTGCCGTACGCGGATCGGTTTCAGAGGCAATTGCAACAACGCTGTTGCCGCTGACGAGCGGAGGAATCACCGCGGTAACGAGGCCGAGCAAGCTCGGACGATCGGGTGCAACGACGCCGACGATTCCCATCGGCTCGGGCGTCGAGAAATTGAAGTGCGGTCCGGCGACGGGATTGCGCGCCGACAGGACGGCGGCGTATTTGTCGCACCAACCTGCGTACCACAGCACGCGATCGATCGCGAGCCCGACCTCTTTGCGCGCATCCGCGCGGCCAAGACCAAGGTCTTCAGCGGCGAGCCTATCCGCGAGCTCAACGCGCCGGCCTTCCATCATCTCGGTGAGGCGATAAAGAATCTGGCCACGCAGCGCCGGCGTCGTGCCATACCACGCGCTCTGGCCGGTTCGCGCCGCAACGATCGCGTCGCGAAGATCTTTGCGCGACGCCCGCGCGACATTGGCGTCGCCGAACGCCTCGCTGCGTCCCGATTCGCTCCGGATGAATTGTCCGCCAACATACAGTTTGTACATCTTGCGGACGGCTAGGCGGCCCTCGGCGTCCTTTTTCGCCATGGGACGACTTTTGCGGGGACTCGCATTGGTACCCGCTTTTTCGGGTAAGTGCGCGCCATGATGCTTAAACGTTCACCTAGCAAAAATGGTCATAAGAAAAGCCAGCCGTTTCTCTCCGATGTTAAGGAGCTGCGGCGGCGCGCACAAGCCGCGATGGAGAAGGGAGCCGTCACGGCGAGCTATGGGCTCGACCCAAAAGAGGCGGTCAACGTCTTACAAACGGCGCTGGCAACCGAGATCGTGTGCGTGCTCCGCTACACGGCCAACGCAACCGCGGCGATGGGCATCAATTCGTCGGAAGTTAAGGCCGAGTTCGAGGAGCATGCCAACGACGAGCTGGCCCATTTGCGGAAGATCGCCGAGCGTATTAACGAGCTCGGTGGGTCGCCGAACCTCAATCCCGAGGGGCTCCTGACGCGCTCGCACAGCCAATACAGTTCTGGACCGAATCTGATAGACATGATCAAGGAGAACCTGATCGCCGAACGGATCGCGGTCGAATCGTACACCGAGATGATCCGATTCTTTTCCGATAAGGATCCCACGACGCGCATCATGCTCGAGGGGATTTTGGCTCAGGAAGAAGAGCACGCGAGCGACATGCACGACCTTCTGGTGGCGCGCGAGGGGCGCCCGATGCTCAAACACTAGGGTCGTCCGACACCTCTTTAGTGAGACCGTAAGCACAGGCCAGCCTGGGATGGTAGGGAAGCGAGGCTGCCCCTAGAAGGACGCCGCCCTCAATGCCCGATACCGCCGTTCGCTCCGGCGGTTTGTTGCGCGAGAGAATGATCATCCGGCGTACGTCCGAGATGCTCGTCTCCGCGCTGCCGCCGGACGTGCTCTTTACGCGTGTTTGTGACTTACTCGCGTCGCAGTTCAGCGCGCACTTCGTTGCGATTGTCGAAAGCCAGCGCAGCACGTTGCACGTGCGCTGGTCGTTTGTAGCCGGCGATGAAGATCCGAGCAAAGCGATCGAAGAGATCGACGTCGATGATCTCGACTCTGCGGCTGCGACCGTTCGTTCGATCCCGGGCGACCGCGTCGTTCTGTTCATTCCGCTGCGCTACGGGCCCGACTGTTTCGGTTTCCTGACGCTCGCCGGCGGAGCTAAACGGTTTACGCCGGAGCACATCACGCTGCTCGAGACCTGCGCGCGCTACATGGCGGTCGCGATCTACAACGTAACGCTTGCGCAAGAGAAAGAGCGGCTCGAGGCGCTCGCGACCCGTGACGCGCTGACGGGCGCGTACAATCGCCGCGCTTTCGATGAGCGATTGGTTGATGAATGGCGACGAGCGGTTCGATCTCACGAGCCGCTTTCGTTAGTCATGGTCGACGTCGACTATTTCAAGGTCTACAACGATTCGTACGGGCACGTGGCGGGCGACCATTGCCTCCAACAAGTCGTGCAGGCGCTGGTGAGCTGCGTCTCGCGCAGCGGCGACATGGTGGCGCGCTACGGCGGTGAAGAGTTCGTCGCGCTGCTTCCGAACACGCCGGAGCAGGGCGGGATCGACGTCGCCGAGCGGATGTGCAAGAAGGTCGAAGAGCTGCGCATCGTGCATCGCGGCTCCGAGCTCGATCACGTCAGCATTAGCGCCGGCGTTGCGACGATGTTCGCGAATAACGATGACCCGGCGCCGTCGCTGATCGCGGCATCCGACGCGGCACTCTACCGTGCCAAAGAAAACGGACGCAATCGCGCCGCCACGAGCACGTACATCGGCGAGACACGTCCCGCGCGCCGTCGTTTCGAGGGCCGCAGCAATCTTCCAGCGCAGCCGACGTCGTTTGTCGGGCGCGAAGCGGAGCTCGCAATGATCTCGCGCGCGCTTCCGACCTCGGCCGTCATCTCGATTCTGGGTCCAGGTGGCGTCGGCAAGACACGACTTGCAATCGCTGCCGCGCAAGCCGGGCTACCGACGTTCCCGGGAGGCGCGTGGCTGATCGAAGTCGGCGCTGAAAACAACGGTGACCGTTTGCCCGCGATCGTTGCCCACACCATGGGCCTCCCCGGCGCCGATCCGCTTGAAGAGCTGCTGGTCTCGCTCGCGGCATCGCCGGCGTTGATCATTCTCGATTCGTGCGAGCATTTGCTCGGCGCATGCAAGTCGCTGGTCGCCAATGTAACGCGCCGTTGTCACGATGCGCGCATCGTCACCACCTCGCGCCAACCTCTCGAGATCTCCGGCGAAGTCGGCATTCGTCTCGAACCGTTCCCGCTGGCCGATGCCGCGAAGCTTTTTGTCGCGCGCGCTCGCGACGTTCGGCCGCAGTTCGCACCGGGTCCCGAAGAAGATGCGGTCGTGCGTGCAGTCGTCGGACGCGTCGACTGTCTGCCCCTCGGAATCGAGCTTGCAGCGATGCGGCTGCGCAACATGAGCCTGCACCAGCTTGCGGAACACGGCTCGCCGCTAGCGCATCCAACGGATCTCCACGATCGGATCGCTTGGAGCTTCGACACGCTCAGCGAATCGGAGCGCCGGTTCCTCGCGCGTCTTTCGATTCTACGCGGAGCCTTTGATGAAGACGCCGCGCGCGCCGTCGGCGGCGGCGATGCGTTCGACGGCCCAACCAGCTTCGAGCTCCTCACGCAACTCGTCGAGAAATCGCTGGTACAAGTCGACCTCGAGAGCGGCCGCTATCGCCTGCTGGCAACGATTGCGGATTACGTTCGCGTGCGGCTGGTTGAGTTCGACGACCCGACAGCTATACGTGCGGCTGCGACGCGGCATTACGCCGGGGTCGTTGCGGAACTGCGCGCCGAGCTGAATGCCGGTGCCCCGCCGGAGTTATTCAACCGTTACGCAGCAGTCAGCGAAAACGTCGATGCCGTTCTCGAAGGCGCGCTCAACGGCGAAGACGTCGAGAGCGGCGCTGCGCTTGCGGCCGGGATGGCGCTTTTCTGGATCGAGTTGGGGCGTCACGCCACGGCTTCGCGGTTCTTGGATTTGGCAATTAGCCACGCCGACCGGCTATCGCGGCGGCGGCTCCTCGACGTCCTCGAAGGAGCCGTCGAAATTCAGGCCGCGGGATCCGATCCCGAGCGGCTCGAGCATCTTGCCGAGCGCTTCCGAGCCGAGACCGGAACGAGCAACGACGGCGCGGAGACCGCACGCGTTATGCTTGCACTCGCCCTGGCGCGTCATGCGCGTGCGCGGTTCGACGAAGCAGGTTCACTGTATCACCATGCGAGCAATGCCTTCCGGATTGCCGGCGAAGCACGCTCGCTCGCCCGTGCGCTTCTGGGTTGGGCCGGGATTGTCGCAGAGCAAGACGGCGACATTTCGCGGGCCATCGCGCTGCTCAGCGAAGCACTCGATGCGGCGCGCGCAAGCGGCTCGGCATCGATCATGCTCGAGGTAGTGAGCGAGCTCGTTGAAGTGAATTTGCAGCGTAGCGACGAGACGCATGCGGTCGAAGTCATTCACGACATTGCTGCGCAATGTCACGAATTCAACGACGAAGCCTCGACGGCGTTCACCACGCTGTTACTCGCGCGCGTCGAGTTGCGTTCGGATTCGATCGTCGGACGCATGCACGCACGCGATGCGCTCGAGTCGTTGCGTGAGTTTGCGCACCCGGGACGTCTCGCGTCGTGCTTCGAGCTGTTCGTCCGGATGGCAGTCGACGCGCAGCAGGACGAGACTGCGGCGCGGCTCCTGGCATTCGCGCAAAACCTGCGCCGCACGCACGGCCTGGCTGGGAGCCTGCGGGAGCAGCGTGAATTCGCGCGCCTTTCGGAACTCCTCGAACGACGGATGGACCGGAGTGCGCGTGAACGCGCGACGCGTGAGGGACGCTCGATGGCACTGGAAGGCGCCGCGCATCGGGCATTGACCGAAGGCAAGCCGGCTTCCATGGAGAGCATCGAAGCGCTGATCCTCGCCTAGGGAGACGCAACCTCGGGGCGAAGAGGCGCGAGTTCGCTTATCGGAGGTTATCTTTCGCGTGGCAAAGATCAAGGTCAAGACTACCCTCGTCGAGCTCGACGGGGACGAGATGACGCGCATCATCTGGGAGATGATCCGCGAGCGCTTGATCAAGCCGTATTTGGACGTCAATCTCGAGTATTATGACCTCGGAATCGAGTCGCGCGATAAGACCGACGACAAGATCACGCTCGATGCGGCGCGTGCGATTCGCAAGTACGGTGTCGGCGTGAAATGCGCAACGATTACGCCCGACGAGGCCCGCGTCAAAGAATTCGGCCTCAAGCAAATGTGGCGCTCGCCGAACGGTACAATTCGCAACGAGTTGGGCGGCACGATTTTTCGCGAGCCGATCATCTGCCACAATATTCCGAAGCTGGTTCCGAATTGGACCGAGCCGATCATCATCGGACGTCACGGCTATGGCGATCAATACCGCGCGACGGAGATGCTCATCCCGGGCGCCGGAAAACTGACAATGCGTTTCGAGCCGAAAGACGGCGGCGCCGCCATCGAGCGAGAAGTCTTCGTTTTCAACGAAGCCGGCGTCGCGCTCTCGATGTACAATCTCGATGAGTCGATTCGCGGCTTCGCGCGCGCATGCTTCAACTACGGGTTGGCGCGCAAATACCCGGTCTATCTTTCAACCAAGAATACGATTCTCAAAACGTATGATGGCCGTTTCAAAAATCTCTTCGAAGAAGTATTCAACGCGGAGTTCAAAGCCAGATTCGACGCTGCAGGTCTGACGTACGAGCATCGGTTGATCGACGACATGGTCGCGTCGGTGCTGAAGTGGCACGGCAGTATCGTCTGGGCATGCAAGAACTATGACGGCGACGTCCAGTCCGATACCGTGGCGCAAGGCTATGGATCGCTCGGCCTCATGACCTCAGTCCTCATGACGCCCGACGGCAAAACAGTCGAAGCCGAAGCCGCGCACGGCACCGTTACACGCCACTACCGGATGCATCAAGCCGGCAAGGAGACGTCGACCAATCCGATCGCGTCGATCTACGCATGGACGCAAGGTTTGATCTATCGCGGCAGGATGGATGAGACGCCGGATGTCGTGCGATTTGCCGAGACTCTCGAACATGTGTGCGTCGATTTGGTCGAGAGCGGAAAGATGACGAAAGACCTCGCGATTCTCATCGGTCCGGACCAGCCTTTCCTCAATACACAGCAGTTTCTTAACGAAATTGACACGGAACTGCAGCGGAAGATGGCGCTCGTCGGGTCCGCTTGAGCCCGAAATGTGCTAAAATGTCTGCCTAATGGCAACTCGCCGGGGCCCTGAGCTGCAGGGCGTGTACCGAGACGAAGTAGAGCGCGTCATCCATGAGGACGCGTTCGAATGTGCGTTTCGCGCCGGGATGTACAAATTCGGGCGGTTATCGAACCGCCGGATTCTCGAGTTGCTGCATACGACGGCCCGGAGCGTCGAGATCCAGCTTGACGCCGACGATACCGACCTTCTCGATCGTTGGTTCAGCGTGTACTCGATCTATTTTCACGAGCTGAAGAGCCGCCAGCACTCCGCGCTTCGCCGCGCCGGCTAAACGCGCGCGAGCGCGTCGCCGTGCAACGCACGCGCTAATATCTCCGCACTTTCGACCAGGCGTGGCCCGGGACGACTGACATATGCGTTGCCGTCGATTGCAAAGGCGCGGCCTTCGCGAACGGCGCGCAACGCGAGCCATGCGGGAAATGCATCGAGCTCGCGAATCGCAGCTCGTGCAGCCGGAAGATTGTAGCCGCACGGCGCGACAAACACCGCGTCCGGGTCGGCTTGCGTAATCGCATTCCACTCGAGCTTCTGCGAGTTGCCGCCGGCATTGGCCAGCACGGGTTCTCCGCCCGCAAGTTCGACGATATCCGGAATCCAGTGTCCGGCATTCATCGGTGGATCGGGCCACTCGAGCAGCAGCGTGCGTAAGCGCGGCAGCACGCTCGTCATCGAGCGCAGCGCTGCGACGCGCGAGCGCAACTGCGCGACGACTACGGTTGCGCGCTCGGGAACACCGTAGATTTGCGCAACGGTCTCAATCGTTCCGAAGACGTCTTCGAGGCTTCCGGGTTCGAGCGAGATCACGCGCGGATCGCCGCGCAAGCGTTTGGCTGCCCCGGCGACGATCTCGTAGGAGACCGCGCAAACCGCGCACAGCTCTTGCGTGATAATCAAATCAGGCGCGAGTTGCTCGAGCAGATCGCTGTCGAGCGCGTAGAGACTCGAACCCTGATGGACGTTGGCGCGGACGTGGCGATCGATTTCAGCCGACGTCTGAAGCGATTCGGGCAGCATCGAACGTGTCAGCTTTGGCTTTGAGAGTGCTTCCGGCGGATAGTCGCACTCGTGGGTGACACCGACGACCTGGTCGCCAAGGCCAAGGCTGAAGCAGATCTCGGTGGAGCTGGGCAGCAAGCTAACGATGCGCACGAAGTGCTAGTCGTTCACCGTTCGGAATTTGGCGTAGAGATACGGATAATCACCGTAATACCAATTTCGGAAGCTGCGGCGGATGTGCTCGACCGCTGTGACCGGTGAGGCACCTTTGACGACGTAATGCTTGCCGTCGAAGAAGTCAGCGGAATATTGCGGGTACGACGCGTGTGGCTCGAAGTCCGCAAACGGCATAAACGGCGTCGACGTGTGTTCCCAACCGTTCCCGATCAGCTCGGAGACGCCGAACGCGCTCGTTCCCGCCGGGTACGAACCGGCCGGTGCAACATCCCACGTTTGGAAATCGAAATTGCCGTGCTCGTGCGCCGGAGCAGTATCACCCCACGGATATGCTTGCTCTCCACCGTCCGGCGTCCCAAAAGCAGCGCGATGGAATTCGGCTTCGCTCATGAGACGGCGACCTGCCCACGATGCATATTGGCGCGCCTGCTCGTTCGAAACCCACACCGGCGCAGCTTCGAGCATCGGAAGCACGGCCCACGCCGTGAGGAGTTTGAAGCCGCCGTCGGCTTCAACCCAGAATGATGGCACTGGGCCACCATCGCGCACGAACGCCATCCACTGACGATTCGTGACCGGATAGACATCGCACTCAAAACGATCGACGTGGACGCGGTGCCCCTCGAATTCGTTGTCCCACCCAAAGGGTATCTCGGCTCGCCGCGCACCGAGCGTCGCGAACCCCTCTGGAATCTCGACTCGGCGAAGCGCGGGATGTTCTGCGTCGCGCGGCTCGGCGTAATCGTCCGGGCGTATTTTATTTGCGAGCGGCATCCGATGCAAGATGTATGCGTACGTTTCGTGGTGCATCGGCTCGTGTTCGAGAATCGTCCACGCCGCGTGGGCACGCTCTTTGCGAGGATCGCTTTTGATATCGAGCGGCTCGTGTCGCAGAATATCCTCGACAACGGCATCGCACTTATCAGCGAACTCCCACACCTCGTTGCGCGCCGGCCAATGTGTGCGCTTTGCGGCGGCGGCAGACGACGCATCGCTGGGATCGATCCCACGCTCGAACAATGTTTGAAGTGAAAGATCGATTGGCGGCCGTCCGAACGTCTCGTATGCGAGCTTATTAAACGAAAACGCGGGAAGGTGCCCTTCGTAAAAAACCGTCGGATGACGTAAGGGTATCGGACGCGATTCATATGCGCTGGGCACGACGCGATCGAACAGGTATCGCGACCGAGATCGGTTGCGGCGATACCAATCGAGAAATCGGTCGCGATCGAGCGCCGGCTGCGCAAGGGCGGTGGTCACGATGAGTGCCTACCCGTTTTTGGCGGGAACCGCTGGGGCTTCTGCGAGTGCTGCAACAATGAACGGCTCGATTTCTTCTGGGGGGACGGGTCTAGAATAGTAGTAACCCTGGACCCGGTCACACGAGTTTCGTCCGAGAAAATCGAGCTGATCCTTGGTCTCCGTCCCCTCGGCACAGACGTCGAGACTCAAGTTATGGGCCATCGCGATGACGGTTTTTACGAGCGTTGCGTCATCGTTTTTCGTGATGACGTCGGCAACGAAGGACTTGTCGATCTTGAGCGTGTCGATCGGAAAACGCTTGAGATACCCAAGCGATGAATAGCCCGTTCCGAAATCGTCGACGCAGAAGCGAATTCCGACGTCGCGCAATCGCTTCATGATCTCGGTCGAACGCTCGGCGTCGCCCATTGCAACCGATTCCGTAATTTCGAATTCGAGCGTATCCGGATCCAGACCGGTCGCATCCAGAACGGTCTTGGCACGCTTGAGCAGATCGGTCTCGTGGAATTGCCGCGCTGAAAGGTTGACGGAGATGCGGAGCTTCGGAAGGCCGCGGCTTTGCCATGCAACGAGCTGCCGGCAAGCCGTTTCCATCACGAGCTCGCCGATCAACACAATGACGGAGCTCGATTCGGCATTCGGGATAAAGAGGTCCGGGCGGATCATGCCGAGCTTCGGATGCCGCCAGCGAACCAGCGCCTCGAGACCAAAGAGGCGGCCGGTCGCGAGCTCGTATTGCGGCTGATAATAGACGACGAACTCGCCGCGCGAGAGCGCCTTACGCAGCGCTTTCTCTTGTTGGAGACGCGTCGTCATCGCCGCGTTGAGCATTGGCGTATAAAACTGAACGAAGTTGCGGCCCTTTTCTTTGGCGCGATACATCGCCACGTCGGCGTGCTTAAGCAGTGTCTCTGCATCGCCGCCGTCGTCAGGGTAGATCGAGACGCCGATGCTGGCCGTCGCGTACTGCTCGTAACCGCCGATGATGATCGGCGTATCGATTGCGGAGCGAATCGACTCCGTGAACGTTTCGAGGCTCGAGAGCTCGCGCTCGTCGGTCAGCACGATCGCAAACTCGTCGCCACCCATGCGAGCGACGGTGCCGCGGGTGCCGACCCGGAGGCGCAGACGTTCACCGACGACTGAGAGTACCGCGTCGCCGCGCATGTGACCGAACGTATCGTTGATCTCTTTGAAATCGTCCAGATCGAGAAAGATGACGGAGAGCTTTCGATTATTGCCGGTGGTCGCGATATGCGAGACCGCCTCGGCCAATCGTTCGACGAACTGGACGCGGTTGGGCAAGCCCGTGAGCGTATCGAAATACGCCAGTCGATGTAACCGCTCGTGAGCGCGGCGCCGGTCGATCGTATTTCCAACCAGAGCGCTGATCAGCTGAACGAGGTCACGGTCGGTCCCGGTAAAGCCGGGTTTGCGCGCCGCCCTCGAAACGAAGTTCAGCGTACCGACGATGGAACCACGAACGTTGATCGGCGCGCCGATGTAGGCGCGAAACGGCGGTTTTTCACCGCTATCGCTGAGATAGTCGAGTCCGCGAAGATCGTCGAGCGCGAGCGCACCGTCGCTTGCGAGTGCAAGACGGCACAAGCGCTCGGAGATCGTGTCATCGGACGTTGCACGATCGAGCTCAAAGACTGCGCCGGCATCGCATCCGAGTAAACGGCAACCCAGCATAACCGTGTGCGCGATGTGCTCGTCGGCGGATTCGGTCGTTACCGCCGCCGCTAAGAGAAGCTCGCGAATTCGCTGCGCGTCGGACGCGACTACTTTCGTTCGACTCTTAGGAGCCGAGCGTTTTTTGGCGACACCGCGTTTCTTGCTAGCGATGATTCAAGTATTCGCGTAGGCCGACCCAGCCACCCTCGCGACCAAAACCGGATTCACGGTATCCGCCGAACGGCGAGCTCGGATCAAATTGATTGAATGTGTTGCACCACACGACGCCGGCGCGTAACCGTTGCGCAACATACATGTTCTTGGATCCTTTATCGGTCCAAATGCCGGCCGAGAGTCCGTATGGTGTGTTGTTTGCTTTTTCGATCGCCTCGTCGGGGGTGCGGAACGTCAAGATTGAAAGCACCGGTCCGAAAATCTCTTCACGCGCGATGCGGAAACTCGGCGCCACGCCGGTGAAGAAGCTCGGCGCAAACCAAAATCCGCGTTCGGGTAACGCGCACGGTGCTTGCACCAGCTCGCCGCCTTCGTCGATGCCGCTCTGAACGAGCTCGCGAATCTTTTCGAGTTGCGCCCGCGAATTGATCGCGCCGATGTCCGTGTTCTTGTCGAGCGGATCGCCGAGGCGCAAGGTCGCGATGCGTTTGCGCAAGCGGCGGATAATCTCGTCGTGAACGTTCTCCTGAACTAAGAGGCGCGACCCCGCGCAGCAAACATGTCCCTGATTAAAATAAATTCCCGCGACGATCCCTTCGACGGCCTGGTCGAGCGCGGCATCCGCAAAAACGATCTGCGCGGCCTTCCCGCCGAGCTCGAGCGTCAGCCGCTTCTTTGAGGCTGCCGTATCGCGGCGAATCGCCCGGCCGACTTCGGTCGAACCGGTAAAAGCGATCTTGTCGACGTCGCTCGCAACCAGGGCTGCGCCCGTCGCACCATCGCCGGTGACGATGTTGACGACTCCGGGCGGGAGGTCGGCCTCGATGCAAATGTCTGCGAGCAGCAGCGCCGTAAGCGGCGTCGTCTCAGCCGGTTTCAGGACGATCGTGTTCCCGCAGGCGAGCGCTGGAGCGATCTTCCATGCGGCCATGAGCAGCGGAAAATTCCAGGGGACGATCGCCCCGACCACCCCGAGCGCTTCGGCGTTTGGTGAACCCGGCAGTGCATAGCGCAGCTTGTCGGCCCAGCCGGCATGGTAGAAGAAGTGCGACGCAGCCTGCGGGATGTCGAAGTCGCGCGATTCTTTGATCGGCTTCCCACCGTCGATCGTCTCGAGCACGGCGAGCTCACGCGAGCGCTCGGTGATCGCGCGGGCAATGCGGTACAGATACTTTGCGCGTTCTCTTGGAGGAAGCTTACGCCAGTAGCGCTCGTAGCCGCGGCGGGCAGCCGCTACGGCTTCAGCGACGTCTTCCCCGGAACCGTAGGCGATCTCGGCGAGCTTTTCTTCGGTCGAAGGGCTAACGCTGTCGAAATACTTGCCTTCCACCGGCTTGCGCCATTCGCCGCCGATGAAATGCTCGTAGCGGCGGCGCAGCTTGACGGGTGCCGTCGACTCGGGTGCGGGAGCGTACTCGAAGTTAATCGTTGCCATCTTAGTCTCGGGTGTAATAGTCGATGCCGGCGTAGTGGCCCGTCAACTCTTTTTCGCGCTGCATCAAAAGATCGTCGAGCAACGCCGAGGCTCCGATCCGGAAGAGCTCGGGCGAAAGCCAGCGATCGTCGAGCGTCTCTTTGAGGAGAACGAAATAGGCGAGCGCTGATTTTGTGTTCCGAACGCCGCCGGCAACTTTCAGGCCGCGGACCTCGCCGGTGCGGTTTTCGAAATCGCGCAACGCTTCGGCCATACATAGCGCGACCGGAAGCGTCGCCGACGTACCGATCTTTCCGGTTGACGTCTTGATGAAGTCCGCCCCGGCGGCCAGCGCGATGTCACTTGCGCGCCGGATTGCGTCATACGATCCGAGCTCACCCGTTTCAAGAATTGCCTTCAGGTGCACGGGCCGTGGGGCAGCCGCGCAAACCCGTTTGACCTCTACGATCTCATCCCAAACACGTCGCTCGTCGCCGGCGAGAAACGCACCGCGATCGATCACCATATCAATCTCGTCGGCGCCGGAATCGATTGCCGCCTGCGTATCGTCGAGCTTTACATCGATGGATGAAAGTCCACTCGGAAATGCGGTCGCGACCGAAGCCACTTTGACGCTCGTACCCGCAAGCGCGGTCTTTGCGGTCGCTACGAGATTCGGATAGACGCAAACCGCTGCAACGCTGCGTACGCCGGGGGCCGGCGTGAGCGCCTTGGCGCACATCGAGCGGACGCGCCCCGGCGAGTCGCGGCCTTCGAGCGTCGTGAGGTCCATGCATGCGATCGCAAGGTCGATACCGGCGAGCTTTGTCGCCGCCTTGATCGAGCGCTTCGCAAACTGCGAGGCGCGCGCTTCAAGCATAACCGCGTCAACGCTTGGACTTTCAGACGGCAAAGCGATCGTCAGCATCTGCTAACGCCCTTCTTAGAGGGTGCCGCGCCGCTCCTGCTCGCGTTCGATCGCGACGAAAAGCGCTTTGAAGTTGCCCTTGCCGAACGAAAGACTCCCTTTGCGCTGGATAATTTCGAAAAACAACGTCGGGCGCGTCTCGACGGGTTTTGTGAAGATCTGCAGCATATAGCCGACGTCGTCGCGATCGACGAGGATGTTGAGCTCGCGCAGAACGCGCGTCGCTTCCTCGATGCGGCCGACCCGCGCTTCGAGCTGGTCGTAATAGCTGCTGGGGGTGTCGAGCAACTCGACGCCGTTGGCACGCAGCGCGCGAACCGTCTTCACGATGTCGTCGGTCGCGATCGCAATGTGCTGAACGCCTGGCCCATCGTAGTATTCGAGAAATTCCTCGATCTGCGATTTCTTGCGGCCTTCGGCGGGCTCGTTGATTGGAAACTTCACAACGCGCCGTTCATCCGTCATCACTTTGGAACGCAGCGCCGTAAATTCCGTCGAGATGTCTTGCTCGTCGAAACTTACGAGTTGCGAAAACCCGAATACCCGCTCGTAATACTCGACCCACGTTTCCATCTCGCCCCAGCCCACGTTGGCGACGCAGTGGTCGATGTGCGAGAAACCGACTTCCACGGACGGCCGTATCGCGAGCGAGTGGGCGACATAACCGGGCAGGAACGCGCCGCGATACGCGCGCCGTTCGACGAACGTGTGGATTACATCGCCGTAGGTCGCGATCGAGGCGAGCACCGCAGTGCCGTCCGGGTCCGAAACCTCTTTAGGCTCGCGGATCACCTTGGCGCCGCCCGCCACGGCCGCTGCGAAGGTAGCACGCGCATCGGAAACCGTCAGTGCGACGTCGCGAATGCCGTCACCGTGCCGCGCGACCTGCTCGGCAACCTCGCCACCGCTGTGCAGCGACGAGGTGAGGACGAAGCACAGATCGCGCTGGCGCAACACGTACGAAGAACGGTCCGCAATCCCGGTTTCCGGACCGGCGTAAGCGATAACCTCAAAGCCGAACGCCGCACAATAGTAGTAGGCCGCCTGCAACGCGTTGCCGACGTAGTGCTCAACGTGATCGAATGCCATCTCGCCGAGCGCCCGCGCGGCCGGCGCAGCTGCCGTGCTCATGTTGTCCTCTTTCCCCAATAGCTACAACGCACCGCTCGCGGCTTCGGTTGTATGCAGGGCGGCGAGGGCTAGTGCTGTGCGGTTGGTTTCAGGCCCAAGGCCGCGTAAAAAGCATCCGGACTCATCGGACGGCCGAGGAATTTTGTTACCTCTTGATCCGGCTCGTACGTTTGCGCGGGCGCCAAGATATCTTCACGATACGCTGCGCCGGCAATTGGACTCTCGAGTCCTTGACGCTGGAAGCGCGTGAACATGTCCTGTGCATAGACTTTCGACCACAGATAACCGTAGTATCCGGCATCGTAGCCGCCCATGAGGTGACCGAAGCCGGCCTGCGGATACGTTCCGGGTACAAACGTCGACGGCGTGGTCTTTGGAAGGAGCTCGGCCCATACTTGCGTCGTGTCAACGTGCTGCCCGAGTGTATGATACTTCATGTCGACGAGCGCATAGAACGCTTGCCGCGTGTAATCGTAGCTCTGATCGACATAGCGCGACGCGATCAGTTTCTGAATCAAGTCATCCGGCATGGGTGCACCGGTGTCATAGCGGCTCGAAAGCTGCTTGATTATGGAAGGCTGCCACACCCAATTTTCGAGCATCTGGGACGGCGCCTCGATGAAATCCTGACGGAAGCCGCCGGAAAGCGTTTCGTACGGAGCGGTCGCGAGCATTGCTGCCATGTTGTGGCCGAACTCGTGAAAGAACGTCTCCACGTCGTCGTGCGAGAGCAGCGCGGGCTTGCCGGGAGCCGCAACCGGCCAATTCCCGACGATCACCGAGAGCGGTGCCTGCGTGCGTCCATCCGGCAGCACGCGATTCGGGAGTAGCGGGAAGTTCGCAAAGTGATCGTACTTGCCGGGCCGCGGATAGACGTCGAAATACGAATCGCCGATGAACCGGCCCGTGGCCGTATCGCTGACGCGATAATGGAAAACTTGCGTCGCCGGCAGCCAACCGTCATCGGCACCTTTGGTAAACGTGACGCCCAGCATCTTCGAGTAGATTGCGAGCACGGTGTCGACGACGTGCTGAACGGGGAAATAGGCTTCAATCTCGTCGGGATTGAGCGAGTACTTCGCTTTGCGGAGCTTGCCGTCGTAGAAGTTGTAGTCCCACGGATTGATCGTCGTATCGGATGTTCCGGTCTCGCTGGCTTTGAGTTGCCCAAGCGTCGCGAGGTCGGCGTTGGCGCCGGTGAGGAGCCGCTTATCGAGATCCGTGAGGAAGTTGATGACGCGCTCAGGGCTGCGAGCCATCTTATTGGCCAACTGATATGTCGCCCAATCCTTATAGCCTAAGAGATGCGCCAGCTGATACCGAATTGAAATCGCCTGCTCGAGAAGCGCGACGTTGGTTTTGCCGCCCCGGCGCGCGTAGGCGACGTAATATAACTTGCGCGCAGTGGGATCGCTCGCGGTGCGCAGGAACGGCGTAACCGTCGACTCGTTGACCGGGACCGTGAACGTGCCGTCGGCGTTCTTGGTGAATTGCGCCATGAAATCGGTGCTGAGACCCGCGGCTTGATCCTGCGTTATCGTAACGGTCGACTTGTCGTTTGCTAGATTGGCGCTGAATTTATTCTGAAGACGCCCAAGCTGTTGCGAGAGGGCGACGAATTTCTTGCGCGCGGCCATGTCGAGGCCGGCGCCCGAGCGACGGAACGTCTCGAGATAAAACTCGAGCAGCTTCGTTTGATACGGGCTCGTCGCAGTGTGATTGGTGTTGATTGCGACCAGCGCGCGATAGATATCGGGGCGAGCGTTGAATTCGGTAACCCATGCGTTGATCGAGTCGGAGCAGGCCTGCGATGCGTCGCGGACTGCCGAACTCGGCGAGACACTGAAGAGGAACGTCTCGGCGACGGTGCGATCACCCAGGTCGGCAGTGATGTTCTCGAGCGGAACCAGAATGGTGTCCGCCGTCGGCGCAATGCGCGAGCGCATCAGCGCGTTAACGCGCGTGTTTGCGACATCGATTTGACGCAAGCAATTGCCTTTGACTTGGTCGGCGCTCAGATCCCATTTGACACGCAGGCGCACGTTATCCGCAGGCGCTGCAGAGGCGGATGCGACCGTGACGATTGCGACGGCGAGTACTAAGGATGCGACCGAGCGAGCTAGCAAGCGGACCTCCCTGGGCTATGATAGGATGTTCGGAGCCTCGACGAGGGTCGGGCTTCGCGCAACGGAAACCTGTGAACCCCGCCAGGGCCGGAAGGCAGCAACGGTAAGCGGGACAAGTCGTGTGCCGCGGATTACCTGGCCCTCGTCCTGGCAACGAAGGAATTAGGAGATTGGTTCTACGCAACCTTTATACGTTGGCGCGGGGAGCGCGTTTGTCGGCGCGCTGATCGCAATCGCCGTTTACCATTTTGCCGTCGTGGGCCGCGGAATGCGAGCGTTGCGGCGGGTCGTTGACGCCCACGATGAGCTGATCGGCGGCGGCGCAACACGTGCGACCGACCGGTTTTCGCGTCTCGAGAAGGCCGTCCAAGACCTCATTGCGGCCGAGCGCCGGAGTGAAGAACGTCTGGGCGAGCTCGAGCGGATCGCACGCAGCGAGGTCGCGCGCGTCGGATTCGTCCGTTACAATGCGTTTGACGATGTCGGCTCCGACCTATCGTTTGCGCTTGCACTCCTCAACGGCGAAGGCGACGGCGTCGTCTTGACGAGTATTTACTCGCGCGAAGAGACGCGGACGTATGGCAAGGCCGTTAAAGGGTATGCCTCGGTCGTAGACGCCTCACGTGAGGAACGTGCCGCGATCGACGCGGCCCGCGCGGCTACCAACGACACTTCTGGACGACGGACGGTGTAGAAGAGACGACATGTGTGAACTTTGGAAAATCGTCGGCGACGTACTTCAGATATACTCGCTGATCATGATCGCCTACGCCGTCGTCTCCTGGATACCGTCGATCCGCGGACGCTGGTCAGACTATCTCGCGATGCTCGTGGAGCCTGTGCTGACGCCCGTGCGGCGCCTCGTCCCTCCGGCGGGCGGCTTCGATCTCGCGTTCATCATCGTGCTGCTCCTCATTCAGGTCGTCAACGGGACGATCGTACGCCAAAATTTGTTCAGCGCGTGCATGTTCGGCGGCTAAATGGGTGAGCCCGTTGCGGAGCGAGTCCGCAACTTTTGCATCATCGCGCATATCGACCACGGGAAGACGACCCTTTCGGATCGTCTTCTTGAGTTCACGCATGCCGTCCACAAACGCGACATGTCGGATCAGCTGCTCGATGCGATGGATCTGGAACGCGAGCGCGGGATCACGATCAAGGCGCACCCGGTTACGCTCAGCTATGCCGCCTCTGATGGACACCGCTATGCGCTGAACTTCATCGACACGCCCGGTCACGTTGATTTCTCATCGGAAGTTTCGCGTTCGCTCGGCGCCTGCGAAGGTGCACTACTGGTCATTGACGCCGCGCAAGGGATCGAAGCGCAGACGTTGGCCAACTATCATTTAGCTCTCGAGCAAAATCTGACGATCATCCCGGTGATCAACAAGATCGATTTGCCGTCGGCCGATCCTGATCGCATCATGGGCGAGATCGAGGATTTGCTCGTCATCGACCGCTCCGAAGCGATCTTGTGCAGCGCGAAAGAAGGCATCGGCATCTCCGAGATCTTGGAAGCGATCGTAACGCGCATCCCGGCGCCCAAAGGCAGCTCCGATTATCTTCGCGCGCTCGTGTTCGACGCGCGGTTCGATGCCTACCGCGGCGTTGTCGCGTACGGCCGTGTCTTCGACGGCTCGTTGCGCGCCGGGACGCGATTCATGTCGATGGCGCACAAGCACGTGTTTGAATGCGTCGAGGTCGGCGTTTTCGCGCCCGAGATGCGCAAGACCGATGAGCTCACAATCGGCAGCGTGGGCTATGTTATCGCCAACATCAAGACGCTTGGCGACATCGACGTTGGCGACACGATCACCGAGGCCGACAATCCGGCTCCCCAAGCCGTCCGCGCGTACAAGCCGACCGTTCCGATGGTGTATTGTGGACTCTATCCGAACGAAGGCGTCGAGGTCTCCGACCTGCGCGATGCCCTCGAGAAGCTAAAGCTCAATGACTCCGCGTTCGTGTTCGAGCCGGAGAGCTCGATCGCGCTCGGTTTTGGTTTCCGCTGCGGATTTCTGGGTCTCTTGCATATGGAGATCGTGCAAGAGCGGTTGGAGCGAAATTACAATCTTGACTTGATTGCGACGTCGCCGTCGGTCGTCTACCGCGTAACGATGACCGACGGAAGCGTCGAGATCATCGACAATCCTTCAAGGTTGCCGGCGGCCAACTTCATTGAAAAGGTTGAAGAGCCGTATGTTAAAGCCACCGTGATAACGCCGCCCGAGTATGTCGGCACGATCATGGAGCTCTCGCAAAACCGTCGCGGCACGATGGGAAATATGGAATATCTGCACGACGGGCGTGTGATCATCACGTACGAGATGCCGCTCTCCGAAGTAATCGTCGACTATTTCGATCAGCTCAAGAGCCGCTCAAAGGGCTATGCGTCGCTCGATTACGAGCTGACCGGATACAAAGAAGGCGAGCTCGTGAAACTCGAGATCCTGCTCAACGCCGAGCCGGTCGACGCGCTTTCGATGATCGTCGCACGCGAGAAGGCGGCCTCGCGCGGCCGCGCGCTGGCGGAGCGCCTGAAGGAGCTGATCCCTCGTCAAATGTTCGACGTCCCGATTCAAGCTGCGATCGGGGGGAAGATCGTGGCCCGCGAGACGGTCAGCGCGATGCGTAAGAACGTGCTCGCCAAGTGCTACGGAGGCGACATAACTCGCAAGCGCAAGCTGCTCGAAAAGCAAAAAGTCGGTAAGGAACGGATGAAACGCGTCGGCCGGGTCGATCTGCCGCAAGAAGCATTCATGGCCGTGCTGCGTCTGGACGAAACCTAGGGTTATGGCCAGACTCCTCGAGCACGACGCTTTGCGCATCCTTTCCGAGCACGGCGTGCCCGTCCCAGACTTCGCTGTTGTCGGCAGCGCCGAGGAAGCAGCCGCAGCCTCGGCTCGCTTCGGCGGGACCGTCGTCATCAAGGCGCTTATCCCGACCGGAGGCCGGGGTCGTGCCGGAGCTGTTCGCGTCGCGCGCTCGTCGGCCGAAGCGCGGACGATCGCAGCCGATCTGCTTGGCCGGGACGTTCTTCGTTTCCGCGTCGACCGTTTGATGATCGTGCGGCTGATCGAAGCCGAGTGGGAAGTCTTTGTTGCGTTCGAGCCCGACGAAGTCGACGGAACGCCGTCGCTGGTCGCATCGGCGCTCGGCGGCATCGATCTCTCCGACGTGCGCGAGCGCGACCCGGGCGCACTGATTCGCCGCAAATTAGAGCGTGCGGTCGGCATGCCGGAATATCTCGCACGCGAGATCGCGGAAGATCTGGGCTTTGGCGCCACCGAGTCGGCCGCTTTCGTGCCGGTTTTGCGCGCGATGTATGACGTGTTCGTGAGCAACGATGCAACGCTGCTCGAAATCAATCCATTGATGGTTACCGCGGATCGCTCGATCGTCGTGCCGACAGCGGTGCTGGTCGTCGACGAGCTCGCACTCTCGCGTCATCCGAAACTGCACGATCTCATCGATCCGGAAGCGACCAACGCCGGTCGCGTTCGGACGCCGCTCGAGCGCGAGATGATCGCGATTGACCGCCGGCACGGTGGGCCGCCGCTCTGGTTCGTCGAGCACGACGGCGACGTTGCACTGATCGTCAGCGGTGCCGGCGCGCGCAACTACGCACTTGACGTGTTGCACCGCGAGGACAAAAGGCCGGCCGCGATCCTCGACGTCGGCCGCGACCAACTGCTGAACAAAGTGCGCGAAGCAACCGCGGCTATTGCCGCGCTGCCCGGCCTGCGCGGCATCGCCGCGTGCGGCGAGATCGACGACTTTGCACCCGTCGACGTACAAGTCGGCGCATTTTTGCAAGGCTTGGTCGACGCCGGAATCGATCCGCGTAAGATGCCCGTGATGCTGCGCTTCGACGGCGCGCGGATCGCCGAAGCCCGCGCGATCGCAGGCGGTCTGCCCGACGTCGAATTCTACGACGCCGAAACTCCGCTCGAAGTCGCGCTCGGACGCCTGCTTTTGCGCGCGGAGGCAGCATGAGTATCATTCTCGACGCGCAAACGCGCGTGCTCGTTCAAGGCGCCACGTCACGCGAGGCGCGGACGTACGTCGCATACATGCGCGCCTACGGAGCAAACGTCGTCGCCGCGGTAGCCAACGGTCACGGCGGCGAACAGATCGACGGCGTCAACGTCTACGAAAGCGTACGGGGGGCGCTGCGCGAGCAGCATGCGACCTTCAGCGTGATTTTTTCAGACGGAACCTTGGCACGCGACGCAGCGCTCGAAGCGATCGGGCATGATGTCCGGCAGCTCGCGATTCTCGCATGCGACATGCCGTACCATGATGCTGCGTTCGTGCTGGAGCGCGCACGCGCGCGTGGCGTTCGCGTCTTCGGACCCGGAACGTCCGGTATCATCTCGCCCGGTAAAGCAAAGATAGGGCCGATCGGCGGACAGCAACCGGACCTCATTTTCCGCTCCGGACCGGTTGGTATCGTTTCGCGAAGCGGCGGAATCGCGTGCGAGATCGCACGAACGCTGACGATGTGCGACCTCGGTCAGAGCACGGTCGTCGCCCTCGGTGACGAAGCTCCAATCGGAACGATGTTCGCACCGATGCTCGACGCGTTCGAGAACGATTCCGAGACGCAGGCGATCGTCATATTCGGACATGGCGGAACCGGTGATGAAGAAGAGATTGCGCGCCGCGTCGCGGCGGGTTCGCTCCGCAAGCCGGTCGTGGCGCTGATTTGCGGCGATGCGATTCAACCGGTCTCGGCATCGAAAAAACGCACGTTGCTTCGCGAAGCCGGAGTGACGGTCGTCGACGCGATCGGCGAGATCGCAAGCGCGCTCGAGCCTGTCCTGCGCGTGGCTGCTCACACGTAGGCGCTGACCGTTCGACGCGGATCGAAGCGTCCCGGGAAGTGATTCCCGCGCTGCGAATCGGTCGTGCGTGGAAAACTTACCCCGCTTAGACGAAATCGGCCGCTTGGTCGGCGATCCGTCGCGCGCGACGATGCTCGAAGCCTTGATGGATGGCCGCGCCTGGACCGGACGTGAGCTTGCGCATTTCGCGAGCGTCAGTCCCTCGACGGCGAGCTCACATTTGCAGCGTCTGGTGAACGGAGCGCTGCTAACCGTCCTCGCGCAAGGCCGCAATCGCTACTACCGCATTGCGACGCCATACATTGCGCATGCACTTGAATCGCTCATGGCACTCGCACCGGCGCGCGCGCCGCGCCATCCCTCCGAGCGCCGCATTGCTAGCGACCTCGCAGCCGCCCGCTTTTGCTACGATCATCTTGCGGGAAGACTCGGAGTCGGCCTCACGGACGCACTCGTTGCGCGCGGAGCGATCACGTTTTCGGACGCCGGCGGTGCGTTGACCGACTCCGGCGCTGCGCTCTTTCGGCACCTCGACATCGAGCTCGCGGCACAGCGTGGTCGCCGCGTCGTGTGTCGTCCATGTTTGGATTGGAGCGAACGGCGCCCGCACATCGCGGGCGTCGCCGGCTCGGCTCTGGGACGGGTTGCGCTCGAGCGTAAATGGGTCGAGCGCAAGCGCAACAGCCGTGCGCTCACGCTCACACCGCTTGGAGCGAACGCGCTCAAAGAACTTTTTGGTATCGATCTTGTTCCAAGTTCGGAGGATTAACGTGGCAATAACCGTCTTCATCCGCTATCAACTCGATCCGTTCAAGCGCGACAAGTTCGAAGACTACGCGCGCAAGTGGCTGGCGATCATCCCGAAATGCGGCGGCCGCGTCGACGGTTACTGGATGCCGCATGAAGGCACCAACAATATTGCATTTGGGTTGATCTCGTTCGACAGTTTGGCCGATTACGAAGCCTATCGCGCGCGCTTGCGCGCAGACGATGAAGGGATGAAGAACTTTCGCTTCGCGGAGAGCGAGCAGCTGATCTTAGCCGAGGAGCGCACGTTCTTGCGGCGCGTGGAGAAGAGTTAGTGCAGTAAGTTCGAGATCAAATTGATCCCGAGCGCCAAGATCGCGGTGTTGTACGCGAACGAGACGAGGCCGTGCAGGAGCACCATCCGGCGAATTCCGGCGTCGTTGACTTGCACGTCGGAAACTTGAAACGTCATGCCGATGACAAACGCGAAATAGAGGAAATCGTAGTCGTCCGGTTCCGGCGTTTCCGGAAATGTCAAACCGTCGCACGGCGTACCGTCGTCGCGATAAAACAGATGCGCGTATCGGAGTGCGTATGTGGCGTGCGTCAGGCACCAACCGAGGATCGCGCTTGCGATCGCGACGCCGATTGCGAATTCTATCTCGCCCGGCGGGCGAACATTGGGCCCCTTGCCGAGGATCGAGATCGCGCCGGCCAGGCCCGCCGCCGCGCTTAGGACCGTAATGCTCAAGACGACGTTGCGGCCGGGATCGTTCTGCGCGGCCCGAAGTCGCGTGCGGTTCTGATCGTCGCGAAAGGCAAAGACGAAATAGCCGATTAGGATCGCAAGTGCAGCGATGTCGTACGTGAGCACGACGCGCACGGCTCCATGAATCCATCTCGGCGCAAACACGCTCGTGCAAATACCGGCGATGAGCGCCATCGAGAAGACAACAGCTCGGGCTTGCCATGGCGTCCAAACGCGAATGGTCTGGTTCATAGAAACTTCGTCGGTACCGGTGTCGTCATCCACGGACCATGATTGGCGCGAACCGGCGGATCTCCCAGCATGAAGCGCTCGACCATGGCTCGGATGGGCGAGGGTATCGCGCCGCTCGAGGAAATGCGCTGCGCATACGGCGCCAGGATGCCGAGGCTGCGCTCGGCTCCGAGGACGCGTAGGAGTTGCGGAAGCAAATTTTGCTGACGCGCGACGCGCTCGACCGCGGGCACCCGTTCGCGCTCCACGCGCCGCAATGCATCGTCAAGACGCGCGTCGTCATCGCCTTCACGGACGATCGTTGCGATCGTGCGCGCGGCAACGACGGCATCGGCGATCGCGACGTTGATGCCCTGTCCGCCGACCGGTGACATCGGATGCGCGGCATCACCAATGAGGAGCAGGCCGGGAACAGTCCAGCGCTTTGCGATTTGCGATACCGTCGGCAAGAGTGCGAGATCGTCGAAGCCATCGATCTTCGGTTCGATCTTTTGCGGCGCTTGCGCCAGCGCGTGCGCGAAGCGCGCTTGGAGCACTTCAATTCCGCGGGCGCGCATCTCTGCGTACGAGCCTTTGGGAATGAGCCAGCCGATTTGCGCGCCGTGCGCGGTCGTCGGAAAGGCAAGGAATACTTCGCCGCGGTCGACGACGACTTGAACGCGACGACCTTCACCGGTCCCTGAAGCCCAAATCAGATCGAAGGGGACGCTGGTATTGCGCAGTGCGATCTGCGCGTCGCGGCGCGCGACGGAGAAGCGGCCGTCCGCGGCAATCACGATTCGCGCGCGGATTTGTTCCTCTTGCTTGTCGTGGACGATCGTGATGCCTGCGACACGATTGTTTTCTTTGACGATACCGCGCACGCGCGATCCGAGCTCCACGAGCGCGCCGGCGTTGCGCGCTTCCTCGGCGAGAAGTCCGAGCAGTGCGGCCTGCGGAACTTGGCGTATGCGTTTGCCGCCTTCGCCGATGAGATCGATATTGTAGATCTTGCCGCGCAGTACGAGCGTGATACCGGCGGGATCGCCGCCGCCGAGCTTCCAGACGCGTTCGCGCAAGCCGATGTCTTCGAAGATCTGCTGCGTGCCGGGTGTAATCGTTTCGCCGCGATACGCACGTTCGAACGACGGCCCCGACTCGAAAATCGCGACGTGCGCGCGGCTGCGCGTCAGAAGAAGACCTGCGAGGAGTCCGGCCGGACCCGCACCGACGACGACCACGTCGAAGAAACGCACGCGCGCATCTTTCTCCGCGGGAGTGACGGACCTGCGGCCAAAACTCAAAGTACGCGATGCGACTTTTCGCGGCGACGAAGAATGCAGGCAAGCTGAGGGAGCTGCAGGAGCTTTTTTTGGCTTTCGATGTCGACATCTTGACGTTTCCTGACTACGCCGATCCCGAGGAAACTGCGGACACCTATGCAGGCAATGCAGCGATCAAAGCGCGCGCTCTTCACGAGCAGCTTAAGGCTGCCGGCGTGGAAGGCGAGGTAATCGCGGATGATTCGGGTCTCGAGATTGCGGCGCTCGGCGGCCGGCCGGGCGTGCATTCGGCACGTTACGGTGGACCGAACGCGACGTGGGCGGAGCGTCGCGCTTCAATCTTGCGCGAAGTTGCGGAGAGTGGTGCGAACGATCGGCGCGCGAGATTCATCTGCGCGCTGTGTTTTATCGATGCGGACGGACGCGAGTTGACCGCGCACGGTGTTGCCGATGGTGAACTTTCGCGCGATGAGCAAGGCCAGCTCGGTTTCGGGTACGACCCGATCTTTTACGATCCATCAGAGCGCGCGACGTACGGTGAGATCTCCGATGAGGAGAAGAACAAGATCAGTCATCGCGCAAAAGCCGTGACGCAATTGATGGAAATGATTCGGTAATAATGCTCGCAGTTTGTCATCGAGCCGGAAGTGTGGCACAATGGCAACCGTCGGGACGTAGCTCAGCTTGGTAGAGCGGTGCGTTTGGGACGCACAGGCCGCAGGTTCAAGTCCTGTCGTCCCGACCACTATCCGTTTCCGTGCGCCCGTGGTCTAACGGATAAGGCATCAGCCTTCTAAGCTGAGAGATGGGGGTTCGATTCCCTCCGGGCGCGCCAGCTTCTCAAGGGACGCATTCACGCAACTCGAAAAGGGCCGTCCGGGTCGCGCACACTGCGTGGTGGTTGTAGCTCAGCTGGTTAGAGCGCCTGACTGTGACTTAGGAGGCCGCCGGTTCAAATCCGGTCAGCCACCCCACTTTCTTCAAATGCTGTGCGCCTGGTTGCCAGGAAGGCGGCAAGCGCGGCCGTAAGGGCCGCGCCCGTAAGGAGAGGCATATGCGTCGTACTGTTGCTCTTGTCGCGTTGTTCGCACTGTGCTTCGGATTCGCGGTAACAACCGCGCCAAGCGCTGCAGCAACGGGACTTGCATGGGATCAAGTCACGAAGTTTTCGATGGACGGAAGTGTTCCCGAACCGAACTTCGCGCAGGACTGGCAAACCGCGTCGCAACCCGCGCAGCAACAGCAGCACGGCGGAATGTTCGGGGCGATGACCGCGCAGATGAATGCGGGAATGGCAGCCATCCAATCGATGAAAACCGGTATGGCGGAACGCCACTTTGTCGCCGGCAACCTCGAGCGCACCGATAACGTCGCCGCACAAACCGCGACGATCCTCGATTGTGGCGCACGCACGATCACGTATTTGGATCTTGCGAAGAAGACCTATCGCGTCGTCTCAATGGACCAGCCACAGAGTGCGCCGCATTCAGGCGGCGGACCGCAAAGTCGTAATTCGCCGATGCAAGACGACGGAACGAAATTTCACATTGCGTATGCCTCTCAAGCGCTCGGGCCGAAGCAGATCGACGGCGTCAACACCGACGGCTACAAGGCCGCGATGACGATCACGATAACCAAAGCTGACGGCTCGTCCCAAACAATGCAGACGAACGTGACGCAATATGTCTCCAGCCAGGGAATGCCGGCGCAGTCATGTCTCGCCGGTCGTATGGCGAATGCCGGAATGCCCGGCGGAGGTGCCGCCGGAATGGCCGCAATGATGTCGAGCATGAACACGACGCACATGATCAATGACGCGATGCGCACGCCCAACGGCGATCAGCGGTTCACATTCTCATCGACCGGACCGCCAATGCCGAGCGGGCGGCTCGACATGTTCACCGTGTTTCAAATGCAGGCCCAAAACAGTCAGGGCCGTGGATTCGCTTCGATCATCGAGCGCGGCGACGTTCATCCCGTGAGCGACATGGACAAATCGATCTTTGGAGTTCCGCCGGACTTTACAAAGGAAACGTAAGCGTGCCATTTGTTCGAATTGACTTGCTCGAAGGTACGTCGGCAGCCTATCGTGCGACGATCGGTGATGTCGTCTACGAATCGATGCTTAGCGCCTTAAATGTGCCGAAAGACGATAAGTTTCAAGTTATCACGGAGCATCCAGCCGGCGAATTATCGGTTGATCCGACGTATTTGGGGATTCAGCGCTCGAGCGCGTGTATCTTTATCCAAGTTACGCTGAACGAGGGGCGTGCGCTGGAACAGAAACGTGCCTTTTACAAGGCGATCGCTGACGGTCTTCACAACCGTCTGAACGTTCGCCGCGAAGATGTGTTCATCAATCTCGTGGAAGTGAAGAAAGAAAACTGGTCGTTCGGTAACGGCGAAGCGCAATACGCTTAAACAAAAATGCCACACATGTGGCACCGTAGTCGTTCATGCTTAACGCATGAAGCAATGCGGAAGGTGTCGCGAGCTAAAACCCCTAGAGCAATTCTATCGCAATCGCTCGAAATCAATAGGATATGGATCTTATTGCAAAGCTTGCCAGCATGCGCACTATAAAGAAAGGTACCATTTTAGAACGAAAGTCCTAAAACAAAAATGGCAACCTTTCAAAACGGAATATCAAGACCGCAACAGGATGCTGTTAGTGGACTACCTCTTGGAGCATCCATGTGTCGACTGTAATGAGGACGACATTCTTGTCTTGGAGTTCGATCATGTCCGGGGCGTGAAACGTGCGGCAGTCGGAGTGATGGCGAATGCCGGCGCTTCCATTGAGTCTCTCAAGGCCGAGATCGCAAAGTGTGAAGTCCGATGCGCCAACTGTCACCGGAGGAAAACTATAAAGCAGTTAAATTGGCAGAGTAAGCAGCGAAGAGCTGTCCGCGTGGCTAAGACCGGTAAACGGGGTCCCAAGGCCGTTGCACTCGACCTCGGGCCCGAGTATAGTTGCTTGGTGCTCGCGCCCTTAGCTCAGTGGTAGAGCAGTTGGCTTTTAACCAATTGGCCGCAAGTTCGAATCTTGCAGGGCGCACCAAAATCAGCAGCGCGGCGTCTTAACTGAGCGCCGCGTTTGTTTTGTGAAACTCGTCGATCCAGTTCGTCAAAGCTCGCGAGATCGCCGCGACCGGTACGACTTTGAACGGATGACTTTGTCCCTTGAACACGACCAGTCGGCTGTTAGGGAAAAGCTTGTTCAACGCGGTGGATTCGTCCAGCGGCACAATTTGGTCGTTGTCGGAGGCGATCAACATTACCGGCTGTGTGATCGCGCGGAAATCATCAATGCTGAGCGGCGCCTTGCGCCCCAGCTCGCGGAAATACTCATTCGTCAGCTGCACGAGCGTCACCCAATCCTGCGGATGATGCGTTTGGATGAGCTCTTCCATGCGGCCGGGGTTACGCTCTCGCATGCGCTTCGGATCGGCGAGGTGCGTCCAGTGCGCGACGGTGCGTGCGTCGAATATGTACTTCACCGCCAGCGCCGAAACCGCGATGAAGCGCTGCGGAAAATGGCGTGCGAGATAGAGAGCGAGATATCCGCCGGAACTGTAGCCGAAGACATACGTCCGCGCGAGCGCGCGCGCGTCCATCTGCGCGATGACGTCGGTCGCCATTTCTTCGATCGAGAATCGTTTGGGCAGCGGGCGGCCTCCCTGCCCGACAAGATCCGGCGCGAAGACCTCCACGTACGGCGACAATTCATCGGTAAGCGGCTGCATCGTCGCTCCCGATCCGTTCACCCCATGAATCACGACGAGTGACGGTTTCGCACCGGTGTGCATCCGCGCGCGGTTCGACGCGGGGAGTGCAGTTCCGCGCGGTGAAAAGCGTCGAGGCGCACCGCTAGCTCAATGGTAGAGCAGTTGACTCTTAATCAATTGGTTGGGGGTTCGAGTCCCTCGCGGTGCACCAAGTCCGAGCCGGCCGCCTCCGCAGGAGAGCGGCCGCTCTCTTTACCAGCCCTTGCCGCACGAGCCTTGACGCTCGCCGGATAGGTTCCGTATACTCGCGAACGTCCGTCGCGGGTCCGTGCGGGCACGTGGCGGAATTGGCAGACGCGCTGGATTTAGGTTCCAGTGGGGAGACCCATCAGAGTTCGAGTCTCTGCGTGCCCAAATTCAAAGCGTTAACCAGGTTCATTGCGGAAGTAGCTCAGTGGTAGAGCATCGCCTTGCCAAGGCGAGGGTCGCGAGTTCAAGTCTCGTCTTCCGCTCCATCTCTCGTATCCGGAGGACGCCCCCAAGGCTAGCGTGACTGCCACCCTTAAACAGCTCGACCCCACCCGCGTCGAGCTTGAGATTCCAATCTCAACCGAAGAGCTCGAGGCCGCCCGCGATGAGGCCTACCGGCATCTCGTCAAACGCGCCAAAGTCCCGGGCTTCCGCCCCGGCAAAGTTCCGCGCGGCATCTTCGAGCAGCACTACGGCCGCGGCGTTATCGAAGAGCACGCTCTCGACGAGCTCGTGCCCCGCGCGTACTCCAAAGCAATTGAGGAGCTCGACATCTATCCGGTCGCCAATCCGGACCTCGAGTTACTTCCGCCCGAAGCCGAAGGCGGGAACGTCCGCGTCAAAGCGACGGTGACCGTTCGCCCTGACATCACGCTCGGCGAGTACAAGGGAATTGAAGTCCCACAAGAGCTGGAGACGGCTACCGATGAGGAAGTCGACACCAGTCTCGAAACACTGAGGCGCGATGCGGCGATCCTCGTCCCGGTCGATCGCGGCATCCAAAACGGCGATATCGCCACGCTGGATTACGAAGGAAAGATCAACGGCGAGCCCTTTGA
Organism: Vulcanimicrobiaceae bacterium; assembly: GCA_049520515.1. Lineage (GTDB taxonomy): Bacteria > Vulcanimicrobiota > Vulcanimicrobiia > Vulcanimicrobiales > Vulcanimicrobiaceae > JAFAMS01. The sequence continues at coordinate 108,773 of JBEKPS010000010.1, forward strand.
AGGCGGCAAGGCCGAGCAGTCACCGACCGAAATCGAAGGCGACCGCTTCATCCCGGGGTTCGTCGATGCGATCGTGGGCATGAAGGCCGGCGAGACGAAGACGTTTGACGTCAAGTTCCCCGGCGACTTCCCCAAGGCCGAGCTCGCGGGGCAAGACGCGCAATTCACGGTCACGGTGCACGAAGTCAAAGAGCGCGAGCTTCCGCCACTGAACGACGCGTTTTCCGAGCGCGTAGCGGGCCGTCCGATGACGCTGCTCGAGCTAAAAGTCGACATTCGCAAGCGTCTCGACGCGATGGCATCCGGTCGCGCACGGCGCACGATGTCCGCAAAGGTTCTCGAGAAGATCCTCGAGCAGCACGACTTCGCGCTTCCGGAGGTTCTCGTCGAGCGCGAGATCGATGCGCTGCTCGAAGACACGCGGAGCTGGGTAGCGCGTACCTACGGTGGCGAGCAAATCGACCCAGCGGACGCGGAAGTCGAGATCGAACGCCGATGGGCGGCGTATTTGAAAGACATTGGCAAGACCAACGCAGAGTTGCGAGATGGTTTCCGTGCGGAGGGCGAGCGACGCGTGAAGTCGTCGTTGCTGCTCTCTGCCGTTGCACGTGCCGAGGGCGTCGAAGCGACGCGCGAGGACATCGAGAACGAGCTGGAAGCGCTCGGCGCACAATATCATCAGCCCAAGGAGCGTATGCTCGAGCTGCTTCGTCCGAATCTCCCGTCGCTTGCCGCCGGTATCGTACGAACGAAGACGATCGATCTGCTGCTCGACGCAGCGAACGTGGTCCCGGCAACCCCGGATGCGTCGGCGTAGTCTCTAGGGACGTCCGGAACAGGAGATTCGATGGGTCACTTAGTCCCAATGGTCGTCGAACAGACAGCGCGCGGTGAGCGTGCGTTCGACATTTATTCGCGCCTTCTCAAGGAGCGTATCGTTTTCGTTGGCGGAGCTGTCGACGACGGGCTCGCGAACCTCGTGATCGCGCAGTTACTCTTCCTTGAAAAGGAAGACCCCGACAAAGACATCGACATGTACATCAATTCGCCGGGCGGCAGCGTCACGGCGGGGCTGGCGATCTACGACACGATGCAGGTGATCCGGCCTGACGTCGCTACGATCTGCGCCGGCATGGCCGCGTCGATGGGCTCGATTCTCTTGGCCGGCGGTGCACCGGGTAAGCGCCTGGCCCTACAGTACGCGAAGATCCTGATCCATCAGCCGTGGGTCTCACAAGTGGGTGGCCAGGCGACGGACATAGAAATCCACGCGCGGGACCTCATTGCGACTCGTCGTACGCTCGCGAGCATCTACGAGAAGCACACGAAGAAACCAATCGATGAAATTCTCCGTGACATCGAACGCGACTACTACATGACAGCGCAAGAAGCAGTCGACTACGGTCTCATCGATAGCATCATCAATAAGGAATCGCGGCCCGTAACACCGAGCACGCCGGCCCCATAGGTAACGAATGTTCCGTTTCGGCGACGAAAAAGGTCAATTAAAGTGCAGCTTCTGCGGCAAGTCGCAGGAGCAAGTTCGGAAATTGATCGCCGGACCGGGCGTTTACATTTGCGATGAGTGTATCGAGCTCTGCAACGAGATCATCGAAGAAGAGCTCTACAAGAACGTCGACGAGAACCTGCGGCTTCGCAACATCCCGAAGCCGAAAGAGATCAATCACATCCTCAACCAGTACGTGATCGGTCAGGAGCGCGCGAAGAAGTCGCTGGCGGTCGCCGTTTACAACCACTACAAGCGCGTCAATGCGGGTGGCTCGAGCGACGACGTCGAGCTGCAGAAGTCAAACATCCTGCTGGTTGGTCCGACCGGCTCAGGAAAGACCTACCTCGCACAGACGCTCGCAAAGATTCTCGATGTCCCGTTGGCTATGGCCGACGCGACGTCGCTGACCGAAGCCGGATATGTCGGTGAAGACGTCGAGAACATTCTGCTCAAGCTCATCCAAGCCGCCGACTACGACGTCAAGCGTGCCGAGAAGGGCATCGTCTATATCGACGAGATTGACAAGATCGCGCGCAAGAGCGAGAACCCGTCGATCACGCGCGACGTCTCCGGCGAAGGCGTGCAGCAAGCGTTGCTCAAGATTCTCGAAGGGACGACGGCCAACGTTCCGCCCCAAGGCGGTCGCAAGCATCCGCATCAAGAGTTCATCCAGATCGACACGACCAACGTGCTGTTCATCTGCGGCGGCGCGTTCGACGGTCTCGAGAAGATCATTGAATCGCGTGTCGCGAGCAACGCGCTGGGCTTCCGTTCGAACCCGGAATCGAAGCGCAACGACCAGCGCACCGGGCGCCTCTTGCAGCAGCTCATGCCGGAAGATCTACTGAAGTTCGGCCTGATCCCGGAATTCATCGGCCGCTTGCCGATCGTCGTGACGCTTGATGCGCTCGACGAGCTCGCACTGCGCCGTATTCTGGTCGAGCCGCGTAACGCGCTCGTCCGTCAGTTCCAAAAGATCCTGAGCATGGATGGCGTCGAGCTCACGTTCACCAAAGACGCGCTCGTCGCGATCGCCATCAGAGCGCAAGGCCGGAAGACCGGCGCGCGCGGTCTGCGTTCGATCCTCGAAGAAGTCATGTTGGACGTCATGTACGACTTGCCGTCACTGCAGAACGTCAAGAAGTGCGTGATCACGAAAGACACGATCGAGAAGCACGAGCAGCCGACGCTCGTGTACGCGGAACGCCCCAAAGACCAAACAGCGTAGCACTGGGCGACTTTTTCGCGCGGCTCCCGAAGGCTGAGCTGCATCTGCACATCGAGGGCACGCTCGAGCCGGAGCAGATGTTTTTCTTTGCCCAGCGTAACGGGCTCGAGCCGCCGTACCCGAGTGTGGAAGCCGCACGCGACGCCTATCGATTCAGCGACCTGCAGTCGTTTCTCGACCTCTACTATCGCGGCATGAACGTGCTCCGCACAGAGGCTGACTTTGCGGATCTCGCCGACGCCTACTTCAAAAAGTCGAAAGCACAAGGCGTCGTGCACGCTGAGATCTTTTTCGATCCGCAAGCGCATCTTGCGCGAGGTCTGGCGTTCGAGACGTTTTTCGACGGCTTGTGGTCAGTCGTTGCTCGCAGTCAGGAACGTTACGGAATCACGAGCGGTTTGATCATGTGCTTCCTGCGCGATCTCGGTGCCGAGTCGGCGCATAATGCCTTGACCGCCGCCCTCCCGCATGCCGAGAAGATCATTGCGGTCGGACTCGACTCGACGGAGATCGGAAATCCACCGGCGATTTATGCCGAGGTCTTCGAGCGTGCGCGTATTGCTGGCTGGCGTTGTGTCGCGCACGCGGGTGAAGAGGGTCCCCCCGCTTACATCAGTGAGGCAATCGACGTCTTGCATGTCGAGCGCATCGATCACGGTGTCCGCTGCATGGAAGATCCCGCGCTTGTCGCGCGGCTGCGCAGCGAACGCATTCCGCTCACCGTCTGTCCGTTCTCGAACGTGAAGCTGCGCGTCGTCGACGACCTGCGCGCACACCCACTCCGCGCGATGCTCGCCGAGGGGCTGGTGGCAACCTGCAATTCGGATGACCCCGCATATTTCGGCGGCTACGTCGCCGATAATCTGCGTGATGTCTGTGGCGCCCTCGCCCTGCCGCCCCAAGCGGCCGTGACGCTCGCACGCAATAGCTTCGAGGCGGCATTTATTTCGCCGCAGCAAAAGGCCGCGTACTTGGCCCTGCTCGAAGCCTCGCTGACCGCCTTGGAGCAACACTAAACATGCACGCACATCTCGATGCCCGTCGTGGATTTTCGGGTTCGATCGGCCACACGCCGCACATCGTTCTCGAAAAACTCTCGGCGCGCATCGGCCGTACAATTATCGGGAAAGCAGAGTTCCTCAATCCAGGCGGATCGGTCAAGGACCGTGCTGCGCTTGGGATCATCGACGACGCCGAACGCTCGGGCCGTCTTACACCGGGTGGAACGATCGTCGAAGGGACCGCCGGCAATACCGGGATTGCAATCGCTCTGCTCGCGGCTTCGCGCGGCTATCGCGCAATCATCGTGATCCCCGACGATCAGTCGGCGGAGAAGATCGCTTTGCTGCGCATTTTTGGTGCCGACGTGCGCGTCGTGAAGAGCGTTCCGTTTAGCAACGATCAGAACTATTACCACATTGCGCGGCGTATTGCCGAGCAGACGCCGAGCTCGATCTGGGCCGATCAGTTCAACAACACGGCGAATCGCAAAATCCACGAAGCGACGACCGGTGTCGAGATATGGGACGCGTTCGGAACGTCGCTCGCCGCATTTGTCACCGCGAGCGGAACCGGCGGAACGCTCGGCGGCGTATCGCGCGCGCTCAAGGCGCGTAACCCGAACGTCAAGACCGTGGCAGCCGATCCGATGGGGTCGGCAATCTACTCGTACGTCAAGACCGGCGAGCTTGCTTCCGAAGGCGATTCCGAAGTCGAAGGCATCGGCATCAAACGCATCACCGAGAATTTCAAGGACACGCCGCTCGACGATGCGGTTCGTGTCGAAGATCGCGCCTGGATCGCGATGTCGCAATGGATCCTGCACAACGAAGGCCTCTACGTCGGTGGCTCGGCCGCGCTCAACATCGTGGCCGCAGCGCGCTACGCGAAGACCCTCCCGAAAGACAGTATCGTTTGCACGATTCTGTGCGATGGCGGAGACCGCTATCGTTCGAAACTCTTCGACGGCGCGTGGCTCGCGCAACAAGGCTACATGCCGGAAGTTGACGCGCTGGATTTACTGTAATGTTGTTACGGGCCCCCTTGGGGTATGTTGATCTTTTTGAAGTGATGATGGGCCCGACATTTGGGGGCCCCATGCAAAGCATGGGGGGCGCGGAGCCGGGGGCGGAGCGCCGTTAAAATGGACTTAGCCAAGTCGTACGATCCGGCGGACGTCGAGCCTCGACTTTATGCGGAGTGGGACAAAAGCGGCGTCTTTCACGAGTATCCCGATCCCGCGCGTCCGCCGTTCATCATCTCGATGCCGCCGCCCAACGTCACGGGGCGCGCGCATTTAGGACACGCATCGACATACACGCCGATGGATGTGCTGACGCGCTACCATCGGATGCTCGGCGAGAACGCGGATTGGATCCCGGGCCAAGATCACGCTGCGATTGCAACCGAAGCCGTCCTCGTCCGCGAGCTCGCAAAAGAGGGCCTCACGCGCGACGGACTCGGTCGCGAGCGATATCTCGAGCGCGCGTGGCAATGGCGTGAAAAATACGGCGGCGAGATCTACGATACGTTCCGGCGGCTTGGATTCGGTCCGGATTGGCAACGCGATCGCTTCACGATGGATCCCGGCCTGTCGGCGGCGGTCAACCGTGTATTTGTTCAGCTCTATCGCGAAGGTCTGATGTATCGCGGCGTGCGTCTCGTCAATTGGGATATCGGCTCGAAGTCAACACTCTCCGACGCCGAGGTCGAAAACGAAGAGCGTGCCGGCAAGCTCTATCATGTGCGCTATCGCAGCGAAGACGCTTCATACGAGGTCGTTATTGCGACCACGCGTCCTGAAACGATGCTGGGCGATACCGCCGTTGCCGTGCACCCGGAAGACGAACGCTATACCGCGCTCATTGGGAAGATGGTGGTGCTGCCGATCCTCGGGCGCAAAATCCCGATCATCGCGGATGCAGCGGTCGAGCGCGAGTTCGGAACCGGCGCGGTCAAGGTAACGCCGGCACACGATCAGCTCGACAACGAGATCGGCGCGCGCCACAAACTCGAGATGCCGATGGTCATCGGCTTCGACGGGAAGATGACGGAAGAAGCCGGGCCGTTCGCGGGCATGGATCGTATTGCCGCACGCGAGGCCGTCATCAAGCGACTCGATGCCGATGGAGCGCTCGTGCGGGCCGAAGACTACGTCCACAAAGTTCCGATCAGCTCACGTTCCGGTGAAGTGGTCGAGCCATTGCTCTCGCTGCAGTGGTTTTGCAAAATGGAATCGCTCGCGAAGCCGGCACTCGAAGCCTATCGCGACGGTCGCATTCGTTTCGTCCCCGAGCGTTTCGGACGCACCTACGAGCAGTGGCTCGACAATATTCGGGATTGGAATGTCTCGCGACAGATTTGGTGGGGGCACCAGCTACCGGTTTGGTACACGCCGACGGATCAAGTCGTCGTCGCGGAAAATGAAGACGAAGCCAAACGGATCGCGCGCGAGACATACGGCAGCGACGAGCTGCGGCGTGATCCCGACACGCTCGACACGTGGTTCTCGAGCGGACTATGGCCGTTCTCGATTCTGGGCTGGCCTGAATCGACCCCGGAAATGAAGAACTGGTATCCCAATCAGGTCATGATCACGAGCCGCGAGATCATATTCTTATGGGTCGCGCGCATGGTGATGCTCGGCATGCACTTCGCCGGGAACATTCCGTTTCACACCGTGTTCGTGACGCCGCTCGTCTTCGATATCCACGGCCGCAAGATGAGCAAGAGCCTCGGAAACGTGATCGATCCGATCGATTTAATCGCGAACTACGGTGCGGACGGGACGCGTTTCGGCATTCTTCGGCAAATGCGGCTTGAGTCACAAGAGCTGCGTCTCGACGAACGCTATTGCGATGAAGCGCGCCGCTTCGCGAACAAGCTCTGGAACGCGCTCCGCTACATCCACTCACTTCCGGAGGGATTGCCGACATCCGGGACGCTGCCGCCGGCCGGAGAGCTGACGCTGGCCGATCGTTGGATATTGACGCGCCTACATCAAACCGTCGCTGACGTACAAGATGCGCTGGATACCTTTCACTTCGGAGTTGCGGCGGATCGCATCATCCAATTCGGCTGGTACGAATTCTGCGATTGGTATTTGGAGTCTACGAAACTTGGCGGCACCACTCGCGCAAGCGTCTTGTCGTTCACGCTCAATACGCTAGCGCGAATCATGCATCCGATCGCACCGTTCGTCACGGAAGAAATTTGGCAATCGCTCCCGCACGACGGCTATACGATCGTTACGGCGTCCTGGCCCGATCCTGCGGAGATACCTTCGTATCCTGATGCTGCCATGCGGTATGAAACGATGCGCGCCGCCGTCGACCGCTTACGCAACGCGCGTCATGATTTCGGACTCGCCGACCGTCAAAAACTCAGCATCTTCGTCCCAGCACCGCTGAGCCGGCAACCGGACGTGCTCGATCTGCTCGCATTGCACGCCGGAGCGGAGATACTCGCCGACGGAGCCGCGGAAGGCCAAAGCTTCGACGACATGATGAGCGCGATTCGCGTAAAAGCGCCGACCGCGCAGCTGCAGGAGCGTTACACGAAAGAAATCTCGCGCTTGCGCGCTGAGGTCGAGCGCGGAGAGAAGAAGCTCTCTTCGGAGAGTTTCGTTGCCCGCGCCCCCGCAGACGTCGTAGCCAAAGAGCGCGAGAAGCTCGATACCTACCGCCGCGACCTGGAGCGGACCGAACGCCTCTTGGTCGAAACTGAAAGATGATGCTGTTGCGAGCCCCCTCGGGGAATGCGTGCGTGATCAGAATGAAGACGGGCTCGGCTGTCCGGGGGCCCCGCGCCATAGGCGTGGTGGGCGCACAGCCTGGGGCGGAGCGCCTTTAGAATGTCGGTACGGGCCCCCGCCACACGGCGCAGGACGCTGATGAATGCGGAAGAGATCGAGCGCGCGATCGCACGCATGGCCCATCAAATGGTCGAGCCGGAGGAAGCCCAGGGGGGCCTGATCCTCATCGGCATCCGGCGCGGCGGCGAGAGCCTCGCGCGCCGTCTGGCGACCAAGATCGGCGAGATCTCGGGAACCGAGCCTGGGCTCGGCTTTCTGAACATCAACCTCTACCGCGACGACGACGTCACCCACGAGCTTCCCGAATCGGACATTCGGCAAGACGTGCGCGGGCGAACCGTCGTGATCGTGGACGACGTCCTCTACACGGGACGGACCGTTCGATCGGCACTCGATGCGGTGACGGACCTTGGGCGCCCCCGGGCTATTCGTCTCGCCGTCTTGGTCGACCGCGGGCAGCGCGAGCTCCCGATTCAGCCCGATTATGCGGGCCGCGTCATCCCCACCAGCCGCCGAGAACGGATCGACGTTCGTCTCGCCGCGCAACCTTCACCGAGCGATGATGTGTCAGTCGCCGACTGGGAGCATGCAAACTAGGTCTTCACCGCGCAGCCTACTCGATATCGACGACCTTTCGCGTGACGAAATTGCGCTCGTCATTCGCCGTTCCGGAGAGTTTCGAACCCAGCTTCCCGATCGCTCGCTCCTCGCCGGCGTCCCAGTTCTCAATCTCTTCTTCGAAGCCAGCACCCGCACTGCGACCTCGTTCACACTTGCCGAGCAGCGCGTCGGTGCCGACGTCATCACGTTTGCACCCGGCACCTCGAGCTTGGGAAAAGGCGAAACGATCGCGGACACCGCGATCACCTTGAGAGCCATCGGCGTACGCGTCATTGTCGTGCGCCACAACGAGTCCGGCTTTCCGCGACGCCTAGCCGAATCGTTCGACGGTCACGTCGTCAACGCCGGCGATGGAACTCGCGCACATCCGACCCAAGCGCTGCTCGATTTGGCAACACTGCACGCCGAGTTCGGACGCTTCGAAGGCCTACGCGTCGCGATCGTCGGTGACATCCTGCACTCGCGTGTTGCGCGCTCGAACATCGTCGGAATGAAGATGCTCGGAATCGACGTGACGCTCGTCGGCCCACCGACGCTCTTGCCGGATAGCTTCGCACAAGACGGTGTACGCATCGAGCGCGACTTCGATGCAGTTTTGCCGCGCGTCGACGCAGTCATGATGCTGCGCATCCAGCGCGAACGCATCGCTGCATCGTTGCTACCGGCGCTCGCCGATTACACGATCGGCTATCAGTTGGGTACGCAGCGCTTGCGCTTGCTGCCCAAGCATGCAGTCGTCTTGCATCCGGGACCGTACAACCGCGGCGTCGAGCTCACCGACGAGGCACTCGCGGATCCGCGCTCGCGGTACGAAACGCAAGTGACCAACGGCGTCTTCGTGCGCATGGCGGCGCTCGACTTGCTCGTCAACGGGACGGCGGTGCGCGCATGAGAGTCCTGATTCGCGGCGGCCGCGTCATCGATCCGTCGCGCGGTCTGGATGCCATCCGCGACGTCGCAATCGACGGCGGCATCATTCGCGCGATCTCCGAGCACATCGAAGAACGGGGCCACGAGATCATCGACGCGACGAATTGCGTCGTCGCTCCGGGTTTCATCGACATGCATGTCCATCTGCGCGAGCCGGGACAAACCCACAAAGAGACGATCGCAACCGGGACGGCCGCGGCCGTTGCCGGCGGCTTTACTGCCGTCGCCTGCATGCCCAACACGACGCCGTCGATCGATACGCCCGCCGTCATCGCCGAGATCGCGCAACGCGTTGCGCAAGCCGGTTTGGCGCGCGTCTACCCGATCGCTGCAATTACACATGAACGCAAAGGCGAGCAGCTGGCACCCTATCACGAGCTCGCACTGGCCGGCGCAGTCGCGTTCAGCGACGATGGTGCGACCATCGAGAACGTGCGCGTCCTTCGCAACGCTGCGCTCTATGCGCGCGACGTAAAAGGTCCGTTCATTTCGCACTGTCTTGATGATGCGCTGCACGGGGATGCGGTGATGAACGAAGGCCTGCACTCGGCGGTGCTGGGCCTGCCCGCTAGTCCGCGTCTCGCGGAGGACGTCGTCGTGGCGCGCGACGTACTCGTCGCAGCCGACACGGGCAAGGCGTGGCACATCGCGCATGTCTCGACTGAGACCTCGCTTGATATTCTTCGCTGGGCGCGCTCGCGCGGCACCGCAGTGACCTGCGAGGTGACGCCCCACCATCTGCTGTTGCACGACGATTTGTTCGTTGATTATCACGCGCGCGCGAAAGTCGCGCCGCCGCTGCGCGGTCCCCAGGATTCGGCCGCGCTGCGCGCCGCCGTCCGCGACGGCACGATCGACGTCTTTGCGACCGATCACGCGCCGCACACGTTAGAAGAAAAGGCGCAGCTGCTCTCGATCGCACCGGTCGGATTTTCGGGACTCGAGATCGCCGTCGGCGCGTACGCACACGCGCTCCCGGACCTCCCACTCGACCGGTTCATCTCGCTGCTCTCAACGCGTCCGGCGCAGATTCTCGGCGTCGAAGGCGGGACGCTCGCCGTCGGTGCGCGCGCGGATTTGACGATCTTCGGCGAGCGGCCTTGGACGGTCGACGCGCACAGTTTCTATTCCAAAGGGAAGAACACGCCGTTCGACGGTTTCACGTTCTCGCGTCGCGTCGTTGCGACGGTTGTCGGAGGCCGTCTCGCATATCAGGCGGACCGCGGCGTGATAGAACCGCTGGCCTACGCATAATGTTGTTACGAGCCCCCTCGGGGAATGCTGAAATGATCGAAATGTTGATGGGCTCGACTGCGTGGGGGCCCCATGCGAAGCATGGGGGGCGCGGAGCCTGGGGCGGAGCGCCTTTCAAATGAAAGCCTCCCTACTGCTCGCAGACGGCTCACGCTACGACGGCGAGGGATTGTCGGTCGAAGGCGTCGCGCTGGGCGAGGCGGTGTTCTATACCGGAATGACCGGTTATGAAGAAGCATTGACCGATCCGTCGTACGCCGGCCAGATCCTCACGTTCACCTATCCGATGATCGGAAACTACGGCGTGTGCGGCGAGTCGATGCAGCACAATCGCGTGTGCGTTGCCGGCGCCGTTATCAAGCGGATTTCGCGTAAGCCGTCGCACTATACCAGCCGAATCGACTTGGGTTCGTGGCTCGACCAACAGCGCATTCCGACGCTGCTCGGCATCGATACGCGCTCGCTCGTCATCGCCTTGCGCGAGCACGGAACGATTGCGGCGGCGCTCGCCGTCGGCGATACGGCACTTCTCCACGCCGAGAAACTCTTGGCGGAATACGCCCGCCGGCATACGACGATCGGCCTGGTTGCATCCGTCGCGGCTGAAGACGACTACGCACCGCAAAACGGAAACGGTCCGCGCATCCTCGTCCTCGATTGCGGCGTCAAGCGCGCGATCTTGCAACAGCTTGCAGGCCTCGGTGCACACGTCGAAGTGCTTCCCTATTCGGCATCACTTTCGGAAATCGAAGAGCGCAGACCCGAAGCCATCGTCATCTCGCCCGGGCCGGGCGATCCGACGGATCTCGGTGCAACAATTGAAACGCTGCGCGCACTCCTCGGTAAGATTCCGATGTTTGGCGTGTGTCTCGGTCATCAGCTGCTCGCGCTCGCCTGCGGTGCGACGACCTTCAAACTCCCGTACGGACATCGTGGCGGCAATCAACCGGTTAAAGATCTTCAAAACGGCGGAGTATTGATCACCGCGCACAACCACGGTTACGCCGTCGATACCAGTTCGATGCCCGGCGATCTCGAAGCGACGATGGTCAACCTCAACGACGGCACGAACGAGGGTTTTCGTCACCGCCATCTTCCGGTCGTGGGCGTGCAATTCCATCCGGAAGCCGCTCCCGGTCCGCTCGACGCGCGGTATCTGTTCGCCGATTGGTACGGCACGCTGGCGTGTTCCGAATCTCGCTCCTCGCGAGCATAATCGTCCTCGCGGTCGCGCCCGCGAGCGCGCAGACGCTGCCCGACCTGACGATCACCGCGCTCTCCATCCGCAGCGACCGAACTCTAGCGCAAGAAGGACAGGCGTTTCATCTCTTCATTCACGTCCGAGCGAAGCAGAAGGGCGCGAACCTCTCATCGCTGGTCTTGCCCGACGTCGTGAATTTGACAATTCTTGGTGACGAGAAACGTACCACGCCGACGAACGACGGAACTGATTACGTGGAAACGCTGACCGTCGCGGGTGTCAGTCCGGGAGAAGCGACGGTCTCACCCGCCTACATCGATGGAATTGATCCGTCACGCGGCGACAAGCCGTTCCGGTTCTCATCCAACCGGCTTGCCTTGCGCATCCTCGCGGCCACCAACCCCGTCGATCAACCCCTCATCGGCGCAGCCGTAAAGGCCGGTCGCATCGCGCTGGGGATCGTAATCGGACTGATCGCACTGGGATTGGTCTCGTTTATGCTCGTGCGGAGCCGTGCGATCGCCGCGAAGCGCAGAACGTCCGTTACGCTTCCGCGCGCGCGTCCCGTTACCGAACCCGTCGTACCACCCGTTGACCGGATGGTCACCGTGCGTAACGCGACGCTGAAACTTGCGAGCACGCGAACGCGAACCGATGCCGCAGCCTTGCGAGCCGCGCTTTTTGCGCTGGCCGGCGCTCGGCGCGACGAAACGCTCTCGTCATTGCTCGAGCGAATACCGGGTGAGAAACGCGCGCTGCGAGCTGCTCTCCGAGCCGCGGAGCGGGCGACGTTCGTCGATGAGTCGCACCTGCAGGGGGCGATCGACGAGTTGTTGGATGCGGTTCGCGCAGTGGTTTCTCAGTGAGTGCACGTCCTGGCGTATTGCGCGCCGCCGTCGAGCAAACGATCGTCGGTCAACGTTCCGTCGTCGAAGGGATGCTTATCGCCCTGATCGCGAACGGGCACGTGCTGCTCGAGGGTCCACCCGGTGTCGCAAAGACGCTCGGCGCACGCAGTCTCGCGCAAGCCGTCGGCGGAACGTTCCGGCGCGTTCAATTCACGCCGGATCTTTTGCCGAGCGACATCGTCGGGACGCGCGTCTTCGATCAACGCAGCGGAAGCTTCACGACCGTTCCCGGTCCGATCTTCGCCAATATCGTCCTCGCGGACGAGATCAATCGCTCACCAGCCAAGGTGCAATCCGCTCTGCTCGAAGGGATGCAGGAGCGCCAGGCCACGATTGGCCCGGAGACCTTGCCGTTCCCCGATCCGTTCATCGTGCTCGCAACGATGAATCCGCTCGACGATGACGGCACGTACGCCTTACCGCTTGCACAGCGTGACCGCTTCGCGCTCAATCTCTACGTCGACTATCCTTCTCGTGAAGAAGAAATCGCAATCGTCGAACGCTTCGGCGCCGGCGAGGTCCATCCGGTGCGTAACGCCGTTACGCTCGACGACCTGCGTGACTGGAAGCGGGAAGCCGAGGGCGTTCACTTGGAACCGCGCCTGCGCTCGTATATCGTCGACATGATTCGCGCCACGCGCGAGCCCGATGGAACGCGCGGACGTTACGTCGAGCGCGGTGCGAGTCCACGTGCAGCGTTGATTCTCGCGCAGCTCGCAAAAGCACGTGCGGTCTACGAAGGGCGCACGTACGTCGTTCCCGACGACATCCGGTCTCTTGCGGTATCTGCGCTTCGCCACCGTGTCGGTTTCACGTATCGCGTCGCGAGCGAGCGCATCGACATCGTGGAGCTGCTCGAGTCGTTCATAACACAGGTGCCGGCACCCTGAGCTCCGCAATTCGCAACGCGTTGCTTTCAGGACGCCGTCGTCCGGTGGTTCGGGGCGGAACGCGCCCGTATCCGCGACGCGGCGACGGCTTTGAGATTGCCGAGTTGCGGGGCTACGTCGAAGGCGACGATCCGCGCCGTATCGATTGGGCGGCGACGGCACGCGCCGGCGGCCTGCAAGTGCGCGTACTGCTCGAAGAACACGCGCTCTGCTTTGCCGCAATCGTGGATGATTCGGCCTCGCTGAACGTCGGACGAAAGCGAACGTTGCGTACGTCAGCGTACGAAGCCCTCGACGCCTGGGCCGATGCCCTCGCACGCGAAGACCGCGCGGCGCGAATTCTCTCCGACGAAGTCGATGCTCCGCACCTGTTCGGCGCGCGCGCAGCGGGCCGTCTCCGCGAACGGCGGGAGATTACCGCCTTCGATCTCGACTCGGCGCTGCGGCTTGCGCGGGCAGCGTTACCGCGAGACTCCGCCCTACTCGTCGTCAGTGATTTTTACGCACCGCTGGACGTCGAGCTGTTACGCGAAATCGGGGCGTACGTCGACGCGACCGCACTCGTCGCGCACGACCCGTGGGCCGAAGGGATGCCGCTTCGGGGCTTTGCCCGGGTGCGGGATGCGGAAAGCGGCAACGCGCGCTCGGTGTTTCTCGGACGCGCAGCGCGCGAAAGACTTCGCGCTGCAGTTGCCCGCCGCGAACACGACCTCGTGCAACAGTTCGCGACCTGTGGTTGGCGTGCCGGCGCGCTCGGCGAAGACGACGGCGCTGCCTCGTTGCATACCGCCTTCGGCATATGAGCATTCACCGGCCGATCGTACTCGTTATCGGAATCATCGCCGCGTGCGCGGTGGCGTGGTTGATCTCCGCCCTCGGACGCGGGCGTCGGCGCGATGCTTTCACGTATTCAAGCCTCACGTTCTTACTCGATGCCGCGCAGATCTCGGTATGGCCGATGCGCGTGTTGGCTGCGGTGATCGCCCTCGGCGTGTTACTCGGCGGGGTTGCTTTCGCCGGCGTAAGTCTCGTCTTACCGGTCCCGGCAAAAGACGGCAGCATCGTCTTGTGTCTGGATACGTCGGGCTCGATGCGCGCAACCGACGTCGAGCCCTCGCGCGAGGCCGCCGTGCGAGCCGCCGCGCGCGCTTTCGTACAAGATACACCGGACGGGACACGGATTGGAATCGTGTCGTTCGCGACCTCCGCGCAACGCGTCGCAGATTTAAGCGACGATAAGAATGTCGTGCTGGCTGCGCTCGATAACGTTCCGGCTGCGAATGGCGCCACCGCAATCGGCGACGCGCTGGCCCTCGCCGGTAGCATGTTGCCGGCGAGCGGACACCGCGCGATCGTGCTCGTTACCGATGGCGTCAACAACAACGGCGTCGATCCGCTGGTGGCAGCGCAGCAAGTCGGAACGCGCGGCATCTCCATTTACACCGTTGGGGTCGGGACGAATGGAAGCGGTCTTGCCATCCCGGGAACGACCGAAGAAGCGTCGATCGACGAAGATGCGCTGCGCGAGATCGCTACAGCCGGGCACGGCACGTATACGCGTACGCTCGACGCGGCGGCCATCGCGGGAACGTTCCGCAATCTCGCGCGCACGACCGTATGGGAACGGCGCCGAGTCGACGTTTCATTCGGCCTGGCGATTGCCGGAGCTGGAGCGCTCGTCCTTGGTTTCCTTGGCGCGCTCGCTGCGGGACGCTTTCCGTGAACCCAGATCCCTTCGAGGAATTCGGCACGTGGTTCGAGCGCGCGCAAACCTCCGGCTTCGCCGAACCAAACGCGATGTCGCTTGCGACGGCTGATGCGAACGCTCGTCCTTCGGTACGCACGATTCTTCTGCGGGGCTGGGATCGCCGTGGCTTCACGTTCTACACGAACTACGAGAGCGCTAAAGGTTCCGACCTGGCTGCGAATCCTCGTGCGGCACTCCTGTTCTTCTGGGACAAGCTTTCGCGTCAAATTCGCATCGAAGGCTCGGTTGAGAAGATTACACCCGCGGAATCCGATGCGTATTTCCAAAGCCGGCCGAGAGGTCATCGCCTGGGCGCGTGGGTCTCCGCGCAGAGTCGTCCGATTCGCGGGCGCGAGGAGCTCGAGGAAAGGCAGCGCGAGATTGAGGCGCGTTATCCCGGCGATGTGCCGCGGCCGCCGTATTGGGGCGGGTATCGCGTGCATCCGGAACGTTTTGAATTTTGGGAAGGTAGGCCCAACCGGCTACACGATCGATTCGTGTACCGTCGCGACGGCGAGCTCTGGGTGTTCGAGCAGCTGGCTCCGTAAGGGCGGAAGCCGCCACAGCCAAAGCGTTCCGAGCACGAACTCGATGACGATAGCGAGATTCACGGCGCGATGTCCGAGCCAGGCCACGATCGCCGCGCCGAGAACCGGTGCGACGATTTGCGGAAGCGCAGCAGCAAGGTTCCACACGCCCATCGCCGCCGCCATCGTCTCGCTTGGCAGTATGACGAACGCGATCGCCCAATCTGCCGTGAAGAACGCACCCCACGCAATACCTGCGAGCGTGCCGCTGATCAGCACCATTGCCAGCGAGTGCGACAACGCCAAGGCCGTTAGCGTCACTGCAATCGCAACGCCGGCGATGCTGACGACCACGCGTTTGTCGGTGCGATCCGATATGCGGCCCGCGAGTGCCGCGCCCAGCACCCCCGCCAGCGTGAACGAGAGGAATAATATGCCGGTCGTCTGGCGTGCGCTCGCGTCGCCAAAGACGTCGCGCACAAAGAAGAACAGAAATCCGACGAACGTGTAGAACCCCAAGTTGATCAGCGCACGCGATGCTAAGAGCGTGCGAAAATTGCGATCGACGTGTAGGCGTCCAGGCGTCGTTCGGTCCGGATGCAGTCCGCGCAGATGAAAGAACGTCACCGCGAACGTAAGCCCGAGCATCACGGCGATCGCAAGTGCCGCGATAAGATCGCTTGCGAACGTCGCGACGGTGAGGCCGATGCACTGGCCGATGAATTGGTAACCGCTCATCCACGCCGAGGCGGAACCGCTGCGCGACGGCGGTACGTGGTCCGGGACTGCGGCTTGATACGGACCGCCGAAGATGTTCATTCCGACCTGCAGGGCTGCAAAGGAGACGATGAACGCCATGTAGACCGGAACGACGTAAAACGCGATCAGAGCCGGCAGCGCAATCAGAATGCCGACGACGTAGAATTCACGGCGATGCCCAACGTCGGCACGTCTCCGGTCGGAGAGAAAGCCGACGACGACCTGTGTTATCGCCGCCAGCGTCGCCCCGCACGCCGCGACAACTGCATACGTCGTGATGGGATCTCGCAATCCAAACTCGATCGAGCGTGCTTGCAACGAGATCCCTAAGATTGCACCCCAGACGACCTGTATGCCGAGCCAGAGTGCACCGATCGCTTCGGGCTTACCCTTCATGCGGGCATGCTGTTCAAAAGATCTCGCGCGTAGACATACTCTTCGTACGTGTCGACGTCGTAGCAGATTTCGGGATCCGAGTCGCGGATCGCCGCGACCGAAAAGCCGAGCGTATTCTCGGCTTTCGCTTCGATTGCACGAATTGTGAGTTTTCCTAAGACGAACCGGAGGAGCAGCCCCGGCCCCAAGAGTCGGGCCATTGCGAGCTTGCTCTTTCGCGCTGAAAAGAAGCGTGTCGCCCACAAACGTATCGGACCGATCGCCTCAGAGGCGATGAAGAAGACATTTCCGTTGGCCACCCGCTCGCCGCCGAGTTTGATAACGTGCTCGGGAGCATTTGGAAAACAGTGGACATACGCATCGTGCGCGGCCAACGGCATCGTCATCCCAAAGCCGGCGCTGCGCTGCGCGAATCGTTTTACCGCTTGCGCCGTCACGAACGGAATGTCGCTCGTCAGGTAGAGTAAGGGCGCATCTTCCCAAGCGGCGAGCGCTCGCAGCACGTTCTCACCGCCGTCCGCCGCCGCATCGACGACACGATCGACGCGGTCGCGACAGTGCATCCGCACGGCGTCGCCGCCTATGACCGCCAGCTTCCCCACTCCGGCTCCGCGCGCCGCATCGATTGCGAGATCCAGCATCGTCGAGCCGCCGAGCTGCGCAAGCGCTTTGACGTCGGTCCCGAGCGCACGAGCAAAATCGCCGTCAACCAGACCGCCTGCAGTGATCACCGCATTCACGAGCGCCCTTTCCCCGGCACCTTCGAGGAAGCCCGGGCCTCGCGCGAAACCACCCAGCGAATGCCCCGGCGGAACATCCTCGTAATCGGCTCCGGCCCAATCATCATCGGTCAGGCAGCTGAATTCGACTACGCCGGTGTCCAGGCGTGCCGAGCGCTGCACGAGGAAGGCCACCGCGTCGTCCTCGTTAATTCGAATCCGGCGACGATCATGACCGATCCCGAGATTGCGGACGCGGTCTATCTGGAACCGCTCAGCGTTGCCTCGATTTCAGCAATCATCGAGCGCGAAAAACCTGACGCGCTCCTGCCAACGCTGGGTGGGCAGACTGGACTCAATCTCGCGGTCGAGCTGAGCGAAGCCGGTATCCTGGAACGAAACAACGTTGAAGTGCTCGGAACGCCGATTGAAACGATCAGGTTGGCGGAAGACCGGCAGCGCTTCAAGAGCACGATGATTTCCATCGGAGAACCGGTTCCCTCGAGCGTTATCGTGACCGACGTCGATGCTGGTATCGCGTTTGCGGCGGAGTACGGCTATCCGCTGGTCGTGCGGCCCGCGTACACGCTGGGCGGAACGGGCGGCGGTCTCGTTCGCGATGAGGCTGAGCTGCGTGCGACGCTTGAGTCGGGCCTCGCGGCCAGCTTGATTCATCAAGCTCTGGTCGAGACGTCGCTACTCGGCTGGAAAGAGATCGAATACGAAATACTCCGCGACAGCGCCGACAATTGCATCGTCGTTTGCAACATGGAAAACATCGACCCGGTCGGCGTGCATACCGGTGACTCGATCGTCGTCGCGCCCTCGCAGACGCTTTCGGACCACGAGTATCAGATGCTGCGCTCGGCGAGCATCAATGTCATCCGCGCTCTGCGCGTGCAGGGCGGTTGCAACATTCAGTTCGCGTTGCATCCGTTGCGCTCCGAATATCAGATCATCGAAGTCAATCCGCGCGTGTCGCGCTCTTCGGCGCTTGCCTCGAAAGCGACGGGATATCCGATTGCCAAAATCTCGACCCGCATCGCGCTCGGACAAACGTTGGACGAGATCCCCAATCCCGTAACCGGTCTGACCAAAGCGGCCTACGAGCCGACGCTCGACTATTGTGTCGTGAAAATTCCGCGCTGGCCGTTCGATAAGTTCCCGCTGGCCGACACGCGACTGGGAACGCAAATGAAATCGACCGGCGAAGCGATGGGGATCGGACGCACCTTTGCGGCGGCGCTGCTCAAAGCGCTGCGCGGACTCGATCTCAAAGTTGAGACGCTGACCGGGGCCGGTTTTGCTGACTGGACCGAAGACGAGCTCAATGAGGTTTTGGCTCAGCCGACGCACGAACGGCTCGGCGCGATTGCGGAGCTCCTGCGCCGCGGTGTGGCGGTCGAACGCATCGCCGAGATCTCGACCGTCGATCAATTCTGGCTCTGGGAGTTGCACGAGCTCGTTGCGTTGGAAGAAGAGCTTCGGCACTCGGCGAGCGACGATGCGATCGAACGCGCGCGCGTCTCGGGCTATTCGACGCGCGGCATCGCGCAGTTAGTCGGCAACAACGCGCACGCAGAGCTGGACGGGCGCGCGTTTCGAATGGTCGATACTGCGGCGGCTGAGTTTCCAGCCAAGTCACCGTACTACTACCTTTCGGTCGGCGAACGCGACGAGATGCGCAAGCCGCCGAAAGAAGCCGTCGTCGTGGTCGGGAGCGGTCCTATTCGGATCGGTCAAGGGATCGAATTCGACTATTCATCCGTACACGCGGCATGGGCACTTCGCGCTGCGGGTTGTTCGCCCGTCGTCGTCAACAATAATCCGGAGACCGTCTCGACAGACTTCGACATCTCCGACATCCTCGTCTTCGAGCCGCCCGGAGCGGATGAAGTCGAAGCGGCATGCAAGGCCAGCGGTGCGCGCGGCGTCATGCTCGCATTCGGCGGACAAACCGCCATCAATCTGGCTGAAGAATTGCATGCGCGCGGCGTCCCGATCGTCGGAAGCGATCGGCGTTCGCTCGATATGGCGGAAGATCGCGAGAAGTTCGATCAAGCGCTCACGCGTCTCGGCGTCGCGCGTCCCAAGGGCCGTGCAGCAAAGACATTCCGAGAAGCGCGGGTCATCGCTCGCGAGCTCGGCTTTCCAGTTCTGGTTCGGCCCTCGTACGTGCTCGGCGGCCGTGGAATGGAGATCGTCTACAACGAGGGGCAGCTCGCATCGTATGTCGAGAGTGCGCAACCACCGACGCCCGATGCGCCGCTGCTCGTCGACAAGTATCTGCCGGGCCTGGAGCTCGAAGTCGACGCGGCCTTCGACGGCGAGAATATTTTGATTCCGGGGATCTTCGAGCACATCGAGCGCGCCGGGATTCATTCGGGCGATTCGATCAGCGTCTATCCGCCGCAAACGATCGATGCGAAGATCGAGCAGCAGATTGCTGAGGTCACGTACTCGATCGCTAAGGAGCTTGGCATCCGCGGCCTCCTCAACATTCAGTTCGTCTATCACGAAGGCGAGCTGCTCATTTTGGAGGCGAATCCGCGCGCGAGCCGCACGGTTCCGGTGATCTCGAAGGCGACCGGGATCAATCTCGTCGCAGCCGCGACGCGCATCGCGCTCGGCGAAAGCCTAACGAACATGCCGTACGGCACGGGCTTACGTCCGCACGTCCCGTTCGTCGTCGTGAAAGTACCGGTCTTTTCGTTCGCAAAGATGCGCGGCGTTGAAACAATCCTTGGACCTGAAATGAAATCAACTGGGGAGGTCCTCGGCATCGATGAAACGTTTCCGGGCGCGTTGCGCAAAGCGTTCGAGGGCGCAGGGATTCGGATGCCGCGCAAAGGCGGTCGTGTGCTGGTCGCGCTGGCGCCACACGCGAACGATCCGCGCGAGGCGCATGCGCTGCGTCGATACGTGGAGCTTGGTTACGCGCTTATTGCGCCTGCGGCAACGGCCGAGCGGCTTGCGGCGGAAGGCATCGTCACCGAGCGCACGGACGACGTGCTCGATCTGGTAGCGCGCCGTGCCGTCGATCTCGTCATCAACACGGTTACCGGTTCGCGCGAGGCGACCGAAGGCTATCGTTTGCGGCGCATCGCGGCAGAGACCAACATCGCATGCCTCACCAGCATCGATACCGCAGCCGCGCTCGCGCACGCGCTCGAACATCCCGCCGGACCCCCGCGTTCGCTTCAGGAGTACCACGAACTCGTCGCGGGATCGCAGAAGGCGCGGTAGACGTAGGTGCAACCTGATAGCACGCAGGCGCCACGCGCATTCGTGCTCGGTGGAAACGCGAGTACGCTGGCGTTTACAGCGAGCTTCGTTCCGGAGCGCCGTCAACTAACGATTTGGCTCGTTCCGCTCGCGTGGACGCCAATCGGTGTCGTTCAGGGTGAAGCCTGGCAGAAGGTCGGGATCGCATCGGATAACATCGCCGGTTGGACGGACGAGACGTTCTCTGCCGACGACGAGCACGCGTTTGTGACGTCGCTTCGTGACGTCGAGCTGCTCTCGCGAATAGGCTGGTCGGCCGAAGCGCCGACGAAGCTCGATGAGACGTTGATCGTCAATCCTGAAGAGCTGCCCGAAGACGTTCTGGATGCGCTCACCGTACCGGTCGAGACGCTGGTGAGCTGTCAAGTCTGCCGGCGTACGTGCGTACGGGATCATTTTGTTTGGAACGAACGGCAGCTGTGCGCGTGGGACTATCATGCGCTCGTTTTCGGCCGGCGCGGACCCTGGCGTGATTCACCCTACGAAGAACGCTTCTGGGAGACTATCCCGAACCCCAAATACGTTGTTCCGCACCTGCTCGACGAGCAAAACGTCGACCTGGTCCTTTCACTCGGGGGTGTTGACGAAGCACTCGGACGCCGCGTGGTCGACGAGCTCATGCGCGCAGGCGGCGACCGGCCGTACATCGCCGCGCGTGTCGAAGCAGGCTTGATGCTACTGCGCGAACGGCCACCGAACCCGGCATGAGCTCGCGCGCAATCGCTCGGCTGGGAGCACTCTTCGTGCTCTTGTTTCTCGTGCTGGCGGCAGCGCAAATTTACGTGCAGGTGATCGACGGTCCGCAGCTTTGGGCAAATCGCTTTAATCCGCTACGTTCGAATCCCGCCGATCGGCGAGGCACGATCGTTGCAAGCGACGGATCGATTCTCGCAAAATCGGTCGGCGGCAAACGCGTGTACCCCGAAGGACCGCTGCTCGCGCAGGCAGTCGGTTACGCCTCGCAACGCTACGGTGAATCGGGACTCGAAGCATCGTTCGATTCGTTCTTGGCCGCGCCGGCACCACAGGGCAACCCGCTCGAGCAGCTGCGCGACATTTTCGACCCGCATTCCGAAGAACAGGGCGCGCGTCTCGTCACAACGATCGATCTTCCCACGCAACGCGTACTGTACGCCGATCTCTCACGCTACGCTCGGGGCGCGGGGATCGTTCTCGATCCGGTCACGGGCGACGTCCTCGCCCTCGCAAGCGTCCCAAGCTTTGACCCCAACCGCGTCGACGCCGAGTTCGCGCACCTCTCGAACGATCCCGAGAGCGCGTTGCTCGACCGCTCGACGTCGGGATTGTATCCACCGGGCTCGACATTCAAGATATTCACCGCGGCGACGGCACTTGCACTCGGCGTGGTAACGCCGCAAACCCGGTTTTACGACAGCGGGTATTATCCGATCGGAAACTACACCGTTCACGATAATGAAGGCGAAGCGACCGGAAATCAGGATTTGGGCGGCGCGTTCGCTCTTTCGTCAAACGTTGACTTCGCGCAAATCGCCTTGAAAATCGGGGTCGATCGCTGGATCGATGCGGCGGCGCAGTGGAAGATCGGCGCACGAATTCCGTTTGACGTACCGACCGAAAGCGCACATCTGCCAACGCGCGACGAGATGACGCCCGGTGTTCTCGCGCAGCTCGGTTTCGGCCAAGCAAATCTGCTTGTGACGCCGCTCCAGATGGCATTGATCGGCTCGACGATAGCGAACGCCGGCGCGATGCCGCGTCCGTTACTGGTACGAGAGATCGATACGAGCGAGCACCGGGTCGTTACGCCGCAAGAGCATCTCGACGAGCCGATCTCTGCCGACGTCGCGGCACAAGTGCGTGATCTCATGCTGGGAGTCGTCGCGCACGGCACGGGAACGGCTGCGGCGCTGCCGGGAATCGCGGTCGCCGGAAAGACGGGGACGGCGACGAATCCAGCTGGGAGATCACATGCGTGGTTCGTTGCTTTCGCTCCCGCGCGGGCCCCGCGCGTCGCAGTCGCGATCGTGGTAGAAAATGCGGGATACGGCGGAGCCATCTCCGCACCGATCGCACGTGACGTCATGCGTGTGGCTTTAGCAAAGCATGTTGTTGCGAGGCCGGCGCCATAATCATGGTATTGCGGTCATGGTGATGGGCCGAGCGCTTTTGGGGGCCCCAAGCGTTAGCTTGGGGGACGCGGAGCCTGGGGCGGAGCGCCTTTAAATTGCAAGAGAAGATCTTTAACGGCAGATATCGTCTCGACCGGCGCTTGGGCGACGGAGGCATGGCCGTCGTCTATGCCGGCACCGACGTACTGTTGCGCCGCCACGTCGCCGTCAAGGTTCTGCGCGAACAATACGCCGCGGACGAAGATTTCGTCCGCCGCTTTTACAACGAGGCGCAATCGGCCGCGCGGCTTTCGCACCCGAACATCGTGAACACGTATGACGTTGGGCGTGAGGACAACACCTATTACATCGTGATGGAGCTCGTGGACGGCACGACGCTTGCAGAGATGATCCGCGCCGACGGCCGCATTCCCGAACCGGTTGCGATCGACTACGCCGCGCAGATGTCGAACGGGCTCGCATACGCACATCGGCAAGGCTTGCTGCACCGCGATATCAAGCCTGCAAACATTCTGATAACGCACGACGACGTCATCAAGCTCTCCGATTTCGGAATCGCGCGTGCGATGACACAACAGACGCTTGCGGTCACACAACCCGGTATGGTGATGGGTAGTGTCTACTACATCTCACCCGAGCAAGCCCAGGGCCTCGAATTGCGTGAGACCTCCGATCTCTACAGTGTCGGCGTGGTGCTCTATCAAATGCTTACCGGCAAGCTTCCTTACACCGGCGAATCGCCGGTCGCGGTCGCGCTCAAGCATGTGAGCGAGCCACCGCCGCGCGTCGCATCCGCGGGCGTTGAAGTGAGCCCCGCGATTGCTGCGATCGTCGATCGCTTGTTGCAAAAGGATCCCACCGACCGCTTCGCGTCCGCAAGCGAAGTAGCAACGGCGCTACGCGAAGCGCGCGAGCGGCCGATGGTTGCGACCGCTGCTCCGGCCTCGCGCTCGGCTGCCGGGCCGTCAGATCCGGATCGTCCCGTTCCGATGCGGCCGCCGCCGCGCCGTTCGCAAACCACGCCGCAACGCGGAGCCGAAAACGGAGAGGGTGCAGAAGTTGCGTACGATACGCTTGCGCGACCGTCAAATCTCCTGCGAAACATCGCGCTGGTCGTTGCGCTCATCTTGGCTATTGGCGGCGGTTACTTGATCTTCAGCCGCGGCATTCCGATGTTCTCCGGTGTCAGTCTCGCCGACGAAACCGGCCACAACGCGATAGATGCGCAGCGTGATTTGGAAAGTCATGGGTTGCAGGTGAAGCTCGAGGGGGTGCCCAGCGATACCGTGCCGCAGGATCAAATCGTTCGCGAAGACCCTGCGCCCGGAACGCGCTTACAGAACGGGAACGACGTGACGTTGTACGTCTCGACGGGCGTCGCGCCGAAAGCGCTTGTGAGCGTCAATGATTTCACGCTTGCCGACGCGCAGAAAATCCTTGACCGCGAAGGCTTTAAGGCAAAAATCGTTGAGTTGTACTCTGCCGACAAGCCTGTGGGCACCGTCTTGCGCATGACGCCGAAAGCCGGCGACATGGTCAAACCGGGTAGTATCGTTGTGCTCGACATTTCAAAGGGTCCGGCGCCGATAACGTTACCCAGCTTTGTTGGGCGCTCGATCAATGAGGCTCAAAACTTTCTCACACACGAAAAGCTAACCGCAAATGTTCAACGGGTCGCTCTCGATGGTGTCCCGACGGATCAAGTCGCATCGCAAGATCCCGCGCCGGGCTCGGCGGTGACGGCCGGTGCGACCGTAACGCTGACGGTCAGCACGGGACCGTCGCTGGTGAACGTGCCGAACGTCGGCGGTCAAACGATCTCCGATGCAACGAGTGCACTGGGCAGCGCGGGATTCACGGCCAAGATCACCTACAGCATTCAAGCCGGTGGTGACGGAACGGTCGTGCAACAAGATCCGGCGCCAAATCAAACAGCAGCGAAGGGTTCGCCCATCAACATCATGGTCGCCGTTCCCGGGACGGTGCCGAATGTTGGCGGGATGACGCTCGAGGCTGCACAAGCGGCGTTGACACGCTTTGGGTATAAGCCCGGCAACATCAGCTACGTTCAAGAAGGGCCGCCGGGGACGGTCGCACGCTCGGAACCGCCGGCAAACACGCAGCTCGACGTCGGTGAGAGCGTCAGTTTGTACGTCAACGGCACAGCCGCTCCGCGGTGAACGGGAAAGCGAACCCGAGCGAGCATCGCGTTCTTGGCGTCGATCCTGGCTTACGGACGACGGGCTACGGCATCATCGACATAACGTCGGGTCGAGCGCGCCTCATCGAAGCCGGTGTGATATCGCCGGATCCTCGCGCACCGCTTGAGGCACGCCTCGCCGAGCTTCATGCCGGAATGGATGAGATCGTCCGCACGCTGCGCCCGGATTGCATGGTGGTCGAAGAACTTTGGACCGCATACAAAAATCCGTCAACGGCCGTCTTGATGGGGCACGCCCGTGGCGTGTTGTGTCTGGCGGGCGGTGCAAACGGCGTTGCCGTTCGAACGCTTGCGCACGCGCTGGTTAAACGGGCACTGGTCGGAAACGGCAACGCTCGCAAAGAACAAGTGAAGAAGATGGTCGTACACCTGCTTGGCTTGAAGCAGCTTCCGCAACCCGACGACGTTTCCGACGCGCTTGCGCTCGCGGTCGCCTACGCGTTGCGCAACGGAGCGCGCGTTCGCTGATGTTTTCGAAAATTTCTGGAACGGTCGTTGAACGTCAGGGGGATCGTGTTGTTCTCGAAACCGGCGGCCTGGGTTACGAGATCGTCTTGCCACCCTGCGTCGCCGACAAAGTGCCGTCGTCGAACGGCACTCCCGTCACGCTCGAGGTGTACTCACAGTTGCAAATGGACGGCAACGCCGGCCGCTTCACGTACTTCGGCTTTACAAACGCGATCGAACGAGAATTCTTCGAAGCCTTACTTTCTGTCGCCAGCATTGGACCGAAATCGGCGGCGCGAGCTTTTGCGTTACCGATGTCGCGCATCGCGCGCGCGATTGATGAAGGCGATCATGCCTTGCTGCGCACCTTACCGGGGATCGGCCAACAGAAGGCGCGCGACATCGTTGCGAAGCTCCAGGGTAAAGTCGCGCGGTTCTTGCTGATTCGTCCGGCTGACGAGGCCGCACCGGCGTCGACACCGGCGATCCCGGACTTCGCAGAAGAAGCACTGGCCGTTCTCTTACAGCTCGAATACAAGCGCAACGAGGCCGAAGCATTAATACGCGAATCGATGCGGCGTCAGCCGGAGATCGCCGACGCTGAACGTTTGCTCGGGGAGATCTATCGAACGCGCGCGAACAATGAGGGCCGGTGAATGAGGACCGGTAAATGAGGACCGGTGAATGGGGACCGGTGAATGAGAAGCGGTGAGCGAAGGTCGTAAGCGCCTGTTGGGACCCGACGACGTCGCGGAAGCGCCTGACGACGAAAGCCGAGCCGTCGACCCGAAAGCCGCGCTCGAAGACGAAGTTTACGGCGCATCGCTGCGCCCGCGATCGTTCGACGAATACATCGGACAGGCGAACGTCGTCGAAAACCTCAAGATCGCTATCGACGCCGCAAACAAGCGAGGCGAAGTCCTCGATCACGTATTGCTGTACGGACCGCCTGGGCTTGGAAAGACAACGCTCGCCGCGTTGATTGCGCACGATCTGCACCGCTCGTTACGGCCAACCTCGGGACCGACGCTCGAGAAACCCAAAGATCTCGTCGGCATCCTTACGTCGCTCGAGGAAGGCGACGTACTGTTTATCGACGAGATTCATCGCCTTGGGTCGGTTGTCGAGGAGTTTCTCTATCCGGCCATGGAGGAATTTCAAATCGACTTCGTGGTCGATCGCGGCGCATATGCAAAGACGTTGCGGCTTCCGCTGAAACGCTTTACGTTGATTGGCGCAACGACGCGCCAAGGCGCGCTTTCGGCGCCGCTACGCGAACGATTTGGTATCGTTCATCATCTCGATTTCTACGAGCAGAGCGAGCTTGAACGGATCGTCACCCAAAGCGCAGAGCGTCTCGGCGTCCCGATGGATGGCGAGGGAGCCATGATGATCGCTACGCGCAGCCGAGGCACGCCCCGCATCGCCAACCGTCTGCTGCGCCGCGTTCGCGACTTTGCCGAAGTGCGCGCCGAGGGTCGCATCACGTCGACCGTTGCCGACGAAGCCTTGACGCGCGAAGGCGTGGATCATCTCGGTCTGGATAAACTCGATCGCGCATTCTTACGAACGATCGCCGAACACTACGGTGGTGGTCCGGTCGGGATCAACGCCATCGCTGCGACACTGACGGAAGACGTCGAGACGCTCGAAGACGTTGTCGAGCCATATCTGCTCAAGATCGGCTTCGTTCAGCGAACCGCAAGCGGCCGGCGTTTGACGGCGGCGGCGTTCGCACATCTTCACATCCCAACGCCCGAGTCACCGCAGCCTCGACTTCTGTGATCCTGCGGCGCGCGTTCATTTGCCGAACCCTTGCGGGTGTATCGGTTGCAACGGCATTCGCTTTTGGATCGCGCCATTCGGCGTTCGCAACCGGCGGGCTCGATCCCGACTTGGGTACGCCACCGCCTCTATCCAACGTCCCAGCCGCGTCGAATCCCCTCGTGCGCATTTTACTCGCAGTAAACATCGATCCAGCGCGCGTCGTCACCGATGCATCGCCCGCGACATTCACCTATGCCGGAAAGGCATACCGCGGTGCGCCGAGCGTCATTCAGGGTGCGGATCACCGTCCGGCGCTGATTGCAACGTTGCCGATTGATGCCTATCTCTACGGGGTTGTTCCGCTCGAGATCGGGCGCGCGTGGCCGGATGCCGCACTTGCTGCGCAAGCAATCGTCGCTCGGACATATGCGCTTTCACATCGTATCACCGGCCGCGATTACGACCTTATGGCGAACACCGCCGATCAGGTCTGGGGCGGACTCGAAGCCGAGTCGGCGCAGACGAACGCCGCGGTCGATAGTACCGAGGGGCAGTTTGTTACGTACGCGGGCGGTCTCGCGAGTGTTTTCTACTCGGCGTCCTGCGGCGGCCACACCGCCGACGCGTCGGCGCTGTGGGGCGGCGCCAATCTCCCGTATCTGCGCGGGGTAGCCGATCCTTATTGTGTGCAGTCATCGCCGTACAACAATTGGACCGCGACAACGACGGTCGGTGCGCTCGTCTCGGCGCTCGGCACGAAGGCTGGAGCGCTCGGCACGATCCAGTCGATCGGCCTCGAGCCCCCGTCTGCGGACCTTCGGCCAGGTATCCGCATCACGGGATCGCTCGGGACGGCGATTCTTAGCAGCGCCGATGCCCGCCGGGTGCTGGGCGCGACGCTGGTTCGGAGCAGTCTTTGGCATAATCTAACGGTTCTTGGCGATCCGACGCAGGCCGGAACGGGCCTCAGAATAGAAGGCAGTGGGTCAGGTCACGGCGTGGGGTTGTGCCAGTGGGGCGCTCGCGTGATGGCGCAGCAAGGCCGCACTCCTAGAGAGATCGTGAATTTCTATTTCCCCGGGACCCTCGTAACGAATGAGTGAGACGCCAGCCGGAACAACGTTAAGTGAAGCCGACCGCAAAGCCGTGCGCTTGCGGCGTTATATCGATTTGATCGTCGAGGACAAGCTTTCGTTCACGTTACTCAAAGCGGTCGCCGCCGACGTCTCTTCGACGGGCATGCGGATTCTATGCGATCAATACTTGCCTCCCAAGACTAAGTATCTATTTACTATGAAGCAAGACCCGAACGTTGCCACCAGAGGCGAAGTGCGTTGGGTTCGTCCTTCCGCGCCCAACATTCATCAGTGCGGCGTGCTGTTCATCGATCTGACAGATGAAGATCGTGACAACCTCGAACGTTTCCTCATTATGGAACGCGAACGCTCGAT
>JBEKPS010000011.1:0-64193 GCA_049520515.1 Vulcanimicrobiaceae bacterium
GTTTGCACGGACACTCATATCGTCTCGAAGTCGCGGTCGACGGACCGATTCAAAGCGACGGGCCGAGTCAGGGAATGGTGATCGACTTCGATGAGATCGACAAGATCGTGCAGAGCGCGGTCATCGCGCAGCTCGATCACACGTCGCTCAACGATCGCATGCCGAATCCGACCAGCGAGCACATCATTTTCTGGATTTGGCAGCAGCTCGACACGGCGCTTGATGGTCTGGCCGAGCTTGTCTTGTGGGAAACCGCGACAGCCTGCGCCGTGTTGCGACGCGGTGATATCTAATGCTGCAAATGGTCGAGATCTTCTACAGCCTGCAAGGCGAAGGCAGCCATGCCGGAACGCCCGCCGTTTTCGTGCGCCTCGCGGGCTGCAACCTGGCGTGCGATTTCTGCGACACTGACTATGCGCTCAAGTTTCTGGCTTCGATCGACGACGTCGTCGCACGCGTGCGCGAGATCGGTGGCGATTGTCCGATGGTCGTGATCACCGGCGGCGAACCGTTTGCGCAGAGCGAGACGCTCGCGCTAATCGCAGCGCTACGCGCCGACGGCCGGCGCGTTCACGTCGAGTCGAACGGCACGATCTCGGTTGATGCCGAGCTTCCGTCCGACGTCTGGCTGACGGTTTCCCCGAAAGAGCGGCTCGATTCGGGGATGGCGCGGCGCGCGAACGAAGCGAAATTGATCGTCAATCGTCGCGTTCCGCGCGAATGGACGCAGCGTTTTGACGCTCATACGCCGATCTTTCTCCAGCCCGAAGGCAACAAGCCCGAAAATGTCGCGCTCGCCGTCGAAGCTGCGAAAGCGGAGCCGAATCTCTTTCGGCTCTCACTGCAGACGCACAAGTTTATCGGCATTCGTTGATTCTCGTCGTGTGTGCCGTTGCGCAAGAATTGCGGCACTGGAAACCTCGCGAACAGGTCGAGATGCTCGTCACCGGTATCGGGCCCGTTGAAGCCGCGACCGCGACGTCACGCGCGCTCGCAGGATCGGCGCCCAGCATCGTCATCAACGCTGGGATCGGCGGTGGGTTTCGTGGCCGCGCCGCGGTCGGCGATGCGTTCGCGATCGAAACCGATCATCTCGCCGAGCTAGGACTCGAAGACGGTAGTCCGCTTCCACCCTTACCCGGCGGCGTACGGCTCGTCGAGAAAACGGACAGTGACGAAGAGCTCGTCGGGATCTGTGCAAATGTCGGCGCTCGCATCGGAAGTGCGATCACGGTCTCAACGATTACGACCAGCGATACCCGCGCGGAAGCTCTTGCGGATCGTTTCGAAGCCGAGATTGAAGCGATGGAAGGTTTTGCCGTGTTGCGGTCGGCAGCGGTGGCTGGAATACCCGCCCTTGAACTGCGCGGCGTCTCGAATCTGGTTGGCGCTCGCGAGCGCTCCGGCTGGGATTTCGACGCCGGCGCGCGTGCCGTCGCAACGCTGCTCGATCGCTTCCTGGATACATTTGTAGAAAAATGAGTTATTCACTCGCATACACGCCCTGCCCGAACGACACGTACATCTTCGCCGCGCTTACGAACGGGTTGCTGAAAGATGCACCCAAGGTCGAGGCGGTTCTCGACGACGTCGAAGGTCTGAACGCAGCCGCGCGGCGCGGAGCGTACGCGTTGACGAAAGTCAGCTACGGCGCGATCCCGTATCTGCTGGACCGCTATCGCATCTTACGTTCAGGCGGCGCACTTGGACGCGGTTGCGGCCCGCTTTTGATCGCGAAACCGCGCGCGGACGGCACCGTGCCGAAACTCGAGGAGCTTTCGCCCGATGCGGTGATTGCGATTCCGGGCGTGCTGACAACCGCATTTCTGCTCGTCCGTCTCGCGCTGGGGCGAACGCCGCAAATCGCGGAGATGCGGTTCGACAAGATTGTCGACGCCGTCGCAAAAGGCGAGGTTGACGCCGGACTCATCATCCACGAGTCGCGCTTCACGTATCAAGTGCGCGGCCTGCGCTCCATCGTTGACCTCGGCGAATGGTGGGAAGGCCAGACGCGCACGCCGATACCACTCGGGGCAATTCTCGCCCGGCGCGATCTCGGTGACTCAGAAGCTCTTGAAGTCGACGAGTTGGTGCGCCGCAGTTTGCAATTCGCGCGGAAACGCGAGGACGCAATCATCGACTACGTCCGCGCGCACGCAACAGAGATGTCCGACGACGTCATGCGCAAGCATATCGGCCTCTACGTCAACGATTTCAGCGACGATGTCGGCGACGAAGGCCGTGCGGCCGTCGACAAGCTCTTTACGCGCGCATCATCGGCGGGCTTGATTCCGGCGAATGTGAAACCCGAATTCGTCGGATGAACCGGCGCGGTTTTCTCGCGTCGTCGTCGGCGCTTGCGCTCGCTCCAGGCGCGGCCGCTGCACAATCGCGCGCGGCGGTGATGCTCGGCGATGACGTCCTCCTCACCGATGTCTGGCGCGAAATCGGCAATCGCTGCGTCGGAATCGTTACCAATCAAACCGGAGTCACTTCGCAGCACGGATCGATCGTCGACGCGTTACGGCGCAAGTCGCAGGTTTGCGTCAAAGCGCTGTTTGCGCCCGAACACGGATTGCGCGGCGACCGGCCGGCCGGCGCGTACGTCCCGTCGTACACCGATCCGGTTTCAGGTTTGCCGGTCTACAGCTTGTACGGTGCGACGCGTCATCCGAGCGCGGCGATGCTTTCCGGCATCGATCTCTTGCTCTTCGATATTCAAGATGTCGGCGCGCGCGCATATACGTTCATCTCGACGATGGCGTACGTTATGCAGGCGGCCGCCGAGCACGGAAAAGAGATCTGGATTCTGGACCGGCCGAACCCCATCGGCGGAACGGTCGTCGAAGGGCCCGTCCTCGAACCCGAGTACAAGTCGTTCATCGGGTTGTATCCGATTGCGATGCGCCACGGCATGACGGTTGGGGAGCTGGCGCAGATGTACAACGAAGCGTTCGGCATTCACGCGAAACTGCGCGTCATTCCGATGCGCGGATGGCAGCGTTCGATGCTCTGGGATGCGACAAGGCTTCCCTGGATTCAAAGTTCGCCGAACATCCCGAGCTGGCAAACGACGCTGCTCTATCCGTGCACCGGTCTCGTCGCGTCGGCCGGCCTCAACAACGCGACCGGATCGCCGAGGCCCTTTCAATACGCGGGCGCGTACGGACTCGATGCACAACGCTTTGCCGATGCAATGAATGCGCTCCACTTACCAGGCGTCAGTTTTCAGGGCGTCGTCTGGGTGCCGGCGTCAGGATTTTGGGCCGGCAAGCAGCTCACCGGAGCGGCTCTCGGAGTCAACAATCCGCCGGCGTTTCTCGCCGTGCGCACGGCAGTCGAACTGCTCGTCACTGCGCGTCAGATTGCGCCGCATGTCATCTCGATCGAAAGCCGGACGAGCATCGATCGCGATTGGGGAACCGATACGCTTCGTGAAGGTCTGCTCGCCGGCAAATCTGCAGACGCGATCATCGCGGAATGGCAACCGCGACTCGCCGAGTTCAATACGCTGCGCGCGAAGTACTTACTGTATCAGTAGATAACGCGCTTGTCGCGTTCGGTTTTGATGCGCAGCTGGTTGAGCTGAAAGTAGTGCGCGAAGCGCTGGATTTCGTCCATCGTGCCTTCACTAATGTCGACGAACTGCATGCCGTGCAAGAACAACGCGCGCGGAAGATTGAAGAACGTAATCTTCGATTTCGCACGCACGTGCATTTCGCTGAACTTGCGCGGCGGCTTCTTGACGCGCTTCTTGCGCGGACCGAACGGCGTATCTTCGGATATCTCTTTCCACTCGGGGAAGTTCTCGAGAAAATCGCTCGGCAGCGTGAAGTGCAACAACAGCTCTTGCTCGCGAATCAGATCCTCGTCGAGAAGAACGCGCAAGCCGCCGGCAGAGAGGTCGTTTGCCACCGCGCGGCGCTCGCCCGGACGACCAACCACCTCGTAATAAATTGGAAACTCAACTTCCGCGCGAAACGCGGTTCGTTTGTTGTTCGCGCCGCCGCCCGCTGCTGCTCCGCCACGCGCTCCCGTCGTGCTATCAGCCGAGCCGCCGGCCGGACGCTTCCTTTCGCCGCCAAACTTGAACATCGCACTTGTCGCTTTCCAGGACTCTGTTCGCACCCCTTGTAAGGGGGCCGCGTGAGCGTGCTCGGCGAGCGGTTGATTCAAGCGTTGGGGGCCGAGTCCGTCTACACCGAACCGGAAGATTTAGCCGTGTATGCGTTCGACGCATACAGCGAGGACCGGCTACCCAGCGCTGCAGTCGTACCTAAAGATGTGCGTGAGGTCACGCAAGTCGTCCGCATCGCAGCGGAATGCGGCGAGCCGATCGTCGCGCGCGGCGCCGGAACCGGTCTGTGTGGTGGCGCCGTTCCGACCCACGGCGGCATCGTCGTTTCGTTTGCGCGCATGAATCGTATTCTCGAAATCGATACGCGCAATCGACGCGCGAAAGTCGAACCCGGTCTTATCAATCTCGATCTGTCGCGTGCAACCGCAAGCGACGGTCTCTTTTATGCACCGGACCCGGCGAGTCAGAAAGTGTCGTCGCTCGGCGGCAATATTGCGACGAACGCCGGCGGACCACATTGTCTCTCGTACGGCACGACGACAAATCATGTAATCGGCCTTGAATACGTCGATCATCGCGGCGAAGTCGTGACGGTCCATCAGGACGATCCGGGTTACGATCTCGCCGGCGTTCTGGTGGGGAGTGAAGGGACGCTCGGTATCGTGACGTCGATTGACCTGCGCCTGATGCGTTTGCCTGAAGCGGTGCGTGTCTGCGTCGCGACATTCGGTGACGTCGAAAGCGCGAGCGAGGCCGTCTCGCAAGTGATCGGTGCCGGCATCGTCCCGATCGCACTCGAGATCATGGACAAAGTCATCACCGGTGCGGTCGAAGCTGCGTTTAAGGCCGGTTACCCGAAAGACGCTGGGGCGGTGCTGCTCCTCGAAATTGCGGGTCTCGCCGACGACATGGATGCGAGTGAAGCCGCGATCGCCAAGTTCGCGCGCGCCTGCGGCGCGCTCTCCTGGCACACGGCGCGCAGCCAAGCCGAGCGCGATCTGTTGTGGGCCGCACGCAAGGGCGCGGCCGGTGCGATTGGGCGTCTCGCGCCGAATTATTACATTCAAGATTGCGTCGTTCCGCGTACGAAGCTGCCCGCGATGATGCACCGCGTCGACGAAATCGTGCGCGATCATCAGATCCAAGTCGGCAACGTCTTTCATGCCGGTGACGGCAACTTACATCCGCTGCTACTCTTCGATCGCAGCCGTCCGCGCGATATTCAAGCCGTCGTCGAAGCCGGAAGCGAGATTCTGCGGACCTGCATCGACTATGGTGGCACGGTCTCCGGCGAGCACGGCATCGGCTACGAGAAGCGCGAATCACTGGCATTGCTTTTCTCGCCCGACGATCTGGCAACGATGCGTCGAGTGCGCGATGTGTTCGATCCGGCTCAACGATTCAATCCCGACAAGATTTTCCCGAGCAGCGCGTCGTGTGTCGAAGTTCGTGCCGCGAGCTAAGCCGCGCACAAGCGTCTATGATATCGACGGGCGTGCCCCCGGTCGCGTGCTTGAACCGGGCGACGACCAAGCCGTAGCCGACATGCTTCGGGCTGCGGACGCAGCCGGCGACGCCGTTGTGCCAGTCGGCGGCGGAACGTTGCTCGGCGTCGGCAATCCACCGCGTCATTATGAGATCGCGCTTTCGACTTTGCGACTCGCTGCCGTGCATGTGTACGACCACCGCGATCTTACGATCGGCGTTGGTGCCGGACTTACGGTTGGACAATTAGCGTCGGTGCTCGGAAAGCATCGTCAGTTCGTACCGCTCGACGTTCCGCGCGCGGCGAATGCAACGATCGGCGGGACGCTCGCTGCCGGGTGGCTCGGACCACGGCGCGCAACCTATGGACGGCCCCGCGATCTCCTGATCGGTACGACGACGGCGCTCGCCGATGGAACGCTCGCTCATGCGGGTGGCATGGTCGTGAAGAACGTCAGCGGTTACGATCTCTCACGATTGTACGTATCGTCGCTCGGAACGCTCGGCGTCATTACGCGCGCAAATCTCAAGACGTTGCCGATGCCGGCCGCATTCCGGTTGACGATCGCACGACTTCCCGAAGGAACGCGCACGCGCGCCGCGACCAACGTGCAAGGTCTCGACGTCGAGCCGACGGCCGCGCTCTTGATCGACGGCTTTCGCGAGGTCTTGCCGTTCGAGCTCGGCGCGGAAGGCGCGATCTTGCTCGCTTTCGAGGGTTCGGCAGTGGCGATCGAGCGTGCGACGCGCAGCGTGCGTTCGGCGCTCGGGTCGGCCGGCGTTCCGGAGACGCGCATCATCGACACCGGAGCACATGAAACGTTTGCCCGAACGCTCGATGCATATATTGCAAGCGTTGCGGGACGCTCGATTACTTTGCGCGCTCTGGGCTTGCCGGACGGCGCGCTTAAACGCGAAGCTGCTGCGCGCGAAGGCATAGCGCCGACGGCCGCGCTGCTCGATACGATCGTCGACTTGCGCTCTGGCGACGTGATCGCGCGTGTATTCGTCGACGGAAAGCTCGATCAACTCGCCGTGCGCGGGACGCTCTCCGACGCAGTCGCCGCGCTTCGCGCGCGTTTGCCCGAAGCGACGGTCTTAGCTCGTGGTCTGCCGCTCGAAGGCGAGATCGATGCGTGGGGGACGCTGCCGCCCGCGATCGGCGTGATGCGTGATCTTAAGGCGCGCTTTGACCCACGCGCAACCTTGGCGCCGGGACGGTTTCTCGGCGGAATTTAACCAGCGCAAACGCGACCGCTGAAACGAGCGGCACAAAGCTCACGAGCGAGAGTGCGGCAGCGGGTCCCTCACGCGCGACAAGCACGCCGACTCCCGTTACGAGCGCGGATCCGATTCCGAACGCGACGCCGTTCATGAGGCCGAGCGCCATGCCAAGATTCTGCGGCAACATCGCTTGCACGAGCGCAACACCCGGGCCGGTGTTCGCGGAAAGCAAGATGCTGCCGGCGACCAGGAGCCCGAGTCCCAGCGAGCCGCCGAGGACGAAGAATCCGAGCAAGCACGGCACGGCGGCGACGAGCGTTGCGATCGAGACGAACAATGCGCCGAAACGATCGGCGAGCGTTCCGCCCGCGTACGTGCCGAGCACGCCGACGAGCAAGAACAGCGTGACGATCTGACCGGCCTCGACGAGCGAGTGTCCGCGTGCGACCAACAGGTTAGGCAAGAAGATCATAAACGATGAGTTCACGAGATTGCGCAGCGCAGTGCTGACGACGAGCATCGAGATGCCGAACCGGTCAGCTTTCGGGACTTCGAGTACCGGGGCCGATTCGTGCCGGCGCTCGGCGCGTGGCCCAACTTTGCTCATCGCCCAGAACAGTGCAGCGACGGCGAAGACGCCGGGAATCGCAAGCCACGCCGTTCCACCGCGCCAATGCGCGAGCGCGAGCGCCGCAACAGCCGGGCCAATTGAATATCCGATTTGTCCGCCTATTACGAAGATCGACATCCCCGTCGATTTGTGCGAACCACTCAGCATCGAGGAATAGCGTCCGGCTTCCGGATGCATCAGCGCCGAACCGAATCCGCCGAGGATAACGAGCGCGATCAGCATCGCCGGTGTCGTTGCGAGACCTGCAAGCGATACACCGATCGTGGTAACGCCGACTGCGGCCGGCAAGAACCACCACCGGCCGAAACGGTCCGAGTAGGCACCGAAGATCGGCTGCACGATTGAGCTCGTGAAGTACCAAATGAAGCCGACGATGCCCTGAAATATCGGCGAGAGACCGTTGTGGCTCGCGACGTAGTAGACGATCAGCGGGACAAATCCTGAGTAAAAATCGCTGGTCCCGTGACTGGCCGCGACCACGAAGAGGCCACGATGGTCCCAATCCCGCTTCTTCACGGGGCCGCTTTCGCTGACCGGCGAACCGAAGTCCCCCATGAGCAGCATCTATCGCAGCCGCCGGGATGCGGTCGCCGAGAAGCTGGGCGAGGCGATCGCTATCGTTCCGGCGGCGATCCATCACATTCGCAACAATGACGCCGAGTACGAATACCGACAAAACTCGGACTTCTACTATCTCACGGGCTTTACGGAGCCCGAAGCCGTGCTTATCATCGCACCTGGGCGCGAACAACGCGACACGATGTTTCTGCGGCGACGCGATCGTGAGATGGAGATTTGGACCGGCAAGCGCCTTGGCGTTGATGATGCGCCGGAACATCTCGCAGTCGACGCCGCGTTCGCCATCGACGAGCTCGATGATAAGCTCGGTCAGATGCTGGTGGGCAGGGAGCGGCTCGCGTACGGGTTCGGTCGTGACGAAGCGTTCGATCGCAAGATTCACGCCGCCGTCGCGCAAGCTCGGCACAGCGTGCGTCGGGGCGGGAAAGCTCCGCTTGAATTCTTCGAGCCTGGGACGCTGGTGCACGAGATGCGCTTGCGCAAATCAGCCGAAGAGATCGAAGTGATGCGCAGCGCGGGCGCGATCACGCGACGCGGACACATTGCGGGCATGCGCGCAACGCATCCCGGAATGTGGGAATACGAGCTGGAGGCCGTTATCGAATACGCGTACATGCGCAACGGCGCGCAGGCGCCCGCATATTCGTCGATCGTTGCGGGCGGAGCGAACGCGACAATCCTGCATTACAACACGAATCGCGAACAGCTGCGTAACGGTGCGCTCGTCTTAGTCGATTCCGCCGCTGAGCTCGATGTCTACGCCTCAGACGTTACGCGTACATGGCCCGTCAACGGCCGATTCAGCGCCGAACAGCGCGCGATCTATGAGATCGTGCTCGCAGCTCAGAAGGCCGGTATCGAGGAAGTACGTCCGGGAAAATCGTTCCGCGCGTACCACGATGCCGCAGTTCGCGTATTGTGCGAAGGACTGCTCGACGTCGGCTTGCTCTCCGGCTCGCTTGACGACGTCATACAAAATGAATCCTATCGCGATTTTTATCCGCACAACACAGGACATTGGATTGGTCTTGATGTGCACGACGTCGGCCATTATCGCGATCATGCGGACCAGTGGCGCACGCTCGAACCCGGCATGGTGATGACGGTCGAGCCCGGACTCTACGTGCAGATGGATCTGAACGTACCCGAACGCTTCAAAGGCATCGGCGTTCGAATCGAAGACGACATCCTGTGCACGGCGCGCGGTCCCGAAAATCTCACGCCGGCCATTCCAAAGGAGATCGAAGAGATCGAGTCGCTCGTCGGCGCTGACGCAAAAGAACTCGTGAAAACCTGAACCTTCACATAACCGTTGCCGGCGGATCGGGGTTTGTCGGCCGGCACCTCGTTGACGCGCTCCGCGCGCGTGGTGACGACGTCGTCGTCGCGTCGCTGCGCAACATCGATGCGGCAGCGGCTGCATGCGCTCGCGCCGACGTCGTCGTCAACTTGGCGGGTGCGCCGGTAGCGCGACGATGGACGGGCGCACGGAAGTCCCAGATCCGACGTTCGCGCGTCGAGTTGACGCGCGCGCTGCTGGATCGGATTACGCGCTTCGATAAGAAACCGGTCGCGTACGTCTCAGCGTCGGCGGTCGGCTACTATGGCACGAGCCTCACCGAAACGTTCGTCGAAACGAGTTCGCCAGGGGCCGATTTTCTCGCGCACGTATGTCTGGACTGGGAACGTGAAGCCAATCGCGCAAGCGAATCCGGAATGCGTGTTGCGATCGTTCGAACCGGGCTCGTCCTCGGACCCGACGGCGGCGCGCTTCCGATGATGCTGCCGCCATTTCGTTTTGGCCTTGGCGGAAAGCTCGCGAGCGGCGCGCAGTGGATGTCGTGGATTCACATCGAGGATTTGATCGACACCTATATCCACGCGATCGACGGTACGGACGGTGCGATCAACGCGACGGCACCCGAGCCGGTGACGAACGCCGAATTTACGCACACGCTCGGCGAGGTCTTGCGACGACCCACGCTTTTGCCGGTCCCGGAGTTTGCGCTGAAAGCGCTGTTTGGCGAGGGCGCGATGATTCTTACACAGGGGCAACGCGTGATGCCGGAGCGCACGCTCGCAAGTGGATACCGCTTTCGTTATCCGGAGCTGGACCCGGCGCTGCGTTCTCTCTTACGCTGAGAGACTTTGCTCAGCTTCGGACGACTCGAGCATTTCCAGAAAACGCTCGGCCTCCATTGAAGCTTTGCATCCCATCCCGGCGGCGGTGATGGCTTGCTTATATCTAATATCGTAGACGTCGCCGCCGACGAAGACGCCCTCGATATTCGTGTGCACGCCGTCCGGCGAAACAATGTAACCGGCACGATCAAGCTCCAGCTGTCCGCGGAAGATTCCCGTATTCGGATCGTGTCCGATCGCGATGAAGAGAGCGTCGGCCTCGAAATCGTAGCTTTTTTCGGTGATCAGGTTGCGCAATCGCAGGCCCGTCATGACTGGATCGCCGTGGACTTCCTCGATGACGGTGTTCCACAGAAAATCGATCTTGGCGTGGTTGTGCGCGCGCTCGGCCATGATCTTGCTGGCGCGGAGCGTATCGCGCCGGTGGATAACGGTCACTTGCGAGCCGAAGCGCGTAAGAAACAGCGCTTCTTCCATCGCAGAATCACCGCCACCGGCCACGACGATCTTCTTTTCTTTGAAGAACGCTCCGTCGCACGTCGCGCACGTCGAAACGCCGCGGCCGCGTAAGCGCTCCTCGCCCGGAATGCCGAGCCACCGCGCGCTCGCGCCCGTCGCTACGATCAAGGCTTGCGAACGAAACTCGCCTTCCGACGTCAGCACGGTAAACGGACGCGAACCGAGATCGACCGCGGTCACGTCGACGAATTCCAAGCGCGCGCCGAAGCGCTCGGCCTGCATACGAAAGTTTTCCATCAGCTCGGGGCCCATGATGCCTTCTGGGAAACCCGGATAGTTCTCGACCTCGGTCGTCAGCATCAGCTGGCCCCCGTAGAGTGCGCCGGCGAAAACGAGCGGCTGCAAGTTCGCGCGCGCCGCATAAATCGCGGCCGTCAGCCCCGCTGGCCCCGAGCCAATAATGATCAGCCTCTCCATTTAAACGGCGCTCCGTTTTAAGGCGCTCCGCCCTAGGCTGCGCGCCCCCCATGCGGAGCATGGGGCCCCCGAGCGTGCTCGGTCCATCACCATTACATTCATGCCTCTATTTTCGCGCCGACCTCGCAACAACGCTCTCTTCGATGGGCAGGAACGCGATTCGGTTGCGCGGACTAGTTTTTAATGCTGGAAGACGAATTTTCCGATATCGTTCGTAAGGCGAGCCGAGGCGTAGGTATCGACGTTGCGACGCTCGCGTCGCGCACGGGGCTCGATCAAAGCGAGCTCAAAGCCTGGATCGGGGGCAATGGCGCACCGACCGACGGCGAGGCTCGCGAGATTGCGCGCGTATTGCGCCTGGATCCGGGCAAGCTTGCCGACAGCGCAGCGCAGCGTTGGGAACCGCACGTCGCGTCGCCTGAAGATGTACGCCATCATCCGCAAGATCCGCATCCGTCGAACGGCTACATCTTCTTCCTTGAAGACGGCAAGACGGCGGCGCTCATCGATCCGGCCGGCGATCCGAATAATCTGCGGCGCGCGATTGCGGAAGGCCCGTACGTTTTACGCTATATCCTGATCACGCACAAGCATCTCGATCATTGCGATGCAACCGCGGACGTCGCAAAGCAATTTCCGGACGCGCAAATCGTAATGCACAAGTCCGACGTTCACGCGATCGGCGCCCTTGCAAGCAAAGCGATCCCCGTGCGCGACGGCGAACAGCTCCCGTTCGGTGACGCGGCAGCAATTCGCATGCTGCACACGCCCGGACACACCGACGGATCCTCGTGCTACTTGTTCAAATCAACGGTGTTCACGGGCGATACCCTCTTCGCTGGAAGCATTGGCGGGGCGTTCGGTGAGAACACCGGTTACCAAGACATCCTGCGAAGTGTCTCGACTAAACTGTTCAAGCTCGATGAAGAAACGGTCGTCATGCCGGGTCACGGCCCGCCGAGCACGATCGGACTCGAGAAGCAGCACAACCCGTTCTTCAACGGATTCTAGGAAACGATGAAGGCCAAAATCGGGATCGGAGTCGGAGATCGCAACGGCATCGGGCCCGAGCTCGTTGCACGTCTGCTCGCCGAACCGCAGACATTCGAACAAGCAGAGATCACCGTTTTTGGGGATTCGCCCGTGCTCGAATTCGGAAAGCACGTAACCGGCGTCAAGTACGCCGGACCGGTTCGAACGGTCGAGTTGACATCTGCTAAGGGCGAGCCGTTCGGGGCGGGAACGGTCAGCGCGCGGGCCGGCAAGGAAGCACTCGAGCAGCTTGCGACGATGCTTTCAGGCGCGCAGCGTGGCGAGATCGACGGGATCGTGTTTGCGCCGCTCAACAAGAATGCGATGCGCCTCGGCGGATTGCGCGAAGGCGACGAGCTTGATTTCATTATCGAGCGCCTCGGATTCCACGGCAACTGCGGCGAGCTCAACGTGCTCGGAGATCTGTGGACCTCGCGTGTCACCTCGCATGTCGCACTGCGCGACGTCGGTGCTTTGATCACGCAAGCGCGCGTGTACGAGGCGATTCTTCTCGCGAACGATACGTTGCGAGCGTCCGGTATTGGCGCGCCGCGTTTGGCAGTCGCCGGGCTGAACCCGCACGCGGGCGACGGCGGCACCTACGGCGATGAAGAAATCCGCGAGATCGCGCCCGCGATCGAACGCGCCAAAAACGAAGGCATCAACGCAAACGGACCATTTCCGGCCGACACCGTCTTCGTGGCCGCGATGCGCGGCGATTACGATGCCGTCGTCACCATGTATCACGATCAAGGCCAGATCGCGATGAAGCTCCTCAAGTTCGGAAGCGGCGTGACAGTGCTCGCCGGATTACCCGTTCCGATAACGACGGTCGGACACGGCACGGCCTACGACATCGCCGGCAAAGGCATCGCGCGACCGGATGGACTCCGCGCAGCCTTCAACATCTGCTGCAGCATGGCGCGAGCCAAGAGCGTGGTCCGGTAGGGCATCCCCTGCTCGTCCGACAATAGTCGGCACACTACTCAGCTTGAGGGGGTTCACATGCCGAAGAAACCGGCCTTTTTCGTAGCGCTTATCGCGTTTTGCGCATTCGCGTCCGCTGCGTACGCGCAGTACGGAATGCCGTCACCGACTCCGGTCGCGCCGGCCGCACCGAGCGCCATAACCCGAACCGTTTTGCACACTGCAGACTTCCCGGATCAATTTCAGACGATCCAAGCCTACGTCGTGATCGCGCCCGGCGGGATAGCTGCCTCGCATACGCATCCCGGCGTCGAGGTAGGATATGTCCTCGACGGCGAGGGCGATTTCTACGTTAAGGGCGAGTCGAAGAGGCATTTACACGCTGGAGACTCGTTTCTGAATCCAGCCGGCGTTCCGCACGGCGCGGTTAACACGAGCTCAACGCAACCCCTTAAAATCGTCTCCACGTATGTTGTCGAGAAGAGTAAGCCGCTTGCGACACCCGCGGCGGCGTTCTGGTAAGAGATCCCTAGCGTAACGCCAGCGTCCGGGCCGAAGCCGTCGATTTACCGTCGGTGACGACTACTCGGACGCTGGGTACGTGCGCGAGCGATTTCGCGTCCGGTGGAACGACCTGAAACTCAATCACTTTCACGCCCGAATCCGGCAGCGTTGTTGCGACCTGGAGCGGCGCGCAAATGCGATCGGTACAGAACGAAGCGATCCAGCCCTTCGGCATATCAACCGCATGCAAGTGAACGCTCTGGCCCGGCTTTCCGGTGACGACGAGGCGATACTTGGCCGTATCCGGCGAGCTGCCGGGCAGTTGCGGACCGGTCCACGGCGCAAACGAGAGCGCGGCTGACGTACGCGACGTGCCACGTATGTCGAGTGCGACCGTCTCTTCCTGCGCTTGCTCGAGATAGATCGTATAGCGCGAGTTTGTCTTCGGAAGTCGCAGCGTCGTTTGTGTCGCATCGGCGAACTGCTGGCGAGCTGCCGGGAGGTTTCCGGCTTTGGCTTCCGTGCGTCCGTAATAGAGATGCGCCCATGCCAGCATGCGAATGTCAGTCGCCTTTGCATGCCGCGCATCAGCCTTCGCGCTTGCAAGCACGATCGCGCGATCGAATGCGCGCCGGGCTTCTTCAAAGCGTTTTGCCGCCCCCAAGTCAATGCCAAGATCGACCAAGGCGGAAACGCTATGCGGTTCGAGCGCTACGAGCTGCTCCTCCGCACTGATCACGACGTCGTGATTTTTCAGCCGGCCGGCGGCGAACGCCATTCCGCTAAGCGCGTCCTCGTTTTTCGGATCGAGCATGTGCGCCGCAGTGTATGCGCTGAGCGCATCGGCCCATTTCGTATCGTATTGGTTCGCATCTCCCAGAAGAAGGTCGAGCGTCATCTTGCTCGCGTGTGTTGATGCGATCGGCTTCATCGCGGCGATCGCTTCGAGGCGCAGATTGTTCTCTTCAGCCTCTGTACGCGGCACGTCGATCGGATTGCCGGCGATCGGATCCGAGTTATCGATCATCTCGCCGACCTGTTCGACAGCCTTTTGGAATCGATCGACGGTTGCATTCACGACCGCGGGATCACCGGTAAACGAATACTTGGATGGCGCGAGCAGTGCATCGATCTTGTCTTGAATCGGCGAGCTCAACTGTGAATTACGGCCGGCCTGCGCATCGGCGACGAATTGCGCGATGAGCTTCGGTGTCACGAGATCGATGTAAACCATCCGCAGCACGCCGTCCGGCCCAATAACGTACGTGGTCGGGAAATACTTGACGTGATACGCCTTGGCGAACGTCTGATCGGTGTCGACGGTCTCGAGAAACTTGATGTCTTTCGCGGCCGCAAAAGCTTTCACGAGCGGCGCGGTCTCAGTCGAGTCGACGCCCATGAAGACGACGTCGTTGCCGGCGGTCTGATCGTAGGCCTTGATGAGATTCGCGGTCTCTTCTTGGCACGGCGGGCACCAGGTCGCCCAAACGTTGACGATCACCGTCTTACCGTGCAGGCCCTCGAGCGTGACGCGCTTACCGTCGATGGTCGGAAGATCGAACGCCGGTGCGGCATCCCCCACCACGAGGCCGGGTGGAGTCGAAGGCGCCTCCGCCGCGGCCGCGGGCAGCGCTGCCGCGAGACCAAAGACGAGAGCTGCAAAGAATCGCGTTATCTTCATGTCGAGTCCCCTGAGGTCACGTTCGGAGTTTGTATCCAGCCGCCGTCATCGTGAGGGCGGCTCCGAACGCCGCGAACGCGAGCAAGACGACGACCAGGAGTGAGAGTCCTAGCTCTACGTCGCTGCGTCCTGTGAACGAGTACCGGAACGCGTCAATCATGTAGAACATCGGGTTGAACAGCGAGAGCTTCTGCACGAGCGGCGGCAAGAAGCGGCTCGACGTGAAGACGCCGCCGACGAACACCAGCGGCGTTATCACGAAGGTTGTGAAAATCGCGATGTGATCGAACTTCTCAGCCATCAGTCCGAAGACGATCCCGATCGACGAAAACAGCACAGCGACCAGCGTCACGACCAGGACGTACAGTCCCCAGTTGTGCGGTCCCACGTGTACGAGCAGCATGCCGAGTACCGTGATCAAGCCCGCGATAATGAACGCGCGAACGATGCCCGCGACCACGAAGCCAAGCACGATCTCGAGCGCAGACATCGGTGAGATGAGCAGCTCCTGGACGTGGTTCAGAAAGCGCGCCTGAAAGACACTGCTCGATGACTCACCGTAAGACTCGTTGATTACTTGCAGCATGATCAAGCCCGGAATCAAGAACGTGCCGTACGGAACGCCCTGTGTCGTACCGATGCGGCTTCCGAGCGCGACCCCGAATACGACAACATAGAGCACCGTCGTAATCACCGGCGGCCACACCACCTGATTGATTACGACCCACAAGCGCTTCATCTCGCGCTTGAAAAGCGTCCAAAGTCCGACGTAGTTCTTTACGGT
Organism: Vulcanimicrobiaceae bacterium; assembly: GCA_049520515.1. Taxonomy (GTDB): domain Bacteria; phylum Vulcanimicrobiota; class Vulcanimicrobiia; order Vulcanimicrobiales; family Vulcanimicrobiaceae; genus JAFAMS01. Next base: position 16,004 of record JBEKPS010000011.1, read on the forward strand.
GAACGAGCCCGGTGCGATTGTCATTGCGCTTCGGCTCCGGCGCGATCCCGGCCGATGAGATCCAGAAAGACATCTTGCAGCGAACGGTCACCGATCAGTTTTGCGGTCGACTCACGCGCGACCACATGCCCGCCTTCAATGATACCAATGTTTTTGCACAGCGCTTCTGCTTCTTCGAGATAGTGCGTCGTCAAGAAGATCGTCGTTCCGTTGCGGTTGAGTTCGCGGACCAACTCCCAGAGCTCGATTCGCAGCTCAACGTCGACGCCGGCGGTCGGCTCGTCGAGAATGATGAGGCGCGGCTCGTGCATCATCGCGCGCGCAAGCGTCAAGCGGCGCTTCTGGCCACCTGAAAGACGCGTGTAGAATTGGCCGGATTTATCACTGAGTCCAAAACGCTCGAGCAACATATCCGCGCGCCGGTGCACGGCGGCTCCCTGCAGACCGTAATATCCGGCTTGATAGATCAGGATGTCGCGAGCAGACAGGTAGCGATCGAAATTGAATTCTTGTGGAGCAACTCCGACGAGCGGACGCGCAGCACGCCATTCGCGCGTGATGTCGTGCCCGAAGATGCGAATCGTTCCGGCTTGAAATGTCGCCAAACCAACGATCGCGTTGATCGTTGTCGTTTTCCCGGCGCCGTTCGCCCCGAGGAATCCGAAGAAATCGCCGTCTTCGACAACGAGCGAGATGCCGTCTACGGCAGTGAAATCACCATACCGTTTGACGAGGCCGTCAATTTCGATCGCATTGGGCACAAAGGACCTCTAGGCTCGTTTGAGAGGAAGCACCAGCGCGGGTGGTCCACCGCCTACTTTTCCGAACTCCCATAAGTCAATCGCGACGACATCGAGCTTCGCTTTACGCAGCATCGGAACTGCGAAGCGGAATCGCAGATTAGCGAGCACTCGGCGCGAACCGAGCGGTAAGAGCGACGCACCGTACTCTTCGCCGCGTGGAATCGCAAGAATCTGTGCGCGGGCGCGCAGCGAGGACGTGTCGACAAAATCGGTCGCAGCGACGATCAAATCTTCAGCTGCGGATGAAAAAACGTCGCTGAGCCGAGGGATCGATCCGTCCATCGGCAGCTCGAGCGTCTGCATGCCCGTCGAGACCAATATTTGTGAGAACTGACTACGGCCAAGCGTGTTGCTGCGCGGTTTGTTGTCCGGAACGCCGATGTACGCGGTGTTGCCCGCGATCACGATGTCTCCACCGTCCAGCAACCCGGGTGCCTCGATCTTTCCGAGAATCGGAATTCCGTGATCGCGCAACTTCGCTTCGACGGCGTTCACTTCTCGCCGGCGATCGATGCGGTGCGGGCGAAGAACAATCGCGCCGCTGGATACCACGATCGCACAATCCGCGACGAATGCCGCATGACCGTTGTCATCTTCGGCTTCGAGCGGATGAACGAGAACGCCGCAATCTTGCAGCGTTCGCGTGAGTACTTTGTGCTGTTCTTTCGCCCGTTCGATCAACGGGCTCGGCTCGCCGTAGAGCGGCAGCACCCCGTCGAGCGCCGCGCCGGGAGCGACCAAGATCGCGTCGCGGAGCGTCGCGTTTGCCGCGCGCACGAAGGGCGCGGCGATGATGTCTTTTTCCGTCACGGTCCGCTCATTCGGGCTGGCTCTCGACCGGTCTTGCCGTGTACGGCGTGAAGTTCGGCCGGTCAGTGAAAAAGTCGGACATATCGCTGGCGAGGAGATCCCCCAGCGAAAGCGGCGGCAAGCCAAGCAGCTCTTCTTCCGTCTTAAGCACACTGACCGTCGAAAGATGGCGGTGCCCGACGAATCCGTGCTTTGCATACGGCGAGATGACGAGCGCATAGGAACGCTGCTCATTGACGTGATCGCGCTGCGTTCCGGCGTCCGCAGGCATGACGAAGATCGCCGTGTCTTTCCACGCCGGCGAGCGCGTAACGTGCGAGACGATCACGCCGAGTGCACGATCGCCGTCCGCGACTTCTTCGCGGGTTCCGCCACGATCGTCGGGAAGCCACACGACCGAAAAGCGCGGAGCGTGATGCGCCAGAACGAGCGCATCGTAGTCGCGCACGAATTCGCGAGCACGACGCTCGTCGCGAATGCGCAGATTCCACCCAGGATAGCTTTCATCGACGTGTCCGCGCAGCGCAGCCAGGGCCGGAGTGTCGAGCGAATAGGTACCGCCCAGGTTCGTCGTGGGTGAAAAGCGGTCGAGCGGATCGATGGGACTCGAATCAACGTCGTATCCGCGCAACAACATCAAATCGCCGTAATCGCGATACGTGATGCGGTGCAACGCAAGCATGTTGAAGATATAGCCGAAACGCGCGTAGTCTTCGGGATCTTCGCGCGAGAGCGCCCCTTCGAGGCTCCGCATTTGTGAGTAGTCACTCGCAATGCCACCGAGCGCGTATTCATGCCCCAAAATCATCGTGCGCGCGTCGGCGTAGAAATTGTCCGCCAGTGCATACGAGCGTGCCAACACATGCAGATTCGGCGTCACCGTCGCTCCGAACGCCGTCAACGCCGGATCGCCATTGCCGTGCGCGCGTCCCGCGGCATCAACGAGATCGCCCAGCATTGAGTCGAACGTCTTATCTTCCTCGAGTACGAGGACGACGTGATTGATCCGCGAGCTTGTTTGTAAACTTCCGATCGGTGAAACGATCGGGTTGTGCGGCGCGGTGTGCGAAATACGGGTCGAGCCCAGCGCAGTGTACGTGTCGCGAACGAGATTCTGCTGCGCCAAGTCGATACGTTGCAGCGTCGACGGAACGTCGTTGCCTTCGGGGCCATAACCTTTGGCGTTGACCACGTACAGGGAACGGTCGTCGTCCGAGAGTGCGAGCCCAGCCGGATAGTCGTCGCTCGGGATAAGACCCAGACGGCGCAAACCCAGCGGGTTCGACGAATCGAGTACCGCGATCGCGTCCAGGCCCGAGAGCGCGACGTACAGTCGCCGGCCATCGCGCGAGATTGCGAGCGCACTCGGCTGCGTTCCGTACGGTCCCTTCGGAAATAAGCGCAGATCGATACCGGTGACGACGCGCGCAGTCCCGGTCAGCGATACGACGGCGATGCGATCGACGTTTGCCATCGTGACGAATGCATATGAACCGTCAGGCGAGATTGCGACCGCGCTCGGATGGGCGCCGCCTATGACGCGAATGCCGTCCGGTGGGCGATCCAAATGCACTGGGCCCTCAGTGCTCGGCTGTGCGGACACATTCGCGCTCGCATCCAGAGCGACCACGTCCAGCGAGGATGCAGCATCCAAGTTCGGAGGCGGAGTCATGAACATCGGAATTAGTGCCGGACTCGCGAGCGGCGCATAGCGCATCAAGCCTTCGTTACACACGAGCAGCCGGCTCGGCTGACCCTCACGCAGCAGCAAGGCGGCGCCTACCGGCGAGAATCCGACCAATCGCGTCGAACGCGTTCGGCGGCGCCGCAGGTCAATTGCCGTGACGCTATTGCCGTCGCTTTGTAGCGCGAAGGCGCTCGCGCCATCAGGTGTCGCAACGAGCGACGTCGGGAAACCTGAAAGTCCGAGGTTCGCAGTACGATCCGGCGTCAGATTCGCGCCATCGAAATGGTAGAAATAGAGCGCATCGGCGCCGCCTGAAGCGGCCACCACGAGCGTCCGCGTTGCATCGAGGGGATCGCGCACAGCGAGCACGCTGGTGTACGGATGGCCAGCAGGCGCTCCGTATTGGGAGACGACAGTCATCGAGTCGACATCGATCGCGGAAAGCATCGATCCGGCGACGAACGCGAAACGCGAATCGGGTGAAAGCGCGACCGCGAGCGCGCTACTTCCGGCGACGACGCTACGGCCTTGCGGTTTGACGAAACGTCCCGACGGTAGGACGGCCCAGAACGGCGTGACGCCGATGCGTCCTGCCGGCAGATTCTTCGCGGGGGATTCGTAAACGACCGGACCAGGTTGCGCGAAGCCAAGGGAAACGAATGAGAATGTGGCGACGAACGCGCTGACAAGCGCGATTAAGCGACGGATCAGTTTAAGGACTCCTAGGGTTTGTCCAGCCGGTATCCGATGCCGCGAACGCTCGCGATTGCGAGATTTGCACTCACTTCAGCGAGCTTCTTGCGCAATGCGGCAACGTGAACGTCGACGACGCGCGTTGGAACGCCTGAGACATCGTTCCAGACATGCTCCAGAATCTGCGCGCGCGTCAGCAAACGGCCTTCGCCTTCCCCCAGGTACCAGAGCAGACGAAACTCGAGCGCCGTGAGCGGGACGTTGCGCTCACCGTTTTGCAACACGTGCAGGTCACGAACCAGCGTGACGTTGCCGACCGTCATGCGACCTTCTTGCTCGCGCTGAGCATGGCGATCGCGGCGCCGCAAAAATGATTGAATGCGAGCAACGAGCTGGCCCGGCGAGAAAGGCTTCGTGATGTAGTCGTCCGCACCCAGACCGAGACCCTTGAGAATGTCGTCCTCTCCGGATGCGGCACTCACCATCAAAATGAAGGCATCTCCGGTGTTGGCGAGCGACGTCAAGACGTCCAGGCCCGAAATATCGGGCAAATTCACGTCGAGCAAGACGACGTCCGGAGACCACTGTGCGGCGAGCTCCAGCGCTTGCGCACCGTTGGGCGCGATCTGCACCGTGAAGTCCGCACGTTCGCAGACTTCCCGCTCGTACGAGGCTACATCGGGATCGTCCTCGACGATCAATATTCGCGTCTTGCTCATAGGGTGCTTCTAAACGAGAGCAGCGGCTTGATCCTCTTCAGCGACGACCATTGCGCGACGCGCAACTCCGTCCTCGACGGCAGCGTGCATGACGGCCTTGGCGACAGCCTCCATGACACGTTGATCGAAGACACTCGGAATGATGTACTCGACACTGCGTTCCTCTCCAACGATTGCGGCAATCGCCTTTGCCGCTGCCAATTTCATGTTGTCGGTGATGCGCCGCGCCCGGCAATCAAGCGCGCCACGGAAAATGCCCGGGAATGATAAAACGTTGTTGACCTGATTGGGATAGTCGGAACGTCCCGTCGCCATGACGGTCACGTACGGCGCAGCGACTTCCGGCATGATCTCCGGCGTCGGGTTTGCAAGCGCGAAAACAATCGGATCGCGCGCCATAGCCTTGAGATCATCGGCTTCGAGCACGCCCGGGCCGGAAACACCGATGAAGGCATCTGCCCCCTTGAGGACGCTGCTCAAGGTTCCACCGATATTGTCACGATTCGTGTTCTGCGCGAGCCACGTGATATGTGTGGGCTCGTAGCGTTCTTTGCGATTGATGACGCCTTCGCGTCCGACCGCGATGATGTCGCCGACGCCGGCCAGCTGCAAAAGCTTGATGGTCGCAGTCCCTGCGGAACCGGTTCCGCCGGCAACGACGATCTTCATGTCACAGAGGTCCTTGCCGACGACTGCAGCTGCATTGATCAGCGCGCCAAGCGCGACCACGGCGGTCCCATGCTGATCGTCGTGCATGACCGGAATATCGAGAGCTTCGACCAAACGGCGTTCGACTTCGAAGCAGCGTGGCGCCGAAATATCTTCGAGGTTGATGCCGCCGAAAATCGGTGCGATACGTACGACCGTCTCAACGATCTCATCGACGTCTTTCGTATCGAGACAAACGGGCCACGCGTCGATCTGCGCAAACTTTTTGAAGAGCATGCACTTGCCTTCCATGACAGGTGCAGCTCCAAGCGGACCGATATCGCCAAGGCCGAGTACGGCGGTACCGTCCGTTACGACGGCGACGGTGTTGCGTTTGATCGTCAACTGAAAGGCTTTGCTCGGATCGGCGGCGATCGCCATCGACACGCGGGCGACGCCGGGCGTGTAAACCGTCGACAGATCGGCGCGCGTCTTGATCTGGATCTTGGATTCGACCGAGATCTTGCCGCCGAGGTGCGCGAGAAACGTGCTGTCGGATGCGCTGATGACACGCGCACCGCCAATTCGTTCGATGGACGCGCGCACGAGGCTCGCAATCTGCTCGGAGCCGACCGTGACGGTGATGTCCCGGACCGCAATGCCTTTCGAAACCGAGCGCACGTCGACGGCCCCAACGACGCCACCGGCATCTCCAATCGCCGAGGCAAGCGCACCGAACGCGCCTGGATGGTTCGGCGCTTCCACGCGGATTATCAAGGTGAACCCGATAGGGCCGGCAGTCATAACGGAAGGGTCTATTGGCGCACGTCCAGGACCCTCCTCGCTCGAAGCCTGCTCAGCTATGGAGGCATATAATGGATCGCAAAGAGGGCGCCCGCATCCGTCGTGAGGTTCTCGGTGCCGAATACGTCGACGGAATGCTGCAACGCGCCGCCGGAGACCCGCTCGCCGAAGCATTCATCGATTTCACCGAAGAGTATTGTTGGGGAAACGTTTGGACTCGCCCCGGCTTGGAACGAAAAACGCGCAGCATGCTCAATCTTGCGATGCTCACGGTGCTGGGACGCTGGCATGAGCTCGAAGTTCATGTCCGCGGCGCGATCAACAACGGCGTGACGAAAGACGAGATGAAAGAAATCTTCTTGCAGACCGGCGTGTATGGTGGCGTCCCGGTCTCGGCTGAAGCCTTTCGCATCGCGCGCGCGGTCTTCGCGGAGCGAGAAAAGCAGAAAGTGTAACTTGCGAGGCCAACGAGAAATGTACAAGCGATTACAGATGGTGATGGGCCGAGCGCAAATGGGGGCCCCAAGCTTTAGCTTGGGGGGCGCGCAGCCCGGGGCGGAGCGCCTTTAGATGGAGATATTTGCTTGCATAGTTGGGCGTTCAAAACGCCCGTACTACTACATGTTCAATTTGGCGAACAACACCGACGAGATTGAGCTCGTCTATCCGTTCTGGGTGATCAAGGACAAAAACGAGACGGTCATGATCGACACCGGATTCTCCGAACACATGGCCGGTGAGAAAGGTGTATTCGATTATCTCTCGCCGAGCGAGCTTCTTCCACGCGTCGGTCTCGATCCCAAAGACGTGAAGTCGATCGTCATCTCGCATTTACACTACGACCACTTCTGCGTCCCCGAGCGTTACCCGAATGCGACGTTCTACGTGCAGAGCGACGACATCGACTACTTCACCGGACGCGGCGTCACGCATCCGGCCTTCAAATCCGCCGACCGGGCGGCGATCGATCAGATCGACCGCCTGCGCAGCGACGGAAAAATCAAGGCGATGAACGGCGATTTCAACTTCTCACCATCGATCAAAGTGCTGCTCGTTGGAGGGCACACACCGGGGCATCAGATTACCGTCATCGACACCGGCGAGAAGCCGCTCGTCCTGGCCTGCGACGCATCGCATTTTTACGCCAATCTCGAAACGCGCACACCGACCTCGATCATCCACAATTACGATAATTATCAGCGTGGATTTACGACGATCGAGACGCTCGCCGCCGGCGGCCGCTGGTTCCCGGGCCACGACCCGAAGATGCTCTCAAACCTCGAACAAGTCGAAGAGAGAATCTACCGCGTTAAGGTGTGACGCAACGGCACGATAAGGGTGATGTCACTCTCCGGATACCGTCATTTCGGCGACGCGGAATGAAGGCGCCGTGATCCCGGAATCAAAGCGAAGATCGTTTCCGAGTAAGTCGATGCCCGGCAATATACCGGTGAGGAAATTCGAAGCGATCGTGACGCCGTCCACTGCCTGACGCAGCTCGCCATCTTCGATGAGCACGCCACTGACGCCGCGGCTGTACGTTCCGGTGGCGGTCTCCGTAGCAAAGCCGATGATCGAAAGTACGAGCAGGCCGCGTTTTGTCTGTCCGATCAACTCTTCGAGGCTGAGATTGCCGGGCTCGAGATAGAAATTGTTCGGACCTATACCGCTTCCGGAAGCGTTTCCGGTCGATTGCGCGCCGAGCTTGCGCGCGTAGTACGTGTCGAAGAGGTGCGTTTTGAGCACGCCGTTTTGGAACACGACGGTGCGACGCGTGGGAACGCCCTCACCGTCAAACGGGGATGTCCCCATACCTCGCGACAGGCGACCGTCATCGATGATCGTCACCAAATCGCTGCCGACTTTTTCCCCAACCTTGTCGGCCAGATATGAATTGTCGATCGCGACGTTCACCGCACTCACCGCCGCGAAGATGTCGCCTAACACTGCGGACGCAACGTCGCGCTCGAAGATGACGGGCAGCTTTTGTGACGGTATCGGCTTCGCGCCGAACATCGCCAAGATGCGCGAGGACGCGCGGCGCGCGACTTTGGCCGGCAATTCGCACCCTGCCCACGACCGGGCCGCGGTCGAATAGTACGCAGTTCGTTTGGCCTCACCGTCGCGGCCGACCGGGTTCGCCATCAGCGATGCGTTCGTCGAATGATACGATGCACGCGATCCGTTCGAGTTCGCAAAACCGAGCGTCACTTGCGAGTCGGCAACATATGAGCCATTCGAATTGTCGATGTGGGCGTCGAACCCGCGCGCCTCACGTTCGAGCGCCAAGGCATCTTCAATCTTCTTCTCGTTCGGACGGGACGCAACGTCAGCAGCGTCGATCTCGAGATCGCCGGCTTCGAGCGAGCCGCCGACCTCAGGCAAGCCCGCGAAGGGATCCGGGCCGACATGATGCGCAGCATCGACGACGCGTTTCGCGATGACTTCGATTCCATCGCCGGATAAGTCACTCGTCGAGAGCGTCGCGCGCCGCAATTTGCCTGGTTCGCCGACGAATACCCGCAGAGAGAGCCCACGCGCCGTTGATTGTTCGAGCTTGTCGATTTCGGTGTCGCGCGCGCGCACGGAAAATCGTCGCGCAATCGTACACGTTGCTTCGGCTTCACGCGCCCCCGCAGCGAGCGCGGAGCGAAGTCCGCGTTCGGCGATTTCGAGCGCTGCCTCGCTACTCATTGGAGTGCGGAGCCGCCGACGGTCAGGCTCGAGATCTTCACGGTCGGCATGCCGACACCGACGGGAACCATCTGCCCGTTCTTGCCGCACGTGTACTGTCCGTTGGCAAGCTGCGCGTCGGAACCGACCGCGACGACTTTCTCCATGATCCCCGGACCATTGCCGACCAAGCTTGCACCACGAATAGGCGCCGTGATCTTGCCGTGCTCGATCAGGTAGCCTTCCGAAATCATGAACACGAAATCGCCGCGACTGATGTCGACCTGACCGCCCGCGAATGATTTCGCGTAGACACCGCGATCGACGCTGCGGATGATCTCATCAAGTGTCGATTCACCCGGCGGCATGTAGGTGTTGCACATGCGCGGGATCGGAAGGAAGCGAAAATTCTGACGCCGGCCACTGCCGGTCGAAGGCGTATTCATCAAACGGCCATTCATACTGTCGAGCATATAACCGCGCAGAATCCCGCGCTCGATCAAAACCTTGTGCTGGCCGGGCGTCCCTTCGTCGTCAACCGAAATCGAGCCGCGCTCGTTCTCGATATTACCGTCATCAAAAATCGTGACGAGCTCACTTGCGACGCGTTCCCCGACACGCCCGCTGTAGAGTGACGTGCCCTCGCGATTGAAATCGCCTTCCAGGCCGTGACCGACCGCTTCGTGCAGCAGCACGCCGCCGCTTCCGGCTCCGACAACGACGGGCATTTCGCCCGCCGGCGCCTCGCGCGCTCCAGCATTCAGCACCGCGATGCGGGCTGCTTCGGTCGCGATCGCCTCCGGCGTCTTCGTTTCGTAAAATGCGAGCGACGTCCGTCCACCGTCGGCGTATGCCGCGAAGCCGCGCACTTCGTCGCGCGCGATGATTTGGGCGCTCAGCACGATCAGCGGACGCGTATCGGTGACGAGCTTCCCGTCGCTGGTTGCAATCTGAACGTGCTGCACCTCGCCGATCATTGCGCCGTTGACGGTCTCGATGCGTTTGTCGTATGCACGTCCCGTGGCATCGATGCGTTCCAGAAATGCGACATAGGTGTTCAAGTCGCCCAGACCTGTCTCTTGGGCTTGGGGATCGACCTTGTAAAGCGGCTTGACCGCAACCGCGCGCAAATCGGCTGCGACGACGCGCGCGCCGTCACGTGCAATCAATGAGGCGACGCGTGCCGCATCCAGCAACGCCTTCTCGGAAAGATCGTCGGTGTACGCGTACCCCTGCCGGTCGCCGTCGACGACACGCACGCCCGCGCCCGACGTTATCGCGACGCTGGCTTCGTGCATCTTGGAATCTTGGAGCCGAATCGACTGCCCTAGGCGGTGTTCGACGAATACGTCGGCATAAATACCACCCCGCTCCAACGCTGTGGAGAGCGTCTTTTGCAGCAACGACGGGTCGAGATCGTAGCTCATAAGGAAACGAGTTCGTCAAGCGCTCGATCGATTCCGACTGGGATCGAGGTGGCGTCGTCCGCGTACGGTTCGTTCACGAGGAATGCAAAGGCCAAGCGTCCATGATGGTGAGTGTCGACATATCCGACGAGCGAATTCACGCCGTCGATGTGACCGCTTTTTGCATGGACTCGTCCGAGTGCCGGTCCAAGCTCGTGGTGCCTCACCGTTCCTTCGATGCCCGCTCGTGGAAACGCACTAACGTAGGCGTGCGCGATCGGCAAATGATCTGCGACCTCGAGCAGACGGACGATCGTGATCGGCGCGATCCGATCCCGCTCGGCAAGGCCGCTCCCGTCGACGATGTGCAGACCCGGCATCGGTACGTCTCTCCCATGCATGAACGCACGCTCGGCGCGGGCTCCCGCTTCCTCCGAGCCGCCGGCCACCATCAACCCGTCGGCTCCCGTCGTTCCAAGCAGGCGCAGGAGTTGTTCGGCGATGTGATTGTCCGACTCGAAGAGCATCTGCTTAATCATGACGTGCAACGGCGCCGACCGGTGTTCCCAAAGTGTTTGCACCGCGATCGGATCCGTCCCCAGACGCGCTTGCCCGTTGAAAAGGATGTGCTGATCGCGCAGCATCTGCGCGACGACTTGTGCGGCCCAGAGTGGGATCCCGTCGACGGGTCTGAAATAGGATTGCTCCCAACCGTACGCGATCGTACCGCGGATGTTGAATTCATTACGTCCAGGTCTGGTGCGGTCGATCGTCAGCGTCGTGCCGTAACCGGTCATCGGCGTCCCGTGAATGATGATCGACGGATCGGCTGGGAAAACGGTGACGCGCGCGGGCTCGCCGACGCGCGTCGGCATAATCTTGAATTCGATGACGTTCCAATTCAGTGAGATCGCACTCGTTCCGGCGGCATATCCATATTCGAAGTCGTCCGGCGCCCAAGCCCTGTTTTGTTCCGGCGTCGTGAACGAGGTCGCATCGACGATCACGTCGCCGTCGACGCGACGCAATCCGTTGCGGTAGAGCAACGCGACGCCGTCGTGCAGCGCAACGAGATCGAGCGTCGGATCGCCGCCTCCGACCAGCCACAGATCGTCGATACGACCTTCCGAATCCGGATGCTCGAGCGACGCGAGGCTCGTATCCAATCGCGCATCGACCCCGAACGTGGCAAGCGACGTCGCCGCAACGAGCACTTTCAGCGTCGAGGCAGGTGCGAAGCCGCGGTCGACATTCTTGCCGTAGAGCAGCCGTCCTGATTCATCCGCGACAGCGACTCCGGCATGATCGAAGTATTGCGAGCGAAGGGCGCCTTTAAGGATCGCATGGACGCGCGCCAGATCACTCGGCGACCAATTCGTGCGCACAACGGGCGCCGACGTATCTGCGTGCGCGACCGCGACGGGTTGTGTATCCGTCTCGGCCGCCGTGAATCCGCAACCACCGAACGCGAGCAGCGTGAGCAGAGCCGGCAGCGCTCGCACGTTCATACCTTTATGGGCAGTTCCGTATCAAGCCGAGCACGCAGCGCTTGGACGGTTTCACGCAGCTCTTCAACCTCGGTACGCAGCTTTGCAAGCTCCGGCGGCGTCCGCTGTGCTTCGCCGATGCGTTCGATTGCTTCGAGTGCGCTGCGCCGTATTCGCCCGTCGCCATCGAGGCCCGAAAGACGCCGCAACGCCGGGATCGTGGCGCTTTCACCCAGATGCTCCGCGGCGCTGACAGCCGCAAGACGGACGAGCAAATCGTCATCGTCGAAGGCTTCGATGATTGCTTCTACGATCGATGGTTTGCGTTCGTCCAGAAGATGGTAGAGCCGCGCAAGCGCACCGAGCGCAGCTCGCCGAAGCTCGTCGCTCCGGTCGTCGCGCGTCGCCGCGATGAGCGGCTGCACGGCGGCGACATCGCCGAGCTCGGCAAGGCCGCGTGCGGCTCCGCCCGCGATCGTGTCACTCCACGATGACGTGCTCAGATAACGCATCAAAACTTCTCCGGCACGCGGATCGCGCGTCTTTCCGAGACTGATGAGCGCAGTCGCGACGACGAAATACGACGCATCATCCAGCATTTCGATCAAGGCACTTGCCACATTGGGATCGCGTGAAAACGCACCGAGCGCTTCGGCAACGCCGCGCCGTGCTTTGGGGTGCGGATGCTTGCGCGCCTGCAGCAGCGCGTCTTTCGCCCAGGGCGCATGCGTTTGCGCGAGCGCGCGCGCGATTGCGACGCTAACACCCCAGAACGGTTCGGTCTCGAGTACTCCCGCGAGCGTCTCGCGTGCGTTGCGTCCGCCTTCCTTGGCAAGTGCCTGCGCCGCGCGAATGCGCGCGACAATATCCGGCTCGGTGCGCAGGATGCGCGCAAGCATGTCGGGCCCGAGCTTGTATTCGAACTTGCCAAGGACGTACGCGCCGGGGTCGATACGGACGAGCGATGGCTCTTCGGATACGGGTATCGCAAACGACTCTTGAGCGCGCGTGATCTCGAGGCGGACGCGATGTTCACCCTCGAGCTCTGTGTCGCCGGCGTCGCGCTCGAGTGCTGAAGGCGCGTGTTTCGTCGAGAGGAAGCCGACGTTCAGATCGAAGCGAAACGCCGGATTTTCATCGTCGACCTTCTGCTTCTGTCGAATGTCGACGATCGCACTCTTCCGCTCCGCATCGTACTTGTAGCCGATCTCGAGCTCAGGATAGCCGCCGCGACTGATCCATTGCTCGAAGAATCCCCGCAGGTTACGGCCGCTTGCGTGTTCGATCGCGCGAACGAGATCGATCGTCTCGACGCTTCCACCTCGATTGTCCTCGACGTAGCGATGAATCGCGCGTCTGAAGCGGTCGTGTCCGAGCGTACCCCGGAGCATGTGGAGCACGGCTCCGCCCTTTTCGTAGAGATGCCGGTCGAAAATCTCAACAGGATTGATGAAGCGATTGAAAACAACCGGGCGGCGGTAGCGCTCGTCGTCTTCCGCAAAATAGTTGCGCACCATTTGCACGACGTGATACGCGTACTCGTCCCATCCGCGCGATGCTTCGTACCACACCGCTTCGAAATACGTCGCAAAGCCTTCGTTGAGCCAAGCGTGCGCCCAATCGCGTGTCGTGAGCAGATCGCCGAACCATTGATGCGCCAGCTCGTGCGAGACCAGCGGTTCGCTCGAGAAATCGAGATGGGCGCGCTCGTCGTGCAGCGTCCGGTCGGTTTGCGTCGTCGCGGCTGTATTCTCCATACCGCCGAAGATGAAATCAGCGACCGCAATTTGCGAGTAACGCGCGAAGGGGTAATCGACGCCGATGAAATCGTTGAACGCTTGGATCATCCGCGGCGTAGCGCCGAAGCTTCGTTCGCCGTCGGCCTCGCGCCCGGGCGCGACATAATAGAAAACCGGCACCTCGGCGCCGGTCTGTGCGATCTCGCTGAACTCACCGACCACGAGCGTGAAGAGATACGTCGGGTGCGGGATCTCTTGATGATAGACAAAGGTCGTCGTCTTTGCATCGTCGCGGCGCTCTTTGAGCGCGCCGTTTGCGAGCGCGAAAAGACCCTTGCGCACGACGACGGTGGTCGTGCTGGTCTGCTTGTTGTCGGGATAATCGACGCACGGGAACCAATAGCGCGCGTCGCTGTCTTGACTCTGCGTCCATAGCTGTCGCGGCTTTTTTGGATTCGCCTTATCCGGCTCAGTAAAATATGCGCCACGCGTCGGCTTGACGACGCGATACTTGACCGCAAACTCGAGCTGCTCTCCGCCGCGCAAGGGCTGCTCGAAGCGAATCATCAGCGAACCGGTGCGCCGCTCATGCTCGAGTACTTCACTGCCTGAGCGCACGTCGAGGATATCCATGTCGACGGCATCGAGCGTGATACGATCGATGCCTTCGTCGACCGCCTCAACCCGCGTCGTACAGATTCCCTCGATCGAATGCTTTTCGAGATCCGGTTCGAGGTGCAGATTGATGTTCAGAACACGAACCGGACGGTCCGGACCATATTGCGGCTGCGATCCCGGAAGCGGAAACGCTCGCCGATCTTGCGCGTAACCCACTAGAGGTGCGCGACGTGCGACGGAATTGCAGACGGCCGCCACGGTCCCGGCTCGCGCAAAAGAGCCAACCCTTGATCCGTTAAGCCGTAACACCACGTCAAATAGTATGGCCGCGGTGGAACGCCCATCCCCGCGTCGTACTTCAAGATCGGTCCGACCTCAACGCGCGCGCACGCATGTTGCAGCTGCGTTTGAAAATCCGGACGACCACGTTCGAGCGGGTGTTCACCTGGGACGGCTGGCAACGGCACAAGAGACTCCTTGTCGACAAACAGCGCGGTACGCGGCCCGCGAATATGCGTTATCCAGCTGTGAGATTCGGCACCCTGCCAATCGTAGCCGATTACGACCGGCGGAATTCCGGCATCGAAATCCAAAACGGATGACAGCCCGTAGCCATCGGTCATGACGATAGCATTGCGTTCGCGCGCGATTATTCGCACGTTGTGCGCAAGTTGCGCCGTCGTGTAGATCTCCCATGGCCCCGTGTTGCGCATTGCAGAGCCGGTACTCACGATGACGTGATAGACGTCGGCGGGCATCTCTGCAGCGATGAACAGCGCGGGGAGCAAGACGAGCGCGGGCACAGTCGAGGCAGCCGCCCAAATCACGCGCGCGCGCTGCGAGAGTCCGACGAACGCGATCCCGATCGCAACACACAGCGATGCGTAGGCGCTCGACACCCAATTGATCTCGACACGCTCGAAAAACGACAGCACCGTCAAGAGCAAGATCAAGGGGATCGCCGTCCATGCCAGGAGCGCGTCGCGTGGTCGAATCGCGCACAGCAGGGCACCGATCCACAAGCCGGGCGAATACGCCGCGGCTTGTACCGCATACAACTCGATGACGCGCCGGATAGAAAACGCCGCCGGCACATGTCGCGCAAAGAACGTGAACTCGAACGTCTGCCAAGCGTGCGTCGCATTCCACCACACGAACGGCGCGTAAAGAATGCCGGTTATTACGAGCGAGACGGGCAGGCCGCTGCGCCAAGCGAAGCGGCGCTGCGGAGCCAGCGCGTAAGCGATGACTCCGAAGACGAGCGCCCATCCGAAGAAGCGCGCCAGGACCAGCGCGCCCATCGAAAAGCCGAGCCCGATCCATGTCCAGCGTTCGTTACGACGAAACGCGCGTGCCGCAAGCCAAAGCGAGACGCACCAGAATGCAATGCTCGGACCATCCGGCTGCGCGGTGCCGAATGCGAGCGACATGAACGGCGTGAGCGTCAGCGCGAGCGCCGCGGCCGCGCCGGCGCGCCGGTCGCGCGTTATCTCCGTCGCACAGGCTGCAGCGGCCAGCGTCGCGATAACGCCCGAAAGCACGAAGCCAAGCCGAACGAATCCGGCATTCTGCCCGATCCATGAAAACGCCGCGATCGTCCACGCGACCATCGGCGGATCGTCGACATAACCGAATGCGAGACGACGACTCCACTCCCAGTAGTATGCTTCATCCCCGACGAGAGGCACGCTGAAGATCGTTATCGCGCGCATGAGCGTAACGACTGCGATCACGATCCATACAAAGATGATCACGCTTCGTACGCCTCGAGCAAACCGCCCGTCACGGCGAGAGATTGCCCATTGACGAAACTGGCTTCATCAGATGCAAAAAATACGACGGCGTCAGCGATGTCCTCCCAGGATCCGGCTCGACCAGTCGGATTTTTTCCCGGAAGACGCGTCGCCTCTTCCCGAGCGACGAACTTCTCGCGGATGTCGCCCGGCTCGATGACGTTGACGGTGATTCCGTGCCTCGCCTCTTCGACTGCAAGCGTGCGCGCGAACGATGTAACGGCAGACTTCGCCGCTGCGTAGAGCGACAACACGGGCGACGGCATCGTCGTCGACGATCCGTTCGTACCAAAAAAAATCAGACGGCCAAACGCGCGCTCACGCATCGATGGAAGAACGGCGCGCGCCATCCACACCGCGCTGCCGAAATTACCGTCGACCATTACGCGGTAATCGTCCGGAGACGAGCGCACAAACGATCCAACCGTCATCGGACCGACGACGTGCACCAGTACTTCGACGGGACCGCGTTCGGAAGCGATTCGAACGACGCGCGCCGCTTCTGCTTCGCGCGTTGCATCCGCGGGAATCGCAAGCGCCTCCGCATCGTGGCGACGGACGAGCTCGAGCGTCTCATTAGGCGGCGTCCCGCCGGGACGGTGCGTGAATGCAATCCGGAAACCCGCGCGCGCGAGGCCGAAGGCTATGCCTCTGCCAAGCCCGCCGGCACCGCCGGTAACGAGCGCGAGCCTTCCCAAATTAGCGATTTTCTCGCGCTAATTTCATAGCGGTACTAAGGTAGGGCAGGACAACCGTCCGGTCCTTGCCAACCGGGCTTCGTGGTCTCTGGTTCCGCAGCCACGGCCCAAAATGGTCGTGAAGTCTCGTTTCTTAGCGAAGACAGCGTTCACCTTAAGGGAACGTATTGGCCGCCGCGGCAATCGGGGCGCTCCTCTGTCGCGCTGATTCACGACTTCGGTGGATCGCGCAACGACTGGCTTCCGTTCGTGCCTTTTTTTCGTTCGCGCGGTTGGGCGATTCTCGCATTCGATCTGCGTGGTCACGGCGAGTCGGTGCATCAGGACATGCATCCGCAAGATCTCGTCCCGGAGCAATCGGATCTGCGTTCACCGACGGCATATCCGAATGACACGAAAGCTGCGCTTGCGTTCATCGAACGACAGCCTCATACCGAGAGTGGGACGATTGCCGCGATCGGCGTCGGACTCGGCGCCGATCTTGCATACGCGGCAGCCGCGCGCGGATGGGGAACCGCCAGCACCGTTTTGGTTGGCCTGGATGACGGCCGCGCACGCGACCTCGCGGGTTCGGGACCGTTTGCGCCGCGCAACGTTTATTTGATGTACGCGGGGGATGACGCCGTCAGTGCCCGCGGATCCGAGACAATGTTGCGCACGGCATCGCGGCCGACAGAATCGTTTGCATATGCGGGAACGACGTCGACCGGCATTGCCCTCGTGCGCGAGAAATCGCCCGAGCTGCTCGCGCGCGCAATCGCCTGGATCGAACGAACGCTATAGCGTTCCGACGCCCGTAAGTTCGGGCAAGTCTTTGAGCGCTCGCGCCGCGCGTTTTTGCGCCTTGCGCTCGATTCGCCCAACCACCCACATGTAGATGACCGGAACCAGGAACAGGGTGAGGACGAGCGAGCTGAGCAGCCCGCCGATCAGCACGGTACCCATCGAGACCCGGAACTCCGCGCCTTCCGCAAGCCCGAGCGCGAGCGGAAGCATCCCGAACACCATCGAGAACGTCGTCATCAGAATCGGACGGAACCGCGTGTTTGCCGCTTGCATGATCGCTTCGTCGTACTTCAGTCCGCGCCGGCGCAGCGTATTGGCATAGTCGACGAGCAGAATTCCGTTCTTCGCAACGAGGCCGAAGAGCATGATGATCCCGATCATCGAGAACAGGTTGAGCGTCTGG
The DNA here is from genome assembly GCA_049520515.1 of Vulcanimicrobiaceae bacterium. Classification (GTDB taxonomy): domain Bacteria; phylum Vulcanimicrobiota; class Vulcanimicrobiia; order Vulcanimicrobiales; family Vulcanimicrobiaceae; genus JAFAMS01. The sequence continues at coordinate 33,771 of JBEKPS010000011.1, forward strand.
TGCGCGATCGCGAGACCGTAGAGCGCGCCGATGATCGCCAGCGGTACCGAGAACATCACGATGAACGGCATCCAGAACGAGCCGTACAGGACGACCATCAAGGCGTAAACCAGCGAGAACGAGGTCAGCATCGCAATCGACATGCTGCTCATCGTCTCTTCGAAGAACTCGGAGTCGCCTTGCGAGCGCAGGTTGACTCCCGGCGGGAAGAATCCCGGCGTCTTAATGGCCTGTTCGATCTTCTGCGTGACCACGCCGAGGGTTGTCGCCCCGGACTCGATCGCTCCGGTCACGCGCACGACGCGCTGCTTGTCGAGGCGCTCGATCTTGGTCGGCGCTTTGTCGTACGTGAACGACGCGACGTCTGCAACGCGATAAATCGATCCGTCGCCCGCGCGGACGCGAATGTTGCGCACTTCTTCGAGCTTGTTGCGGTATTCCGCGGGCAGCTGCACGCGTACGTCGACGAGTCCGCTCGGCGTTCGAACGCGCGTCGCCACCGCGCCACCGATCGCGATACGTGCCGCCGTTGCAACGTCGCCCGGATTGACGCCAATTAACGCAGCCTTCTCGCGGTCGATGTTGATGTTAAGCCGGTTGGCTGCGGCTTCGGAACCGGTCTGGACGTTCACGGTCCCCGGTATCGAACGGATATAGGTAGCGAACTTCTCGGCTGCCGCGTCGATCGCGTCGTCCGGGCCGGCGACCGTGTAATAGATTGGGTCGCCATTGTCGCCACCGACCGTTATGGTAGCTCCGGGAAACGCTACGGCGAGTTTGCGGATGTCGGCGACGGCGCGGTTCGTTTCTTGGCGGCGATTCTTAAAGAGCGTCGCGTGCATGCGCGCGTAGTTACCGCCCTGCGACGAACCCCAGCCTGCCGGCTTGTAACCGACGGTCGAGATCGTCTTCTCGATCCCCGGCACCTGCATGACCCGCTCGACGAAGGTTTGCACGGCGTGATCCGTCTGCGCAATGGGCGTCCCGATCGGATACGTGAACGTCATCGCGATCTCGCCGTCTTGCGTCGAGGGAACGAACTCCGTTTGCACGAGTCCGAGCGGGACAAGCGCAATCGCCGAAAACACGAGCGCGCCACAAAACGCGACGGTGCGCTTGCCGTGCGCGAGCGCGTACGGCAGCATACGATCGTGATAGACGCGCAACACGCGCTCGTAGCCGACCTGGAACCACGCGAGCCATCTCGGCGGCGCGGTGCTTCGTTTGAGCATCGACCACTTCGCGGCCAGCACCGGCGTCAGCGTGAACGACACGAACAGCGAGAACAGCGTCGCAACGACAACGACGACGCCAAACTCCTTCATAAACTTGCCGACGATCCCGGAGAGAAATGCCATCGGCAGGAAGACGACGACGTCGACGAGCGTGATCGCGACCGCGGCACCCCCGATCTCGGCGCGGCCGCTGAGCGCCGCATCCTCGGGCTTTTCGCCCATGTCGCGATGTCGCGTGATGTTTTCCAGGACGACGATCGAATCGTCGACGAGGATACCGATCGTCAGTGAAAGCCCCATCAGCGAGATGATGTCGAGCGTGAATCCGAAAAGCCGCATCGCGATGACGGTCGCCAAGAGCGACGTTGGGATTGCCACCATGACGACGATCGCGTTGCGCCACGCGTGCAAGAAGAGCATCAGCACGATCGCGGTGAGCAAGATGCCTTCACCCAGACTCTGGACCACGCCGGCTAGCGACGCCTGGGTGTATTCCGCAGGAGCATCGACCTCGGTGAAGACGACCTGCGGATACTTCTTCTCAAGCGTCTTGAGCTGATCGCGGGCTATAGCCGTCGACTTGATCTCATCTGAGGAGACGACGCGATTGAGATCGAGCAGGACGGTCGGCGCATTATTGAACCGGGAAATGTAGCGCTGGTCGACATGACCATCGTCGATGGTCGCAACGTCTTCGATGCGCAGACCCTTCTGCGCGTAAAACGTCGCAGAAAGCGGGATCGGCAACATGTCGGAGGCGTGAACGATCTCCCCATGCACGGAAACGACCGTCTCGGAGCTGGCGGTGTCGATGCGTCCGCCGGGCAATGTAGCGTTGTTGTTCTGCAACGTATAGAAGATGTCGGGCAGCGTCTCGCCGGTCGCGAGTAGTCGCTCCGGGATCGGGAACACATGGAACTCGCGCTTGACTTCACCGCGCGTATCTACCGATTGAATGTTCGGGATGCGCAGGATGTCGGGGAGGATTCGATCGTGCACGACGTCCGAAAGCCCGGTGTCCGAGAGCGTTTTCGAAGAGAGCGCGAGCGTCAAGATCGGGGCTTGCTGATCGCCGGCGCTCCTATCGACGATCGGCGGATCGAGATCGGTCGGCATATACGTGCGCGCAATGTCGACACGCCGTTGGACGTCGATCGCGGCATAATTGATGTCGGTATCGATCTTGAACTGCACGATGACCGCGGCCGTGCCTTCTTGCGCGGTCGCGCTCAAACGATCGAGATTTTCGATGCCGTCCATTTGATCTTCGATCGGTTTGATCACGAACCGCTCCATATCGGACGGCGATGCGCCGGGATATTCTGCCGTGACGAGGACGATCGGGAACGTGACGTTCGGGTTGAGACTCCGGCCGAGCTTAAAGTACGAGAGCGTGCCGAAAACCGCGAGCGCAATGAAGAACATCGCGACGATGATAGGTCTCTGTATGCAGAAGCGAGTCAACCACATCTTCGAAAGCTCTTACGGCCAGAGTTACCTCGATGTTTCAAGAGGCGGTACCGCGGCGCCCGCTTCCCGCCCCGGGACCCGGAGGTCCCAAACAGCGGCGACGATCGCAGCGCACAGCGCAAGCATTGCCGCCAAGATCATCGTTTCACGAAAGCCGGCGACATATGACGTACGAATCGCCGCAGTAACGCCCGCCATCTCCGAGCCTGGCAGGCGTAGATCGACGCTCTGGCCCGAGAGCAGCTTGCCGCGTTCGCGATCGACCTGAGCAATCGCAGATGACGTCAGGTTCAGCTTGGTCACCTCGGCGTCCAAATGCTTTTCAAAGGTAGAGGCAAGCGCGAGGCCAAGGCCCGCGATCGCGATCAAGCCCGCGGTGCGCGCAACGGCGTTGTTGATTCCGGACGCGATTCCGGCTTGCTCGGCAGAAACTGCGTTCATCGCCGTAGTGGTGAGAGGCGCGACGAAGAATGCGCCGCCGCAACCAAGCACGACGGCGGCCGGGAAAAACGTCGTCCAATAGGAGCCACCGACGCCAGGAACCGCGAACAGCGCAAACCCCGCCGCCGCCAAGAGCGCGCCGATGACGAGCGGTTTTTTTGCGCCGATGCGCACGACGAGACCGCCCGACCAGCGCGATGCGGTGAACATGATAATGATGAATGGCAGGAGCGACGCGCCGGCCGCGACTGGCGGGTAGCCTTGCACGTTGATCAGATCGAACGGCATGAAATACAGGCTTCCGCTCAAACCGGCGTAGAGCAAGAATGTGTACAGGTTTGCTCCCGTAAACGGACGGGACTCAAAAAGATCGGCCTGCAGCATGGGATCGCGCGAGATACGACGCTCGTAATAGATGAAGGCCGCAATCAATATGCCGCCCACAACCGCTATTGCCAAGCCGAGCGTATCGCGCTGTGCGCTTTGCAGCGAGATCAATCCGTAAACGAGAGCCCCTAACCCGAGCGTAATCAGCGTCGCGCCGGCGACATCGATAGAGCGAGGCGCGGCGTCATCGCGACTCTCGACGACGCATCTCCTCGTCAGAATAAGAACGATGATGCCGAGCGGAATATTGATGAGAAACACTGCGCGCCAGGAGATCGCCTGCGCCAGCCATCCACCCAGAACGGGACCAATCGCGGCCATGATCGAGGTGAATCCCGACCAAGTGCCGATCGCGCGGCCGCGCGCCTCGCCGGAGAATGCCACCGTGATCAGTGAGAGACTGCCCGGCATCAAGAGGGCAGCGCCGATCCCCTGAATGCTGCGTGCCGCGATCAAGAAAGGAAGCGTCGGTGCAAGTGCGCACGCGAGCGACGAAAGCGTGAAGATCGCAGCGCCGAGCAAAAAGATGGCGCGACGTCCGAACCGATCGCCAAAGGATCCGCCGACCAAAATGAGTGCCGAGAGAAAGAGCGTGTAGCTTTCAACGATCCACTGAAGGCCCGCAGCGCTTGCCGAAAGGTCGCGCTGCATCACGGGAAGCGCAACGTTCACGGCCGTGGTGTCGATGATCGCCATTGCTGACCCGAGAATGGCGGCGATCAAGACCCACATTTAGGTCAGTGTTAGCGTCTTCTTGTTCACGCGTTCGACAAGCTCGCGCTCGTACGCGTCGGCCTCGGCAAGCCCCACAAGTTGCTGACGATCCCCAAACGTCATCATTCGGTCGAGTAAGCTTGCAGTCGTACCCTGCTCTTTGAGCACGCGCAAGCCTTCGCGTTGCGCGAACGCGCCGAGATACAGCATCGCATTCGGGAAGATGCACAGCTTGAACCCGAGCTCACCGAGCTTCGAGGCGGGCAACAGCGGCGTCTTTCCACGCTCGACCGTATTGAACACCAAAATCTTGCCTTTGAACTCGGCGCCGATGCGCTCGACTTCTTCCAGGCTCTGCGGGGCTTCGACGAACAACGCGTCCGCGCCGAGCTCGAGATATGCCCGGCCGCGCCGGATAGCCGCGTCGAGACCTTCGACCGCACGCGAATCGGTGCGCGCGATGATCAAGAAATCCGGATCGGTCCGAGCGTCAAGCACGGCTTGCAAACGATAGAGCATCTCCTCGATCGGAACGACGGATTTGCCCTCGAAATGCCCGCAGCGCTTGGGCATGACCTGGTCCTCGATGTGCAAACCGGCGATACCCTCTTGCTCGTACATGCGAATCGTACGCTTCACATTGTGCACGCCGCCGAATCCCGTGTCGCAATCCGCGATGACCGGGACGTTCACCGATCGTGCAATTGCGCCGGCCCGCGCCGCAAGCTCGGGAAGCGTGATCAAACCAATATCGGGTTCGCCCAGCAACGTGTTTGTGACGCCGGCGCCGGTCACGTAGATCATCGGGAATCCGGCTTGCTCGATCAACTTCGCGACGAAGCAATCCGTCGCACCCGGAGCCATGACTGCTCCGTCTTGCCGCAGGAGGCGTCGGAGCTCGGAAGTGCGCGCTGTCATTGCATCGTCCTTTCTGACGTTAGCTCAACATCGATCGTAAGACGTACGGTAGGATGCCGCCATGATGGTACCAATCGAGCTCGACCGGCGTGTCGATGCGCGCCAACAGTGAAACCGATTCAGTCTTGCCGTTTGCGCGCGTGATCGTGCAGGTGACGTGATCGCGCGGCTTGAGTTTGCGCAGGCCCGTAAGCGTGAACGTCTCGGTTCCATCGAGCGCGAGCGTTTTGCGTGTCGTACCCGGCTCGAATTGCAACGGCAGTACACCCATCCCGACGAGATTCGAGCGGTGGATGCGCTCGAAACCCTCGGCGATCACCGCGCTCACGCCGAGCAGACGCGTGCCGCGCGCCGCCCAATCACGCGACGATCCGGTGCCGTACTCCGCGCCGGCGATGACGATCATCGGCGTTCCTTCGGACTCGTACTTCTTCGCTGCGTCGTAGGTGCTCATCGTCGTGCCGTCGGGCATGTGCTTTGTGAACCAGCCCTCCGTCGGCGCGACCAGCTCGTTCTTCAGCCGAGGATTCGCAAACGTGGCGCGGATCATGACCTCGTGATTAATGCGGCGGAGATTGTACGATCCGATGTCGCCCGGCTCGATGCCGTGCTCGCGCAAATAGTGCCATGCGGGCGATTCCTTGTGAATCGTTGCGATCGGAGAGATGTGATCGGTCGTGACCGAATCGCCGAACATCACGAGCGGCCGTGCGTTCACGATATCGGTAATCTGCGGTATGCCCCGCGTGACGCCCTCGAGAAATGGAGGGCGTTTGACGATCTCGCTTTCGCTGGGCCAATCGAAGGTCTCGCCGTTTTGTGAATCGAGCGCATTCCAATCACTCGATCCGGAGAACCCCTGATCGTAGCGCTTGCGAAAAAGATCCGGTGAGATCGCCGAGTTAAGGGTCTTCTCAATCTCGTCATCACTCGGCCAAATTTCGCTCAGAAATACCGGCTTCGAGTCGCTACCTTGGCCAAGCGGTTCGTTCGTGAGGTCGATGTTGACGGATCCCGCGATCGCGTACGCGATCACGAGCGGCGGAGAGGCGAGATAACTCGCCTTGGCCTGTGGATGGATCCGGCCTTCGAAATTACGATTGCCCGAAAGCACGGCCGCAACGATGAGATCTCCGTCGTCGACCTGCTGTGAAACACCCGGATCGAGCGGACCGGAGTTGCCCATGCAGGTCGTGCAGCCGAAACCGACCGCAGCGAAGCCCAACTCGCTCAGTGGCGCCTGGAGACCACTTTTCTCCAAATAATCGGTGACGACGCGCGAACCCGGTGCAAGCGACGTTTTCACCCACGGTTTCTTGTGCAAGCCCCGTGCAACGGCGTTACGCGCAAGCAAACCTGCACCAATCATCACTGACGGATTCGACGTGTTCGTGCAACTGGTCAGCGCCGCGATAACGACGTCTCCGTCGCGAAGCCCATCTTCTTTCTTCTTGTGTGTACCGCCGTTGGCACGACGCGCAAACGTCGGCAGTGCTTCCTTAAAGCTTGCAGGCACTTGCCCGAGCGCGACGCGATCCTGCGGACGGCGTGGGCCCGCGAGACTGGGCTCGACCAACGAGAGATCGAACTCGACGACGTCGCTGAATAGCGGTTCCGCGGTCGTCGCATCTCGCCACAAGCCTTGCGCCTTTGCATACGCTTCAACAAGCGCGATGTGCTCGGCCGTGCGCCCGGTGAGCTTCAGGTAGCGCAGCGTCTCGGCATCGATCGGGAAATATCCGATGGTCGCGCCGTATTCAGGCGCCATATTGGCGAGCGTTGCACGTTCGGGTAAGCGCAGCGTATCCAAACCCGGTCCCGTAAACTCAACAAATTTGGCGACGACGCCGTGCTTGCGCAGCGCCTGCGTCAGCGTCAAGACGATGTCGGTCGTTGTGACGCCGGCTTTCGCGCGTCCGACGAGACGGCATCCGACCACGGCGGGTATCGCCAGCGGCAACGGTTGGCCGAGCATCGCCGCCAACGCTTCAATCGCACCGACGCCCCAACCGAGAACACCGAGGCCGTTGGTCATCGGTGTATGACTGTCCATGCCGACCATTGCATCCGGACACGCGACGACAGTGCCGTCCGCGTTAGTCAACGTACAAACAACGGTCGCAAGAACTTCGAGATTGACTTGGTGCAATATTCCGTTTCCGGGTGGGATGATGCGAAAGCGTTGGAATGCATCCTGCGCCCAGCGCATAAATGCATAGCGCTCGCGATTCCGCTGAAATTCAAGTGCAAGATTTTGCTCGACCGCATCCGCAACGCCGGCAACGTCGACGATCGAGGAATGGTCGATGATTAGGTCGACGGGGATGCGCGGGTTGACGTCGCTCGGGTTTCCGCCCAGATCGCGCATCGCCGAGCGCATGGTCGCAAGATCGGCAGCGAGCGGGACGCCGGACGAATCACCGGCAAGAACGCGCACGGGATGATAAGGGACTTCGGCGCCGCCCTTGCGCTCTTTACCCCAGCCTGCGAGCGTATCGAGATGCTCGGCAGTAACGACGCGTCCGTCCGCATGACGCAACAGGTTCTCGAAAAGTATCTTCAGCGAATACGGAAGGCGACCAAGCCCCGTATATCGCTCCTCTTCGGCAGCCGGAAGACTGTAGTAGGCGTAGTGACTATCGCCGACGCGCAGTTCTCGACGAAATGCCGACCCGTTCACAAGCCGCCGCCTTCCCCGACGAAGCATCTTGGCCTGCTTGCGCGAAGTGACGGCCCGGTCGAATGCGTGTAACGCTTGAGGGGCTCGGCAAAACCTATCCGACGAAGGACGGCGGGAGCTTCGTCGCGCTCGAAAACGTCTCGCTGGACATCAAGTCGGGTGAATTCGTCGCCGTCATCGGCGTCTCTGGTTGCGGCAAGAGTACGCTGCTCGAGCTGGTTGCCGGCCTGCAACATCCGACGAGCGGAACCATGAAGTTCGACGACGTTCCGCACAGCGGTCCACATCCGCGCGTCAGCGTCGTCTTTCAAGAAGACTCGACGTTTCCGTGGCGGACGGTCGCGGGAAACATCGGCTTCGGATTGTCGATGCGCGGCGTCGACTCCAAGACTCGCGATGCGCGTGTCGAGCAAATGGTCGACATGGTCGGGCTGCGCGGCTTTGAACACCACTATCCACACCAGCTTTCGGGCGGGATGCGTCAGCGCGTCGCGATTGGTCGCACGCTCGTTCTCGATCCCGGTCTTCTTCTTATGGACGAACCATTCGGCGCGCTCGACGAGCAGACGCGTTTCGTCCTTGGCGAAGAGTTGCTCCGCATTTGGCGCGAGAGTGGCTGTACGATCTTATTCGTGACGCACAGCTTGCACGAGGCGGTCCAACTTGCGGATCGTATCATCGTGCTCACGCCAAAACCCGGACGCGTCGCCCGCGTCATTGAGAATGATCTCGCGCGTCCACGGCGCGAATCGAGCGAGCCGGAACGCTACGGCCGAATGATCGGCACGCTGCGCGAGCTGCTCGGATTCGACGAAGCGCGAGCCGGAACGCGTGTCTAGGATCGTTCTTCTTCGCATTGCGATCGTCGCGATCGCGATCGCGATCTGGGAAGGGCTGGCGCGTGCGCACGCCTTCGGACCAACGCTTTCAGTGCCGCCGACGGTCATGTTTGCAACGATGATTGCGGCGCTCTTGGACGGGCGCTTGTTGCCCGACGTCGGACGGACCGCTGCCGAGATTGCGCTGGCCTACGGAATCGCGTTGCTCGTCGGATTGCCGCTCGGAGTCATCTTGTGGCGCTCGCACGTGCTGGCGATCGCAATCGAGCCGTACTTGCTGGCATATTACGTCATACCGCTGTTTGCGTTCTATCCGCTATTCATCAAGATTTTTGGCGCCGGCATTGCACCGATCGTTGCCATCGGCGTCATCAACGGCATTGGCGCAATCACGATGAACGTCTTGGTCGGCTTGCGCGAGATCCCGCGCGTTCAGCTGGCGTTGGCACGCAGTCTCATGTTGCGCCCGTTTCAGACGCTGGTGCACGTCATCGTTCCCGCGACCGTCCCCCAAGCATTCGTCGGATTACGACTCGGGTTCATCTATTCGTTGATCGGTGTGATCGCAGCCGAATTCATTCTTGCCACTGCCGGTGTCGGTTACCGCATCGCATTCTCGTACAACAACTTCGAATCAAAGATCATGTTTGCCACGATTCTGCTCGTTTTGATCGTGAGCATCGCGTGCAATCAGGTGCTGATTTCGATCGAACGCCGTTTGGCGCTGTACCGCCGCGCATGAGCACCCACCGGAAAAACCTGATCCGTTTGGCCTCGGTCGTGGCCGTCATCTTACTGTGGGCACTTTTCGCACGAATCCTCACGGAAGAATTCTTGCCGGGTCCTGTTCTGACGCTGCACGTAATCGAACAGGGTTTTTCCGAGGGTTGGCTTTGGAAAGCGACCCTCACGACGCTCTCCGAAGTCATTCCGGCCTTTGCCATCGCGGCCGTCGTCGGGCTGTTCTTCGGTGCAGTACTTGGACTCTCAAAGATGTGGGGCGAAGTCTTCGAGCCCCTGATCATCGGCGTTTATGCCGTTCCGAAAGTCACGCTGTATCCGATCTTTCTTTTGGTTTTCAAAGTTGGGGCCGCTTCGAAGATCGCGTTCGGCATGTTCCACGGCGTATTTCCCATACAGATCATCGCCCAGTCCGCGATCGCGAACATGCGCCCCGTCTATTTGAAGGTCGCGCGCAGTCTCAATTTGTCGCCGGCGCAGACGCTGATACATGTTGTCATGCCTGCGTTGATCCCGGCCCTTGTCGTCGGCCTGCGCCTGGCGTTCAGCCTAACCTTTATCGGAGTCGTGCTGGGAGAAATCTTCGCCTCGCGCGGCGGCCTCGGATTTCTGCTCTCGGCAGCAGATCAGACTTTCGATGTCAAACGGGTCAACGCCGTCATCGTTATCCTCGCGGTTCTCGGCGTCGGCGTTAACCTTTTCTTCAATATGCTCGAACGGCGCGTCGCACCCGTTTCGGGCTCAGAACGCCAAGCGACACTTGCCGGCTAGCTAGTCATGAAAGGGGCATGTATGAAACAGGCTCGGCGCAACTTCCTAATCAGCGGCGGTGCAGCGGCCGCGACCCTCGCGCTTCCGCGCGGTGCGCAGGCTGCACTCACCACATTCAACATCACGTGCACGCATTATCCCGAGCAAGATTACGGCTTGCCGATCGTCGTGGCGCAGCAGCTCGGCCAAATGGCAAAGCTCGGGATCGACGTGAAGGCGATTACGGGTTCGAGCGGCGGCGGTACGACCGTTCGCAACGTGACGCAGGGTGGACTCTCGCTCGGACAGGTCGCAACGTCTGCGGGAATCAAGGCGATTCTCGCCGGCGAAGATCTGAAGATCATCGGCGGCGCCGTCATGACCCCTGGAACGATCTGTTGGATCGTCAAAAAAGACTCGCCGATCAAATCGATCAAGGATCTCGTCGGAAAGACCGTCGGCTTCACGCAGCCCGGCTCGGTGAGCGAATCGCTTCTTGCGCTGAGTCTCAAGGCCGCGGGCATCGATCCCACGTCCGTCAAGACGAAAGCCGCGGGCGGCATAGGCGAGAATTTCACGCTGCTCTCGACCGGCGGACTCGATGCCGCGTTCACCGTCGATCCGATTCTCACGCAGCACGCAAGCGAGGTTCGCGTCGTCTTCTTTGCACGCGATTACGTGAAACGATTCTTGCAAACAGTCTGGGTCACCGACTCCGCCACGTTAAAGGATCAGGGTCCGCAGGTAGCGGCGTTCTTGCGCGGTTGGACCTGGGGCGCCGAGTACACGGCGACGCACCCCGTCGACGCAGGGAAGATCTTTGCCAAGGCAGCGCAGCAAGATGAGGCTCCCGTCATCTACACATTGCAGCACGAGCAACCCGCGCAGTATTTCGGCAAGGGCGATCTCGACAAAGAAGCCCTCGCCAACGCCCTTGAAGCGATGCGCTTTGGGAAGCTGCTCGGCCCCGATAAGATCGACGCGAGCAAGATCATCGATCAAAGTGCGCTGCAGGTTTCCATGCGGACGACACTTCCGACGATGCTATGAGTTATACACGACAGACATTTCTCGCGTCAGGCACGGCGGCTGCAGCAGCTTTAGCACTGCGGCCGGCTGTGTCGGCAGCCGATCTCACGCCGCTGAACATCACGGTCACGCACTACCCCGAGCAAGACTACGCGCTTCCCATCATCGTCGCGCAGCAAAATGGCTTCATGGCGAAACAAGGACTCGACATCAAAGCCATCACCGGTTCGAGCGGCGGGGGAACGACCGTTCGTAACGTCGCGCAGGGTGGACTCGCCATCGGTCAAGTTGCGACGCCGGCGGCAATCAAAGCAATCTTAGCCGGCGAGGATCTTAAGATCATCGGCGGCGGCGTCATGACCGCGGGGACGATCTCGTGGAGCGTCAAGAAGAACTCGCCGATCAAGACGATTCACGATCTCGTCGGCAAAAGCGTTGGATTCACGCAACCCGGCTCAGCGAGCGAATCGCTCCTTGCGCTCAGCTTTCGCGCCGCAAACGTCGATCCGGCCAGCGTGAAAACACGCGCTGCCGGCGGCATCGGCGAAAACTACGCATTGCTGATGAGTGGGAATCTCGATGCGGTCTTCACCGTCGATCCGCTGCTCACCGAAAAGGCAGATGACATTCGCGTCGTCTTCTTTGCGCGCCAATATGTCCCGCATTTCATGCAATCGGTTTGGGTGACGGATTCCGGAACACTGCACGACAAGAGCGCCGAAATTGCCGGCTTCTTGCGGGGCTGGACGTACGGCGTCGATTACATCGCCTCGCATATCCCCGATTCAGCCCGCATATTCGCGAAGGCGACCTCGGCCGACTACAACGTCGTTCTGGCAACGCTGCAGCACGAGCAGCCGGCGCAATATTTCGGGAAAGGGGATCTCAATCGCGAAGCGCTTGCAGCAGCGGTCGAAGGGATGCGAATCGGCAAGCTGCTCGGGCCCGACAAACTCGACATCAGCAAGCTGATTGACCAAAGCGCGCTGGCCAGCACGATGCGAACGTCGCTGCCGACCATGATGTAGCGTGTCGACGAACCCATACACGCGAGGGCTCGCGGCATTCGTCGCGGGCCTTCGTTACGAGCAGATTCCGGACGATGTCCGGCATCGCATCAAACTGCTGATCCTCGATTCGCTTGGATGCGCGCTCTACGGCGTGCGCATGGAGTGGACGAAGATTCTCATCGACACGCTCAGCGGTATCGATGCAACGCGGACGTGTTCCGTCTGGGGGACTCCGGCAAAACTCTCCAGTCCGCACGCCGCACTCGTCAACGGCACGAGCGTTCAAGGCTTTGAGCTCGACGACGTGCATCGCTACGGCGTGCTGCACGTCGGTGCAGTGACGCTTCCGCCGCTGTTCGCGTTAATCGACTCCTCGCACGCGCTCGACGGACGCACGTTCCTGACCGCGGCGGTCGCCGGTTACGAAGTCGGGCCGCGCGTCGGAATGTGCATGGGACAGGAGCACATCGGTCAAGGTTGGCACTCCGGCGCGACGGTCGGCGTCTTTTCTGCTGCGGCCGGAGCGGCGCGCGCGCTCGGGCTTGACGAACGGCAAACCGTTCACGCACTCGGCATCGGCGGCACGCAAGCGGCGGGACTTATGGCGGCGCAATACGGCGCGATGGTCAAGCGCATGCACGCCGGACGCGCTGCGCAAAGCGGCTTGTACGGCGCACTGCTTGCGGCGAACGGCTTTACCGGCATCGAGGCGATCTTCGAGAGCGACTACGGTGGCTTTTGCACGACCTTCTCGCGCTCGACCGATCGCTTCAACCTCGAAGAGCTCACGGGTGGGCTCGGCGAGCGCTGGGAGACTCTGCGCATTTCGCTCAAGTTCTACTCGTGCGTTGCCAGCAACCACACAACGCTCGATGCGGTGCGGTCGCTGCAAGCCAAACATGGATTCACTGCCGACGACGTCGAGGCGATCAACGTTGCGGCGTCACACGTCACCGTCGAACATGCCGGTTGGACGTACGAGCCGAACGGACTCGTCGCAGCGCAGCTAAATCTTCCGTTCTCGGTTGCGACGCTCTTGATCGAGGGCAATGCTTTCGTCGACGAATACACGGAAGCGGCATGTACCGATCCGGCGCGTATGGCGCTCGCGAAGCGCGTCACGGTCGTCGAAGATCCCGCGATCACTGCGCTCGGGCGCGAGCGACGGCACTACGTGCGCGTGGAAGTCGTGCTGAAAGACGGCCGCCGGTTCGAAGAGAGCTGCGAGATTGCGCGCGGCAGCGACAAGAACTTCGCGAGCGATGCTGACGTCATCGCGAAATTCGAGAAGCTTGCCGCTGCCTCGCTACCCCGCGAGAAAGTTACGAAATTGCGCGACGCCGTGCTGCACGTTGACGAGCTCGACGACGCGCGAAGGATTGCTGCCCTTCTAGCCTGAGAGCTCCAAGCGGAAGAAATTGCTCCGCTTGCCGTCGTCGCTCGTATCCTGATAGACGAAGCACAACTCGCGTTCATCGAATGCGCGAAACCACTCGTCCCAATCGATGCGCCTCAGCGGACGGCCCTGCTGCTCCGAAAAGTAGAGCCGCAAGACGCCGGTGTCCGTGTTATCTGAGCGTACGTTGCACGCCGGCTGCGCGCCGCGATCCTTGGCCCACTTTCGAATGACCTCGTGATCGCGCGTCGTCTGCGTGCGGCGTTGCGGCTTCTCACGTTCTTCGGTAGCAACCATGTGCTCGGTGTAGAGGTCGGTTTTCGTCTGTGCCATGGTTCGATTTTTCCCAATCCGGCGCAGGATGCTCGGCCGGCCGCTCCCTGAGGCGAGCCAGCCCTCAGCGCGCCGCGGAGAGCTCAGTCCCGCTGAGCCTCGCGCAATACGCCAGCAGCGCGTCGCCAAACTCAGTCGAACGTACGGCGGGGTGCACTTCGCGCGGTTGCTTATGGTAGAAATACTGTCCGGTAATCGAGGCCGCCTGATCGCTCGTTGCGAGCCAGACCTGCGTTTCTGCTCCTTGCTGCAAATCATCGGGAGCACTCGCTCCGCCCATTTTGGTCGGAACCCAACCCGGCTCAACCGCATTCGAACACACGCCTGCCCATTTCCGCGCGACGGCATATGCGAGGACGGCGTCGTACAATTTACTATCCGAATAAGCTTGCGAGCCATTCCAACGCCGCGCCGTCCACTGCGCGTCAGTGAGATTCGGGTCGCCGCCGCGATGCATGCCTGAGCTCAAGTAGATGAGGCGTTTTGGTTGTGCGATCAACGCCGTAAGCAAATACACGGCGAGGACATTGATCGCAAAAACGTGCTCGAGCCCGTCAACTGTTTCGCGCCGCCCCTCGCGGTAGCCGACCCCGGCGTTGTGGATGACCGCATCATAGGGTCCGAGCGCGTTAGCGGCGCTGGCAACTTCGCGCGTTTCTGCGATGCTCGCGAGGTCGCCGGTCACAACGTCCTGCGCCGCGGGAAGCGCACGGCGCGCATCCTCCGCACGGGCGGCGTTGCGCGCGTGCAGCGTGACGCTATGCCCCTGCTCGACGAGTTGTTGACCGGCCAGCAGCCCCAGCCCGTCGGATGAACCGGTAACGAAAATCTTCATATATACTTATATACATGCGAGGCGTCGTTTTTACCGGAGATCGTAACCTCGAGCTCCGGACCTTTCCCGATCCTACACCCGGGCCTGGCGAGGTCGTCATCGAGCTCAAGGCATCCGGAATGTGCGGCAGCGATTTGAAGATCTACCGCCGCTCGACAAGCGGCCGGGAAGGAGCCGCAGCGTTCGGATTTGGTGATGCGGGAGAAATCATAGCCGGACACGAGCCTTGCGGCGTCGTCGCGGCAGTGGGCGCAGGCGTAAGCGAAAAACAAGCGCGCATCGGTGCGCGCGTGATGCAATTCCATTACGCCGGTTGTGGCTTGTGCGCGCAGTGCCGTTCAGGATGGGGACAGCTCTGCGTTGAGGGCGTCAAAACGATCTTCGGCATTACCGGCAACGGCGGACATGCAAAATATCTGAAGTGCCCTGCGAACACGCTCGTACAACTGCCCGATGACCTTTCGTTTGAAACCGGGGCCGCGATCTCGTGCGGCACCGGCACAGCCTGGGCGGCTCTGCACCGCTTGGGACTGGGCGGCCAACACACGATTGCAATCTTCGGACAAGGCCCTGTCGGTCTGTCTGCGACGCAGCTTGCGACCGCACTCGGCGCACGCGTTATCGCAATCGATATCGGCGCCGAACGGCTCGAAGCTGCTAGCGTCTTCGGCGCCGATGCGACGATCAACCCATCCAACACCAATGATGTCGTCGGCGCAATTCGCGAGCTGACACATGGACTTGGAGCCGATCTCTCGCTCGATGCATCGTCTTCGCCTGCGGCTCGCGCGCAAGCAGTGCGGTGCGTGCGCACCTGGGGAAAAGCTTGCTTCGTCGGCGAAGGCGGCGACGTCACACTCGACGTCAGCCCCGATCTTCTTCGGCGTCAGGTGACGCTGATTGGATCGTGGACATTCTCGATCAACGGCCAAGCGGAATGCGCGCGCTTCATCGCCGACCGCAAAATCAATATCGACGCACTTTTCACCGATCGCTGGCGTCTCGACGATGCTGAACACGCATACAAGGTCTTCGACCAGCAAACGAAGGGGAAGGGCGTGTTCGTCGACTTTGCTTAGGGCACGTCTGGCGTTGATTCTTCTTCTCGCGACGGGCGTGTCTCGAGCCACTGCAGCAACATATCCTTCGCTGCAGATCAATCCCGCGAGTTTGACGCTGGACGCTGCACATACGATCGGTCAGCTCACGATGAACAGCCTGAGCGCGCAAAACGTCGTCTTCGATCTGCAAACCGTATCGTGGCGTCAGGACGGCGACAAGGACGAATTCGTGCCGACGATGACACTCGCGGTCGTGCCGCCGGTGTATGAGATCGCCCCATTTCGCGCAATGCTCCTTCGCGTTGGCTTGCAACAAAGTCCGGCCGACCCAAAGACTGAGAGCGCTTTTCAGATTCGATTTCGCGAAGTAATCCCGCCCGGCACAACCGCCGAAGCACGCACGCTCGTCGCGCCCGTCTTCGTTGCGCCCGCAGAACGCACGGGCGACGTCCGCTACGCGTTGACACGTTCGGGATCTCTGAAGGCCATCTTGCGCGTTGAAGACGATGCCAACGTCCACGCATATCTGGGACGTCTTACCATTCGCAGCGGCGAGAAGGTTGCGTATTCAGGGACGCTCGACGAGTATGTCTTGTCCGGCAACTCGCGATCGTTTCTGCTTACGCTCGAGAACCAGATCGAAGGCATAACCGCGGAACTCGTGATTAAAAATGGCGACCAGGAGCAGACGGTAAGTGCGGCGGTTCGCTAGCCGGATAACGCTCGCGCTGGTCCTCGTTACCGCGCTTTTTGCGCGCGCCTCCGGACAGGTGACGATCATTACCCCGGACTTGGCAGCGCGCGTGAATCGCGAGACGTTTTCGGTGACGCTCAACGGCATCGAGGTTTCCGATCACAGCACGTTGTATCTCGGCGCCGACGGTACGGTGTACGCGGGAGCCGGCGACTTAATCGGATGGGATTTAAAGACTCCCTCGGAGCCGTCGTTTACGCGCGACGATATCCAGTACTATGGATTGCAGACGCTCCTGCGACTTGCCGTGTCGGTCCGGCGGCCCGAAGAGCGGATCGAGATCATCGCACCCTCAACCGCATTTATCGGCGGTCCGGAGCGCGAACACGGACCATTTACGCAAGGTGGCGGCGCGTTCGTGAACTACAAGCTCGATCGCACAACCGGCACCTACGATGCGTTCTTCACGCACAACGCGTCGGGCCTCGAGGTTGACTACCAGAGCATCCAAAGCTCGAGCAGCATCGCGTTCGCGCGCGAGCTTACCCACTTTTATACGTTGGACCTCGACAATCACCGCATCTTCGATATCGGAGAGCAACAGGTCGACGCCCCCGAGGTAGGCGAGTCCGCGAAATACCTCGGAGTACATGTCGCGAGTGAGTTCGGCGAAGATCCACTCTTCGTCTCACACGCGCTGCCGAGCGTTACCGGCATCGCGACCACGCCTTCCACCGTCGAGGTCTACATCAATAATGTGCTGCAGTGGCGGGAAGAAGTTCCCGCCGGTCCATTCATCGTTCGCGATCTTCCGCCGTCAGCGTCGACGAGCGACATCGTCTTGGTCATCACCGATTCGAGCGGTCACCGTAGCACACAAGTCGTACGGCCGAGCGTTCAGCGCGATCTGCTGCGTCCTGGGCTCACGAGTTATAGCCTCGATGCGGGTTGGGGACAGGATACGTTTGCAACGGGGAGCCCGCGCTACGCCGACCCGATCGCCTCGACGACGATTCGACATGGCGTCACACCATGGCTCACGATCCAAGCTATGGGCGAATCAATGGGTGGTGAGAATTTCGCGGCGGGCGGTTTCCAGATGCGGCCGGGATTCGGACAACAATTGACGGCGTGGTACGGCGCCGGCAATCTTCGTCAAACTGGTCTCATAAGCTATCAGCTCAGCACGAACGCCTTCGGATTCACGGAGCGGATTCGCTTCAACTCGGAAACGCAGGCCGATGAGTTCAATCCGGGTGGCGTGTTCTCGAGATACACCGAGAGCTCGACGATTCGGCTCAGCATGATCCCCGATCTTTCCATCGACCTCAACCTGAATCGCTCGGTGACGAGTTCGAGTTCGCCGCAAGCCGTTTACTCGATGAACACGACGTATAGTCACGGCTGGTATAGCATCTCGCTCCGACCTTCCTACGATCGGTACGCGCACGTCGTCGGCGCATGGCTTGAGCTTCAGGAACGCATCGGCGACACACATGACCTGCGCGAAACGATCGATCGCCCCGCCGGTCAAACCGCGGGAACTACAGTAGCCTATCAAAAGACGCAGCGCGACGAGACCGATCCTTGGGCGTGGGGCGCGAGAATCGCAACCGGAAGCTCGGATATGCGCGAAGTATCGCTCGATGATCGGATGCCATGGGCGGACGCGAAAGTGCTTGCACAGGATCAAGACGGAATGGGTAACGTCGACACGGAGTTGAACGGTTCGCTCCAGCTCATTGGCGGCAACCTCAGCGCAACCCGCGTTCGGTACACTGAAACCGTTGTCGGTCTCGTGCGGCTCCCCGGATTCCCGGGCGTGCGCATCAGCGTGAACGGCTCGCCGGCCGCTCAAACGAATCGCCGAGGAAATGCGATTCTTACGCGCCTTGCTGCGCTCGAGGAAAATGTGATCAGCGCAGATCTTTCCGGAATACCGCTCGCCGTCGGAGTCAAAGATCCGGTTCGCGTCGAGCCACTTCCGGCAACCCCGGTGACAATCGACCTGCTTGAAGTGAAAGCGCAAAGCTTTGACATCACCGTCGCTCGGCCGGATGGCAATCCACTCGCCGCGGCAAGCCATATCGTCGCCGACAACGGCGCGCAATTTCCAATCGGTTACGAAGGTCGCGCGTTTCTTCGCGGACTTGGACCGGGCGAACACACGCTTCATACGGAGGGTGAACACCCGTGCTCGTTCCGCCTAACGTTCGCGCCGCGTTGGGAGATCGTCGAACGAAAAAAGGTGATCTGCACGTAGCAGACGCTTAAGGCTTCCACCAGTCGCGCTCGGCGACGTACTTCTTCAGACCCGGGATATCGAAGTAGTTCGCAATCGAATCAAATCGCATTCCAGCCTTTTCGGCTACGCGTTGCGATGCGATATTCTCCGGCATGATGATCGCAATGACGCGATTGAGTTCAGTGGATTGGAATGCGTATTCGAGGACAGCAACAACGGTTTCAGTTGCGTAGCCCTTGTTCCATGACGCCGAGGTGAAATGATAGGCAACTTCGATTTCGGGTCCCTTGCCTTCAGCTGGTAACAATCCGCATTGGCCGATCATCTCGTCCGTCTGCTTGAGCGCAACTGCCCAGATCGTATAGCCCAGCTCGTGTTCTCGCTTCCGCCGCCGCTCGATCACGTCGTCGAAGCTCTCGAGCGTCACTTCTGGGAACGGCGGTAAAAAGCGACGCACTCGAGGATCGCTCAGCATCGACACCCAAGCGTCTCCATCGCCCGGCTGGATGGAGCGAATGACTAATCGCGCGGTCTCGAGACGCATCGGACTATTTTATTCCGAAAATCCTCGCCTTTTGCAACCAGTCGGCCCCCAAAAGGTTGCTGAGATGTGAGTTTGGAGAAATGCATGCAATTCAAGACCTACTTGACAGAGATTGAAGCAGCCATTCGCGAGCGCGATGAGACCAATGAAATTACTCTCGCGTATACAGACGGAAGCTATGATCGCACGTTTGACGGCGAATGGACCTGGAGACTCGGGACGATGGGAGCCCGTGTGATGCGCGGTTCCACGCCACTCCAGTCGGTCATTCAATGGCTCAATGGCGCGAACGTCGATCACAGTTCGAAAATGATCGTTGGAGAGAATACCGCTGCCACCGCGGCCGCGCAAATAATGGCGACGCTGAAGCGTGGACTAGGAGTCCCTCGCAAGTGACGGACGCAGAAGTTCATCCATGGGTCGGAAAGGCCGTACGCGCGACGCTCGCGGACGGCCGCGTCATCGCCGGAACTCTTCATGCTGAGGATACTCACGGACACGGTCACGCGCACTACATTCTCGTAAGCGATTCGGTTCGGCAGGGCGACAAAAAGGTTCAGGAGATGATTCACGGTGCCGAGTCGTTCGTCCAGATCGTCGACGCGTCGAGCGACCCCGCCGCCCGCGAAAGCTAGCTTTATTATGGAGCTACACGCGACGGTAAGCCGCGAAGAACTCGAGGGTTCTGAGTGCATTGCGGAATCCGGGGATTTTGCACTCTACTCTCGCGGTCGCGACTCGTATCTGCTGGTGCAACGGCATAGCGGTACGCCATGGTCGGCAATTTCAGTCTCAGGCGACGGCGTTTTTAGAATCGGCGGTCTCTTCAGCGATGCGATGCGGCATCTCTACCGCGATATTGCATCAACCGTTAATGGCAAGAAAGGCGTTCCCGCCTAGCCTATTCTACCTGCCGACGTGAATATTCGTGATATAGCTCCAAAGACCGAAAACCTTGAGCAACCAGACCACAACGAATATGACAACGACGGCGTTCAGAATTGACTTTATTGAAGAGGCCATCGGTATATAGCGGTTGATCAGCGAGAGCAGAACTCCGACCACGATTAGGACTATGACCACTTGAATTAAAGGCACGGATGGGTTCTACCCTATTTCAGGCTAGCAGAACCAATCTTCCGTCCTTGGAAGCCCAAAACGAGCATCGACGCCCCACTGACGAACGCTAGCGCCGCAATCTCAATTGCCGGCCCCATCAGGAAGAGATGCACCGGATCGTGTAAGAGCCAGCCGCCGAACGCCACGGCGAGCACTCCAACAACTGCGAGCATCCAAGCATCCGGCAAATGCCCCCAGGCAGCCACGGCGATGACCACGGCGACCGCGCCCAAGCCCAGTGCCCAAAACGCCACGACATAGCCGAGCGTAAACGCGCTCGTCAACCAATGAAACGTCGCTGCACCGCCGGCGACCCAAATCGCGCCCTCGAGAAACACGAGTACCGCGTGAGTCGCTTCCCCCGGGCTGCGAAAGACCATCGCAATATCGATTGCACCGTGAACGATCGCGTACAGCGCGAACGCCCCTACGATCCAGATCGTCTGCGAAGGAAATGCGAGCGCCGCGATCCCCAGTGCAATGACGAGGACTCCGCGAACAACGAGCGAGCGCCACGAGCCGGCAATAGCAGATATCAAGGGGACGTCCAGGAGCCTCCTCGGTATATAAGCCAAACGCTCGGCGCGCTTTCAGCGGCTTGCTACGCCGCCCCTTGAGCGGCAACAGCACGCCGCCGGCGCTAGCCCCTCCGCAAACCGCGGAAGCAGCTCTTATGGTGCCGCAAGGGGCTTCGAAGCTTGAACGTCAACGCAAAAACCTAATCAGACCTGAAATGAACCAACCCTGTACGAGATGGATGGGAGTGATAGTATGCGTTCGAAAACCAGTATCAAGCGCGGTCAATTTCTTGCGGCGAGCGCGGGAGCGATCGGTGCAGCCGCAGCGGGCAACTCCTTTGCTTCGGCGCAAATGGGCAAGCCGAGCATAGTTTTCTGTCACGGTCTTTGGGCCGACGGCTCGTGCTTTAGCAAAGTGATGGGGCCGTTGCAAGCGCAAGGCTACGATTGCATTGCCGCGCAGTACCCGCTCAATACTCCGGAAAACGACGTCACTTTTGTCAAGTGGGCGATGGACGTGGTGAAGGGTCCTATCGTACTTGTTGGACATTCATATGGCGGCACGGTGATCACGGCTGCTGGAACCGACCCGCGAGTAAAAGCGCTCGTTTACATCAATGCGCTTGCTCCCGATACTGCTGCCGGCGAAACATCGCAGAGCATCCAGGCGAAGTTCCCCGCGACCGACGTGCTCAAGCACATTAAAGTCGTCGATGGACGTATCTGGCTGACCAAAGCAGGCTTACAGTATTTTTGCGGCGATCTCTCGGCGACTGAGCAGCAGCTTGTGTGGGCGACGCAGGGCGCGCCGGCTGCGAACATCTTCGCGCGCGATGCGCCGGGCGTTGCGTGGAAGAGCAAGCCGAGTTGGTACATCGTCGGAAAGAAAGATCACACCGTCAATCCAAACCTCGAACGCTTTCTGGCAAAACGCATGAAAGCCAAGACGACCGAACTCGATTCGAGCCACGTGCCGATGCTCTCGCAACCGGACCGCGTGCTCGAAGTAATTCTCAGCGCTGCGCAGTCGGTGTAGTTAGCGCTCCGTCGGCACCGTTTTTAACCGAAAGCTCCCAGCGGTACCCGTCCGGATCGTGAAACCACAGGCCCATATGCGGCGAGCCCGGCGATGTAGGGCCGATCTCGTAGCTTCGCGCAGCGCGCGCATGCTCTCGAGATGAAACGACATGTGGTCGACGCATCCGGATGTGGTGCACCTTTGAAGAACCCGATGATAATCGCATCGTTCATCAGGGCGCGCGCTCTTCTCTGGATCTCTGACGGCAAGGTTGAAGTGCCAGACCGGCCCAAGTTGTATTTTCACATCGTTATCCGAAGTTCGACAATTTCGGGATGGTGCGCGAGACAGGACTTGAACCTGCACGCCGTTGCCGGCGCTAGCCCCTCAACTCTGTGGGATGATACTTCGGGAGACACTGAGAGCCTACCTCACGAGGAAACGGAGTCTCCGTAGGGCTCCCCGAGTTTCTTGAATTCTGCGATATGGTTCCCCGAATGGTTCCTCGCGCCTCGGCGAACTGCGCCAACACGAATCGAACCCGAATAATGCTGTCGATCGATACCGTCTGGTGTCGATTCTCCTCGATTCCTTCTCACGGACGTGACGAAAGTCTGACGGTCACTACCCACCCTCGCCGGCCCCGTACAACGGCGTCGGTGACCATTCCTTGACCAAGCACAGGCGGCTCTAAACGCCGCTGTTGGGAACGTTGTTTAAATGCCTGGACGTAACGTGCGAGCACCGTAAAGCGACTTTCTCGTCGCTCACAAGGTAGAAACCGTCGTCGCAAGATCGCCCGTAACACGACATCCTTGCCGCATTTTCTTCGACCTAGGATCGCAACCATTCGACGATTTTTCTCGACCGTACGAAGCTTGTGAACCCTGAGTCTACGTATTCAATATGATCTCCAGTCAGTCCAGCTTGATGTAGGGTTCGAATAACATCTCCAGCATCTTGTTGGCTTCCAGACACGACCGATAGCTTGGGTTTATTCGATAGATGCTCCTGAAGCATTCGTATGAAGTGAGACTCAGCAGCGCGCCACCCGATGATGAGCAAATGAGTGACCAGAGGAAGCGACTCTCGTAGACAATCCACGTGCGCTTGCGGACATTCGAACCTATCTTTTCGTACGAGCGGAATCGCGATGGCTGGAAAGGCGTATCATCCTTGCTGCCACCCCATGGGATGCTGAGGCACGATGCGAAATTCATCACCCAGCTCCAGATCTGGCATCCTCTCGGCGAGCCATCTCGCGGTCTCAAAGTCTGGCGATCTCAGGACAGAAGACACATCAAGGGGAGTCGTTACGGGGTGGGCACAGTCAACAGAACCGTGAAGTTTGATGAGGCGATATGCAGGGTCCCGAATATAGTCGTCGATGCTCATAATATCGACGCCGACAACGGACATCGCATGGTCGATAAGCCGATCGTAGTTGAACGTGACGAGCATCGTTTGGCCCGCGTTCTTTTGAATGTGTCTGATCTCGTCGAGAAGGGCTCTGTAGTTGGTGACGTTTCCCGCGAATCTCTCCCACTCGTCCGTACCAGAGCATATGATGAAAATACCATCGAACCGCTGCGAGCTGCTTGCTGCGGGTAGGATCCTCTACTGATTCGTCTTGCAGTTCCTCGAGAACTGATTCAACCGTGCGTTCGATGCACGTTGGCGCAGCCTCGTCACAACCTCCAAGCAACGGGGAAAGCCTTGCAGCGCTGCAACGAACTCTGCTCGGGTATCAAAGAGCTGATCCGCTAGCGGCGGACGCGATACGTCTCCGTCGGTGAGCGGGGTCCTGGGCCAATGATCCGGCGCGGAATCGTAGGAAGCGCCCGCGCCGAAAACAACGAGCAGCACAGGGCGTTCGTTCGCCCGCTAACTGCTCCAACCCTTAGCGAGCTCAATCAGTGCACGCGCAACGTCGCCGCCTTTTTCGCGCATTGGCGATCGCGCAATAGGATATGTTCCCGGCTCCACAACCGTCAAGTAGTTGTGCATGGATAGCGAACGGTTGCGCGTCGTTGTGCGGTTCTTGCGATCAAGCAAGTGAGCGAACTTCAAGCCCAGTTTCAACTGCGCTTCAAGAACCTCAACCTCTCCGACGTCGAGAAACTCAATCGGTTCGCAATCTGCCAGCAACGACTTGTACGGTTCTTGCTCGAGTAGATGCAGGATAAGGTAGATTCTTGGCCACTCATTTGGCGCAACGAGCACAGGATATATTTTTTGCCCTTCTAATCGGGGAACGCCCGGTAGCAAATTTCGAGCACGAAATGCTGCAATGTTATCTCGTAGCTGCTCAAGTTTCTCGATGACGCCCAGACGCAAGTCCTCCACAATCACATATTCATCGAGCTTCAACACCGAACCGACGAGCTGCATCCGTTTTGCGACTACTTCGATGAATATGGCGCTTCCATCTTCGGCGACGATGACATCGGTGCTGCGGCCGCCACTAAACGGAACGTCCGCCCACAATTCAGCGTCGGCCCGTCCGGCGTAACCGCTGCGGAATCGATCTTCGACGTAATGCTGAAAGAAGTGCCCGTATAAAGTCGAGAATTGGGTGTTTCGTTTGCCGTAGCCGTCGAACAACTCGAAGTACGCCCCATCACCGAGCATGTTTGCGACGAAGAACGGCGATGGCATGAATGATAGATCGTCGGCAACCAGCGGTGTCTTCCAGATCGGCCCAGCTCCAGCGAATGACAGCGACGACTCTTTACTCCACGCGCCTCGCGCCTGCGAAATGCTCACGGTGTGCCTGCTGAGCCAAGCTTGCATAACGGTTTTGTCAGTAATTCCCTGAGTCGACAGCCACGTTTCGGGATCGAACCCTGCTCCCTGCTGCAGAACGTCATTCCACGTTCTCATATTGGCCGCGCGCGCGAGCGTCAGATAGGTCGCTGCAGCGAATTTTTCAGGCGTCAGGCTCGTAAACGATTCGAAATCGCTCCGTGGACGAAGTTCGCCGAGATATTCCGTCGCGCGTGCGGATTCGCTCCATTCAAAGAACGCGGCGGTCCGTGCGATCAGGTCGTGCGGATTCTGCTGCTGCGCGAGGATCGAACGAAGCTCAGTGGCCAGGAAATCCTTGGCTCCGTGGACGGGGTTCTCCGGATTGAGTTCGTTTGTGACCAGCTCATTCGCGGCGAGAACTGCCTTGTGGAATACATCCGCGAACTCTAGATCCGACAGCAAAGTCCCAGGCGCAACCTCGTTGACGGCTGCGATCCGCAAGATCGCAAGCAGCGACTCTCGCGTGTAGAGCCGTCGACGCGGATCTTGCATGATTGAAGCGATCCCGGGTCCGTAGAGAAGCGGGTAGCCGAACTCGCGAAAGAGCCGCGCCTGATGTTCGGGATCTTCGATCCCGTGCTGCCAGGATAGGGCAGCAATCCCGATGCATCGCGTACCCACCAATTTCCAGTTGGGAACGCGAACGAATTCGACAAGCTTCTCGAGGCTCGCGGGTTCGCCAAAAATATCGGAATAGATGACAGGGGTCAGGACGACGTTGGTAGAGGGCATACGACCAAGGCTCCGCGTGCGAAATTCGTGACCATCCTCGTGACCAGTGCTGTCACTATATAAAAGAAGGCCTCATTGGTAGAACACACCATTAGCGCCTACGGAGCTTCCTCGTAACGAGTAAAAAGATAGTCGCGATCCATAAGGTAGGGACGCTCAAAGTGCGATCGGCAGACGCGGTGTCCAGACGCCAATATCCAAAGCGCTTTCTTGTGGCAACGTGCGCTCAAATCGCGTTTCAGAGATTCGCAAGTCGAATTTCGCTGGCCCTTGGGGATCAGGCGAAATGTAGCGCCCCGTCGCGACAATTCGATCACCCTCGTCTAAAAATGGCAAACGTCCGGGGACTCGCCAGGACATGACGACTTCGCCCTGTGACCTGTCAGAGCTAGATTGGCTGGATTCGCTAGAAGAGTGCATCAATGAAGCGCGCGCTTCGCGAGAATGCTGGGATGCCATTCGGTCAAGTCTCATACGTGGATTTGGTGACGACAAAACTAAATCGACATCGCGGCGCCGCCTCGCTTTTCAAAATCGAGGATGTACGCGGCACTATAGACTGTACAGGCTCGAAACAGCCGTTCGAAGATCCGTCAGCTTTGGGTTTCCGTTGTCAAACACACTCAATGCTGCATCAAAACTTGCAAAGGTGCGCGATGACGAGACACTAGGCGCGCCTGCAATAACTACAAGCGAATTTCCTCGCTCCTCGAATTTGGTGGCGCCGTGGTAAGCATTAAAAACCAGGTGAGCCGACCATACGACGTCCGCAACAAAAGTGTCGGAATTGAGGCGAAGTTCATTGCTCGGCCCGGAGAACTGAAATTCTGGCGTCAGGTGCATAAAATAAAAGCCGTCGAGGCCAGCCTTTTTCATGGCTTTCGCCTCGGCATATGTGTGCACAAGGGAGCATCGCAGCGCCCAAATCTTCGCAGAGTCATAGCGAGCGTCGATCTGCTTAAGAAAGCCATCAACAACCGCTTTGTAGTTTTCTTCGATACCGCCCGGTTTCGCCGACGCCAAGTACGCTAAGTAATCGAGCACGCAAAGGCTTAGCGTGTTTGCGCCCATCAACGAGCGTCCACGAATCGCGCGTAACACGTCTCCGACAGCTAGATCGAAGAAGTTCTTTCTCATGTCATCGGATTTCATATCACAGCGTCCTCGGTTTTTAGCTCAAAGAACGAGAGATCAGCTTCCTTATTAGCTAGGCGACAGAAAGCTATCAATCCGATGAGGTTCCCGACAAGAGATAGCGTCACGTTGTGCACCGTCAAATGGTCGAGCGATAGTTCCGTCGCCCTTTGGTACCAACCAAAGGCGTCTTTCAATTCCACAGCGATTTCGAGCCCCGGCTGCTGCAGCGGATTCATGGCCTGCGCTAAGCTTAGGTAATCGTCGCTACTCCCGAAGCGCGCTCCCATAGGGCGATGCCTTCCGACGCCGAGCGCTTCAAAGTACTGAGCATCAAGATATTCTATACGCGGCTCGCCAACTGCAGCCGCAATCTTCGCTACCTCGCCAAGTAAAGATTTGAATTGCTCCTCTGGTAGCAGTGACGCGTCATGCTGGGGGTACACCAGATAGCGCACCGCCTCAATGTAGGCGAGTACGTGAAGTTGCCGCGCATTTAGTGACTCGACCTTGATGCAGGCGTCGTGTAGAAGGTTACTGAGCGTTGAACCGTCGGAGGACGCGAGGCGCGCAGCAACTATCGTTGCAAGATCGCGATGAACTTCCGTCGAGTCGGTCGTGCTCGCCGTAATAATCGCCGCCTCGAGGACGCGCGCGACCGATGGACTCGAGAGCGCATGTTCGATTTGTTCGTTGGTCAGCTTCTCTTCGTCACGAAAGCGAACAATGCGCTCCGCCAACTCCTCGCTGTATGCAACCGCATTCCTAACGGCAGCTCCTTTCGCCCCAACGGGGTCGTTCTTTATTCTGTCCCAGAGCCGAAAACAACCGGCCTTAACAAGGTCGTAGGCAACGTGGTCCCCGAGCATTTGCAGAGGTCCCTTGACCTGCTCGACAATGACGAGAATGTTTTGCGGATCTATTACCGGCGGGAGAATCGGCACGCCATTTAATTCGTGCCGAACAGCCACGGAACCGCCACGTGGAATGTCGACACTTTTTGAGCCGGTTATCGTGCAAATCGAGCCGGAAGAACGCAGTCGGCGGCGAATTGTTTTTCCATCTGAGTGTATCTCGGTTACTTTCTCTGAAGAAGGGTGTAGAACTGTGCGACTGCAGCGGGTTTGTCAGTCACTTTCTTTGCCGTTACTTCTTGCGGCAATGTTCGCGCGGTGTCTCGCACCGACGCCGGTGAATGCTGACATTATTAGCGATGTGTCTGGGGCAATTGGAAGTCTAACGGTCGGCGGCATAATGTCGCAAATTCAGACTACGGGATCCAATCTGATCAATCAGGCCTCTTCAAACGGTTCCATGTTGGAATTTCAGGCGGGCAATCAAATGAACATTTTGCTCGCAAACTCAAACGATCTTCTCACGAGTCAATCGAATACCGTATTCGGGCAATTGAGCCATGATGAACAAGTAGCACTGGCAACGGCCTGGCAGGCTAGTCAGACTGCTCAAAATGCTGCATATGCAAATGCGTGGCTCTTGCAAAACGTGACGGTCGTAGACGTCTCGGGACTGGAGAACAACCTTCCTTTTGTCACGCAGCAGCCGATTTTCGTGCAAGCTGTGGCCGGCACGGTCATGGTGCAGGGCGGATCGTATCAGCTCGTAGTGGTCGGATCGCACATGGGTTTAACCGACAACACGGACCGAACCACGTATTCTTTGAAAGTCAATGGCCAGGATGTACCGCTCGTCGCGAGTTCTGTTCGGCGAAACGTTGAATCTCTGAGTTTGGCGTCAGCGAGCATCGATCGTCTTTTTGCTGCCAAAGCGGCTATCTTTGCGGATGCGGTTCTTACGATTCACAACGACCATCTATATCCGCGCCAATTTTTTAACAAGGGCGGCTGGGGCCATACCGATCTCGCAGTCCCATTGAAGTTGGCGCTTTACTCCTTAGATGCAGGTACAGTTACCGTGCGCTACACTCGACCCGTATATGGCTGGGCAGACATCGGATGGGCCTTTAGCACGGGCTATATGGCGCTTACGGGAAATTGCGCGGGCCATCCCAGTCCTCCGTGCCAGGTATCAGCATCCTGGGGCACTGGCGGAGGTGGAACGACCAGCCCCAGCCTTAATGACGTGATATTTACAACGTGGCAAGTTCAGGGTTGTCAGTCGGCCAATAACACCTGTGGATGGTCGCAAGGCTCGGGTTGTAATATACAAAATAATGGAACGACGTTAAATTGTATGGAACAAACTACGAGTTATCCGGTACAGCTAGATTTTGGAGCTAAAGAATCGAAATATGAGATTGTTGGCGATTCGGACACCGTAATTACACAAGACGTTAATTACGGCCAGCCTTTCAAGGTTTCGGTACCCAAGGACACCTCGCGAGTTGAAATAAGCGGTACTATTTCGATCGGCGGAGCTAACGGAACATTCGATTTGCCTGCGCCCTTGGCCGGCTCAATCTTCGGGGTGCCGATAACAAGCGTTCCTTCAGATGTGATTACTTACACGTGGCCAACATCGCGTCCGGATAGCGGTTTCGCACTCGCTTCTCTGGTAGGTAACTAAACAAAGGACTAAGGTGCTCTTTATCCCATTGGTGCCGTTTAGAATTGAGCCCGTCCACTAAAAGGAGCACTGCCTCGGCGAGCTCCATATAGAACCGCTCGACTAGCCCTCTCGAGGGCCGACAAAGGCGAGCATGTTCCCAAGAAGACTGGGCTGCAGAGCGGACCGCGGAACGGCCATCGGA
Source organism: Vulcanimicrobiaceae bacterium (assembly GCA_049520515.1). Taxonomy (GTDB): domain Bacteria; phylum Vulcanimicrobiota; class Vulcanimicrobiia; order Vulcanimicrobiales; family Vulcanimicrobiaceae; genus JAFAMS01. The sequence continues at coordinate 63,150 of JBEKPS010000011.1, forward strand.
TTCTGTAGTGTTCGTCGGGTTCTCATCCTAGGACACACTTGTGCAGTTCAGAGTAGACGGTCATTTCGGACGTCAATAGGTCGGCCAAAACGTCCCTCTCAAACGCCCTAGCGTCACCGCCAGTTTGCCTTAATCCTAGTGTCGCTCGAATACCGTTGTACGTTTCGCCGGCAGCTGATCGGATATCGTCAGCTGGGTTGCCTCTTTGGACACTGGCCTTCAGTGAGTCCTCAAGGGCCTTCTTCACGTCCGCGAACGCGGCAGGGTTCCCATAGCGGTTACAGAGCGCCTGGAGTACTTCGTCATCATAAAGGTAGTTTTCCAACGCGCGACGCCCGAGAACTCTCACTCCTTTCCTCTCGAGCTCAAGAACTTCGTGATTCGAAAGATCGTCACGATCACGAACGCGTCGGACGTCAATGCCCTTGGCTAGCGTAGCCATGACGGTCAGAAAACCTTGGCGATCGCTCTCAATATCTTTCGAGCTGCCTCCAGAAACAAATTTAACGTCGTCGACCACACCGCTGAATATTTTCTCGTAGCATCTTGCATCGTGATCCGCGTTCCTGCCGGCGTTGGCACCGGCTGGCGAGCCTTCACATACTATTACAATCGAGGGTGCAACCAACTCGGAAAGATCGGCTACAGCAACATTCAACACGCGCTCCCAGAGGCCCCGATTAGGCACGGATGGGTTCAATGTTACCTGCGATCCAAAGTCGTATCCGTCAAACTCTAAGAACGTAACGCTCGCGCTGTCTTCTTTTGCCAGCGATCTCGCTCGTTTCAACATACCAATCGAGTGAGTGGCGATCCACAGCTGCGCGTTGGGCGGAATAATCGCTAAGAGTTCGTCCAGGAGTGCACCCTGGAGTCGCGTGTTCATATGCGATTCCGGTTCATCTATGCAGTAGATGGCCGTTGACGGTATCCCCATCATGCCACCGAGGATAGGTGGAGAGTTGGCGTGGTTGGGGTAGTCGCGAACGAGCGCGCGAACTCCTCGGGCGTCTTCCAGCCCAAGGCCTTGTGCGGGCGCTCGCG
>JBEKPS010000012.1:0-64274 GCA_049520515.1 Vulcanimicrobiaceae bacterium
TTACTCACCCGTCTGCCACTAGGTATTGCTACCTCGTTCGACTTGCATGTGTTAGGCACGCCGCCAGCGTTAATCCTGAGCCAGGATCAAACTCTCCATAAGTAATCTTACGGAGCCTTTGTTAGGCTCTAAATCAGCGCCGACGATTTCGATTCGATGCGCTACACCGAATCACGCTCTTCTCTTAAAAGAAGAGCGCTCGTCATAAATTGTTGTACGGGCTGTCATTGCGTAAAACCGGTGGAGCCGGTTAGTTCACGCTTTGAGCAGCACCAAAATAATCTCATGATCCGCCGAGAGAAATGAAAAAACGCCTTTCGGCGCTTTCAGTCTAACGGCGGGTCGGAGACCCACAGACTTATGCGCTACTGCACTGTTCAGTTTTCAAGGAACAAACCCAAACACCAGACCCACCTCGGGCCGGATCACTGACCGCACCGATCAGGCGTGGTGTCATCAATTCGTGCGCCATAGAATTCTGTGGACGCGGTCTGTGGATGCCTTGTGAGGAAATCGCCCCCTCGGCGCCCCTGCCGCTTCTTCCTTATATACAACGCCGGAGGGCCTTCCGGCGTTCCCGGCTAGCCAACTTTCCTCGAAATTGCCTTGGCCTGCAAAAAGAGCAAGAGGTAGTCGTATCCCCCGGCCTTCGAATCGGTGCCGCTCATGTTGAAGCCCCCGAAGGGGTGCCCGCCAACCATCGCGCCCGTGGACTTCCTATTAAGGTAGAGATTCCCGACGAAGAACTCGCTCGAGGCCCGCTCGAGCTTCTTCTCATCCTTTGAGTAGACGCTCCCGGTCAGGCCAAATTCGGTGTTGTTCGCGATCTCGAGCGCCTCGTCGAAATTCCCGGCTTTGATCACCGCTAGGACCGGGCCGAAGATCTCTTCCTGGGCGATCCGCGCGGTCGGGGCAACGTCGGCGATCAGGGTCGGCGGGACGTAGTAGCCGCCGTCCATTTCGATCGGCTCCCCGCCGGCGAGCAACCGGCCCTCGCGCTTACCGACCTCGATATAGCCGAGGATCGATGTGCGGGCACCTTCATTGATGACCGGTCCCATGTACGTCTCCGGCCGAGCCGGGTCGCCGGTCGCGATCGTCCCGATCCGCTTGCGCAGCCGCTCGAGGAACTCATCGTAGACCGGGGCCTCGACGATGGCTCGCGAGCACGCCGAACATTTCTGGCCCTGGAACCCGTAGGCCGAGACGGCGACGCCCTCGACCGCCTTCTCCAAATCGGCATCGGCCGCGACGACGATCGAATCCTTACCGCCCATCTCTGCGATGACGCGCTTGATCCACTTTTGTCCCGGCTGCGTCTTCGCGGCGAGCTCGTTGATGTGGAGCCCGACTTCCTTACTACCCGTGAACGCGATGAAGCGGGTCTTCGGATGTGCGACGAGCGCGTCGCCGATCGTGCGTCCCGATCCCGGAACGAAATTGACGACGCCCGGCGGCAAACCAACCTCGTGCAAGAGATCCACGAACACCGCTGCGATCACCGCGGCGTCGCTTGATGGTTTGAGCGCGACCGTGTTGCCCGTGACGAGCGCTGCAGTCGTCATCCCCGCCATGATCGCGAAAGCAAAATTCCACGGCGGAATCACGATCCCGACGCCAAGCGGAATGTAGCGCAGCACATTGTCCTCGCCGCTGATCGGGACGAGCGCCGCCGGCTTGTCGTAGCGCAATGCTTCGCGCGCGTAGAATTCCATGAAATCGATCGCTTCGGCCGTATCCGCGTCAGCTTCGGGCCAACTCTTCCCGACCTCAAGCACGAGCAACGCGTTGAAATCGTCGCGGCGCGTCCGGACGAGATCCGCCGCGCGAAACAGAATCTCTGCGCGCTCTTGCACGGTCGTATTTTTCCAGGTTGCAAAGCGACGGAACGCCACGTCGACGGCCTCGTTCGCCTGTTCGAGCGACGCCGAGGCTACCTCGCCGATCACTTGAGCCGGATGCGCCGGATTGATCGAACGTAAGGACGCCTTTGTCTCGATCTTCTTGCCGTCGATCACAAGCGGGTAGCGTGCACCTAAGCGCGCTTTAGCGCGCTCCAAAGCGGCCTGGAGTGAAGCGCGATCGGCCGGGTCTTTGAAATCGCGGATCACTTCATTTCGGAACGGGCCTACGGCCCGGATTGCTGTCGTCGCCATATGCGCTTTTCTTCTACCCGCGGCGGCGAAGTGCTCTGCGCCCGGCACGGAGAAACGCCGCCTACGTGAAGTACGATGTAGCGATCGTTGGCGGCGGGATCGTTGGGCTGGCAACCTCCCGCGAGCTGCTCCGGCGTTTCCCCGGCTTGCGCCTGGCCAACGTCGAGAAGGAAGCCGACTGGCACCAGCACCAGAGCGGCCACAACAGCGGCGTGATCCATTCCGGGATTTACTACAAGCCCGGCTCGCTCAAAGCAAAATTGTGCGTCGAAGGCCGCCGCCTCTTGTGGCGTTATTGCGACGAGCGTGGGATTCCATACAAAGGCGTCGGCAAATTGATCGTCGCGACGGAAGAAAACGAGATCCCGCGTCTTCTGGATTTGCTCGAACGCGGGAAACAAAACGACGTCGAGGGACTCGAACTGCTCGACGCGGCGCAAATCAAAGAGCGCGAACCGCACGCTCGCGGCGTGCGCGCAATATCTTCGCCGGTTACCGGCATCGTCGACTACCGTGTCGTCGCGCATGCGTATGCCGAAGACGTCCGCGCGATGGGCGGCGAGCTCTTTCTCTCGCATGAAGTCACCGGTGTCGAGCGCCGCAATGGAACGACGGTATTAGAGTCGCCGGCCGGGAATGTCGAAGCGACTGCGGCGATCACGTGCGCCGGACTCTATTCCGACAAGCTTGCACGTATGACGGGCGGAGCGCGCGATCCAAAAATCGTTCCGTTTCGCGGCGACTATCTGATCCTGCGCCCGGAAAAGCGTTATCTCGTTAAAGGCAACATCTATCCGGTTCCCGATCCGGCCTTTCCGTTTCTCGGTGTACACTTCACGCCGCGTATGGACGGCGACGTTTGGCTCGGACCAAACGCCGTGCTCGCGTTCGCGCGCGAAGGTTACCGCTTCTCCGACATCAACCCGAAAGAGCTTATCGATGCCGTCGCATATCCGGGTTTCTTGAAGCTCGCAATGAAGTATTGGCAAACCGGCGCAGGCGAGATGTACCGCGATCTAAGCCGCACGGCATACGTCAAAGCGTTGCAACGCTACATTCCGGAGCTGCAGCCTGACGATTGCTTGCCGGGGCCCTCGGGTGTGCGCGCGCAAGCGATGAGTGCCGACGGTGAGCTCGTCGACGATTTTATCTTCGACGGTGCCGAAGGCATCGTGCACGTCCGCAATGCGCCCTCACCAGGCGCAACATCGTCACTCGCAATCGCTCGCTACATCGCCGACGAGGCAGAAAGAAGATTTGATTTAGGTGGCAGCAAGAAGACTGTTGTTGCGAGCCCCCTCGGGGAATCGAGATAGGGTGGAAATGTTTATGGGCTCGCTGGCTTGGGGGCCCCATGCGAAGCATGGGGGGCGCGGAGCCTGGGGCGGAGCGCCGTTAGAATGAATTTATTCGTAGAGGCCGATTGGCTCGCCAAACATCTGCACGACGAGAACCTCGTTACCGTCGATACGCGCAGCACGCCTCACGGCGCACCCGGTCAGGTACTCGAGAGCGGACGCGATCAATACGCGAAAGGCCACATTCCCGGCGCGATCTTCCTTGATTACGCCGAAGATCTCCACGATCTCTCGACACCATACGCCGCGCGCGTCGCGCCGCCCGAGCGGTTCGCCGACGTTATCGGCAAAGCGGGTATCGGCGATCGTACGCGCGTCATCGCGTACGACGAAGGCAACGTTCCCTACGCGGCACGCATGGTGTGGATGCTGCGCTACTATGGCCATGACGACGCCTTAATTTTAGCCGGCGGGATTCGCGATTGGATCGCAGCGGGACAGCCGATCGTGCGCGACATTCCCACGATCGCAGCGAAACACTTTACGCCGAAAGTGCGTCCCGAATTGCGCGCGGGCAAAGACGAAGTCCTGGCCGTCTCCGGCGGCTCGAGCGATGCGCAGCTACTGGAGACGCAACGCGACGGCACCTACGCAACGCGCGATCGCGACATCAAGGGCGCACGCCGTCTGTCTGCATCCGCCCTTCTCGAAGACGCTCGCGGCGGACGGATCGCTTCGGCGCAGCGCTTGCAAGAACTCACGCGCGGTCTCGATCCCGATAAACGGACGATCGTTTCGTGCGGCAGCGGTGTCGGTGCGGCGGGTTCGTATCTCGCGCTGTTAGAGGCCGGTTTTACGGATGTTGCGGTTTACGACGGCTCCTGGATGGAGTGGAGCCACGATAATCTCCCGACTGTTCCGAAGAACAACTAACCTTTATGTTGCGGCCGCAGCTGCGGGCGCACGCTTGCACGCGAGACGCAACAAACGCACGACGCGCGTGGCTGCGGCTGCCGCTGCGGGCGCACCTTTCGCCGCCGCGTAGGCGTCGACGATAGCGCTTCCGATGATCACGCCGTCGGTGTAGTCGCGCACGGCAACGATGTGCGGCGCTTTGCTGATCCCGAAGCCGGCCGCGATCGGACGTCCCGTCATCTTGCGCAGCTTCTCCAGTTGCGCACGCACGGAGGTCGTGTCGGGCGCGTCTTTTGCCCCGGTGACGCCGAGGCGCGAGACCAGATACGTGAAGCCTTCACTCTCGCTTGCAATCTTGCGCATCCGTTCGTCCGGTGTCGTCGGTGAAACGAGCATCGGCATGATCAAGCCATTCTTGCGAATCACTTCGCGAATCGGATCGAGCTCTTCGAGCGGCACATCCGGGATAATCACCCCGATGGCACCGTAACGTTTCGCCCCCATCGCAAACTTTTCGATACCGTATTGTAAGATCGGATTCACGTAGGTGAACAGGATGACGGGCGCTTTCGTCTGTCCTACCAGACGCATCACGCCATCGATGTTCGCACCCGCTGCAATGGCCCGCTGGCCGCCCGCCGCGATCGTCGGGCCGTCGGCGAGCGGATCGCTATAGGGAATTCCGAGCTCTACGATGTCAACGCCGGCTTCGACCATCGCATCGATAACGGCCCGGCTGGTTTCCATATCGGGATCCCCGGCAACGACATATCCGATCAGCGCACAGCGATCGTCTTTCTTGGCCTTTAAGAACGCCTCGTCGAGTGCGGTTGCCATTACGCCGGCACCGCTTCGCTGAACATCGCTTCAGCTTCGGCTTTTTCGATCAGCGTGACGTCCTTGTCTCCACGACCGCTCAGGTTCACCACGATGAGCGCCTCCTCGCCGCGTTCTTTGGCTAACTTTTCCGCATACGCGAGCGCGTGCGCCGACTCGAGGGCCGGAATAATTCCTTCGGTGCTTGCACAAGCGCGGAACGCTGCAAGCGCTTCTTGGTCCGTTACCGCGACGTACTTTGCGCGGCCGCTGTCCTTCAAGAAGGCGTGCTCGGGACCAACGCCGGGATAATCCAAGCCGGCGCTGACCGAATGCGTCGGACGCACTTGACCATCACTCGTTTGCAACATGTACGAGCGCGAGCCGTGCAACACGCCGATCGAACCAGCGGCGAGTGCGGCCGCGTTCTGGGGCGTATTGAGTCCTTTGCCGGCAGCCTCAACACCCCACAAGTTGACGGTGCGATCGTCGATGAACGCGGTGAAAATGCCCATTGCGTTGCTGCCGCCACCGACGCACGCAATGATGTCGCTCGGAAGGCGACCGAACTTCCCTTGACATTGCACGCGAACTTCGTCGCCGATGATGCGCTGGAACTCACGGACCATGAACGGATACGGATGCGCACCGACGACGCTTCCGATCACATAGAACGTATCGTCACACTGTGCCGCCCAGACGCGGAATGCTTCGTTCGTTGCGTCTTTGAGCGTCTGGGTCCCGCCCGTCACTTCGTGAACGGTCGCACCCAGCAGTTTCATCACGTATACGTTCAGCGATTGACGTTCAACATCGATTGCGCCCATGTACACGTCGACTGGTAAACCTAGTTTTGCGCCGATTGTCGCAACGGCTACGCCGTGCTGTCCGGCTCCCGTCTCTGCGATCAAACGGGTCTTACCCATGCGCTTTGCGAGCAGCGCTTGACCGATCGTGTTGTTGACTTTATGCGCGCCAGTATGATTGAGATCTTCGCGCTTGAAGACGATCGTCGCTTGACGCGGTTGTGCGAAACGCTTTGCGGTTGTCAGTGGTGACGGTCTTCCGACATACTCGCTGAGCAAGCCATGAAATTCATCCCAAAACGACGGATCGGCAAATGCTTCCGACATTGCGGTCTCAACGTCCGCGAGCGGCTTGACGAGAACTTCGGGGACCCAACGTCCACCGAATTCGCCAAAATATCCGCGCTCGTCAGGCTTGTGCATCTGCCTCCCTCACCGCGCGTACGAACGCGCGTACCTTTGTTTCGTCTTTCCGACCGCCGCTTTCGACCCCGGACCTTACGTCGACCGCATTCGGCCTCAAAAGCCGAATGCATTCGCCGACGTTTTCGGCCGTAAGGCCGCCTGAAACTGCAAAGAAAGCGGGCTTTAATGCCGTAGCGAGGTCCGACCAAGCAAATGTGATGCCAGTCCCACCACGCTTGCTGGGATGCCACGCGTCGAAAAGCGGAATCCCGCGCGTGTATTCGGCTGTCCGCGCGAACTGGCTAGCCTCACCCTCTGGCCCGCCGAGGTGCAGCGCCTTTAGGTAGACCGAACCCGCGAGACGTTCACAAAGCGCGGGTGGCTCGTCACCGCTGAACTGCAGCCGAAGGCCGGGGATGGCTTCTTGCGCTCGTCGCACATCCTCGTCGCTCGGATCGACAAACACGCCGAAAATCGTCGCAAAAGGTGGCAGGCGCGAGGCGATGCCGCCGGCGACGTCGATTGAGACCCGCCGATCGCTCGGAGCGAAGATGAATCCGATCGCGTCGGCACCCGCGTCGAGCGCGAGCGCGGCATCGTCGTCGGATACGCAACCGCAGATCTTGATGCGTGTCAGTGGAGAGCCGGGACCGCCTTGATTCCGCCGATCAGCTCGGCCGGATCGGATGCTCGCATCAACGTTTCGCCGATCAAGAAACCGCGTGCGCCGGCGGCGATCAGATCGCGTGTATCTTCCGTAGAGTTGATCCCGCTTTCGCTGATCGCCAGCACACCCGCCGGTACACGGGGTAGCAGTTCTTCGGCAACTGCAAGATTCGTCTCGAACGTTCGCAGATCGCGGGTATTGATGCCGAGCAGGGTTGCACCCGCGGAAAGCGAGCGCTCGAGCTCCCCTTCATCATGAATCTCGACGAGGACGTCCAACTGCCAGCGGCGCGCTTCGCGCAAGAGCATCGCGAGCGTCGCATCGTCGATACCGGAGACGATCGCGAGAATTGCATCGGCACCATAAGCCGCCGACTGCGCCACTTGGTAAGGATCGTTCAGAAAATCTTTGCGCAAGATCGGAAGCGGAGCCGCATCGCGCGCTTGATCGAGATAGGCAAGATCGCCAAGAAAATGATCGGTCTCGGTAAGTACGCTGATTGCGTCGGCGCCCGACTTTGCAAAACGCTGCGCAACTGCAGCGGGGTCGAGGTCGCGCACGATCAAGCCGCGCGAAGGCGATGCACGCTTGATCTCGGCGATGATCGCCGGTCCGCGCGAGCGCTCCAGCGCACCGCGAAACGAGCGGCGCGCGTGCAGGCGCGACTCCGCGCGCGCTTCGATACGTTCGAGCGGTTCCGTTTTGCGTTCGCGTTCGAGAACAGCTGCTTTCGACGCATACAGCTTGGCGAGAATATCGACGTCGGTCATTTACGCAGACTCCACTTGCGGACGACTACGAAGCGCATCCAACGCTCGAAGAGCATCCCCCTCCGAGATAGTGTTACGGGCAAGAACCAGACCCTCGTCGATCGAGCGGGCGCGTCCCCCGACGACGAACCCGAGCGAAGCATTCAGACATACGACGTCCGCCCGCGGAGAGCGCTCCCCTCCCAGAATCGCGAGCAGTGCCTGAGCATTCGTGCGCACGTCGCCACCGCGCAGTTGCTCGAGCGAGGCCGAAACTCCGTAGTCGCGAGGATTAAGCATCCATTCGCGCGCTCCGGACGCATCGAATTGATAGACCCGCGTCGGTCCGTCGCCCGCGATCTCATCCAAACCGTTCGCCCCATGAACGATCGCGCCGGCTTCGGAGCCAAGTTCGCGTAGCGCTTCGCCGAGGAGCGGGACCCAGTGCTCGACCGGGACCCCGATCACTTGTCGTTTGGCGCCCGCCGGATTCGTGAGGGGGCCAAGCATGTTGAAAATCGTTCTCACTCCAAGCTCGCGCCGGATCGACCCTACCGCACGCATTGCCGGATGGTAGTGCTGCGCAAAGAGAAACGCGACGTGGTGGTCCCGCAGCTGTCGGGCAGCTTCTTCCGGCGAAACGTCGATCCGCACACCGACTGCTTCCAAGACGTCGGCGCTCCCGCAGCTGCTCGAAGCTGCCCGGTTCCCGTGCTTTGCAACACGCAGGCCGGCACCGGCCAAAATAAACGCGACCGCGGTCGAGATGTTGATCGTACGGGCAGCGTCGCCGCCGGTCCCGCAGACGTCAACGACGTCCAGGTCGTGTTCTACGCGCAAACTGCGCTCCCGCATTGCACGCGCAGCGCCGACAACTTCGCAAACCGATTCGCCTTTGGTTGCAAGTGCGACAACGAACGCAGCGGCCTGTACTGCGGTGATCTTCTCGTCCATGATTGCACCGAAGACTTCGCTCATTTGCTCGGTACTGAGGTCTTCGCGTGCAATGACTTGGCGAAGTAGGTCGCCCAGCGGCGTCACCGGCTTGCGATCTCCATAAAGTTCTTGGCCAATCGCTCGCCATGTTCGGTCAGCACCGATTCCGGATGAAACTGCACGCCGTAAATCGGCAGCTCGCGATGCGCGACACCCTGAATCACACCGTCTTCGCTCGTTGCGAGGGTGCGCAACTGGGTTGGGAACGACTGCGGGGTGACGCATAGTGAGTGATATCGCGTCGCGCCGAACGGCGAGGGGAGTCCGTCGAAGATCGACGTTCCGTCGTGTGTAATCGCTGATATCTTTCCGTGCATAAGCCGCGGCGCATGATCGACAATGCCACCGAAGACGAGACCGATCGCTTGCGCGCCCAGACACACGCCGAGTACCGGATGCGCATCATGCGCGGCGCTACGAATGAGAGCGCAGGTCACGCCGGCATCTTCGGGCCGTCCCGGCCCCGGGCCAAACACCGTCGCGTCGTACGTACGCATCTTTGATTCGTCGAGCGTAGGATCGTCGTTCCGCAAGACCTCGACATCGGCTCCAGCTTTGCCGAAGAGATGCGCGAGATTGTACGTGAACGAGTCGTAATTATCGACAAGCAGAATGCGCATTTTAAAGGCCCAGCACGTTTCGGACGATTGCCGTCTTGTGAAGGATCTCGGCGTACTCGGCTTCCGGTTCGCTGTCGGCGACGATGCCGGCGGAGGCTTGCCAATACGCGCGCCCGTTTGAGACGGCGACGCATCGCAGCACGATACACGAATCCATGTCACCGTCGAAATCGATATGCGCGACGCTTCCGGCATAGAAGCCGCGCGCGACCGGCTCGAGTTCGTCGATCAGCTGCATGGCTCGAATCTTTGGAGCACCGGTCACCGTACCGGCGGGGAATGCCGCCGCAAAGAGATCGAGCGCGTCTTTGTCCGGGCGAAGCCGGCCGACGACGTTGGATACGATATGCATCACGTGCGAATAGCGTTCAATGATCATCAGCTCATCGACGTGCACCGTCCCGGTCGCCGAGACCGCGCCGAGATCGTTTCGGCCGAGATCGACCAGCATAACGTGCTCCGCGCGCTCCTTTTCGTTTGCGAGCAGCTCGACGGCGATCGCGTTGTCGCTCGCCGTATCGTCGCCGCGCGAACGCGTCCCTGCCAGCGGACGAATGCGTGCTTTATCTCCATCGAGGCGAACCAAGAACTCCGGCGATGCGCCGAAAATCGCCCAGTCGTTCGTCTCGATAAAAAACATGTACGGCGACGGGTTCCGCGCGCGAATCTGCCGATAGAAGTCGAAGGCACTGCCGCCCGCGATTTCCGCGCTGAAACGAATGCCGACTTGCAATTGGTACGCGTCGCCCTCGTAGATGTATTCCTTCGCACGCGCGACGCGTTCGAGATATTCCGGCTTGCTCAGCGATTGCCGAACGGTTCCATTTGCGCCCACGCTTGCTGGCGTCGACGGTTTTGCCTCCAACAGGCGCGCGACATAACCGTCAAGGCGCGCACCGACCGCGTCGCGTTCCTGCTCCTCGCGCGCGAAACCGACGAGCGTCGTCTTGTGCGTGAAGTGGTCGAATACGACCCATGTCCCCGGAATTAGGACGAGTGCATCGGGGAACGTTAGATCGGCGGGTGGTTTGGGGCCGATGCGCTCGAGCGAACGTGAGGCGTCGTACGAAAAAATGCACACCGCGGCACCCGGAAACGGGACGTCGGCAGCGCTCATCTTGTAGCGCCCGATCATCGCGCGAATCTCGCCCAACAGATTCTCAGCAGCCTCGAATGAGCGAGCCTCGAGATAGTCGAGGCCGATCAGCGAGAAGCGCGAGATGCGCTCCGTCCCTTCGACGCTTTCCAAAAGACACGAACGCCCCGGTTGGGCCAGGGCGATGTACGCGGAGATCGGCGTGATTGTATCGGCGATGAGCTCGCGCGTGACGGGGTGGAGACTGAGCGATTCGGCCTGAAGCCGGATACGATTACTCCCTTACGAGTTCGAGTACCGCAAGCTCGGCGGCATCACCGGGGCGGACGCGCGTCTTCGTGATACGCGTGTAGCCGCCCGGCCGATCTTTGAGCGACGGTGCAATCTGTTCGCAGAGTTTCTTTGTGACGCGGGGATCGAGCAAGTACGCCGCAACCAAACGCCGCGAATGCAAATCTCCACGCCGCGCTTGCGTGATCAGGCGATCGACGATCTTCGACGTTTCCTTCGCCTTGGTCGTCGTCGTTTCAATCCGCTCGTGCAGAAAGAACGACGTTGCAAGGTTGCGCAGCAGCGCCTTGCGGTGTCCGTCGGTGCGTGAGAGGCGTTTGTTTGCTATCTGATGCGGCATGCGGGTTTTGCTCGTCGCTACGATTGACGCAGCGACAGGCCCCTTTCATCGAGAACGGCCTTGATCTCGTCGAGAGACTTCTTGCCGAAGTTGCGCATTTTGATGATCTCGTCTTCCGTCATATCGAGCAGCTCCGAGACCTTGGAGATGCCCGCCCGCTTGAGACAGTTGAACGAGCGCACGGAAAGGTTGAGCGTCTCAACGGGGATATCCCATTCAGAAGCCGGTGCCGTCGCAACGGGTTTCTCTTCGGTCGAGAAGTCGATGAAGAGCTGCATCTGATCGGTAAAGATCTGTGCCGCGGTCGTCAAGGCGTCATCCGGCGTGATCGACCCGTTCGTTTCAACTTCGAGCGTCAGGCGATCGAAATCCACCGATTGACCGACGCGCGTGTCGTCAACGGTGAAATTCACCTTGCGAATCGGCGAGAAGATCGAATCCATCGGAATGAGACCGATCATGTGCTCGACGTTGCGCTGACGGTCGGCGGTAACGTAACCGCGATGCTTTTCGATCCCGATCTCCATCGAGATCTTGGCGTCGCGCTTGGTGAGCGTCGCGATGTGATATTCCGGCTGGAGAATCTCGACGTCGGCATCAGGCGTGATGTCGCCGGCAGTAACTTCGCGGCTGCCCGAAACCGAAAGTGTCAGCACTTTCGGCGTGTCGGTGTTCAGCTTGATCGGAAGTCCCTTGAGATTGAGCAGCAGATTGGTCGTATCTTCGACGACGCCCGGGATCGTCGAGAACTCGTGCAGCACGCCGTCGATCTTGACGTACGTGACGGCCGTTCCGGGAATCGACGAAAGCAGAATCCGGCGCAGCGCATTGCCCAGCGTAATGCCGAAGCCGCGCTCGAGCGGTTCGATGACGAATTTTGCGTAGTTATCCCGCCGCTCGCGAATTTCGATCTGCGCGCCTTGCGGGGTCTCTAAAACGGTCATGGTCATGGGATTGCGTGGTGTCCTTTTGCCGCTTCCGTTATCCGCCGATCCCCCAGGGGAATCGACGATCGGACGTCTAGCGGCGGAGTCTCGCTTAGCGAGAGTAGTATTCTACGATGAGTTGCTCGTCGACCGGAGTGTCGATTTGCTCTCGTGAGGGGAGCGACAAGACCTTCGCCGTCAGATCCGCCTCGTTGAGTTCGAGCCATTCCGGATGCCGGCGGTTGCGCGCGGCTTCGGAGTTGGCTTGGAAGATGGTGGAGTTCTTCGATCGATCGACGATCGTGATCACGTCGTTGGCCCGCACGATGTATGACGGAACATTGACGCGGCGGCCATTAACGAGAAAATGCCGGTGCGTTACGAGCTGACGCGCTTGGGCTCGCGACGATGCGAGATTCAAACGGTAGACGACGTTATCGAGCCGGCGCTCGAGTAGTTGAAGGAACGTGCGCCCGGTTTGTCCGGGGACGCGCGCTGCCTCGCGAAAGTAGTTTTCGAATTGGCGCTCGTGCACGCCATAGTACTTGCGCATCTTCTGCTTCTCGCGCAGCTGACGGCCGTACTCCGAAATCTTCTGACGCCCTTTGCCTTGGGTCTTTTGGCCGGGCGCAGTTCCGCGGCGTTCGACCGCGCACTTTTTCGAGAGACAGCGATCGCCTTTGAGGAACAGCTTGATCTTTTCACCGGTTTTGCTCGCCGACGTTTCGCGGCGGCAGATGCGGCAGACGGGACCTGTATATCGTGCCATCTTCCGCTCCTACACCCGTCGCCGTTTCGGCGGACGGCAACCGTTGTGCGGGATCGGCGTGACGTCCTTGATCAACGTAATCTCCAAGCCTGCGGCTTGCAGCGAACGAATCGCCGCTTCACGGCCTGCGCCCGGACCTTTGACGTACACCTCGCACGACTTCATCCCGTGCTCCATCGCTTTGCGCGCGACTGCTTCCGCAGCCATCTGCGCGGCGAATGGCGTCGATTTCTTCGAGCCTTTGAAACCGAGGTTTCCGGCTGACGCCCACGAGATCGTATTGCCTAAGTTATCGGTGATAGTAACCAACGTATTGTTGAATGACGCATGAATGTGCGCAACGCCGTTGACGACGTTCTTGAATTCGCGCTTCTTTCGCGCCTTTTGTTGTTTCTTGACGGCCAAGTCGAGACTCCGTATTTATCCTGCCCCAGACGAAAACGAGCCGGGGTGTCGTCGCCTCGACCGAACGCGCCTGACGGAGGCCGCTCGATCTGATACGCGACCCGCTCGGCGAAAGCGAACCGGGTCTCTGCGCCCGGACGTGCCGCGGACGGTTGCAAAGACACTGCGGCCGCCCGAAGGCAGCCAACGTCGAAGTCTATCAAAGGGCCGCAAGGCCTGTCAATCAGGCAGCTAGTGGATCCCCGAAGTGAACGGGTTCGCCGGCGCGTTTGCGCTCGGCGCCGCAACCGGCTGGGACTGGGATTGCGGCTGCGATTGGGACGGGTCGGGGTTGACCGGCTGAGGCGTCGGGGCCGCGGCCGCCGACTGCTGGCCGCCTCCTCCCCCGTTGCCGTATGGGATCTCGGTATCGACCGGCTGCCCCGGGCTTGATTGCGCGACCGGTGCGCCGGCGCCGCCACCACCACCAGAATTCGCGTAGGCCGAGATGACCATTATAAAGACGACGACGGCGATCAGGCCGCTGACAATCGCGACAATCCCCAGCCCTCGGTTATCCATCGAAGCCTAGAATTGTCCACCGGGGCATGCGGGACCCTGGGGCACAGGTCGGCGCACGCTTGAAAGCCCTAGTGTCCCGAGCCTGCTCCCGCACCCGAGCTGGCGCCCGTCCCGGTACCGGAACTCGCCCCGTTCGAACCGTTGGTTCCCGTCGAGGCGGCCGCGCCGCTGGTTCCGCCAGCTGCGCCGGTTCCGTTCGTCGACGTGCCGTTTGCGCTTGTGCCGGCATTCGTTCCCATGGCGTTCGTGGCTGCGCCATTCGTGGTTGCGCCATTGTTATTCGTGCTCGTTGTCGGGGCGCCGTTCGTCGCATTCGCGCCGTTCGTTGTCGTCGATGTGGAGGCTCCGCCGGAGCCGCCCGTGCCGCCGCCGGCCGCGCTATTCGTCGAGTTGCTCGCGCCGCTACCGGTCGGACCTTGAGCGCCTGATGTATCGCTACCGTTGTTCGTCGTCGATGCGCCGCCGCCGGAATTGTCGCCCGTTGACGTCGTCGTGGTCGTGCTTCCGCCCGTATTCGTTGCGTTGCCGTTTGCAGCATATGGAAGCACGGCCGAACCCGCGCTCTCTCCGCTGCTCCACGCAACCATCATCAATAAAACGAGTACGATCGCGGCGCCCGCGACGCCCGCATAGAATTCGCGTCCCGACCAGCGTGCCACTGGGTTCGCGAGCTGACGCTTTTTCGCGTCCATCTCCGCGATCCAATTCTTGAAGCGCGTAAGGGGTCGGGGCTTGGCGGGTTTGGCGGGTCCAGTTGCAGTAGCCATATCGCTTCGAATGTACCCGTCAGACTAATGATCTATCCCTATCCCGGGCTGGGATCGAGATAACCATCCCGTGTCTGCGGCAGCCGCCACCCCAATATCCGTGATGCGATCTGCGTGCGCAGTACCTGAGCCGTGCCGCCCGAGATCGTAAACATGCGCGCATCGCGCAGCATGCGTTCAAGCGGCCGGTCTCTTGAATACCCGGCAGCTCCGAACATCTGCAGCGCGTCGCTCGTCACGCGAAACGCTGTGTCGGCAGCGAGGACTTTTGCGCGCGCAGTTTCAGCAATGTCGGGGAATTCGCCGGCTTTCGCGCCACACGCGGCTTGTTGAATCAACGCGCGTGATGCAGCCAGTCCGATCGATGCATCTGCCAACATCCATTGCAAGCCTTGAAATTCCCCAATCGGCCGGCCGAACTGCTTACGCTCTTTCGCGTACGCAACTGCGAGCTCGTATGCACCTTGCGCGATGCCGAGCGCTACGGCGGCTGCGCCAAGTCGTTGCGCATTGTACGCTTGCATCAAGCGTGCAAATCCGCGTCGAATTCCTTCAGGCGGCACCAGCAACATATCTTCGGGAACTTCGAGATCTTCGAAGATTAGCTCGCGTTCGGGAACCCCTCGCACACCAAGCGCAGGCTCGCGCTTTCCGAATCGCATTCCCTTCGGCGCACCTTCAGCTTCCGGTGCGTCGGCGCGAACCGTGATGAAACCGCCAATCCCCTGATCGACGCCGGCTTCGAAGACACGCGCGAAAATCAAATGCAATCTCGAGACGCCGCCGCCCGTTATCCAATGTTTGCGCCCGTTGATGATGTAAGAGGAACCGCGGTGATCAGCGCGCGTCGTCATCTCGGAAGCCGCACTTCCGGCGTCGGGTTCCGTGATGCAGATCGCCGGCTTATCGCCCGAGAGAACAAGCCCGGCGGCGAGTTTCTTTTGCATCTCGGTTCCATAGCGCATGATCGCACCGATCGCGCCGACGTTCGATTCGACCATGATGCGGCCCGTCGCACCGCAGCCTTTTGCGAGCAGTTCGATCGCATTGACGAGCTCGAGATATGACGCGCCTTTACCGCCGTACTCGACCGGAATCGTCATCCCCATCAAGCCCGCATCGCGCAGGGCGTGCACCGCATACCAGGGGTACTGCTCGGTACGATCAGTCTCCGCGGCGCGCGCCGCAACGAGAGCTGCGACGTCCGAAATCAAGTCCCGAATGCGCCTTCGGCTTCGATTACATCACCAACGTCGTCGCGAACTGCGGCGCCGTCGTCGGGAGTTCGACGATACGCGATTTCGAGCGGATTGCCGCTCGGATCTTTGAAAAAGACCGCATAGTACCGCTCGTAAGAGTACGGTATCTCGGGACCTTCGATGCCTTCACCACCCGCGCGTTCGACGATTTTCGCGAGCCGATCGACGTCGGAGGCGGTTTCCGCGGCGAAGCAAATGCGGCTCTCGTTGGGTTGGTGGAGCGGGTCTTCGTGTAAGCCAAAAAAACGGCGCGAGCCGCTCTGACGGTGCGGCTCGTAATATTCCGTTCCACCCTCGTACGTCTTGATCTCAATCAAGCCGAGCTCGGGCATCAGTACATCGTAAAAGCGGCGCGCGCTCGCGAGATCGCGAACCCGCGCGTCGATGTGATCGTACCCGGCGAAGCCTTTCAAAGGCATTCACACGGGCTTCGCCGCCCTACTTCTTGGGTCCGGTTCCCGCCGCAGCAGCAGCCTTCTTACGGCCGCCGACCGTTTTCTTCGGACCTTTGCGCGTGCGCGCATTCGTCTTGGTGCGTTGACCGCGCACGGGAAGCCCGCGACGATGCCGCAGGCCACGATAGGACCCGATATCGGCGAGGCGCTTGATGTTCGCGGACAAATCGCGGCGCAGGTCGCCTTCGACCTTGATGCCGAGTGATTCGATTTCGTCGCGAAGCTTGCGCTCGTCGGCTTCGGTGAGATCCTTGATGCGCGTGTCCGGACTGACGCCGGCACTCTTGAGAATGCGTTTTGCCGTCGGCAAACCGATCCCATAGATATAGGTTAAGCCGATTTCGACGCGCTTGTCGCGGGGCAGATCGACGCCTTCAATACGAGCCATTAGCCTTGCACCTGTTTATGCTTGGGATTAGCCGTGCAAATCACGCGCACTTTGCCTTCGCGGCGAATGACTTTACACTTCTCACAAATTCGTTTAACGCTTGGTCTTACTTTCATTTTAAAGGTGCTCCGCTCCAAGCTCCGCACCCCCCATGCGTTGCATGGGGCCCCCGAAAGCCAGGCCCCTTCGTCATTACGAAAGGGCTAGATACCCCGAGGGGGGCCTGAAGATCTATAGTGCTGATTGCCAAGAAACGACAATCCCGCTGAGGTCCGAAAAGTTTCATTTGTACCTGTAAGTGATGCGGCCGTGGGTCAGGTCATACGGGGAAAGCTCGACGAGGACGCGGTCGCCGGGGAGTATGCGGATGAAATTCATGCGGATTTTTCCGGAAACGTGGGCCAAGACGCGGTGACCGTTGGTGAGTTCGACGCGGAACATGGCATTCGGCAGCGGCTCGACGATCGTCCCCTCGACCTCAATCGCCTCTTCCTTCGGCGTAGCGGTCGCGGCTGCGCGTGCTTCGTTTTTGCGTCGACGGTCGGTTCTTCCACCACCACGCCGGTGCCCACGTGCCACTTACGCTGCCACCTCCTCAGCAGGACGGTATTTCTCAACGTCTTTGTGCTCGTAGGTGTCGCGTAGCGTCAGAATGCGAGGGCCGTCTTCTGTGAGCGCGATCGTATGCTCGAAATGCGCGGCGAGTTTCCCGTCTTCGGTTACGACGGTCCACTTGTCGTCGAGCGTCCGGACGTGCCATGTGCCTTGCGTGATCATCGGTTCGATCGCCAGGACGAGACCGCGCCGCAGCTCGATCCCCGTGCCGGGCTTACCGTAATTCGGAACTTGAGGCTCCTCGTGCATCTTCGTTCCGATGCCGTGACCGACAAGTTCGCGCACCACTCCGTAGCCATTTTGCTCGGCGTGACGCTGCACGGCCGAACCAATGTCACCGAGATGATTCCCGATTTGCATTTCTGCAATCGCAAGCATCAGGCACTCGCGCGTGACTTCTAAGAGCCGCTGTGCTTCTTCGGATACCGTTCCGACTGCGACGGTAACGGCGCTGTCGCTGACATAGCCGTCAAGCGTCGTGCCGATATCGATTGAAAGCAGATCGCCGTCCTTAAGAACGTACGGACCCGGAATACCGTGCACGACTTGGCTGTTAACGGATGCGCAAATCGAAGCCGGGTACCCGTTGTAGCCTTTGAACGTTGGGATCCCGCCCATCGAGCGAATCGACTCTTCGGCAATTCGGTCGAGCTCGTGCGTCGAGACGCCCGCTTTGGAAGCGTCAATCAGACGCGCTAGCGTTTTTGCGGTTATCTTACCGCTCTTGCGCATTTGCTCGATCTCACGTGTCGACTTAATCGTAATCATTGCGAAGCAGCCACGTCCTGGAATCCAAGCGCATGGGCGATTTCCTTCGAAACGTTTTCGACTGATTTCGTCGCGTCTACTTTGACGAGACGGCCGCGGCGGAGGTCGCCGTAGTAGGCGATGAGCGGCTCGGTCTGCTTGTGATAGACCTCTAAGCGATGTAGGACGGCCTCGGGCTTGTCGTCCTCGCGCTGAATGAGAGGCGTACCGTCCGAATCGATCTTGCTCTCAGGCGGCGGGCTAAAGCGCTCGTGAAAGACGTGCCCCGTCTTGGGATTCACCCAGCGCCCGATCAGCCGTTCGCGAATCAAGTGCTCGCCCACATCGAATAAGATCACCGTGTACGGGCGGCTCTTGCGATGCAGCAGATTATCCAGAGCCTCGGCTTGCGGAACCGTCCGCGGAAAGCCGTCGAACAGCGCACCAGGCAGTTGCTCGAGCGCGCGCTCCACAACGGCGATGATGATGTCGTCCGGAACAAGGTCGCCGCGATCCATGTACGCTTGCGCGAGCTTCCCGAGCTCCGTGCCCTCCATCCGGTTCTTGCGAAGCATGTCGCCGGTTGAAAGCTGACGCAGGCCATATGCCTTCTCAAGAATCTGAGCTTGTGTGCCTTTCCCAGCCCCCGGCGGGCCCAAGAAGATTACATCCATTTAAGGCGCTCCGCCCCAGGCTCCGCGATGGTTCTGCGCTCGCTCCATCACCATTATCGTTTTATGAATCCGCGGTAATCGCGCATCGCGAGACGCGCTTCGATTTGCGTCATCGTGTCGAGCGCGACGCCGACCACGATCAGGAGTGACGTCGACCCAAGATAAAACGTGGTCACGCCGAGTCCGCGCTGCAGCGTAGACGGCAAGATCGCCAAGAGGCCAAGGTAGAAGGCGGAGACAGTCGTGATTCGTATGAGGATTTTGTTGATGTAGTCGACCGTCGGCTGACCCGGACGGATGCCGGGGATGAACGAGCCGTTCTTCTTCAGATTGTCAGCGATGTCGCGCGTGTTGACGACGATCGCGCTGTAGAAGAACGTGAACATCACGACCAAGACGAAATAGACGGCGTTGTAAAGGAACGAGCTGGGGCTGAACCAGGTGTTCAGAAAACTCGAGACCGCAGCGCCGGGACCGGTCTGTGTCGTGCCCAGCCACGAGAGCGCCTGCTGCGGCAGCAGCAAGATCGAGATCGCAAAAATGATCGAGATGACGCCGGCGTTGTTGAGTCGCAGCGGAATGTAAGACGAGCGCCCGGCATACATCTTGCGGCCAACGACGCGGCGCGCTTGCTGGACCGGAATGCGGCGCTGCCCTTGATACATGAAGACGATCGAGATGACCGTGATGACCGCGATTGCGATATACAACCCGAGTCCGAACCAATTGAAGCCCTGCTTCTGGCCGACCTGAATCGTCTGGCTCAAATACGTCGGATAGCGTAAAACGATGCCGACGAAGATGATCAGCGAGACGCCGTTACCGATGCCCTTGTCGGTGATCTGTTCGCCGAGCCACATCAAGAAGAGCGTCCCCGAAACAAGCGTCACTATCACGAAGAGCGTGTATGCGAGGGTGGTGTCGTAAAACACGCCCGAGCGGCTCATCGCGATCGACATCGTCGTTCCTTGGACGATCGCGAGCACGATCGTCAACCAGCGCGTGTAACGGCTGATCTTCTTGCGGCCTTCCTCGCCACCGCGCTTGGCCATTTCTTCCAGCTGCGGCAGCACGACGGTCATCAGCTGCATGATGATCGACGCGTTGATGTAAGGCGTGATTCCCATGGCGATGATCGAAAGACGCTGCAACGCGCCGCCCGAGAGAAAGCCTAGGAAATTATAAAACGTCCCTTGCGAGAGCAACTGCTGCCAGCGTTGGACGTTGACGCCCGGGATCTGAACGTGGATCGCGTAGACGAAGAGCGCAAACGCCAAGAAGACGAACCCGATCCTGTTGCGGATATCGGGGACCGTCCAAGCCGCGCGTAGATTGTCGAGCAACGAGGCTCCTATTCCTCGAAGCGCGCGCCCGCTGCGCTCAGTACTTCGCGCGCGCTGCCCGAGAACTCAACGTCCCGGAAAACCAAACCCTGCGGCAGCGTCTTACCCTCACGCGTACCACCGAGAATCTTGATGCCGTCGCGAACCTGCTTTACTTTGCCGGCCGATGCGAGCGTTTGCGGATTGATCTCGAGCGAGGAATCCCAATCTGCGAGCTCCCAGAGATTGACGACCGAGTACTGCGTTCGGAAGTGTCCGATGTCGCGCGACTTTTGCGAGACACCGAGCCTTTGCGGCAAGCGACGCGCAAACGGCGTCTGTCCGCCTTCGAATGCGGGACCTTTGCCGCCGCCCGAACGAACGGTCTGTCCTTTGCCGCCCTCGCCGCCGGTCTTCACGAGTCCGGAGCCGTGACCGCGCCCGATGCGCAGACGCGCGGGACGCGAGCCCTTGTTCGGACGAACTCTTGAGAGCGTCATCAGATTTGGGCTGACTGCGAGATTGACGTCGGTTGCAACGCGCGCCGGTTTGGCCGCGGCGGCGCGCTTCGGTGCTGCGGCCTTCGATGAGGTCTTTTTCGCCGATGATGTCTTCTTGGCGGCCGGCATTAGGAGAGAACCTCCGAGACATCTTTACCGCGCAAGCGCGCGACACGTTCCGCCGTCTTGAGCGAACGGAGCGCTTCGACCGTCGCGTACACGACGTTGATCGGATTCGGTGAGCCAAGCGACTTGGTGAGGATGTCGTGAATCCCGGCCAGCTCGAGAACTGCGCGCATCGCACCGCCGGCGATAACACCGGTTCCGGGCGCTGCGGGCTTGAGCAGTACGCGACCGGCGCCGACTTGCATCGTCACCGCATGCGGAATCGTGCGCTCGACCATCGGAACGTTGATCAACGCTTTCTTTGCGCCTTCGACGCCCTTGCGAATCGCTTCGGGGACTTCGCCGGCTTTGCCGATCGCGAATCCGACGCGCCCTTTACGGTCGCCAACGACAACGAGCGCGCTGAAGCTGAAGCGCTTACCGCCCTTGACAACTTTTGCAACGCGGTTGACGCGGACGACTGTCTCTTCCATGCCGCCGCTGTCGCGCTCTCTACCTCTCGAATGCATTTAGAACTCCAACCCAGCTTCGCGCGCAGCTTGCGCCAGCGCAGCGACGCGACCGTGATATTTGCGTCCGCCGGTATCGAACACGACGGCCCTAATTCCTTGACCCTTTGCCTTGGCGGCGATCTCGCTGCCGATACGCTTGGCAGCTTCGAGATTCGTCCTCGACTTTAGGTCGGATGCGATGGTTTTCTCGCGCGTCGAACTGGACGCGAGTGTGTGACCGTTCGCATCGTCGACAAGAACCGCGTAGATGTGATGCAACGTCCGCTGCACTTGTAGACGCGGACGCTCGGCCGTGCCGGTTACCTTGCGACGAAGACGCACGTGGCGCTTACGCCGTGAATCGGCTTTCGAAACCGGCATTACTTCTTCACTCCCTTAGCTGCTTTGCCGAGCTTCTTGCGCACGACTTCGCCTTCGTACCGAATGCCTTTGCCTTTGTACGGCTCGGGCGGACGAAGCTCGCGAATCTCGGCGGCAACTTGGCCGACAAGCTGCTTGTCGATTCCGTCGACGTGAACTTTGGTCGTGCCCTCGACGGCAAACGAGATGCCCTTCGGGGCTTTGAACGTGATCGGGTGCGAGTAACCCAGCGTGAAGTTGAGATTCTCGCCCGCTTTTGCGACGCGATAACCAACGCCGAGAATCTCGAGGCTCTTACGGAAGCCTTTCGTTACTCCGTCGAGCATGTTCGAGATGAGGGTCCGCGTCAAACCGTGCGCTGCGCGCGCCATGCGCTGATCGTTCTTGCGCGTGACGATAATCTGCCCGCCCTCTAACTTGACGTCGACGACCCCAAGCACCGATTGCGAGAGCTCGCCCTTCGGGCCGCGCACGACGACGCGTGAATCGGCGACTTCGACGTTCACTTTCTCGGGGACGTTCAGCGGAAGTTTTCCAATGCGACTCATGAGTTGATTACCACACGTACGCCAAGACCTCGCCGCCGACACCGGCGGTTTTGGCTTGCTTTCCTGAAAGAATACCTTTGCTCGTCGAGAGGATTACGATGCCGAGACCGCCGAGCACGCGCGGAATTTCGGTTTTGGCTGCGTAGACGCGCAAGCCAGGCTTGCTGATGCGGCGCAAGCCGGTTATGACTTTTTCTTTCTCCGGGCCGTACTTGAGGGTCACGTGCAGCACGCCTTGCGGCCCTTGGGTCCGCATCGCGTAGTCGGAGATGAAGCCTTCGCTCTTGAGGATTTCTAAGATCGCGCGCTTCATCCGCGAGGCCGGCACTTCGACCGTCTCGTGATTGGCGGTGTTCGCGTTTCGAATACGCGTCAGGAGATCGGCGATCGGATCGGTGACGACTGCCATAACCTACCAGCTCGCCTTCGTGATGCCGGGGATATAACCGCGATGCGCATTTTCACGGAAGCAGATCCGGCACAAGCCGAACTTACGCAAATAGCCACGCGGACGGCCGCAAGCTAGGCACCGGTTATGCGCCCGTACCTTAAACTTTGGCGTCCGTTTTGATTTCTCGATAAGAGAGGTCTTAGCCATCAGCGTCCCTTCTGCAGCGGAAGCCCCATCGCGGTGAGGAACTCCGTCGCTTCTTCGTCGGTTCTCGCGCTCGTGACGATCACGATATCCATACCGCGAGCTTTGTCGACTTTGTCAAAATTGATCTCCGGAAAAACGAGCTGTTCGCGCAGCCCCATGTTGTAGTTGCCGCGGCCATCGAACGACTTACGCGAAAGCCCGCGAAAGTCGCGGATACGCGGCAGCACGATATTGAAAAGCTTGTCGAGGAACACGTACATCCGCTCGCCGCGGAGCGTGACCTTGGCGCCGATTTTCATGCCTTGACGCAGCTTGAAGTTCGCGATCGACTTTTTGGCAATCGTGTTGATCGCTTTTTGTCCCGTGATCGTTTGGAGATCGGCAACTGCGGCGTCGAGCGCCTTCGAATTGACGATCGCGTCTGAGACAGACATGTTGACGACGACTTTCTCGAGCCGCGGGATCTGCATCGGATTCTCGTAGCCGAAGCGCTCCTGAAGCGACTTGCGAACTTGCGTCTCGTAACGTTCTCTGAGTCGTACAGCCATTTAGCGCCCCTTCCCCGGGACGAGCAGCGTCTCGCCGCTACGCGCGCTGATGCGCACCCGTCCTTCGGCCGCTTGGCCGCGGCGAACGCGCGTCGGCGTGCTGGTCTTCGGATCGACGACCATCAGCGCCGAAATCGGAATCGGCGATTCTTTTTCGAAGATGCCGGCTTGGCGCGAGCCACCCACACCTTGCTTGGTGTGACGCTTGACGACGTTGAGGCCCTCGACCACCGCCACGTTACTCTTCGGATACACGGCCTTCACCACGCCGCGCTTACCTTTTTCTTTGCCGCGTCGCAAGACGACGGTGTCACCCTTGACGATACCGACTGCCATCACAGCACCTCCGGCGCAAGCGAGGCGATCTTGAGGAAGCCACGATCGCGCAGCTCGCGGCACACCGGCCCGAACACTCGCGTGCCACGCGGATCTAAATTGTCTTTCTCGCCACGGAGAATCACGCAGGCGTTCTCATCGAAGCGAATCGTCGAACCATCCGGACGGCGCATCGGCTGCGCGGTACGAACGATCACGGCCTTGACGACCTGACCCTTCTTCACTGCAGCGCCGGGGATCGCGCTTTTCACGGTCCCGACGATGACGTCGCCGACCGATGCGTACGGATGACGGCTTCCACCCGAGATGTGAATGCACAGAAGCTCGCGCGCGCCCGAATTGTCGGCGACACGCAGACGCGTTTCTTGTTGAATCATCGCGCGCGCTCCACGATCTCGATCAAGCGCCAGCGCTTCTCTTTCGAAAGCGGACGGCATTCCTGGATTCGCACGACGTCCCCGAGCTTGGCATCGTTACTCTCGTCGTGCGCCTTGAATTTCGTCGACTTGCGCACGACCTTGCCATAGACTCCGTGTGAGGCCCGCGTCTCGCTGACCACGACGATCGTCTTGCTCATCTTGTCCGAAACGACACGCCCCTGCTTGATGCGCCGCCGGTTCAAACGATTAGGCTGCTCCATGGATTTCCTTTGCTTCGTTGATTCGTTTCTCGCTAATCAGCGTTTGAATGCGCGCATAGGTACGGCGAATCTCACGGATCTTGCTCAGATCCGAAAGATGGCCGGTGCGAAGCTGGAAGCGCAGATTGAACAGTTCTTCCTTCGTTTCGCGCGCTTTTGTTTGAAGCTCGGGGATCGTCAGATCCCGCATCGCTTTCCAATCGCTCTTCTTCATACCGTCACCGCCTCGTCGCTGCGTGCGACGATCTTGGTTGCTATCGGGAGCTTGGCTGCGGCCAGCTCGAGTGCGCGGCGCCCTGTTGCTGCGTCGACACCGGCGAGCTCGAAGAGAATCCGGCCGGGGCGGACGACCGCAACCCAGCCCTCAGGATTGCCTTTTCCCGAGCCCATGCGAACTTCAGCCGGCTTCTTTGTGATCGGCTTGTCCGGAAAGACTTTGATCCAGACTTTTCCGCCGCGTTTGATATGACGCGTCAGCGCAACACGCGCAGCTTCGATCTGGCGATTCGTCATCCAGCATGGTTCGAGCGCCTTGAGACCCCAGTCGCCGAACGTCAGCGTGCTGCCGGTTTGCGCTTTGCCGCTCATGCGTCCGCGCTGAACTTTGCGCCACTTCACGCGCTTAGGCGTCAGCATTTGTGCCTCGCTCCTGTTCGTCGGTCGCAGCTTCGCTCGCGACGTGTTGTACGGACGTTTGATCCGTCACGCCGTGACCGTGCTCTGCCGCAGGTGCGTGCGTTTCGCCGCCGCCATGCGCGCCGGTCGCGTGGAAATGTTCGGTCGCAGGCGGACCATCTTCGACGGATGCGAGCGATGACGAATCGGCTTGCGCGACTTCGAAAGCGCGTTCCATCTCCGCCGCCAGCGGCATATCCGCTCCCGGATCGATCGGATCGTTGCCAAACTCGTCGGAGCCCTCCGTACGTTCGGCCGGTCGACGGTCACGCCGCGGGCGTCCACCGCGATCGCGCCCACCGCGTCCGCCGCGCTCTCCGCGGTCGGTACGCGCAGGTGCTTCCGCACGCGGCTGCTCGGGAAGCACTTCGCCTTTGTAAATCCAAACTTTGACGCCAATGCGTCCGAACGTCGTGAACGCTTCGACGTGCGCATAGTCGATGTCAGCTCGCAGCGTATGCAACGGAACTTTTCCGTCGAAGTTACGCTCGGTACGCGCGATTTCCGCGCCGCCCAGACGGCCGGAGACTTGAACTTTGATTCCGCGGGCGCCGGCTTTCATCGTACGCATAATCGCCTGCTTCATCGCACGGCGGAACGCAATGCGCTTCTCGAGCTGATCGACGATGTTTTGTCCGACCAGACGCGAGTCGAGCTCGGGATGCTTGATCTCGCCGACGTTGACCTGAACTTGCTTCTTCGTGAGACGCTCGAGGTTCTTACGAATCTCTTCAATGCCAACGCCGCGCTTGCCGATGATGATACCGGGCTTCGCGGTGTGGACGATGACGCGCGTTTGATTGGCGCGACGCTCGATTTCGACACGGCTGATTGCGGCAGCGCGCGTCATCCGGCCAAAGTACTTCCGAATCGCGGCGTCTTCGTGCAGCCACGCGCGATAGTTCTTTTTCTCGAACCAGCGGCTGTCCCACGTCCGCGTAATCCCCAGGCGCAGCCCGACGGGATGAATTTTCTGACCCATTATGCGTTGGCTTTCTTACGGGATGCGGCGCGCTTTTTGGGCGCGGCCTTTTTCTTGCTTCCGGCCGGAGCGGCAGCCGCTGCTGCAATACGGCGCGGTTTTTGCGCGACGCCGACGACAGAAGCACCACCCTTACGGCGTGCGGATAACGCGGGGCGCTCGCCGACGACGATCGTCACGTGCGACATGCGCCGGCGTTTGAACGCGGCGCGGCCTTGTGCGCGCGGATCGATACGCTTGGTGAACCGGCCGCCGGGACCGCCGTCGACCGTGATCCTGCGGACGTACAAATCATCGCCCGACATGTTGTGATTGTTCTCGGCGTTGGCGGCAGCGCTGCGCAGCAGCTTTTCGATCGGCTCTGACGCGAACACGCCCGAAAAGCGCAGCAGCACGAGCGCCTCTCTGACGCTCTTGCCGCGAATCGCGTCGGCGACACGGCGTAGCTTGCGTGGCCCCATGCGCGCGAAACGCAGATGTGCAACCGCTTCGGTGCGCTCGGTAGCCGGCACCGCACTCATGATTTCACCGCGGTCTTCTCGCCGGCACCACCGTGCGCGCGGAAGATGCGCGTCGGCGCAAACTCACCAAGCTTGTGGCCGACCATGTTCTCGGTGATGAACACCGGAATGTGCGTCTTCCCATTGTGGACGGAGATCGTGTGACCAACCATCGTCGGAATAATTGTCGAAGCGCGCGACCAAGTGCGAATGACACGCTTCTCGCGCGCCGCATTCAGCTTCTCGATCTTCGCGACCAGATGGTCCGCGACGTACGGACCCTTCTTGAGAGAACGACTCACGTTACTTACTCCGCTTCCGAACGATCATCTTGTTAGTCCGCTTGTTGCGGCGCGTCTTTTTGCCCATCGTCATCTGACCCCACGGCGTCGTCGGCGGACGGCCCGAAGTCGAACGCGCTTCACCACCGCCATGCGGATGATCGACGGGATTCATCGCGATACCGCGTACGTGCGGACGCTTTCCACGATGCCGCTGACGGCCGGCGTAACCGATGACCTCGTTCTCGTGCTCGAGATTGCCGAGCTGACCAATCGTCGCGCGGCAGACGAGCGCGATCTTGCGAACTTCACCCGACGGCATGCGCACCTGCGCATACTCGTCCTCTTTTGCCATCAATTGGGCTGCGGCACCCGCAGTGCGCACCAGCTTGCCGCCTTGTCCGGGGCGCAGCTCGATATTGTGCAGGACGGTGCCTTCCGGGATATTCGCAAGCGGCAGCGTGTTGCCGATCTTGATGTCCGCACTCGGGCCCGACTCGACGATATCGCCGACTTTGATGCCGGCGGGCGCCAGGATGTAGCGCTTCTCACCGTCGCGATAGTGCAACAGTGCGATGTGCGCGGAGCGATTAGGATCGTATTCGATCGCGGCAACTTTGGCCGGAATCGCGTCCTTCGCGCGCTTGAAGTCGATGATGCGGTATTGCCGGCGCGTTCCGCCGCCACGATGGCGCACGGTGATGTGACCATTGAAGTTGCGGCCCGAGTTCTTCTTACGTACCTCAATGAGCGAACGCTCCGGATCTTTTTTCGTGAGATCCGAAAGATCGAGTACGGTCGTGAAGCGTCGCGCTGGGCTGGTCGGCTTGAATTTCTTAACTGGCATCGTTTATTGCTCGAAGTAGTTGACGCCGCCCAGTTCGATTTTTTGACCGGACGCGATAGTGATGATGGCCTTTTTCCAGTTGGACGTACGGCCTTCGGTCCGCACTCCGCGACGCGCAAACGATTTATGCTTGCCGCCAACCGCGATCGTGTTCACCTTGCGAACCGTCACTCCGAAGATTTCCTCGACGGCCTTGCGGATCTGCGTTTTGGTCGCATGCGGATGGACTTCAAAGGTATATTGCTGCGACATCGTCCCCGTCATCGATTTTTCCGTGATGAGCGGCGCGATGATAACGTCTCTTGCGAGCATTACTCGACTCCCCCGAGCGCAGCGCTCAACTTGTCGTACGCGGCTTGCGTGAAGATCAACCGCGCGTGTCCGACCACGTCGGTGACGTCGAGCGATCCGGAATGCGTGATGCCGAGCTTGCGAAGATTCGCGCCGGCACGCTGCAAGCGGATGCCGATGTTTTGCTCGTGCTGTTCGAAAACGACGAGCGTGCGCGGGCCGGTCTTGGCCGCCTTCACAGTACCAAAGAGCAGCACGGCTAGGTCCGCCGTTTTGTCGGTTATTAACGATGCGGGATCGAGTACCGAGACTGCGTCGTTCTTGAAACGGTCGGCGAGCGCAGCTGCGAGTGCGAGCCGGCGTTCTTTCTTGTTGAGGTCGGTTTCAAACGAGCGTGGCTGTGGTCCGAAGACGACACCACCGTGACGCCATTGCGGCGAGCGAATCGAACCTTGCCGCGCGCGACCGGTACCTTTTTGACGCCACGGCTTGCGGCCACCGCCGCGAACCTCGTCGCGCTTCTTGGTTGATGCCGTACCGGCGCGGACGTTGGCTTGCTCGCGGAAGATAGCGCGGAAAATCGAGTTACCTTTGTACGTGAGGCTCTCATCGAGGAGCGCCTTAGGCGTTTTTGCGGGTGCGAGTGCTGCCATTAGCGTTTCACCGTTTGCGTCACCACGACGACGCCGTTGATCGGGCCGGGGACGGCTCCACGCACGAGCAGTAAGTTGCGCTCTGCGTCGGCGCGCACAATCTCGAGATTTTGAGTTGTCGTGGTATCCACGCCGAAATGTCCGGGACGGTGGCTACCGCGCACCGTGTGTCCGGCGTTCGTGTCGCCGTTCGAAGCGGGCTGACGATGAATCATCGAGCCGTGACTCGCGCCGCCGCCCTTGAAGTTCCAGCGCTTCATGCCGCCCGAGAAGCCATGCCCTTTGGAGACGCCGACGATGTCGACGCGATCACCGGCCGCAAAGCCGTCGACCGTCACGGTCTGACCGACTTCAGCACCCTCGATGTCGCCGCGAAATTCGCGCACCACGCGACGCGGTTCGACCCCGTTCTTTTTGAAGTGTCCCTCAAGGGCTTGCGTCAGCGCGCGTTTGCGCACTTCGCCGAAGCCGAGCGCGACGGCGTCGTATCCGTCATGCTCTTTGGTCTTACGCTGCACGATCGTGCACGGACCGGCTTCGATGACGGTAACGCCGAGCGAACGGCCGTCCTCGGTGAAGACGCTCGTCATGCCTACTTTTCGTCCGATGATATTTTTCACAAATTTCTGCTTCTCAAGACCACGGTGCCTGGCGTTTCGTTATTATTCTTTATCGCCAACGCAAAAGAAGCGCGGGCGACCTGGACCGCAACCGTAGCAGTATACCCGGAGCGCCCCTGAGGGTCAAGCGGCGCAAATACCGGGTTTAACCCCACCTAAGAAGGCGGGTACAATGCAGCATGATGTTCGAGCTGGAATTGGATGCCTGTAACGCTCAAGCCGGACGCAGCGCTCGGACCGCGCTGGTTGCTTACCTTGCGCGAGAGGCGACCGGTACGATGCCGCCGGACGGCGTGGTCGAGACGATCTTCACGGAGCTGCTGGCAAACGTCTGCAAGCACGCGGGCCACTGGGCCAAGACAACCGTGACGTGGCGGAATGACGGTAGAGCCGTGCTGAGGGTCCGCGACCACGGACCGGGCTTCGACATGTCCCTCTGGCAGCCACCGAGCGAACTCTCCGAGGGCGGGCGCGGGCTTCTGATCGCGAGCGCCTTGGCGGACGATTTTTCGATTCGTACCGAGAATCAGGGCCACGGATGTTGCATCGAGGCAGTTCTCCCGGCCCGGAGGCGTCCGCCCGTCCGAGCAGCGTGACGGTCGGCGCGCACGACGCGCTGATCGTTGTCGACCTTCAAAACGATTTTCTTCCGGGCGGCAGCCTGGCGGTGCGGGACGGCGATCGCGTCATTGCGCCCATCAACGCGTTGATGCCGAAATTTCCGGCTGTGTTTGCAACCCGAGACTGGCATCCGAGCGAACATCGCTTCTTCCAGCGCTACGGCGGACCGTGGCCCGATCATTGCATTGCCGGGACGCCGGGCGCGGAGTTCGATGAGCGCCTAGCGCGCCAGTACGTCGACGTTGTGGTCTCGAAGGGCATCGATCCGCAAACG
The DNA here is from genome assembly GCA_049520515.1 of Vulcanimicrobiaceae bacterium. Taxonomy (GTDB): domain Bacteria; phylum Vulcanimicrobiota; class Vulcanimicrobiia; order Vulcanimicrobiales; family Vulcanimicrobiaceae; genus JAFAMS01. The sequence goes on from JBEKPS010000012.1 coordinate 29,956, forward strand.
GACGGCTATTCCGGATTCGCCGCGACGCAGCTCGAAAACGATCTGAGAATACGAGGCGTGGAGCGCGTCTTCGTATGCGGACTTGCGACCGACTATTGCGTCAAGGCGACAGCGCTCGATGCAAAGCACGCGGGATTCGAAGTGTTCGTGATTGCAGACGCAATCGCAGCCGTCAACGTCGATCCCGGCGATGAAGCCGCTGCGATCGCCGAACTGCGCTCGGCCGGGATCGAACTGATCGAAAGCACCAGCGTATAGTCAGCTCAAGCCGTTACGGCAACCGGCTCGTCGAAATCGAGCCTTTCGGCATCGAACCGATCGCGCCCGAAGAACGGCACGGTAAACCTCGCGATCTCTTCGGGCTGTGGTTTGCTGCAAATGCTGAAACGGCGACGTGGTCGATAGGTATCCTCGCGCTCGCGCTGTACGGCACGACTCTGCCGGCTGCGATCGCCGGCATCGTTGCCGGCAACGTGTTCGGCTACGCGATTCTGGCCTTTCTTTCGACGCTCGGGCCTCGCTACGGATTGCCGCAAATGATGCAATCGCGTCTAGCGTTCGGAATACTCGGGAATGTTTTTCCGGCCGGCTTGGCGTTTCTCGCCGGCGTCGGGTGGTTCGCCGTCAATTGCGTCCTCGGCGCGTATGCACTCGGAACGCTTGCGCATCTCGCGTATCTTCCCGCGCTATGCATCATGCTCGTGATTCAAGTTGCGATCGTCGTGTACGGCTACAACATGCTCGCAACGTTCGAGCGCGTCACGGCCCTTGCACTGTTGGCGGGTTTTTGCGTGCTCGGTGTCGCGACGATGCGACACGCCGATTGGCACGCACGCTTCAACGTGCACGCGCCGCTGTCAGGGGGCGGCGAGATTGCCGGCACCGTTATGGCGTTCGCACTCGCCTTCTCGTACGTCATCGGCTGGGCGCCGGCCGCTTCCGATTACTCGCGGTATTTGCCCCAGAGCGCAAAGACGCGCTCGATCTGGATGTGGGTTTTCCTCGGCGGTTTCATCCCAAGCACGATCCTCGAAGTCATGGGCGCCGCGACAGTTACCGCCCTTCCCGGAATTGACTTGAGTGCGCTTGCGCCGACGGCAGCGATTCCGCTTCTGCTCGGCAGTGGAAGCGCAGCCTATTTCGGGCTCTTGACGATCGTGCTCGGAACATTGACGGCAAACTGCTTGAACTTGTACTCCGGCGCGCTGAGCGCGCTCGCCGCCGGAATTCGCGTTCCACGCTGGCTGGCCGCCGTTCTGATCGGAACGATCGGCGGCGCACTTGCGATGCTCGGGTCGCGGCCGCAGCAAAACGCAGAAATCTACACGAATTTTCTGCTACTGCTCGCGACCTGGGCCGCGCCGTGGACCGGCGTCATCATCGTGAACTGGTGGCAGACACGCTCGCGGTTGCCTGATTCTGCAGAGGCTTTTGCTTTACGACCGCTCGTGCGCGACGGGTTGCTGGCATGGATCGCCGGGATCGTCGCATCGATTCCGTTTCTGGATCAGGCGTGGTTCGTCGGATGGTTCGCGCGTGCTAATCCGCAGCTCGGCGACATCTCGTATGAAGTCGGAATACTCGCCGCAGGCGGCGCGATGCTTATCCTTAGAAGGCGTTAAAGCCGGTTACTGCCTGACCCAAGATCAGCCCGTGCACATCGTGGGTCCCTTCGTACGTGTAGACCGATTCTAGGTTCGCCATGTGGCGCATCGGGCTGTACTCGGCAAGTATTCCGTTGGCGCCGAGCATACGGCGCGCCATGCGTGCGACGTCGCATGCCATGTCAACGTTGTTGCGCTTCGCCAAGCTGACTTGCTGCGGCGTGTACGTGCCCGCATCTTTGAGGCGACCGAGATGATACGCAAGCAGTTGCGCGCTTGTTATCCCCGTCAACATCTCGGCAAGCTTCTCTTGCTGCAGCTGCTTCGCGCCGAGCGGAACGCCGAAGACCTCGCGCGTCTTGCTGTATTCGACGGCCTGCTCGAAGCACGCCATCGCAGCACCGATCGCGCCCCACGCAATTCCGTATCGCGCCTGCGTGAGACACATCAGCGGTGATTTGAGCCCGCCGGTCTTCGGAAGCACGGCGTCTTCAGCAAGTTCGACATCATCAAAGACGAGTTCGCTCGTGTCGGACGCGCGCAGCGAATGCTTGCCTTTTTGATCGCGCGCGGAAAATCCACGTGCACCACGTTCGACCAGAAATCCGCGAATCGACGATTCATCGCCGTCGTCGGTCTTCGCCCACACGACCGCGACGTCGGCACGCGAACCGTTGGTGATCCACATCTTCGCGCCCGAGAGAATCCAGGAACCGCCTTTGCGCCGTGCACGCGTGAGCATGCCGCCCGGATTCGAGCCGTAATCGGGTTCGGTGAGACCGAAGCATCCGATCTTCTCGCCCTTCGCAAGTGCGGGCAGCCAGCGGCGGCGTTGCTCTTCGCTGCCGAACGTATAGATCGGATACATGACGAGCGCGCCTTGCACGCTTGCAAACGAACGCAATCCCGAATCGCCACGTTCGAGCTCTTGCATGCACAGGCCGTACGCGATGTTGTCGAGACCCGCGCAACCGTACTCTTCCGGTAACGTTGCGCCAAAGACACCCAGCGCCGCAAGCTCTGCAGTGAGCTCGCTCGGAAAACGCCCTTCCATCCAAACGGCATCGATCATCGGCGCGACACGCTCGTCCACAAATGCGCGGATCGTGTCGCGGATCTGACGCTGCTCGGACGTTAGAAACGAATCAATATTGTAGAAGTCGATCGGGCGGGTTCGCGTCGCTTGCATGACTGAGGCTTCACCGGCGCAGGACGCGCGCCATCTTATCGAAGAGCGCATTCATGGTGCGCTCGTGGACGTCTTCGAAGCGTCGCCAAAAGAGCCGGCCCTCGGGTTCGGAAAGCACGGCTTCGATCCGGTGCGCGACCGTCGTCTGCTTCCCGTCTACCGAGATATAGAAGCCGTGCGTCCCGGTCACGCCGTCGTTGAGGAAGCGCCAGACGATCTTTTCTTCGGGTGCGACCTCTTCCAGCGTAGCGTGGACGCCGCTATGCCATTCCTCGGTCCTCCCCGGAACGAGAGGCCCGGGCGAGCGCATGAAGGGCTGCGACGCAAACGGCCATACCACGTCATTCGAGGTCCCCATCTCGACCAGCAATTGGAAGATCCGGCGCTTTGTACCATTGAAGGTGCGCTGGTGGGAAACGCTGAGCGGCGTGGTCGGCTCGGCTGCCATCCAGACAATCTTCTGTGTTTGTCTGAGCGCTCCTCAGATAAGGCAATAAAAAAGAGCGCCTAGGCGCTCATTTTGTTCGGGGCGAGGGGCGACCCTACGCCTTCAGCTCGATGTCGACACCAGCCGGCAGGTCGAGATGCATCAAGGCATCCATCGTCTTGGGCGAGGCTTGCAAGATATCGATGAGGCGCTTGTGCGTGCGCATCTCAAAGTGCTCGCGGCTCTTCTTATCGACGTGCGGTGAACGGTTCACGCAAAAGCGATTGATCTCGGTCGGAAGCGGAACCGGTCCGCTGACGAACGCGCCAGTACGCTTCGCGGTCTCGACGATCCGCTCGGCGGACTGATCGAGGACGCGATGATCATAGGCTTTTAAACGAATTCGAATTTTCTGCTTCGCCATTTTTATTCACTTTTCAAGGAGCTGGGTCGAGGGGCCGTTTTTCGACGGCCCCCCATTATACCATGTTAACCCTGGATTGCCGTCACAACGCCGGCACCGACGGTGCGGCCGCCCTCGCGGATTGCGAAGCGCAGGCCTTCCTCACACGCGATCGGCGTGATCAGCTCGACGTTCATTGTCACGTTGTCGCCGGGCATCACCATTTCGACGCCCTCGGGAAGCGAGATCGTCCCGGTGACGTCGGTCGTGCGGAAGTAGAACTGCGGGCGATAGTTTCCAAAGAACGGGGTGTGCCGTCCGCCCTCTTCTTTCGAAAGGACGTAGACCTCGGCCGCAAACTTCGTGTGCGGTTTGATCGAACCGGGCTTGGCGAGAACCTGGCCACGCTCGATGTCGTTACGCTCCACGCCGCGCAGCAGCACACCGATGTTGTCGCCGGCAATGCCGGTGTCGAGCAGCTTGCGGAACATTTCGATTCCCGTGACGACCGATTTGCGCGTCTCGGCGGTAAGACCGACGATCTCGACTTCTTCACCGACCTTGACTTGGCCGCGCTCGACGCGTCCCGTTCCGACCGTTCCGCGGCCGGTGATCGTGAACACGTCTTCGACCGGCATCAAGAACGGCTTGTCGAGGGCGCGTTCCGGCGTCGGAATGTACTCGTCGACTTTGTCCATGAGATCGAAGATCGGCTTGGCATCCGCATCTTCACGCTTACCGCTCGATTGGAGCGCCTTGAGTGCTGACCCGCGGACGAACGGAATGTCGTCGCCGGGATACTCGTACTTCGAAAGAAGCTCGCGAACTTCGAGCTCGACGAGATCGAGGAGCTCGGCGTCGTCAACCATGTCGACCTTGTTGAGGAAGACGACGATATATTTCACGCCGACTTGCTGCATCAACAAGATGTGCTCGCGCGTTTGCGGCATCGGCCCGTCAGTCGCGGAAACGACCAGGATCGCACCGTCCATTTGAGCTGCGCCGGTGATCATGTTCTTGATGTAGTCGGCATGACCCGGGCAATCGACGTGCGCGTAGTGACGCTTCGCCGTCTCGTACTCCTGGTGCGAAATCGCGATCGTGATACCACGCTCTTTCTCTTCGGGAGCGTTATCGATGTCATCGACGCTGCGCTTCGCAATGTTGGCGTTCTCGGTTGCTAAGCAGTTGATGATCGCCGCCGTGAGCGTCGTCTTGCCATGGTCGATATGACCTGTAGTGCCGATGTTGACGTGTGGTTTCGACCGTTCGAATTTCGCTTTCGCCATGATTTACGTTGCCTTTATTTCCTCTCTGCGTACTTTCGTGTAGACCGCACCTATGCGGTCGCGAGCTTTTTACCCTGAGCTTTGGCTACGATCTCTTCCTCGACGCTTCGCGGCGCCTTCTCGTAGTGTGCAAACTCCATTGTGTAGGTCGCCCGGCCTTGCGTCGCTGAACGCAAGTCGGTCGCGTAACCGAACATCTCTGAGAGCGGAACGTGCGCTTTGATGACTTGCGCATTCCCCGCAGCTTCTTCCGTCGATTGAATTGTGCCCCGGCGCCGCATCAGGTCGCCATTAACGGCTCCCAAGTAGTCCTTCGGAGTCGTTACTTCAACGCCCATGATCGGCTCGAGCAAGATCGGTCCCGCGGCTCTGTTCGCTTCGCGAAATGCCATCGATGCCGCAATCTTAAACGCGATTTCCGACGAGTCGACGTCGTGGTACGAACCGTCGAAGGCCGTAGCCTTGAAATCGAGCACCGGATAGCCTGCGAGAACGCCGTTTTCAGCAGCTTCCCTGATGCCTTCCTGAACTGGTTTCGAGAACTCTTTGGGAACCGCGCCGCCGACGATCTTCCACTCGAAGACGAAGCCGCTTCCGGTCTCACCCGGTTCGATGCGAATCCAAACATCGCCGTATTGACCTTTGCCGCCGGTCTGACGAATGAAGCGGCCTTCGCGCTCGACCGTTTTGGTGATCCATTCCCGATAAGCGACCTGCGGCTTGCCGACGTTTGCTTCAACCTTGAACTCGCGCTTGAGACGATCCAGAATGATCTCGAGATGCAGCTCGCCCATTCCGGCGATGATTGTTTGCTGCGTCTCCTCATCGGTGCGCATTTTGAAGGTCGGATCTTCCTGGGCAAGACGCGTCAGGGCTTGACCGAGCTTATCCTGATCGGCTTTCGTCTTCGGCTCGATCGCCTGCGAGATGACGGGTTCGGGGAACGTGATCGTCTCGAGGATGATCGGATTCTTTTCATCGCACAGCGTGTCGCCGGTGCGCGTATCACCCAGACCAACGGCAGCAGCGATGTCGCCTGCGCCTATCCAGTCGATGTCTTCGCGATGGTTCGCGTGCATCCGCAGAATGCGTCCGATGCGCTCTTTGCGCCCGGAGCGAGCGTTGTAGAGGTACGTGCCCTTTTCGAGCACGCCTGAATACACGCGGAAATACGTCAGGTTGCCATATGGATCGGTCGCGATCTTGAACGCGAGCGCCGCGAACGGCTCTTTGTCGTCGGGCTTGCGGGAGATCTCCGCGCCGTTTTTCGGATCTTTTCCGACGATCTGCTTGGCTTCAAGCGGTGACGGTAAGAAATCAACGACGGCGTCGAGCAACGGTTGCACGCCTTTGTTCTTGAACGCCGAGCCGCACAGCATTGGAAGCACCTTGCCGGAAATCGTCGCAAGCCGCAATGCGCGCTTGAGACGCTCTTCCGGAATCGTCTTTCCTTCGAGGTACATCTCGGTGAGCTCGTCGTCTTGCTCCGCGATCGCCTCGATCAGCTGGAAGCGCCACTTCTCCGCGAGATCGCGCAGCTCGCCGGGCTCGACGTCTTCGTGCTCGATCGTCGATCCGATATCATCGGTGTAGATGATCTTCTTCATCGTGAAGAGATCGATAACGCCGAGGAACTTGTCTTCTGCACCGATCGGTATCTGGATCGGAACGGCGTTCGCGCCGAGACGCTCGTGGATCTTGCTGACGCAGTTGAAGAAATCTGCGCCCATACGATCCATCTTATTTACGAAAATGATGCGCGGGACGTTGTACTTATTGGCTTGACGCCACACCGTCTCGGATTGCGGCTGCACCGCAGCGACCGCGTCAAACAGCGCGACCAAACCGTCGAGGACGCGCAGCGAGCGCTCGACTTCAACAGTGAAGTCAACGTGGCCAGGCGTATCAATAATATTGATGCGCGTGTCACGCCACGTGCACGCCGTCGCGGCTGAGGTGATCGTGATGCCGCGCTCCTGCTCTTGGACCATCCAGTCCATCGTCGCAGAGCCGTCATGAACCTCACCGAGCCGATGCGTACGGCCAGTGTAGAAAAGAATGCGTTCGGTCGCCGTCGTCTTGCCGGCGTCGATGTGCGCGGCAATGCCGATGTTGCGAGTCCGCTCGAGGGGAAACTCCCGGGCCATTGTTTTTAAAATCTACCAGCGATAGTGAGCGAAGGCTTTGTTGGCCTCTGCCATCTTGTGAGTATCGTCGCGCTTCTTGACCGCAGCGCCGACGTTATTGGCTGCGTCCATGAGCTCGTTGGCGAGCTTTTCTTCCATCGAATGCCCTGGGCGCTGCCGAGCGAAACCGATCAGCCAGCGCATTGCCATCGCCTGACGGCGATCGGGACGCACTTCCATTGGAACTTGATAGGTTGCGCCGCCGACGCGGCGGGGCCGCACCTCAACCAACGGCATCGCATTCCCGAGCGCTTGCGTGAAGATGTCCATCGGGTCGCGTCCCGTCTTTTCGCCGACGAGGTTCAACGCTTGGTACGTGATCCGTTCGGCAATGGACTTCTTGCCGCGCGTCATCACTTTATTAATGAAGCGCGCCAGCACTTTGGAATTGAACTTCGGATCCGGTAGGATCGGTCGCTTGGGCGAGGGTCCTTTGCGGGGCATCTCTGTATATTTCTACTTTCGCTACTTCGGGCGCTTTGCGCCGTATTTGGAGCGGCCTTGTTTGCGGTTTGCGGTCCCCGACGTATCGAGCGTCCCGCGAATGATGTGGTAGCGCACCCCAGGGAGATCCTTGACGCGGCCGCCTCGTACAAGAACCACACTGTGCTCTTGAAGGTTGTGCCCGATGCCTGGGATGTACGCGGTCACTTCCTCGCCGTTGGTGAGACGGACGCGCGCGACTTTACGTAAGGCAGAATTCGGCTTCTTTGGCGTGACGGTTTTCACTTGAGTGCACACGCCGCGACGCTGCGGGTTACCGGTAACTTCAAAACTCCGCGTCGGCAAATCAGGATGACCCGGCTTGGGACCCGTTTGAATCACGCGAAATGCGCGGGTCTTCACCTTTTTTGCAATTTTCGATCGGCCCTTACGGACCAGCTGACTGATGGTCGGCAACCTTGCTCCCTAGCACAACACAAAAGTGGCCACACCGACGGGGTGGGGCCGCAACCACGGGATTATAGCAGCGCCTCTGCGTCCGGTCAATTCGGCTAAAAAACCTTTGGAAAGCCTATCCCGGCCGGTCCACGAGAACGCCCTGCCTTCTTTAGATAGCGCTGATGGTAGTCTTCGGCCTGCCAGAAGGTTGCGGCCGGCTCGATTTGCGTGACAATCGGCCGCCGGAACGCCCGTGAAGATTGGAGTTGCTCGAGCGTTCGCTCGGCGACCGAGCGCTGTTCACCGGAATGGACGAAAATCACCGACCGGTACTGGCTGCCCATATCCGGTCCCTGACGGTCGAGCTGCGTCGGGTCGTGGATCTCAAAGAAGACTCGAGCTAGCTGCTCGTACGAGACTCGTTCCGGGTCGAACGTCACCTCGACGACCTCGGCGTGCCCGGTTCGGCCGGAGCAGACGTCCTCGTAGCTAGGCTCGGGATGATGGCCACCCGCGTAGCCGGCGCTCGTTCCCACGACTCCAGGGATCTTGGAGAACGCCTCCTCGACGCCCCAAAAGCAACCCGCGCCGAACGTCGCCTTCTCCATCCTAAGCCGGTGCGAATCCCGTGGTCCGGCCACCGTCGATCGCGAGAACGATGCCGGTGATGTACGATGCATCTTCGCTCGCTAGGAACAAGGTAGCCGCTGCGACCTCCTCCGGACGTCCTGCCCGCCCCAGCGGCGTCCCCTCGAGCGCGAGATGCCGAACGCGGTCGGGAATCGCCGCGGTCATCGGCGTTTCGATATAACCGGGCGCAAGCGCGTTGACGCGCACGTTCCATTTGCCGTATTCGAGAGCAAGCGTCCGCGTCAAACTCACGACGCCGCCTTTGCTTGCGGCATAATTCGATTGGCCGATGTTGCCAAGGTAAGAACGCGACGACGTCAGGATAATGCTGCCGCCGCCGCCCTGACGCATCTCGACCGCTGCCGCGCGCGCCGTCAGAAACGTTCCGGTCAGATTGACGCGCAAGACCTCATCCCACGCATCGAGCTCGAGCTTTGAGGCCATCGCATCGCGCGTGATCCCGGCAAAGTGCGCGAGAATGTCGACTCTGCCATATTCATCTTTCGTGCGGGCGAACAACTCCGCGACGCTGGCTTGATCGGCAACGTCGACGTCGAGCGCACGTACAGCATCGCCCAAAACCGTGCGCACGCGATCGAGATCCAGATCGGCAGCGACGACATGTGCGCCCTCTTCCGCAAACCGCAGCGCGGTTGCACGGCCAATCCCGCTCGCCGCACCCGTGACGATCGCGACTTTCCCCTCGAGACGGTTCACTCCGTTACGGGTTCGTACACTTTGGGCGGACCGAATACCTGATAGCGGCCGCCGGATTCATTTTCGAATGTGATTCGCTTCGGCAACTGTTCGAGCGAACGCCCGTAGGCGTGTAAGTGAAGCGAATTGACCTCGCCCGTAACGCAGATCGTGTGGAAGTCGTTCGGCATCATCGCGACCGCATTTCCGCGCTTCACAGTAATCTGATCGACGCGCTCGAGCTGGCCTTCGCCCGCAGCCGAACGATCGTCGCTGCGGCGATACAGCACGTTGTGCTCTTCCCCGTAGACTCCGGAAATGACCGCCCACGTCGTGTGATTGTGTGGCGGCTGCGCTTTTCCGAACGCGCCCACCGAGGCGTACATTGCGAAGCGGCCGTCCGCATCTTCAGATAACCGGTAGATGCGGGGCGCGGCACCATCTCCAAGTGGAAAATGCTCCCACGGAAAGAGCTCAGTCCGGGACGCCAACTCGGTGAGCAGCGTCTTGATATTCTCCAAACTTTTTCGCGAGATGCCATGGGCGCTGATCTCGCGGATCGCGTCGATCGTTTGCGCAACGTTGTGCGCGCGAAGGCCTTGCGTCGTCGTCGTATTTTGCGTCAGCATAAAGGGGAGGTGGAGCACGTTCCGCCGGGAAGTCGGCGGTCCCTCGCTTCCATCCAAAAAGGAGAGATCAATGCGCTCGAGCTTTGGGATGTTGGTCGCTCGCTCGATCATCGGCGGTGGGATGGCGGCGCACGGCGCGCAAAAAGCGTACGGATGGTTCGAGGGTTCCGGCCCTGCGAAGACTGCCGGCTTCATGCGCATGCTCGGTTTCGAAAATGCGGAAGCGATGGGGTCGGCGGCCGCTCATAACGAGCTCATCTCAGGCGGCCTGATCGCGAGCGGCCTGTTCGGCCCGGTCGGTCCCTCGATCCTGATCGTCAACATGCTCGTCGCAATGTCGACCGTGCACAAAGACAACGGCTTTTTTGCCTCCGACAACGGAGTAGAGGTTCCGTTGCTGTATGCGACCGCCGCACTTGCATTTGCAGCCGGCGGTTACGGTGAATGTTCTCTCGATCGCTTGTTCGGTCTCGAAGGCTTCCTTTCGAAGCGCCGCTGGTTCTATCTCGGAGTCGGCGCCGCGATCGGCACGGCAATCGCCGTGCTCAACAAACGGGTCCCCCCCACGCCGCCGCCGAGCGTTGCAGAACAAGCGCCGGCCGCACAACCACAACCCGCACCAAATTAAGGAGTAACCGCATGAAGCTCGTCCGCCGATTCTTGATCGCGTCGCTCGCGGCCCTCGTACTCGGGCTGTGGGTCGCCGCACCGGCGTCCGCACGCGACACGCTCGCCGATATCAAGCAGCGCGGCAAGCTCATCGTCGGTGTCAAAACCGATTACAAGCCGTTCGGCTTCCTCGATCCCTCGGGGAAAGTCGTCGGCATCGAGCCTGACCTCGCCGCGGACGTTGCGAAGCGGCTTGGCGTTGGGATCGAATACGTCCCGGTCGTCGCCGCCAACCGCATTCAATTCTTACAGCAAGGCCGAATCGACCTCATGATCGCGACCATGACGGACACGCCTGCGCGTGAAGAGCTCGTCGGAATCGTGAAGCCGAGCTACTATTCTGCCGGCGTCGACATCCTCGCTCGCAAGGGCTCGGGCCTGAAGAGCTGGGACGACGTCAAAGGCAAATCGCTCTGCGCCGTTCAGGGTGCGTTCTACAACAAGGACATGCAAGACAAGTACGGCGCAACGCTGGTCGCGTTTCCGGGAACGCCCGAAGCGCTGACCGCCCTGCGCAGCGGCACGTGCGTCGGCTTCGTCTATGACGACTCGTTCAACAATCCAGAGTCGCTCGATCCGGCTTGGAGCGGCGGGTTCGATCTTCCGCTCGCATCCATCGACGTGCAACCGTGGGGCTTGGCAGTCGACAAGGGCGACGATAAGTTCATGGCCTTCATGTCCGACGTCGTCAAAGATTGGCACAAGAACGGCACCATCATCGCGCTCGAGAAAAAATACAACGTCCCCGTATCGTCGTTCTCGAAGCAGATGAACGCCGAGGCCAATAAGAAATAGACCCGCTCGCGGCATTCGGCCGCTGGCTCGCAACTAACGCGCACATTCGCCTCACGTTTCTTTATGAAATGGGAGAGCGGACGCGCATGCTCCACGGATTCGAGATGACCGTCTGGCTATCGATCGTTACGATCGTTGCCAGCACGGTCATCGGCGTGGCCGGCGTCTGGTTGCTTGGGACGCGCTGGCGCATCGTCCGGCAGATCATCACGGCGTACGTGCAGTTTTTCCGGAACACACCGCCACTGGTTCAGCTCTATTTCTTCTACTTTGCGCTAAGCCCGCTGCTCTCGACTCGCTCGGCCGACGGCCTCTCGCATCCCTTTTTCAACAACGTTTTTTGGGCGTCGTTCTCGCTCTCACTCTTTGCCGGCGCATTCAACGTCGAGATCTTCCGTTCGGGCATCGAAGCGATTCCGCGTACGACGCTCGAGGCGGCTGAGTCGCTCGGATTCTCGCGTGTGCAGAGCTTCGTGCGGATCCTTTTCCCGCTCGCGTTTCGGATCGGTCTGCCGGCCTTCACCAACAATATCGTGAACCTCGTGAAAACGACATCGCTCGCGTATGCGATCGCCGTCCCCGAGCTGCTCTACGTCTCCAATCAAATTTGGTCCGACGAGCTGAACGTCCCCGAGATGATGGTCTTTATCTTGATCGCGTACGTCGCGCTCGTCGCAATCGTCGTATGGGCGATGGAGCTGCTCGAGAAACGCTTGCGCGTCCCCGGTTACGGTCTATGATCACGAAACGCGTGCTGTTCTTTTCCATCGCGTTCTTTGCCGGATCGGTCGCGTTCGCGCAAGCGCAAAGCGCCGCCGGGAAGCCCGGAGTGCTTGCGACGCTCGTGAAGTGGACGCCGCTGCTTTTTCACGGCTTTCTCTTCAATCTCGCCATCAGCGTCTGTTCGATGGCGCTCGGGACTGCGCTCGGCGTCGTCCTTGGTATCTTTCTCATCTCGCGGCGCGCTCCAGTCGAGCGATCGGCCTATTGGTTCATGCAAGTCTTTCGAAATGCGCCCTGGCTCGTCTTGATGTTCTTCGTGATGTACTTGACGCCGTTCGAATTTCGCACGCCCTTCGGAACGGTCCCGTTTCCGGATTGGATCAAGGCGACGGTCGGCCTCGCGCTGCCGGTCATGGCGAACGTCTCCGAGATCTTTCGCGGCGGCGTCGTCTCGTTGCCGTACACGCAATGGGAGGCGGCGCAATCACTCGGGTTCGATTATCTGCAGACACTTCGTTTGATCATCGTCCCGCAAGCCGTGACGCGTATGCTGCCGCCGTGGATGAACCTCTACGCGATTCTCACGCAATCGACGACGCTCGCATCGATCTTGGGCGTAACCGAAGTGCTGACGTTAACGCGTAACGTGCTCGGCGCCGAAGGCCGCACCGAACTTCTCATGCCGTTCTACGGCTATGTCCTCGTGTGGTTCTTCCTCTACTGTTATCCCATTGCCGTATATACCAAGCGGCTCGAGCGACGGTTTGCGGTGGCGTCATGAGCGAACGTCCTCTGGTCGAGATCGCCGGCGTTCGCAAAGCGTTCGGCGCGAACGTCGTCTTGGCCGGAATCGATATCACCGTCGACCGCGGCGGCGTATGCTGCATCATCGGACCATCCGGTTCCGGCAAATCAACGCTGCTGCGCTGCATCAACGGCCTCGTTCAAATCGACTCCGGGACGATTCGCGTCGACGACATCGCGGTGCATGCCTTGCACAGCGATCAAGAGTTGATCGCGCTGCGCAAGCGCGTTTCGATCGTCTTCCAACAGTACAATCTTTTTCCACACAAGACAGCACTCGACAACGTCATGATGGCTCCGATCCACGTATTGCATGAAGACAAATCCGTCGTCCAGGAACGCGCCTATGCACTGCTCGCTAAAGTCGGTTTGCGCGAGAAGGCCGCGAGTTATCCCGCGCAACTCTCGGGCGGCCAGCAACAGCGCGTCGCCATCGCACGCTCGCTTGCCATGAACCCGCAGGTCATCTTGTTCGACGAGGTTACCGCCGCGCTCGATCCCGAGACAGTCAAAGAAGTGTTGCTCACCATTCGTGGACTGGTCGCGGACGGTATGACGTGCATCTTGGCGACGCATGAGATGGGCTTTGCGCGCGAGGTCGGAAACCTAATCGTGTTCCTTGACGGTGGAACGATAGTCGAACGCGGCGTGCCCGCCCAATTCTTTGCAGCACCGGTGGAGGAACGCACGAAAGCTTTCTTGAGTCAGATTCTATGAGCTGGGATGCGATCGTTCTCGGACTTGGCGGGATGGGAAGTGCAGCGCTTGCGCACGTAGCCTCGCGCGGCCGGCGCGTCATCGGTCTCGAACGATTTGCGCCGCTGCACAGCTTCGGCTCGTCGCACGGCAACTCGCGCATCATCCGTCAGACGTACTTCTTAGACGCACGCTATGTCACGCTCGCGAAGCGTGCCTACGAGCTGTGGCGCGAGCTCGAATCCCAGACCGGCGAATCGCTGATGAACATCACGGGTGGATTGATGCTCAGCACGCGCGACAATAATATCGTGGACGGAGCGCTCGAGAGCGCGCGCCAACATGGGCTCGCGCACGAGCTGCTCGAACGTCACGAGCTTGCGAAGCGCTTCCCCGCGATACACTTTCGCGACGGTGAGGTCGCGCTGTTCGAACCGACCGCCGGATTCGTTCGGCCCGAGGCTTGCATTGGCGCGCATCTTCGGCATGCGATCGAGTCGGGTGCGCAAGCCCGCTTCGGAACGAGCGCGACGCGCTACGAAGCCACGTCGAATGGGGTGCGCGTTTGGACGTCAGAAGGCGATGTCATCGACGCAGATCGTTTGATCGTCACGGCCGGCGCCTGGCTTGGACGGATCGCGAGTGATCTCGGCTTACCGCTCGTCGTCGAGCGCCAAGTGATGCACTGGTTTGAGCCGGCTACCTCGCACGGAGCCGAAGCTCTCCAGTCGCTTCCAATCTTCATCGTCGGGCGCGACGAGGGACGCGTCTACGGTTTTCCTTACGTTCCCGGCGAAGGTCTCAAGATTGCGTTTTATCGCAGCTTCGTCCCCACCGATCCGGATCGCGTCGATCGCTTCGTCCCCGCAGAGGAAGTCACGCCGATCCGCACGTTTCTCGAGGGCCTGATACCAGGCGCCGGCACAACGTACATACGCTCCAAGGTTTGTTTGTACACGCTAACGCCCGACGAACACTTCATCATCGGCTTGCACCCCGCGCACCCGAGCGTCGTGATCGCGGGCGGATTCTCAGGTCACGGCTTCAAGTTCTGCAGTGTCGTCGGTGAGATCGTCGCCGATCTTGCGCTCGAAGGCCGCACGCAGCAACCGATCGGATTTTTGTCACCAGATCGCTTCGCAGAGGTCGCGAGCCCGAATTAAATGGGCCGCACCCTCTTCGAAAAAGTCTGGAACGCGCATCTGGTGCGCGAGCTGCCCGGACGCAACGCACTTATCTTCATCGATCGCGCCGTGCTTTACGAGCTGCTCGGTCCGCCCGCAATCGAGTTGATCGAACGCGACTTTGACGGTGCCCTGTACGATGCCGAGCGGGTGATCGCCGTCAACGATCACGTTGCACCGGCGAAGGACACTTCAACCGCCGAGCTGGCGCAGCAGCTGCGCACGTGGGCGAAAAAGCGCGGCGTGCGCCTCTACGACGTCGGCAACAACGGCATCTGTCACGTTCTCGTCCCCGAACGCGGGCACGTCATGCCGGGCTCGACGCTCGTGTGCAGCGACAGTCACACTTGCACGATCGGCGCATTCGCATCATTTGCATTCGGCGTCGGAAGCACGGCGCTCGCGGGCGCACTGCTTTCGGGCGCCGTCGTCGTTGCACATCCGAAGGTCATGCGGATCACGGTACGCGGACGCTTGCAGAACGATGCGACGGCGAAAGATCTCGCGCTGGCGGTCATTGCGCAACTCGGCTTCAAAGGCGGGACCGGCTACGTTCTCGAGTACGCGGGCGACGGCATCGCAGCGCTCTCGATGGACGAGCGCATGACACTGTGCAACATGTCGATCGAAGCCGGCGCGACGACCGGAATGTGTCCGGTCGACGAGACGACGATTAGCTATTTGCGCGGGCGCGAGTTTGCGCCAAGCGCCCAGAAATTCGAACAAGCCGCCATCCGCTGGCGCGAGTTCGTTGCAGATCCGGATGCGACGTACGATGCCGACCTCACGATCGACGCAAGCTCGATCGTTCCGACCGTGACATGGGGAACGAATCCAGGCGAAAGCGTGCCGCTCTCGGGCAGCGTCCCACTCGATGCAGACGCCGCTGCGCTCGAATACATGGGCTTACAGCCGGGGGTTCGTCTGCGTGAGATCGAGCTCGATCAAGCCTTCATCGGATCGTGCACGAATGCACGCATCGGCGATCTGCGCGCGGCGGCTGCCGTCCTCGCCGGGCGCAAAGTAAGTATCCCGACGATCGTCACGCCCGGCTCGCAGTTGGTGAAACGGCAAGCCGAGGCCGAAGGCTTGCACGATATCTTTCAGGACGCCGGCGCACTCTGGACCCACTCGTCGTGCGGCGCATGTCCGGGGCTCTCGACCGGCGTGCTCGCACCGCAAATGCGCTGCATCAGCTCGAGCAACAGAAATTTCCCCGGCCGCATGGGGACGGGTGGACGCGTCCATCTTGCTTCACCTGTTGTCGTTGCTGCGAGCGCGGTGATGGGACGCATCGCAGGCCCCGACGAGCTCGAAAACGCGGTCGTGGCATGATCATCGAAGGCAGGCTCTTCCCGCTCGATCGCAGCAACGTCGACACCGATCAAATCATTCCGACGCGTTACTTAGGTGCCGTCGACGCGAAGGATCTCGGGACGTATTGTTTCGGCGGACTGCCGGGGATCGATGCGCTCTATGCTGCGCATCCCGATGCAACGATTATCGTTGCGCGCGAAAACTTCGGCGCGGGAAGCTCGCGCGAACATGCGGTCTGGGCGCTGCAGTCGCGCGGCTTCAAAGCCGTGATCGCGCCGAGCTTCGCGCGCATTTTCGAAGAGAACGCGTACAACAACGGGTTTGTGCTCGCAACTGTCCCGGTCGATGCAATCGATCGCGTCTTTGCTTCTCCATCGGCACGAATCGATGTCGCACATCAAACGATTGCGGCCGGCGGCGACCCGATCCAATTCACACTCGACCCGTTGCGCAAAGAGTTTCTCTTAGGCGGCGGATTCTTGCGCTACATGGCCGCACAGATCGAAACCGTTCGTGCGTGGGAGGCGTCTGCGAGGGGGTAGCCCTCACATGTCGCATCAGCTCGGACTCTTCGCCGCTTCCCCTAGCGCGGTCGTCGCAGACGACGAAACCGGCAAGATTGTTTATACGCCGGACGTGTTCACGCGCGATGAGAGCGAGCGCTTCTTTGCAGCGTTGCGCGACGAGATGCCCTGGGAATCCGATCGCCGCTGGATGTACGATCGCGAAGTCGACGTGCCGCGGCTCGTCGCGCACTACGGAGAGCAGCCGTTCCCCAGCGTCCTCGAAGAGATCCGCGCGCGCATCGAACCAAGCGTGGGCGTATCGATCGAGCGCATCGGTTTGAATTTCTATCGCGACGAGCACGACAGCGTCGCCTGGCATAACGATCGCATCGCAGTGTTCGGGTCGGCGCCGACGATTGCACTCGTAAGCTTCGGCGCGGCGCGCCGTATGCTGCTGCGCACGAAACCCGTCGTGGCACGCAAGCGTTCGCTCAGTCTCGATTTGGAACCGGGCAGTCTACTCGTCATGCAAGGCCCCAGTCAGCTCAACTGGGAGCATTCTATTCCAAAAGAAAGGCGCCCGATCGGCCCGCGCATCTCCGTCGCACTGCGCAAGGCGTCAGACTAAAAATAAAACGGCCCACCGAAGTGGGCCGTCCTTTTTTTCTACCGCTTTGTGTTAGCGGTAGGATTGCCGCTGCTGGAAGCAGTCGCGGCAATAAACCGGCTTGTCGCCGCGTGGTTGGAACGGGACTTCTGCGGTCCGTCCGCATTGGCTGCAGACAGCTTGGAACATCTCGCGCTGACGGCCACCGCCGCCACCGCCGCCGTATCCGCCACCCGAGTATCCGCCACCACCGCCGCCGCCGCCACCGCCGGCCGAGCGCTGCGCTTTACGCGCGGCACGACAATCGGGGCAACGATTCGGTTTGTTTTGGAATCCCTTAGCGGCGAAAAATTCTTGCTCTCCGGCGCTAAAAGTAAATTGGGCGTTGCAATCCGTGCAAGTCAGACTTTCATCAGTGTACATACGTGAACAGGTTTCTTCGTTTCTGGTGCCTGATAATTTTCGTGTTCGCGACGTACCTGATAGTGAGGAGACGGATCCACTCTGACCACGGACTAGACGAACTAACGCTCGAGGCGATGGACGGCACCGGGCCCATCACATCAAGCGTGAATATAACACACCGGCCCCCAAAAAGGCTTCTTGGCGTTAAAATTTCCTGAAGAAGGAACGGTCGGTCGCCCTCCAAGGCGAGTATCGCAAGCGCTGCAAGGCCCCCCCAAAGCGCGTCGAAGACGGCCCTAATGCGCGTGCCGAAAGAGCCGAGCGCCGGGTCGATCGCGCCGCGCAAGCAGCGTGATCTGGCGCGTGCCATCAGTAAGGTGGAGAACGGGCACGCCGAGTCGGCTGAGCTCCTGGCGACAGTTGGGCCGCGAGATCCAGCACTTGGGCGGCTCTCGGTTTACGGAATTACCGGTCCGCCGGGTGCCGGCAAATCGACGCTTGTCGACAGATTGATCGGAAAATTTCGCGACCAAGGCAAGACGGTTGCGGTCGTCGCGATCGATCCATCGTCACCGTTCACGCGTGGAGCGGTTCTGGGCGACCGCATTCGAATGCAGCGTCACTCGAACGACAGCGGCGTTTTCATTCGTAGTATGGCATCGCGCGAAGGCGCCGGAGGCATCGCGCCGGCAACTCGGGAGTCCGTTACCTTGATCGAGGAGGCGGGCTTTGATGTGTGCATCATCGAGACCGTCGGCGTCGGACAAGTCGAGCTCGAGATCGTGGCGATCGCCGATGTCGTCGTGGTTGTTACCGTCCCTGCGCTCGGTGATGCCGTCCAAACGATCAAAGCGGGATTGACCGAGATTGCGGACGTCTTCGTCGTGAACATGGCCGACCGTCCGGGTGCCAATGCAACGAGCGTCGATCTCAAGCACATGCTGCGCGAAAGTTCGCGCGACGTCCCGGTACTGCAAACGATTGCGAGCGATGGGATCGGTATCGACGAGGTTGTCGAAGCTTTACGTCAATTCGAGGCACGCGGCGCGCCCAATGCCACGCGCGCCGTGCATTTCGAAGTCGTTCGTGTGGCGCGCGAAAGTGCCGGACGCAAGGCCCGCATCGCGCTTGAGTCTGCTGAGGCAAAGCGCTTGCTGCGCGAGCTTGAGGCTGGAAAGGTCTCTCGGCGTGACGTCGTTCAGGCCATTCTCGACCTGGTGGATTCGAGCGCGGATTCCAAAACCCGTAAATCTAAGTCCCAGTCGGCATAACCGGTACGTATCTGCTCGAGCTGCTCGCGTGACGGCGCGCCGAAACGCGCGGCTCCGGTGCTGCACATACGATAGATGATTGCGTCGGCCGGAACTCCGTCCGCTCGTGCGACGCTGAGGAAGGCCCGCTCGTACACGCCGCGAGCGAGATCCTCGTAGACGTCGAGTGACTCGAGATCGCCTGCATTGATTTCGTACAATGCACCGGGGACCGCGCTGCTGGGACTCGGGCGTACGTTGGCAAAGTACGCATCGGGCGCGTCGCGAGGCTCGTTCGATTCGAAGACGAGCGCATGATCGTGCAGTACGGCGGCAATCACGGGCTGCGCACCCGGTGCGCGCTCTCGCATCGCACTTATCGAAAGATTCGATCCGTACGCGAAATACAGCACTAGTCGCTGAAGACGTCCGCGACCGTCGCTTCGACCGCGCTTACGAGCGGCGCAGGCCCCCATACCGTACGAATCCCCTCGGCGAATTCGTTCATCGTAAACTGCGAGAGAAATAACACGCCGCAACTCTTCAGCGGCGCGAGCGCCTCGATGAGCGCGCGACGGTATAGGTCGTCAGGCGTCGAGAATGGTGGTGCGTCCTCGGTAAGCGACGAGCGAATTTCGCGATCTTGCTCTTCGTTTGCGAGCACTTCGCTCACGTAGTCGACAACGACGGGACGACTTGGCGCATAGCTGACGAGGATTCCGACGGGCCCCTGGGTCTGTATCAGCGCACGCGCGCCCGCTGCATCCGAACGGTCGACGCGGATTCCGAGATCGTCCGAGAGCCACTGGGCGGCTTCGTTGTAAACCGAACACGTGAGCACGATCCGTTCGGCGTTGCGGGCCAACTCTTCGGTGCGCTCGCGTAATTTCGCGTAACGCTCCTCGTCGATCGGGAATTCCGTTGCAGTTGCGTCGACCAGCGATGAATCGACAAGATGGACGGCGACGGTTTCCTTTCCGTGCTTGGCAAGGGCGGTTATCGTCGCTTGCTTCGACTTCTCACCAGCATGTAAGAATCCGACCGCAGCTCTAGACACCGAGGGCCAACGAGTCCGCGCGCGGATCCGCGCCGCCGGTGAACGTGCCGTGCTCGTGGTCGATGCGAATCGCGTGCGCATGTCCCATCGTGTGGTCGTATGCACCCAAACGCTCGACGACATGACCGCGTCGGGTCAATCCGTCGACGACGGCACTCGGCATACGCGATTCGACGACGACCGTATCCGTCATGACGTCCTCGCGCCCGGGGACGTGAGGACGCCCCGCAATCCAACGCGGTGCATCCACAGCCGCCTGTACGTCTAGACCGTGATCGAGGATACCGCGCAGGATTTGCACGTGAATCTGCGGCTGCCCGTCGCCGCCCATCGTCCCGTAGACAATCTCCGGCTTACCGTTGCGCAGGTACATTGCGGGCGAAAGTGTGTGGACCGGCCGATGTCCGCCGCGCAGCTCATTCGGATGCCCCGCAATAAGATTGAAATAGGCGCCGCGATTCTGAAGCACGATCCCGGTTTCACCGGCGACGAGCCCCGAACCGAAATTCATGTACAAGCTTTGGATCAACGAAACAGCTCGCCCGTCCGCATCGGCGGTCACGATCGCAATCGTATCGCCGAAATCAGTACGCATCGGAAGGTGCGGCGAGCCGAACTGTGCGGTTACGCGCTCGGGATCGATGCGAGCGCGCATCGCTTCCAAACGGCGCGGACCGATAATATCGTTTTCGGAGACGTCGACGAAATCCGGATCCCCGAAGCGCGTGTCGCGTACGTTGAACGCGGCTTTGAACGCTTCGATCGCCATGTGTGCCCAAAGCCCGTCGTCGCCTCGCTCGTTGCCTCGGCCCTCATTGCCGAGCGTTCCCAACACCATTTGCGCACACGCTCCGTGCGAATTCGGTGGATGCGCGAGCACTTCACCATCACGCCAGCCCAGCCGCCAGGGCGTCGCGCGCTGCGTACGATGCGTCCGCAGATCTTCCACATCCATAGGACTGCCCGCCGCACGTAGGCGCGCGACGATTGCTTCACCCGCGGGACCTTCGTAAAAGCCATCGGCACCGCCGTGCCGCACCTGTGCGATCGTTTTCGCGAGTCCCGGATTCTGCAGCACATCGCCCGTCCGCGGTACGCCATGCCGAAGAAACAGCGCCGACGCGTCCGGGCACTCTTCGAGAATCGGCGCATTCAATGCGAGATAGTAGGCAACCGTTTCGGATACGACGTAGCCCTCGCGCGCATATTCCTCGCCCGGCGCCAAGAGCGCATCGAGCGTGCGTGTTCCGTGCGCTTCCAGCACGTCTTCCCATGCTCGCACGGCGCCCGGAACGGTAACGGCAAAACCGCTGCGCGCGGGCATCTCCGTAAAACCGCGGTCGCGCAAATCGCCGCCGTCGAGATTGCTTGGCGCGCGACCACTCCCGTTGTACGCGACTACGTCGCCGATCTCCGGATCGTAGATCATCCAAAACGCGTCGCCACCGAGGCCGTTTGCCTGAGGGTAGACAACGGAGAGCACGCCGTTCGTCGCAATCGCCGCGTCGACAGCATTGCCGCCCGCGCGCAAGACTTCTGCTCCGGCTGCGGTTGCTAGCGCATGTGGCGACGCAACCATCCCCTTTTCCGAGCGAGCCACGGACATGCGGACACTATTGCCGCGCAAGAGGCACGGCCCTCCGCGTTCGCAGAATGTGCGTTTCAAATGCCGAGCGGCCGATTATCTCGTCACGCGACGTCATCGGGTCCCAGATGGGCTTACGAAGGGCGCTACCTTCCCATTCGCGTCGGCCTCGCGTTGCTTTTGGCGCTTCCCTCCGAGAGTATGACCGCGATCCTCGGCGATCTGGCCAGCGACGAAGAAGCCAAAGACCCGCTCCTGGCGCCGATCGATCCGATGCAAGAAGTTTGGGCGAGCGGCGTTACGTATCAGCGCAGCCGCGAAGCGCGTAAGGCGGAGTCGCACGTAGCCGACGTGTACGAACGCGTCTACGACGCGGAACGTCCCGAACTATTTCTCAAAAGCATCGGTTGGCGCGCCATCGGTTCCGATGGCGCAGTGCGGATCCGCAAAGATTCTGCATGGAATGTCCCCGAGCCCGAGCTCGTCCTCGTAATCAACCGCTTCGGCGAGATCGTCGGCTACACAGCCGGAAACGATATGAGCTCGCGCGATATCGAAGGCGAAAATCCGCTCTATCTCCCGCAGGCGAAGGTCTACGACGGCTCGTGCAGCGTCGGTCCGGCAATCATACTGGCTGAGGCGGACGCGCTGGGCGACATCACGATTGGCCTCGGCATCATGCGAGACGACAACGAAATCTTTTCGGGGACAACCTCAACCTCGCAGATGAAGCGAGCGTTCCCCGACCTGGCGCGCTACCTGCTCACTGAGTACGAAGTTCCCCAGGGAGTGCTGCTCATGACCGGGACCGGGATCGTCCCGCCCGATGATTTCTCGCTCGCGATCGGCGACCGCATCCGCATCAACGTCGGCTCCCTCAGCCTCGTCAACATGGTTGTGGGCTGACCTCGCGGCTGCCGATTGTCGAAAGCGCTCCCGCACGGCTGCTCCGTCTGTCCAATGCCCGCGGGTGTCCCCTGAGCTATCCTAGTTATAGGAAGCGCCCTATGGTGCGGGCGTCACTTTCGGCAGAGGAGAATTTCTTCGTGGATAGCTTGTGGTCGCTCGTTGCGTTCGTCGGATTAATGGCCATTTTATTCGCGGTACCGGATCCCGGAAAATCGGTTGCGGCAAGTAAGGCCGCGGAACTCCGTCCGGCCGCGTAAACCAGCGTACGTACGTCTCTTGGAAAGCCGCGCGCGAGCGCGGTTTTTTCTTTTCGCGACAAGTGCAGCTACGACAAATGCGGCACCGTTCGGAGAACGATTGTCGAACGTAATGCACGCACGGTTTACCGACAGTCGAATGGCCGGGCAATCCAGCCTTGCTATGCTATGGATGCGGTCAAGTGGATGATCCGTTTGGACGCTTGTGCGGCTGTCATGAAGATCGTACACAAAGACCTAGCGGCACAACGATAGCCGATTCCCCTCTCGGCTCGTCGCCGTGAAGGAACCGCGCAGGTCCATCAGAGGCTGCGCGGTTTTCTTTTTCTTATATAAGGAGAGATATTTCTTGCGAAGACTGTTGATCGGGACGCTTGCGCTCGGAGCGCTCGTTGCCGTGTCGTTCGCGTCAACGTACGCGCAAACGGCACCCGCGCCGGCTGCATCTCCGGCAGCGTCACCCGCCGCATCGCCCTCGCCGACGGCGTCGCCGACTCCGCCGTGGAGCGTCTCCGGATTTGGCGACGCTACCTACACGCGGCCGCTTCCGACTGGCGGAACGTTCCTATTTACGAACGGCGCCCCGGATCGCGTCTTCGACGGCATCACCGGAATCAACACCAAGGCGCCGTACGAGACGAATTTCGTCCCGAACAACCTCAACTTCAACATCCGCAAGAACACGCCGAGCGGGCAAGGGCTGGGAGGCGACGTTGAAGTCAGTCTTGGCTCTGACGCTAACGTCATCGCCTCGTACGGCGCTGCCGGCGGGACGTACACGGACGTCACGCAGGCGAATCTGTTTTACGTGACTGGCCCGTGGACGCTAACGGCTGGAAAATTCGAAACACTGGCCGGTTACGAAGTCATCGAGAATCCGAACAACAACCAAATCTCACGCTCGATTTTGTTCGGCTACGCGATCAATTTCACGAACACTGGAGTTCGCTTGCAGTACGCGCCCTCGCATTGGACGTTTACCGCCGGGGCGAACCTCGGGTGGGATCAAATCGTTTCGACCCAGGGACTTTCGACGATCGAAGGCGGCGTCACATGGACCCCGTCGACGATCTTCTCCTTGGGTGCTGACGTCTACAACGGTTCGGAGCCGTCGAGCCTGACGCCGTATCCGAACGGCGGAACGATCGCACCGAAGCCGTCGGGAACGGCGATGTACACGTATCCGTTCGGGACGATCACCGGCACGATCTATGGAACCCGCACGCTCCTCGACGTCGTCGGCCACTGGAACCCCAGCAGCATACTGAACTTCGGCATCAACTACGACATCGCACAACAAACGAACGATCAGGCGTTCACGAGCACGGGTGCCGTTGTCACCAATCTCGCCGGGTTTCCGATCCTCGGAAACTCTAAATGGAGCGGCGTCGCCGGATATGCGGTGTGGAACACAAATTCACACGTCACGTTCTCGGGACGCTTCGAATCGTTCGACGACTCGAATGGCGTACGCAGCGGGTTCGCTCAGACTTGGAGCGAGGGCAGCCTGACCTTCCAGTTCGTGCCGCAATTTGCTCCGAACTGGAAAGCGCGCCTCGAGTATCGCGACGACTGGTCAAACCAGCCGGTGTTCGCGCGCTACACGTCGCCGTTCGGAACGGCCGCGAGCAACAACAGCTCGATCGCAGCCGAGGTCCTCTTCACCTGGCCGTAAGCTAGACTGCACCGCCCTGCGCGTGGGCACTGCACGCCGTAGATGCGTCAGTGTCCACGCCCGGGCGAACGCGGTTTCACATTAATTGAAGTCCTCGTTGCGACCGGTCTCTGGATCGTGCTCGGCGGGACCTTACTGCTCGTTACGCAAGGCTCGCTCGGCGCCGCACGCATTGCGTTTACGCAACAGCATGCCTACATTGCGTTGACTGGGCTCATCGAGACACTCGATGCAGAATCGAGCTCGGCGCTCGCGATCTTCGTGCCGCCACGTGACGTGCTCGGATCGAACAATGGCGACGGTCACGAAGTCGACTTTTACTCTCGAGACGCGCAACGTTACGGACACTTCTGGGCTTACCTCTGGAACCGTCGGGCCGGCACGCTTGCGCGCTACACCTATTCGACGCCCGGCTCGCCGGCGACGCCGAGCGATCCACCCCTGAGCGGCGTGACGGCATTTTCCGCAACACGCAAGCTCGCAAGCTCGCTCGGAGCGGCATTCGCAAACGGCTACGTTACGCGCGACGTCGACGTCAATTTCAACTATCCGAATGTTGACGGCGGCAACGCGATAACGTCGGTGAGTGTTGCAGACGCGCGCGACACGTTCACGCTGGAATTGCTGCCCGGGACGATGACGTCCGGCTTCGCCGTCGTCGTCGCGTCGTTTACTCCCACGCCGGCGCCAACTCCAGCCCCGAGCGCTCCGGTACCGGCGCCGACCGCAACGGTCCCGGGCCCCGAATATATGTATGCGGTGACCACTCAAAACCCAGACACGGAAACCACGTCTTTCTATAGCAGCGTACTGTACCTCAATCCGCCGGGCATCTGGGACAACATCGGTTCGAGTGTCCCGGTCATCGGCGTCGCGGTGGGGCAGACCGTCTATTTCAACTCGAACTGCGATACGACGATTTCGGGCAATCAATCCGTCTACGCATCCGAGCTGCGCACGGTGAACGTTACCGATCCTTCGGGATTCTATTACTACCAGTGCGCATTTACGCCGACGGTCATCGGTTGGTTGAGCATCGGCTATTGGGATTCTTCGGGCTCACCGACATCGGAACTTGAAACGATTCTGGTCGGCGGATATACCGGTCCGTTCAACAACAACGTCTTTCCGGCTCCGGAACAACCGCCAACCAGTCCCGGCGGCGGATGACGTTAGTCGTGCATGAACGCCGCGGAGGCCCAACCGATCAGCGTCGTGATGTCGTAGACCGGTAAGCCGGTCGCTTCGCGAATTGCCGATGCATACGGCGGCATGTTGGTGCACTCGAGCACGAAGGCTTCGATCTCCGGATGCTGCGCAATCAGGCGGCGGGCGATATCGACGTGATCTTGACGCGCGCGCTCTTCATCGAGCGCGTCGAGGTCGAGTGCGATCGTCGCGTGAAATGATGTTCCTTCTAAGCCGGCAATCACAACCCGCGACGGATTGATGCCCGCGGCCCACAGATGCGCGGGACTGAGCGCGGGACGCTCGAACGTGAGAATCGCGATCTTCGCGTGCGGCTCGAGAAACGCGGAGATCCACGGCACCTGCAGTAAACTCGACGTCAACACCGGCGTGCGAACCGCAGATTGCAAGCGGTCCTGTAAAAGAATCAGGAAGCCGCATCCCGTCGTCACCAGACTGACGCCGCGCTGCTCGAGGCGCCGTGCAGCATCGATGAAGGCTTGCTCGAAGCGCAGTGGATCCCGCTCCCGCACGGCATTCTCGACGCCGATGCCGCTAACTGTCTCGAACTCGACTGGGAAGGGCCACGTCACCGGATTCCCGACGTCTCCCGGGATGCGCGGAAAGCGCGTATCGAGCATCAGAATCCCAGCGCGAAAGTCGCGCGTTTGACCGACCATAGAGCTTGCCTTTGAGGCGTGTTATCTACGTCAATTCTACGCTTTGCGTCGGGCGCTAAGCGTGAGCCGCGTAACACGGCTTGTAACGATTCGTTATCGGTGTGCGACTAAAGACGCAATGCCGACAAAACACGCTCTGCGGTTAATGGCAGCACCGTAACGCGCGCGCCGCACGCATCTGCAATCGCATTTGCGATCGCGGGAGCAACCGCAGCGGTGTTGATTTCGCCGGCCATCTTCGCACCGAATGGCCCGGGCCCGGCGATGTTTTCGATGTTGATGAATCGCAGCGGCGGCACATCCATCTGCGTCGGCAGCTTGTAATCCGCGAGCGTCGGATTTTCGATCTTTCCTTCGGTGACGCGAAGATCTTCCGTCAGCGCGTGACCCAAACCCATCACAAAGCCGCCGGCTAACTGGCCGCGATGCGCGACCGGGTTGAGGATCGTTCCAACGTCGGAAACGCACACGACATCCAGTACCTCGATGACGCCGGTTTCGGTGTCGACGCTCACTTCGGCGACAAATCCGCAGAAGCCATGCGGCGCCGCTTCATGTCCGTGCGCGGCTTCGAAGACACCGCGCACTTCAAATGGCGCATCTTTCGGCCAACCATGTTCAGCAACGTGTTCTCGCAAACGCCGCACCGCATCAAGTGCCGCGTTTCCGGTGACGTGCGTTTGCCGGCTTCCGCCGGCGCCCGGATCGAATGGCGTCTGCGTCATCGCCGCCTCGCGGATAACGTTGACGCGCTCGAGCTCGAGATCGAGCTCCGCAGCAACGACGCGCTGTAAGAGCGTGAGGATCCCCATACCTTGCTCGGCTGCGCCCGTCACGACGTCGACGTTTCCGGAGGGAAGTGCGCGCAACGTTACTTCAGCTTTTCCGCCTCCGATATGACGTACGCCGAAGCCGATTCCGCGACCGCGCCCGGGCGGAAGCGGTTTTCCCCATCCCGACGCGCTGCGCATCTTCTCCAGCATCTCGCGCGCTGATGGCTCGAGATACGGGACGTTCTCGAAATCCGATCCATTGCCACTGACGGCATTGCGCACGCGCATCTCGAGCGGATCGATCCGCAGCTCGTGCGCGATCATATCGATATGTGATTCGACTGCAAAGATAAACTGCACGTCGCCGGGAGCGCGCATGTGGCCGCCCGGGACCGTGTTTGTATAAACCGACGTACGCTCCAGGCGTCCGGTCGGAATATTGTAGGGGAGTTTCGGGTCGAGGCCAGGCAGCAGCGTCGGTGCGGGCTTGCCGGCCGCGTATGCACCGCCGTTAAACACGATGTTCGCATCCATCGCCGTAATATAACCGTCGCGCGTGACGCCGGTGCGCAGCGTCGTGTGAGAAGCGTGCCGGACCGTGCTCGAGCGCATGTCTTCGAGATACGTGCGGACGTATTTGACCGGACGTCCTGTCGCACGCGCCAAGAAATAGCACGGGTACTCATCAACCGAGAGCCCTTTTCCACCAAAATCCCCACCGATGTAAGCCGGCTCGATGCGAACCGAGTCGATGGGGACGCCAACGCAGATCGCAAACTGTTCCCGTAGCGCGAATGGAGCCTTGTTGGTCGCGACAACGTGGACGATGTCTTGCGCATCAATCCACACGACGGTCGCGCGCGGCTCGAGATATCCGCCGTGGTAGCGCGGCGTCGTGAACGTGTGCTCGAAGATGTGATCCGCGCGGGCGAATCCTTCGTCGATGTTCCCTTTGAGGATGACGCGGTGGCCCTGAACGTTCGGGTGCGGAACCGCAGCGCGTTTCCCCGCGTGAAAATAATACTGATCGATATTCTCGTGAAGGATCGGCGCGTTCGGCGCGAGCGCATCTTCCGGCTCTAAGACGACCGGTAGCTCTTCGTACTCAACATCGATGAGCGCAGCTGCTTCCTCCGCTATCTCGCGCGTTTCCGCCGCGACCGCCGCGACGCTGTCGCCGATAAACAACGCGCGATCAACGCAGAGTGCCGGCCGGTCGAAGAACCGGCGTCCGAATCGATGCTCGCCGATGTCGGTGCCGGTTAGTACCGCGTGCACGCCCGCAAGCGCCCGCGCGCGCTCGATGTCGATGGAGACGATGCGCGCGTGGGCGAACGGACTCGTCGCAAATGCAGCGTGCAGCATCCCAGGCAGCTCGACGTCTGCGGCATACTCTGCCTCGCCGGTAACTTTCTCGCGTCCATCGATGCGCAACTCGTCAGAATCGAAGATGAGCGGATGGGTGCGTCGTGTTTGCGTGATCGTACTCATGCGGGCACGAGCTCCCCGAGCGCGCGGCGCGTCCAGACACGAGCCATCTCCCGCTTGTATCCCGCAGATCCACGCGCGTCATCGAGCGGATCGACGTCTTCTGCGACGATCGCTGCTGCGGCGTCAATCGTTTCGCGTGTGATCCGTTTCCCGCGCAACGCCTCTTCGGCGCGACGAGCGCGCAGCGGCGTGCTCGCAACGGATCCGAGCGCCAAACGAACGTCCTCGCATCCACCGTTCGGATCGAGGCGCAGCGTGGCAGCGACCGAGACCGTGGCGAAGTCGTCCTGTGAAGCCGGCAAGAACTTGACGTATGTCCCGAGCATCCCGCGCGGCGGCGGAGGAATGCGAATCGCGGTGACAATCTCCCCGGGTTCAAGTGCGACCTCGAAGAGGTCACGGAAGAAATCGGCGGCTGAGATGGTACGAACGCCGCCGCGTCGCGCGACGACAATCTCGGCGTCCATCGCGATCAGCATCGGGGGTGGATCGCTGGCCGGATCGGCGTGCACGAGATTGCCGCCGATCGTGGCTTGATTGCGGATGCGAACCGTCGCGACGCGGCCGAACGTCTGGGCAAGCGGCGCGAAGAAGCGTTGCACGAGCGCCGAGCCTTCGATCTCAGCATGCGTTACGAGCGCGCCGATTTCCAGGCCGCCTTCCTTAGATATGCCGATCTCGCGCAGTCCCTCGATCCGGCGCATGCCGACGACAAAAGACGGAAGCACGAGACCAAGGCGCATGAGCAGGACGAGCGCGGTTCCGCCTGCCAGCACGTGCGCTTCCTCGCCGCCGCGTTCGAGCGCATCGAATGCACCCTCAAGCGTTGCCGGCTCGAGATACTCGAACGCTGCCATCTCAGCGATCCTTCGCGGCGGCTACGACCGCCTCGACAATTTGATAGTAACCCGTGCAGCGGCACAGATTTCCCATCATCCATGCGCGCACGTCGTCCTCAGACGGATGCGGGTTCGCTTCGAGCAGCGCCTCCGCAGCCACGATTTGTCCGGACGTGCAAATGCCGCACTGGAAACCGCCGTGCTTCACAAATGCGCGCTGCAGATTCGTCAGCTCGCCCGGCTCCGAAAGGCCTTCGACCGTACGGATCATACTGCCGTCGACGGTCGGGGTGAGGACTAGGCACGCCGACATCAGCTTGTCATCGATGATGACGCTACAGGTGCCACAGACACCGATTCCGCAGCCTTCTTTGGTTCCGGTCAGCTTGCAATCGTCGCGGAGAACGTCGATTAAGCGGCGATTGGCTTCGACCACGACCGTTTGTATTTTTCCGTTCAGCGTGAACGTTATCGAATGCTGACTCACTTAGAAGACTACGCTCTCATTTCGCTCGGTCGGGTTCGCAAATCGCTCGAGGGAGAGCGGGCGCGCGTCCCAGGTCCGGGGTTCGCCTTCGGTTATCCATTCAGCCAGCAGAATCCCCACCGCGGGTGAGTGCATGATACCGTGCCCGGAAAACCCAGTCGCAAGAAAAAGTCCAGGATGTGATTTTACGGGTCCGAGAATCGCAAGATGATCGGGCGTCAACGTGCGGACGCCGGCGTAGGCGCGCACGATCTTCGCATCCGCGAGCATCGGCATCCGATGCGTCGCCGTGCCGCCGAGAAGCAGTTCGGTCGGCTGTGCGTTTATGTACCAGCCCGTATCGATGTCGACGACGAACGGGATCTGCTCGGGGATACCCGCGACGCGCTCGGCCTTGAAGATTTGCCGTTCGATCGTGTGCACCGGCAGATCCAATCCGGCGAGCGCCGCGACGGGTCGCGCGCGCGTCCCGCACGCAAGCACGATGACGGGCGTTTCGTACTCGACGCGTGGGGTTTTCAATGACCAAACGTCGCCGCTACGTTCGATCGAAAGTACGCGCGCTTCAGTCGCCATCGCTCCGCCTTGCCGGCGAAACGATTCGAGGTATGCGTGCAGCAGCGTCGCTGGGTCGATCGAACCATCGCTTGCGCAATAGTTTCCTCCGAGCAAGTCATCCGTCTCGAGCGGTGAACACAGCTCGCGCATCGCGCGCGGATCGAGTCGCTGCGTATCGACGCCGAGCGCGCGTTGCATGCGCAGCTCGTCGTCCATGAGCGCAAGCCGCTTCTCATCCGCGGTTACGAACAGGTATCCGTGTCGCCGGAAATGCGGATCGACGCCGTATGTCCGCTCGAAATTTTCGAACACTTGCATGCTGATCAAGCTCAGCATGATGTTCGCTTCGGTGCCGAACTGCGAACGTACGCCACCCGCAGCCCAGCGCGACTCGCCCGTCCCCGGAGAACCCTCGGCTTCGAGCAGCACGATCCGCCAGCCGGGGACCCGCTCGATCAGACGCTCGGCAATTGACGTGCCAACGATCCCGGCGCCGACGATGGCAGCATCGACGGCCGCCTTCATTTACTGCGAGCGATTACGCCGGCTCGGGGAGCGCCTTCGTCAGCGTATCGTCCATGCGCCGCAACCGGTGCGCGAGCACCTCCATCACTTGCAGCGCAAAAAACGGATGGTTCTGAACGAGGAATAAAAATCGCTTACGATCGACCGCGCTGACTTTGGTGTCCGTAGCCGCAACTGCACTGGCCGAGCGCGGCAGCTGTTCGATCAACGCCATCTCACCGATCATCCCGCCCGGCTCTACCGTTTCGAGAACGGTGTCGCCGATGCAAACGTTGACCGCGCCTTCCACGACGACGTACATGTAATCGGCCGGATCACCTTGATTGAAAAGGGTCGAGCCGGCTGCATACGATTCAGCGTGAGCATCGTCGTGCCGGAATATATCAAGCGGATGCACACCCGTACCTTCGCTGGGAACCCGGCAGTCGGCCTCTCCCCTTGCTATTTGAGGCCTCAGGGACCCACCCCGCCTGCTCGGGCGCCAGGATTCACAGAAAGGGTACATCTAGTACTGCCGGAGTGAATCGCAGCGTTCGCTTTCCGAATTCGCGCTCGTACGTCGGAGTCGCACGACGAACCGCACTCGAATTTGCCCGAGGTCTCGGACTCCCCGAGGAAAAGCTCGAGGATCTTGGCTATGCGGTCGGCGAGGCATTGGCGAACGCGGTCGAGCACGGATTTCGCGAGCGCACGTATTTTCAAATTCGCGTCTGGCGCTCGGACCATGAGGATGCAATCGTCATCGAGGTCCAAGACGACGGCGAAGGCTTCGATCCGGCGGCGCTCAGCGATCCGGATGAAAACGCGGCACGCGGCTACGGCATCACGATCATGCGCGCGATGGTCGATCGAGTTTCGTTCGAACGCAACGGCCGACTGGTCCGATTGTGGAAACTCATTCGCAGCGCCGCGATGATCGAGGGGACGGCAATTGTCGAGACTTTGTGAAGGCGTGCGCCCAGTAATTTGTAGGGCCTTCGTCTAAAAGCGCGACTCCGCCGAGGAGTTACCGATGCGCCGTTCGCTCGTTCTTATGTTCATGGCTCTTTTCGCGTTGCCGGCATGTGGCGGCGGAGCAGCCTCAACGCTCAATACCATCGTTTCGTCCGGAGGATCGGGCTCAACGCCCACGTCGGGCAAACGTTCCGTTGCAGTCACGCTCACCATTCCGTCAACGGGCACATCGTCATCCAGCATCGTGCGGCATCCCAAAACGGTTTCTTCGTCGACGC
The DNA here is from genome assembly GCA_049520515.1 of Vulcanimicrobiaceae bacterium. Lineage (GTDB taxonomy): Bacteria > Vulcanimicrobiota > Vulcanimicrobiia > Vulcanimicrobiales > Vulcanimicrobiaceae > JAFAMS01. The sequence continues at coordinate 62,103 of JBEKPS010000012.1, forward strand.
AATCGGTTACCGTGTCCGTGAACGGCGCTACGCCGCAAGTCTTCAACATCTCATCCGGCAATGGTTGTACGACCGGCAACAACGGCACGACGTGCACGTTCAACGTCGGCGCGCCGTATGGCCTCGATACATTTCTGATCTTGACATACGGCGGAACGAACGCGAGCGGTGCGGTACTCAATGCCGCTGCAGAAACGATCGACGTGACGCAGGCGGGACCAAACAGCTTTACCGCAACGGCCGGAAACGTCGTCTATGTGACGACCAACACTGATAGCGGCGCAGGGTCGCTGCGCGCGGCCGTCGCCGCTGCGGCGTCGGGCGTGACGACCGCGATTCTCTTTCAGAACGTGACCGGCACGATTACGCTATCGTCTCCGATTACGATTGCACAGAGTGTCGCGATCATCGGACCTGGGGCCTCGAGCTTGACGGTCAGCGGCGGCGGATCGATCTCGATGTTCACCGTGAACTCTGGTGAGAATGCGGTTTTTTACGGGCTCACGTTCGCAAACGGCGCGTCGACCTCAGGCGGCGCAATCTTCAGCGATGGCAATCTTTCCGTTTTCAGCTCGACATTCTCGTCGAATACGGCGAGTGTAGCGGGCGGTGCGATCGACGTCGATAACGGCACGCTCGTTGCCACCGGCGATACGTTCAGCGGAAACACCGTAAATGCGCCCAGCGTTCAGTATCCGGCCGGCGGAGCAATCAATTCCTACGGCGACGCCACGATCGATTCGTCGACGTTCCAAAACAATTCCGTCTCGCAATCGACGTCGGGTGGAATCGCCGTTGGCGGTGCGATCTGCGAGTGCGATTACGAAACGCAGGGTCTGGTTCTCACGAACTCGCAATTTTACGGAAATAGCGTAACATCGAGTGCCGGCTCGGCATACGCGGGCGCAGTCGAGGACTCGTCCGGTGCGCCGATGCTGACGATTGCCGGCGACACGTTCGGTAAAACCGGCGCCGGAAATACGATCAGCGCCCAAGCAGCCACGGGCGGCGGCGCAGTCGAGTTCTTTAATTTCAACGGCGGCACGCTCACCGATGCGGGAATCGGCGGAAATTCATTCGTCGCGAACTCGGCGCTCACGGGAAGCGGTGGCTACTCTGAAGGCGGCGCTATCGTTCTCGACGCGACGGACGATACGCTCTACTTTACCGGACCGAGTAACAGTTTTACGGGCAATTCAGCAATCGCGGGAGCCGTCGCAAGTGGTGGTGCGATCGAGGATCTCGACACCGGCGGCACGATCACGATCAGCGCGTCAACGACGTTCACATCGAACGTCGCAAAGACGACCGACGCCAGTGACGGCGGCGCGTTTGGCGGCGCGATATCGTACTACTCTTTCCCCTGCGAAGCACAACAGCAATCGATCGCGCGCCAAACCGGCGCATCCCAGTCGCACGCATCAGGCGGACGGTCCGCCGTTGCCGTGCGCCGCGCATTTACGTCTTCGTCGCGTCGTTCGAGCAGCAACCGGCACGCTGCATCGAAGCGTCAGCCGATGCTGGTTACGCCCAGCACCTCGACGATCAGCGGGACGTTCACGTCGAACACTGCGGGCCCGAGCGCAATGTACGGCGCTGCCGGCGGCGCAATCGATCTTGAGACCCAGACCGACGTCACACCCGCATTTACGATCTCGAACGCAACGATCACCTCGAACGCCGTTACCGGAACGGGATTCTACGGGGATGGCGGCGGGATCGACATGTTCAGCGGAACGCTCACCATCACGGGCAGCACGATCGGCAGTCAGGGAAAGGGAAATCAAGCAAGTACACGTGGAGGCGGTGTCGTGATCGGCTATGCAGGCGGGCCATACATCACGTGCGGGACACTCTACCCGGGAATCCTTACGATCGCCAACAGTACGATTGCCGGCAATACATTGAGCGGCTCGAACATCTCTTCATTTGGCGGCGGAGGCGTTTCGAACGCGTCATCGACCGTGACAATTACGGGAAGTACGATAGCGTTTAACAGCGTTTCGAATTCGACGACCGGAGGCGGCGGTATCCTCGCGTACGGCGGTGGCCAAAATACCTCGACGCAGATCTTCAACTCGACGATTTTTTCGAACACGTCGAGCAATAACGGCGGCGGCATTATGAATGCGGCCAACAGCTCGTTCATAAGCGATTTCTACTTTTATAACT
>JBEKPS010000013.1:0-62130 GCA_049520515.1 Vulcanimicrobiaceae bacterium
TGTCTTGACAGTCAATGTCTCATCGACGGCAATGATGGCATCTTCAAGTGTCTTGTCGGAGAGTGCCTTCTCAATATCGATGTAGTAGAAGCACATAATGTCGCGGTGCTTTTGGTCTTGCGTCTTCACGGGGCCGGGCAGTTTGAGCACCTGCGTAAGAGCCGTTAAGCGTTGTTGACCGTCCAAGATCAACTTTTCAGGAACTGTGTCTGTAGGTAATGACACGCCCTCGACAGCCCGGTTCTGGAAATGCACAACGCCGCCCGTCTCCAACAGCATGATGCTGCCGATTGGAAACGAGCGAGCAACGCTGACGAGCAAGGACCTGATGTGCTCATCATCCCACACCCATCCACGCTGAAAGTCCGGCAATTGAATTTTGCCGACAATAATCTGGTTCAGGAGCTCCGAGAGGCTTGTCTTCGTCGAATCGAAGGTCGACATGTGTCCTCGCAAGACTTAGAAATGGGCGCCGGTTGTAGCAACCGGGATCGTCGCGCGGTTATCAACTTAGATCCAAGTCAGTTCTCGACTATGCCGACTTACTGCTGCCGACGGAAGGGCAGCTCTTCGCCCGTGGGCACCAGGTCGAGTGCTTCCTGTCGGTGGCCGTACCGAAGAGCCGAAGTCCTTTCGCACCGTTCCAAAGTGTCGACACCATAACCGTGCCGAGCACGAATGCTATCGTTCTGTACGGCGTGGCACGCACTGATGCGTCCTTTGTGAAGGCCGATTTTCGTTATTTTCTAGGATCGGCGTGCCACACGCTTGTCGCGGAAGCACCCTATCCTAGCGGCATGGATTACGAAGTAATCGATGCTCAAACTGAGGATTCCGATCTTCACCGCGCCTCGAAATACTAAGGCAGCGAGAATAGTGCGCACGGGTCGCTAAGAAGATTGTGCAGAAAGATGTGGGCCATGGCTATGACAGCGGCCGACTTTGCTACGGGTCGGGCCTCACCGGCGGCGTTCTCGAACTCGCGCGCGCGCAAGACCTTGGTGCGGCGCGCTCTGGCGCGAAAGGGCTGCGTCTATTCCAAGACTATGAGCACTCGCATCGCGATATTCGTCCCATGTCGATCGAGGATGTAGGTGCAGACACCCAGAGCTCGTACGAACCGGAGCTGTTTCAGGTCACGCTGTCGGCGCCCCAGCGTAGTAGCCTCGCAATTATATTCGAGGATGACGTTGAGCATCCGCTGTTCGGCACGACGAAGCGGCGCCGCCTCATTTGCCTGGCTCACTTATACGATCAAAGAACGAGTTTGGCAGTAGATGTCGGCGAGATCGGCCACGCATCTAATCTCGCCGTCGAAAAAGTGGCGGACCCTTTTGAATATGTACTCATGGAGGGGCCTCGGCCCGACCCCCGTTTCTGCATGCAGCGCCTTCGGGCTCTGTGGCTTTACACCGAAAACCGGTCTGGGCAGCTCAATAACGATCCAGTTCTGCCTTTCAGACATCAAGCGGCTCTTTTGCAGTTTTTAACGGCGGCGTCGGCGCCGTCGCGCGTACTCGTTGCGGATGAGGTTGGTCTCGGGAAGACGGTTGAAGCCGGCCTGTTGATACGCGAAATGCTACGAGCGGCACCGCAGTCGAGGATACTGTACGTAACCCCTGGCGGGCTAGTAGCCAACGTGCTGGAAGAATTCCAACGACTTGACCTGCCTCGTTGGCATTTTTACGGCAATCTGAACGATGAGGTCTGGCAAGAGCTCAACGCAATACCGGTAGGCGTACTTACGGAGGAAGTTGCGCGGGTCGTCGCTTCGATGCATAAATTGTGCGACTCAGCAAGATGGGACGAACAACATCGGATGTTAGGGGACACCCGCTTTGATCTCATCATTGTTGACGAATGCCACATGCTGCGCGCGTACGGCGAGAGAGCTCAAAAGCAGCAAGTGTGGTTTGGAAGCGTGCGCCAGATTCTACAGGATCACTTGGCAGCGGATGGTAAGGTGCTCTTCTTGTCAGCGACGCCGCATCAAGGCAACCGCGAAGTGTTTCTGAACCTTGTGGCGCTTTGCGTCGGAAGCCCCTTGAACCAAAGCGGCGATGAGAAGGCGCAAGCCGCGCGTGGTCGCGTCGTTTTTCGCGTGAAAGAGCACATACGCGATTGGGACAACGGGCGAGTGTTTCCATCAAGAGAAGTTCGTGAGCCGAAACTCGCAGATCCGCCGGCGAATTATCGCAGTGTACTCGAACGTATCGCAGAACATTTTGATTGGATTGCAGAAAACGCTGGCGGCGCACAAGGCCGTGCGGTGGGCTTCGTCAAGAGCCAGGCCCTGCAGTACGCGGCGAGCTCGCTTAGAGCGGGCTTCGCTTACCTATTGCGGCGGCTCATCCGCTATCATCCGGAGGTGACTTCGCTTCCAGAGCTTCAGCACTGGGCGGCGCGGCTGTTGCCCTACCGAAAGCGTATTACCTCCGCCGAGGATCTTCTGCACGATTGGACACGCGAATTTCGCACTTCTTCGGCTGAATATGAAGGCGAAGTGCCGGAAGAGGAATTGTCGGAGGATACGGGCCCTGGCGTGGGCACTGAAGAGGCGCCGCGATTACTCGATCTGTTGCGCATGTACGATCGGCTGTTCGATGACCGCGAGGCTGGAGCCAAGTTTCGCGTATTGTTCGATATCATTGATAAATTCAATGAACCCATTGTCGTCTTCAGTCAGGCTGTCGATACGGTGTACGAGCTAGAAATGCGGCTGCGCCAACACGGGTGCGAAGTCTATCGTATCACTGGAGATATGGCACCCGAAGATCGGGGGCCCGTAATCCGCGATTTTCGAACCTCATCCAACCAGCGCCGTCTGTTGCTCTCCTCCGCCGCCGGTGGCGTAGGTATTAATTTGCAGGTGGCGCGTGTTGTCGTGCACTTCGATCTACCTTGGAATCCGATGGTGCTCGAGCAGCGCGTGGGCCGAGTTCATCGGATCGGCTCAGTGAAGACGATAATCGTTGAAACGATCTTACTCCGCGGTAGCCGCGAAGCAGAAGTTTACGACCGAATAACGCACCGCTTACACGATATAGTGCGAGACCTCTCCAGTGACCCGGCCGAGCGAGAGGCGCTCTTCAGACGGATTTTGGCGAGTTTGGATCAAGAAGCTCTGCGAGAAATTCTCTCGGGCGAACAAGACCTGGATGCTATCGGAGCGACCGTCGAGGCCGGGAGACGCGCCGTCGACGAAGCCGATGCTTACATGCGTAATCTGGCTGCGCAGACGACGGAAAACCGTGGAAGAGCTTCAATGGGCCACCTGATCGCATTCCTGCAAGCGGCGGATCCCGATTTCCGCAAGGTCGGAACTGAAGTGTATGCGGTCATAGTGGATCTAGATGGTCAGGAACTCACACAACGGCGATGCGAAGCTGGCGCGTATGTCTTTGACCGAGATGGTGAGAGCCTAGTCTTTGATCGAACGGCAGCATCGTATTTGAACATGCGGCGCCAGCGGACCGGCGGCATAGGACACCACAGCATTGATCCATTGTTGCGCGCTGCTATCGGCCTCGGTGACGAACCTAAGTCGCGTTGCAGTACCTGGATTAGCCTTTCGGAGGGCGCTGTAGAAGACGTGCGGCCCGGCGATTTACTGTACTTCGGATTAGAGGCGGCCTTGGGCGGCGTCGAGCTTACGAACTCGAGACTGCGAGGCTGGAGGGTGCGGGGCAACGATTGGCGCGAGTTAAGCGAATCGGATATTGAGAGCTTCTTGTGGGACGTTGATATTGCGGTGAGCAGAAAAGCCGGCGATGTACCATTGTTGGAGTCGCTGTTAGATGAACTTGCGAGCCATGCGGACATAAGCTCCGTGCATTTTCCAATCGCCGCAATAGGAATCCGTGAGCGACACGAGCGCGGAACGGCAGTATGAGAGATCTGCTTTTGGGCGACCAGGTCGTTCCACCGGAATGGTCGCGACGATTTAGCGACTACTACTCACAGTTGCGCGAATGGATCAATACCTCCGCATACCCGGCTCTTATGGTTGGACCATTACAGAGCGACCCCATGGTGACGGCCATCCCGACGGAAATTGCGAAGATCGGAGAGGATCTCGAAAAGCGGAAACCAATACCCATCGCACTTGTCGGGGTAACGGGCGTTGGCAAGAGTACATTGTTGAATGCGCTCTTGGAAGAGGATTTTCTTCCCGTTGGTGCCATCGGCTCTCAAACGGCGGCGTTTGTAACGATTCAATACGCGCCATCATGGGAGATAACGTGCGAGTACATCGACCTAAGTGAGTTGGAACGTTTGTTTTCGGACGCATCAATGGAGATTGACGAGTCGTCGGAGTCCGGATCGCCCGAAGATCGCGATGCGGCTCAGAGAAAGATTCGAGCTCTTCTAGGCCTCGCAGACGACGAATCGCTCCCTCCGAAAGAGAAGCTTGAAGAGGGTCCGTCATCATCGATACGCGAGACAGTAGCGTTCGGCACGCGAACGTTCACGAGCTCAGATAAATGGAAAGAAGAGCTCGAGTTGCACGCTAAAGGACGGCTCTGGCCCATAACCAAGGCGATAGACGTCCGCGGACCATTCAAGATGCTCGAGTCAGGTGTCGTCATATCGGATTTGCCTGGGGCCGGAGATCTAAATCGCGCCCGGCTTGACAGAGCGGCGACCGCTGTCCGCGATGCGGGCCAGATTTTGATCGCGGCGGATGGCCGGGGTCTTCAGGCGAGCTTGATCGACCAGCTCGAGGGCGTCGGACAATTGCCTCACCGGCTATTCATGGGCGGAGAGCGCCTCCAGGTGATTCTTGTCGGCACAAGCCTAGATGCGAAAGTGCCAGATCCTGAAACGGATGAGAAGCAAGTTCTTGATCTCGGTATCGAGCCGTGCAAAGCGACAGAACCAAATGTGTTCCGCGCCATTTGCGACAGATGGACTAGCCACGTGCGAGCTCAATTCGTAAATTGGCTCCGCGAGAAAGCTGCACAATTCCTACCTAATCTTGATGAACACGAGCGCGCCATGCGCGTTGATCAGCTCATGCAAGCTGTCGAGATTATTCCAACTAGCGCCAAAGATTGGACCCGACACACGAAAAAAAGGAAGATGCGTTGGTGCCGTAACCCGGAAGACACGGGACTTCCTGAGCTCAAACTGCGAATCAACGCGCTAGCGGATTCGCAGATTCAAACAACCATTGAGGCACTAGGTCGCCGCCTCGTCGAGTTGTCGGAGTCAGTATTGAGTGCGATAGAAAGAAGCGAAAACGCACTCGGAGCCAACATCGATGCAATTCTTAGTGCCATTGAAAATTCTCACGCAAGTATGAAGGAGGCCCAGGATCACCAGGTTCAGATTGTTGAAAATCTGCGCCTGAACGTCCTGGATCGATTTCAACAAATCCGCGAGAGGGTAACTGACAAGATAGAAAATGCAGCCTCTCGGATGCGTGAAGTTGGACGAAAACAAGTTCAGACGCACCTCGACGGTTTGCATTGGGCGTCCTTGCGGGCTACTGTACGTAACGAAGGTTCGTGGTTCGTCGTCAGTCGGCAAAAATCTGTAAATTTGCGCGATGCTATGGGTGGAGAGGTCGTGCGCCTCGTCCCACAGGCCTGGGTGCAGATTGCGGATGAGCGATTGAGGACTGAGATCGAAAGCGCCAGGAAACAAGTTCTAATAACACTCAGTGAATTTACCGAGCAACTGCAGGGACTCATCCAGAGCGATTTGGTCGATCCTATTTCGCAAAGAACAGCAGAGCAACTTTTCGAATCCAGCAAGCAAAGCGCGCAAATGGCTATCGACGAGAGCAGCAGAAATTGCACGGAACTCCTGGGAAAGACCTCAAAGGAGTTGCAAGAGCAAGTAAACAGCGCCGTCGTGGCGAGCCTTAAAGGAGTCTGCGACGATTGCACTGGGGACTATGGGGTGGGTTGGAAGAACCGATCAGTCGCCCGAATTATTAATGGTACGGAAGAAGTTGCACGAGACGCGGAGCAGCGCTGCGTGGAAATCGCGGACGAGGCATTCGAGAGCTTGAAACAGTCTGTATTGGCCTTCTGTGATACGGCCAGAGCTGAGATGGTCAAAATGGGCGAGCGGATCCCGGTCATTTTGCGAGACGCGATGCGGCGTGAACGTCTCGCCACGCCCGAGGAATTGCGGAAAAGGCTTTGTGCTGCGCGTGTGGCTTCGCCGTCGGCGCCAGCAGCCTAATCGGGAGGAATGTCCACCAGATCTTCGCTTCTGGTTTCGATCGTAAGTCTTCGCGCCACCTTGGCGCGAAGTACGCAAAGCGGTCCAACTCTTGAACGCGCTCAAACGTTATGCGACGCCGTGAAGATTTGGCTTCGTCTACCCAGCGTTGGTCGCAGGTTTTACGGGCCGCCAATTCTCGATATGCTATTTGATGTTGCAGCTGATCTCGAGGATGACAAGACATACATGGCCCGCGACCGTAATATTTTCGAACTTTCGCTCTGGGATGTGGCGGTGGCAGTGGGTCTTGACGATCATGATGCCAAGAGCGCGGTGTTCATTGAACGCAGACGCGAACGGTTACTGGAGGAGCTATGTAAAAACTCTACAAGCCGTTTCGAGCAGCTCTTGTATGCTTGGTCTCGCCTTTTGCGTGGCCGTCGGAATGTGCTAAGTCGTCGCCTGCCGGGGGTTTTTGAGGAAGATGCTGACGCCGTTGTTTCGTGCCTCGCGCGGCTCGGCTTGCCGCGCCGAGCGCATAATCTGGCTCGCAAGTTCCAACTGGGAACTAACGCTGTAGTCGACTTCTCGATAAAGCATAGGCCGGAATCAGAGGAAGATCAGAGAACGGAAAAACTTCGCGAGCGCTTTATCGACCGGATGCCCTTGGTCCCTTATTGCGTGTGGTCCAGAAGCCGAGCGCTGCTTTTGCTTTTGCGCGAACCGCCGGAACCGCTTAGAATAAACGTCGTAGAGGACGGTCGTATAATTCTCAATGGCACAACATATGGCATCACGAGGCGCCGTTACTGAGGGCTATGGCTCGGGCTTTTCTAGCGAGCGCCAATGCTGCAATTGCTGACATGTTGCCGTTCGGCCGATGCCCCGCAGCGCGATCTCGTTTGCATAGTCGGTGCTGGCGCTGATGGCCGGCACTCGATACTCGTAGAGCACCCGCTCGAAGAGCGTAAGACCGCATGGCTGCTTAAGGTTCGGTCGCTGGCGGTTACAGCTCAAACGCGTTGCAAAAGGCTTCCAACGATTCGCCTTTTGGGCCCTTCTTCGGAATGTGGACGCCGACTATCTCGAACAAAGGCTTAGGTATACCCTGAACATTCTGAATGTCTTCATTTACCTGGAAGGCTAAGCCGATAAGGTATTGCTCCAGTGCCGCAAGCGCCGTGCTGTTGAACTTTCCTTTCGTGTTGGATGGCACAACGAAGAGCATCACGGGTCGACCATGATTGACTCTGTGAAGTACGTGATTGTATTTGACGAGTTTGTCTGGCGTAAAGCATTCGGCCGCGAAACTATTTGCTGACTTACCGACATAATAGGGCCGAATCTTGCCATGCGATCTAATGCCGAAGACATAACAGCCCCGTTCTGGACTGGCGTTATAGTTGTCCAGAGTCACCAACGCGGCCGCTTTGTGAATAAGTCTGGCGCCCTTCACGTTGCTTTCGTAAGGCACGTCCATCGGTCCATAGATGTCGTATTCAGTCGGCATTACTATCGCCGACTTGAAGCTTCACCACGTCGACCAGTGCAACCACCTTGTTGCGAAAGAACTCGTTGTGCCGCATTGCGCTCTTAACTCGATCCCGAACATGCACGATGGAAGTGTGATCTCTCTTGCCAAAATGACGCGCGATCTGCGGTAAGCTGGTTTGTGTGAGGTCGCAGGAGAGATAGATTGCCACATCACGTGCGACAGACGCTATCTTTGCGCGGTGTGGCCGGTTTATTTTCTTCATAGTCGTTCCAAATGCTGATGCTACGACCCTTTTGATAAACGGAATGCTCTCGCGCGGCAAAAATTGGCCTGGTGCACAGCTCATACGTGGAATCTCATCCATCAATATGTGAAGGAGCGCGCCTTCCTCTACTCCCGCAATTGTAGAGGAAACGATCTTGGCGGCGAACGAGCGCATCGGCATCGACATCCCCTTAGAAGACGAGAAAGGGAACGAGACGGTTGTCTTGTTGACGTGAGACTCCTATGAGCCGACAGCCGCAAGCAGCAACGTCGGAAAGTCGGGATTGACTTTGCGCCCGGTATGGATTGCGCAGTTGTGTGTTATCCTGGTCCCGAGCAACACGATCGTTAACGCCCACTAAGTAGCCTCGCTGCCTGCATGCGTCGGACGTTGGGGTGAAAGGCGAGTGATGATTTCTTCGAGCTCGCGAACGAGTGGTTCACGGCGAGGATCTCGTTCGGCTCGCTTATACGCCTTGATCAGCTCCGCATAGTACCATAACGTGCCTTCTCGTTTGCCTTTGAAGCGTTCGAAAATGCTCGGTCCGTGCCGGATAACGTCACCTTCGGTGGCTCGGGCGTTATGAAGCTTGTCCGCGGCACTAACTAAGAGCGTCGACGTGGTTTCTGAAGCAAGGCGATCGATGTATGCCTGCTTGCGGGTGCGCCAGGGTTCTTTCTCGGTGACGGTTGTGTCGACGAGAGAATCGCTACATCCCTCAACGATTCGTGCCACGTCCGGACCAAACTTCGCACAGGTTCGACGGAGTTCTGCGAGACCACCGCGGTCTTCGGGGCCGTCGTGCAATAGAGCCGCAATCGCTTCCGCCTCGGTTCCGCAAGCTTCGAGCACGATGGCGCAAACGGCCAAGAGATGTGAGATATAGGGGATCGGGGTTTCTTTGCGATTTTGGCCAGCGTGGAGCCGCTCGGCGTAGACCAGGGCCTCGCCAAAAAGCGGGCTGAGCTCTAAAGGTTTGGGGTTGGAGGTCACCCTTGCTGTCCTTCGGGTCGGCATCTATGCGTAACACACTTCCATTGAGAGCAACTCCTGTCCGCGGATCCGGTTCGGCTGCTATCTTGCGCAGCGCTGCGATTAGTTCCGGTTTGACAGATGGTGATGCCGTACGTGTGGCGGAGCAGCCTGGTACGACCAATACATCATGACAATCTCAAACTTTAAGCGTTACCGCTAATCCACTCATGAGAGAAGAAGATACCGAGTACCGTGAGATCTACCGAATGCCGGCGAAAGAGGATAGGTCGCACGCGGAAGAGATCCTGGCCTCGCAAGTGATCATGGAAGAATTCATGTCTGGGAGCGTGCGCGGGAAATTCGAAAGCTACGAAAAGAAGCTTGAAGACGCGCGCCGCGCGCCTGACGCATCGAGATGTGCGCTCTGCGGCACGGACTCGCATCCCCTGCAGCCGTTGGGTACGGAGAACTCGCCTCTCGTCTGCGAAGATTGTAAATTCAACTATTGTATCGCGTTCCAGTGGGTTTGCCCGCCTGCGGTAATGATGGATCGTAAGGGCGATGGCCTGCTTCCGGAAGATCCGGGCCTTCAGGGCGGTTCAAAGTGCGAGGAGTAGCCTACGAGCGCGGTCCTCGATCGCTTCGTGCCGCGCCAGTCGGTTGAGCCAGTCCGTTGGAATTCCGGATTTTCCCCAAAGAGCGCCGGCGATTTGCCCAGCGACGGCGGCCACCGTGTCGGCATCACCTCCGAGATTTGCTGCCAACAGAACTGCAGTGCGAAAATCAGTTGATCGATCGACGGCCCACAGCGCTGCTTCGAGCGTGTCGACGACGTAGCCGCCGCTCTTGATGTCGTCGCGCTCCTTGTTGCGCCAAGAACCTTGAGCTATCGCGTCGATATGATCTTCGTCAGCACGACGCGTACGTAACGCGACGTTCTTGTCGCCTGACGTAACCGCGTCCGCTAGGATTTCAGACAGTAGAGCGCACGCTTCGAGCGCGGCCGGAGCGCCGTGCGTCGTAGCGCTTTGCGCACGTGCAGCCGCGATCATCGTATCGTGATCCGTGTGGAAGCGTAGCGCCACCGGCGCCAACCGCATGATCGAGCCGTTTCCCGCGTTGCGCGGATCCCTCGAACCGGCTTCGGGATCGCCGCTGCGCTCGTAACGATCGAGCGCTGCGCGTGTGGTATTACCGATGTCGAAAAGCTGGCCGGTTACAGAGTTCTCGCCATCGCGATACCAGCGCACGAAGCGATCCATCAAATCCTTTTGATCGAGACGACCGCGTGCGAGAAGGCTGTCGGCAAGACAGAGTGCCATGCTCGTATCGTCGGTCCACTCGCCTGGACGTAAACCGAACGGTCCACCGCCGATCATGTCCTCGAGCAGTGGATACGTGTCACGCGCCTTGAACTCTAGAGTCGTCCCGACGGCGTCGCCGACCGCGAGCCCGAGAAGGCATCCCACACCGCGGTCCGTTTGGTCACTCATTGCAAGTGAATTGTAGACCGCAAGGACGCCACACGCTTGGCGCCCGAAGGCACGCCCCGATTAGTCGCCCAGGACGCGCGTGGCTTCGTCCGGCCTTCGGGCTCTACAGCGTGAGCTTTTCGACTACGCCGGGGGGAAGCGACTCGGCAGCCTCCTGGAGCCAGCGCGCGACTAACGACTGCTCACTGTCGGCATGTACGACGAGCGTATGCGAGGCCCGCATGAGCGCCATTAAGAGCCACTCGCGCGCGACTTCTGCGGCAGGGCGACGCTCGTCGACGGGAAGGTTCGGATAGCGCACGCGCTGGTCGTAGAACTCGTCGAGCGCGGTAAGGACGGTCACCCAGCCCTCGAGTCCGCGGCTCGAATCGTAGAAGATGAGGCGCACTTGGTCTGTTTGCGGTGACTCCGAGCGGCGCACGATCGCGTCGTAACCTTGCCAAACCGGCTTTCCCGCGCTCTGAAAAAGGCTCTCGATCTCGTGAGCGCGCCAATGCCGACGGTCACGTTCGAACCCGCTCGGCACGCAGACCAATACGTCGACTGGTGAGGCGCGTGCTGCCGCGCGGAATTCCTCAACGCTCTGTACGAAAGACGCGCCGATCGCGCCCTGCATTAAAACGATTCTACCGCCTGCGAGTTCTGGGTGTGACTCGACGTGCCACGCTCCGAGTCCCGCCGAATGCGCAAAAGCGGTGACGAATGCGGCGATATTTGGTGCGACGCGCAGACTGCGGCGAAGTTCGATGACGGCGTGACTATCGCCGGGCAAGCCGCTCTGCCAGTCGCATGGCGTGCCGCGACGGACGAGCTGATCGAGTCCATCGGCGAGGACAAAACGTGTGCGTGGAAAGAACAGCCGCAGACCGTCCCGCTCAGCGTCCGTGCAATCTTGGCACTCGTCGATGAAAACATAATCAAACGCGAAGCGGGCGGGATCGAGCTCTTTGAGGACGGCGGCGTCAGCTGCTCGCCGCTTCTGCATCTCGGCGTCGCTGAGAAATGCGGCCAACGCCGGCTCGAAGCGGGCGTAGTCGACACTCCCGTCAGGCTTGCGCGGTATCTCGGCGCCGAGCTCTTCGCAGGCACGCACCAGAAACTCTTGCAGCATATCGACGCGAACGTTACGCTCGAAGATGGCGTCGTTCCCGATCATTCCGCGCACAAGTCGCTCGAGCTGCTCGCGCAACGCGACATTATAGGTGAGCAGCAAAACTCGTTCTTGCTTGATCCGTGCTATCCCGGATGCGAGCAACGCGAGCGTAGTTGATTTTCCTGCCCCGGCTCCGCCCGCGAGACGGATCTGACTATCGCCGAGTAGGGGGCGTGCTTGTTCGAGTACATCGCGCGTGACCGCCGACGTCGTCAGACGGTCGACGCGCTCGCGATCGAGCGGCTTAACGGTGCGCCGGCGGGCGAGGACGTTGCAAACCGTCGCGATCGTCTGACGGTACTCGGGCAACTGCTCGCGGTAGAGGTTTGTGTTTTGCTGTGCCGCAGCGTCAAGGAGATCGAACCAATTCGCTTCCCGCCCAATGATGATCGGCTCAACGTCGGTGAGCCGCGATCCCGGTACCTCGGTAAGCCAGCCGATTCCGTGAACGAATGGTGTCGCACCGTAGCGTTCGGCGAAGCGGCGGACGGCTCGAACGGAATCAGCGACCTGTTGGTTGACCGACCGGCGTTCGTGCTCGCTTCCGTAGCGCGCAAAGATCTGCATCCCACGCGTCTCGAATCGCGAGGCATCCAGTTGCTTCACCTCGATGGCGATGAGCGCGGTGGAGACCGATGCGGCGTGCGACATTGTCCCGTCGCGGCGCCGGCGCGACGGGATGCTGCGCGGATGCGAAAGAGCGATCTCGACAAGCAGATCGACCTCCATCTGCATCCGCAGGCCGACGAAGATGCGGACGCGATCGTCTTCGCCGCTGCCAACGATGTCCGGCCACGCTGTCGCGACTAGGTCGTGAAGTCGCTGCGCGACGGGGAGCTCGTTCTCCGGCCCGAGCGGAGCAATGCTAAGCATGTAATGCCGGCATTTCGCCGTCTTCGCTCAGCGGGTTCGGTGCGCTTCCTCGAAACTAGTCGTCGTCTTCGTCTTCGAGGTTGCGGCCGAAGAGCAATCCGGTGACCTGCTGCGGACTGAGCCTTCTGCCGCCGGAGGCAAATGTGCCCCACGAGTTCGTTCTGCCGAGAATGCGTCCATCAGTGCTCGAGACGGTCTTCGACCCGTCGGGAAGCTTCTGAATGCGCCCGATCAAGCGCCCGTCGGAGCCGCGAATAATTTCGGACATGGTTTACTCCTTTGGCTCTTCTTTCGAAGACTGCATGCGTTTGTCGAACTCTGCCGACGCGAGGCTAAGGGTGTCGAGATAGCGCCGCAGACTCGGCCGGATCGCGAAATCGTCGTCGGTGAAAAACTCGCATGAGAACTCGAGGCATCCGTCACTATCGTCGAAGCGGACCGTAGTCTTGGCGATGCGCATCTCGGAGCTGTTAAGGTTTGCGTTTCGGAGCAGCTCCAGTTCACGATCGCGCAGCGTAGCGCTGAGCGTGTATCCGAGCAGCAGACGACAATAATGCGGGTCGCTGTTTGGAATTACTACCCGGACGTCGACGAACTCGTGTTTGAAGAGGATGGCCGTCCAGCCGTCGCGGTCTTCGACCCCAGAAATTGGCAGCTCTGCGCACTCTATTTGCGCCTTGTACGCCTTGACGTGCTTTTTCATCCAGGCTGAGTATGCGGGATGCCTGCGCCGGACGTGTGGCAACGCCGTTAGTAAGATGAATGCATGCACGACTCTTCCACGTTCGAACGCGCGTACGAAGCGTTCCGGTCGCAGGCTCAAATCACGGCGCCGAAGCTACCGGGCAGCGAGCTATCGGCCCGCGAGGAGCGCCTGCGCGACCTATTGCGTGCAAGCGGCCTAGCTCCGCGCATCGAGGACGGTGACCTAGTGACGCGCTACCGTGGCTGGACCATCGTCGTCAGCGCGCCTGACGAAGACCCGCAGTGGACGGCGCTCTATTGCAGTGTCGAGGACTGCGGAAAGCCGGAGTGCCGCGCCAAGCTCGATGCGGCTGTGAACCATATCAACGCACGCATCAAATGCGCGCAGGCCGCCCGCATGGACGACAAGACCATCGTTATTACCGTAGGTCTCCTGACAGACGTCGAACCTTCGGTCCAGCTCTTGCAACGCGCGTACGACATCCTTGGCGGCGCGTTACAAGTGCTAAGGGATTAACGATGCCTAGGCCAAGTCTACCCAAAGAAGTCGTCGCAAGCCCAAATATTGTTAACGTTCCAATCCGAAGAGAGAGGACGGCCACCGCCGCGGTTTCCATCCGGGACTAATCCTGAATTTGGCAGACGATGATTCAGGCATGAGCCAGTGCCGCCTAATAGGTGGCGGCAAAACGCCCGATCTCGTAGAGGGCACCAAAAGCGGGTTAAGAAGAAAAATAACATGACGCGTCAGGATCTTATCGAATTCCTTACTTCGAGCGGCCACTCGTGCACGCTTTCTGAGCTCACTAAAGCTGGCAACGCCGGCGCGCCCAGCGCCGCAGTAACTGTGAAATTCAGTACGCAAGACACGCACGTTGAGATTCAGCCATCCGAACGAGTCACGTGCTCCCGAACAACGACCGAACAAGGATACCAATTACGGCGTTTCGTCGATGACGAGGACAGTTATTGTGATGTCTTACTAGGCGAACTAACACAAGATACGTCCATTGATTTCAAGTACGCGGATGGCGTCCTTTCCGCAACGATCTCGGTTCGCGATGATTTGTTGGAGCATTCGGCCGCAGTAAATATGCTTTCAGATCGCCTCATGAGTGCTGCCTCCCTAATAGAAGCCTATGACAGAGCGCGAGCAGTCAAGAGCCACAGCCTGGAGATGTCTGATTACTATGATGATGTCTTTCTGATTCGCCGATTAAACACCAGCAATGATTTTATAAAGAGCCTGATCCCTGAGTTTACAGACACATTTCTGACTCTGCTTTCGGACAAGCCGTTTCCATCGCACACGATTAAGCTTACAAAGGTCGGCCAAAGTGACGGTCAAGCATATTACAGACTAGAAGGCGCAGAAAACGGGTGGATAGCGCCGTACGATTTCAGTGATTACACGAAAAAAGACGGATGGCGCGCGCCCGCACTTTTCAAGAATCGTGATGCGCTACCAGAGCATCTCTATCTTAGTTTCCACGAAGAGAGCGATGATGAATACGTGCATAACGCTGCGCAGCTCATCAATGCTTGTCTTAAGAGCGGCCGAATTTAATGGCGAAAACGTCGGTTAGGCTCGAAGTACCTCGAGCAATCGATTCACGAGCGTAGCAAGATCACAACCAGAGAACGCACTTGCGCTAGGACGCGCCTATGCGCCCGTTCACTACGCGAAGCT
Source organism: Vulcanimicrobiaceae bacterium (assembly GCA_049520515.1). Taxonomy (GTDB): domain Bacteria; phylum Vulcanimicrobiota; class Vulcanimicrobiia; order Vulcanimicrobiales; family Vulcanimicrobiaceae; genus JAFAMS01. The sequence goes on from JBEKPS010000013.1 coordinate 14,827, forward strand.
CTGGGCGGGCGTCTTCGTGGAGTGAACCTAGCTCCTGCGCCATTCGGTGAGCTTCGACGACCGCGCCAGGTGGCGCTACAACGCGGGCATCGGGGCCGAAGCCGAATGCCCAGCGGATTACTTCCTTAGGATCGCTGACGTTCAGAGTAACGCGAGCACGACCACCCGGTAGCTTCTCGACGAGCTGCCCCGCTTGCCACTGCCGGCTCACGGCGGTAGCAGCGATGTCCCGGGTGAATTCAACCGTCACGGCCTGAACTGGGCCGCTACCCTTGATAAAGCCGACGACATCGTTACTAGCGTATTCCGGCGGAATCGTTCGGAGTACGTTGCAGGTTCCGGCGCGTTTCGGAATCGTGGTGAAGCGGTCAAGAGCGAAAGCTCGCCAACCGCGGCGATTCTCGTCATACCCCACCAAGTAATAGCGCCCCGCTCGGACGACCATCCGGTGCGGATCAACTCTGCGCTCCGTTTTGGAGCCGCGTCCATCCTCGTATTCAAATTGGACAAGAGCCCGCAGTGGCTTTGCTGACCACGCTTTTTTGAGTTCTTGGAAGATACGCGCAACGCGTGATCCTTCGACTAGGTGCGGCATACTGAAATGTTCGAAGGGATCGTGCTCGCCTGCCGCATTCCCGGTAGCCGGACCAACTTCGAGTGCGACGGGCTCGCCCAGCGCCTGCGCGAGATTTGCTACGAGGCCAACAAGCTCGCGGCTCGCATCCAGCTTGCCGAGCCGCTTGTCAAGACCGCTCATCTTTGCCGTTTGCTTGTCGACGATCGTCGAAATCGTAAAACCGAACGATTCCCCTAGCGCGCGCAGGTGCTGTAGATCGCGCTGGAAACTTCGGAAGCTCTCGTTGTGCGCTCGTTCATAATCATCGAAGCGGACGCGTCCGTTCTGGAGCAACATTAATAACACCCATATCTTGCGCGCGGCGGCCTCGGACGGCGCGCTGTCCTTTCGACGACGGCCCGTGGCAAATGCGGCTCCAGTGGTAGCCATAGTCGCCGAGTTTCTTCGGTTTCCGCTTTGCCACCCGCGCGTACCGCGGCTGGGGAAGTTGATTGTGGCGTCAGGTCGCCGCGCCGCTCAAGCGGCCTTCAGGGTCTGCAGACAAAACGCGAGTAGGTATGCTGTCGCCTCCGCGTCGGCCAAAGCTCGATGCAGGCGGTAGAGGCCGAGTCGGCCGTCGATGCCGAGATATTGTACGAGGGTCCCCAGGCGGTGGTTCGGTGCTTGCGGATAAGCGCGTCGGGCGAGCGCTAACGAGCAGATCCATGGGCGCGTGAGCATCGGGAGAAAGCCGTGATCGAATGCGGCATAGTGTGCAACGATCGTCCGGCCAGCGACGAGCTCGTGAAGCTTTGGCAGCACCTGCTCGAGTGTCGGTGCATGTAGAACGTCACCATCTGAGATCCCGTGTGTGTCCTGCGCGATCGGAGGGATCGGAATGCCGGGCTTGATCAGCGATGACCAGCGCTGACCGATGCGAACACCGTCACTCTGAACGACGGCGACTTCGACGACGCGGTCACGAGCGGGATTGAAGCCGGTCGTCTCGACGTCGATGACCGCGTAACCGCCAAAGGCTGAACCAACGGGTACCATTGCGGAGATAATGGGCCGGGGCCATGCCACACGGTTGGCGCGACGCGCATACATAATGAAGGCGATAGATGCGAGTCCTCGTTCGTGAATGTTGGCGGGTCTGTATGTCGGTCGTGTACGTCGCGGCCTACGCCGGCATTATCTGGTTTGTGAATCACGTCTGGTCCCAGAGAGGCACTCCTTGACGCCGTCCTCTTGATCTTGACCCGCGTTAAAGGAGGTTCGAAAATTGAATAAGGTCCTTATAGCTCAGAAGACGCTCGCAAAAGTGAATCCGGCGCTTCTCACGGAGTTTTCGGATTTGCTTCGCGAAGGCGACATGAGCGATGCCGCGCGAATTCTGACGAAGAAGCAAAGAGCGCGCATCCTTGAGCGCCTATCGACGGCTCGCATCAAGAGTCGCTGTGCTTGCGGTCAACCCGAATGTCACACGTACAACTTTGTCGTGCCGGAGAAGACGGCGTCGGTAAAGCCGTACACGGTGCGCTTTTATGTGCGAGGCGAGGCGCTGATGGACGTCGATGATGACGGCGACATCTACACCGTCGAGCGGCTTTATGATTTCAAGCCGGGCCCGCGCTACACGAATGTGCTGCAGCCGGATGGCTCTTGGCCGCTCGTTCACGTGGACACGACAAGCCGGAGCCTGACGCAGCATGATGCATCTGAAGTTTCGGATGACGACCGCAGCGACCGTGCCGGCCGACATCTTGGTGAGCGCGTGCAAGAACGATTCTACGCCTGCTACGAGTACGACGACTGACGTTAGAGTGCCGCAGGTCGTCAGGCGCGCCGTCGGCATAGCGGAAATGTCGACACTTCCGGCAGTGCAGGACCGTAAACCCTGGCGAGTCACTATTATTGGTCTGTGAGTATCGCCGACAGCCGTTTATGGCCGGTGTTGGTGTCGCGTCCGTCGATCTGCGTCGCCTAATGGCGGCCCGCCACACGTCCGTCATCACCTGAGCGAATCATGAAGGTGCCGATGAAATTCTTGCACACGGCCGACCTGCAGATTGGAATGCACGCAGCCTTCGCCGGCGAGGCGTGCGCCGCGAAGATCCGCGCCGCGCGTCTACGGACTCTGAAACGAATCGTCGACGTCGCGAATGAAGAAGCAGTGGACTTTATTGTTATCGCCGGCGACCTCTTCGAAGACGTCGCACCGGCGCTAACTGACATCGGCGCCGTGACCGGTGCGTTGCGCGAGGCGAGCATGCCGGTGTACGTCCTTCCAGGAAACCATGACCCAGCAGAAGGCGCGACACCATACAAGGCAGCTTTTTGGAAAGACTTGGAGCTGGCTGGCAAGGCATTCATCGCGCGCAAACCCATGCAGTACGCGGTCGCGGGCGGCGCGCTCTTACTTTCACCTTGCTTGGCAAAGTACAGCGCTGAGGATCCGACGCGCTCCTTCAAAGAGATGTTGAGCCCCGACGGCACCCTTCGAATCGGCGTCGCGCACGGCACGTTGCAAGTCAACGACGCCATGAGCTTCGATCGAGGAGATCAGCGCGCTGGTTTTCCAATCGCAACAGACGCGGCGTCACGAGCTGGACTTTCCTATCTCGCGCTCGGACACTGGCACACTTATTGGCAATATCAGGACGGTGATGCGCTAATTGAATATTGCGGGACGCCCGAGCAGACCAGCTTCGCCGATCGAAACTGCAGCACAGTGTCAATTGTCCAGCTCGCGGGACCACGTGACAGGCCAAACGTCAAGCGCGTCGATGTTCACGAATTGGATTGGCACGCCAAACAATTCGATCTGACTGACGAACAATCGCTGGATCGTGGGCTGGAGGCCTTACGCAATATTTCACACGCCGAGCGTAGCCTCGTGCGCGTCCAATTTAAAGGGTTCGGCGGGCACGCAATGTTGGAGCGATTGCTCACAGCCGACGGTGAGTTTCAGGGCAGATTTTTGTACTACGAGCGAACCATTCAGCTCATTCCGCGCCCTGAAGACCGTCAGCAATGGCTGGAGCTCGTTCCAGTCGGCTTGGCACGGCAGGTCGCAACCGAGTTACTCGATCGAATCGAAGTGGATGGCGATGACGTTCCCGTCGCTACCCGGGCGTTGGAGCTGCTGACCGAGATCGTTCGATGATACTGCGGCGTCTCCGCGTAACAGGGTTTCGTCGACACAGCGATCCCGTTGAGCTCATCTTCGACGATCGCCTCACCTTCGTCACCGGACCCAATGAAGTTGGGAAAAGCACCGTATTCGAAGCGGTCCGTTACGCTTTGTTTCGAAGGTCTGGCGCAGGCGCGAAGGACATCGAGGCGCTCAAGCCTTGGGATAAACCGAACGTAGCGCCTCGAGTCGAGCTCGACTTTGTCGCAGACGATGGGCACATGTATCGCCTCATCAAGACCTGGGGCAATAAAGGTACCGCCGACTTTGGGGTTATTCAAAACGGTGACGTCTTGCCCGTAAACGTCGGTGACATCGATAGTCATGTGGCCTCATTGTTCAGCGGATCGCCACCCGGAAAAGGTGCCTTCAGCGGCTTCAAAGCGACGCATCAGGGGCTCGGGTACTTATTGTTCGCTCCGCAAGGCAAGATGGAGTTGAAGACAAACGATGACGTCGACGGCTCCATCGGTCCCCAGGCTGTGGGACGTCTGGGCGAGCTTGTCGGTGCCGGAACGGTCTCCTTGGATGACGAGCGCGTAATGCGCGCCGTAGGGAAGAACGTCAGCGAATACTATACGCCCGGCGGCAAACTCAAGAAGGCAGCGCCGAGTACCGGCATGCAGCAGAAAGCAGCGTCCCTCGCGGAAGAGCTCTCAGCGGCACAAACGGAACGTGACCGCTTTGAGAAAGTGGCGAAGGACCTTGAGGAGCTCGAGCGTCTTTGCCTGGAACGAGAGCAAGAAATAGAAAAGGCGCGAAAAGAGCGAGACGAGAGGCAACCGCAAATGCAGCAAGCGGTTGAACTCAAGGCGAAACTCGATGCCGCCGCAGACGGGCACAGCAAAGCAAACAAGCATTTCGCGGAGCTTCATGAGCGCTTGCAGACAGTGGATGCCGAGGACGCTCACATCCGCGAGCTCAGACGTCAACGTTCGACGCACGAGAGCGCTGTAGCGGAATTGCAGGTTGCGGAAAACAAAGCTCGCGACGCGCGCACCGATGCGCAAAGTGAGTTCTCTGCGGCATTCGTCGATGACCAGTCGCTTGTGAATGACGAAGCTCGGCTCAACCGCGCTCAGCAGTCCGCAGTTAGCGCGGAGAAGTTGCGCGCTACCCAAGAATTACTGCGTGAGATCGAATCTATCCAAAAGGAAGCGCGAGAGTTTGCCGTCCGAATTTCCGCGATCCCAGAGATTACGCGTGAGCAAATAGAGAACCTCAGCCGGTTCCTAAACGAGCAGGTTCGTCTGCAGTCCGACATCCGCGCGTCATCGTTACGCGTAGAGTTAACCGCGAAGCAACCGATCCGCATTAAGACTGGAAGACGCAAGGCTGAGCTCGCCGCGGCGCAGCGGTTCTCCCATGATGCTATTGGTGAGATAACTCTCTCGATAGAAGACGTTGCAGACATAGTGGTTGCAGGCCCCGTGCCGGACATTTCAAAACAAGAGTTGCGACTAGCAACCGTTAAACAGGAGATTGCGGCGATCGCTGCGGTGTGTGGTTCGCGTGATCCCGTTGAAGTCGAGCGCCGACGCTCTGAGCGCGGAGCGCTCGCGGCGAACCATCAAACTTGCGAGAAAAGACTTCTGGACAAGCTTGGTGCCGGCGGAAGCGTTCGGCAGATTCAAGAGGCGGAGGCGAGCCTCAAGCAGGCCGCTGAGGGCGCGATTCCGACCGACGAAGTCGCAGCGCTGGAACACTCGGTCGGGAACCGGAAAAATGCCACGGAACAACGCCGTTCCGCGGCAAGGACCAACCTCGAGGCCGTGTCGGCGCAATTCGAAGGCGCTAAGCAAAGTTGCGATCTCAAGCGAGCGGAGATCGCGGCCATCGATGATGAGATCGCCAAACACGAAATGGAGCGAGTTCGCGCGATCGGGGATACCAGAACGAGAGAAGAGCTCGCAAGACGCGAAAGTCAGGCTGTCGCCGACAGAGCAGTCGCGGAGCAAAAACTATCGGATCTCCAGCGGGCGTACGAGCCCTATCGCGATATTAGTGACCCGACGCTTGAACTAAAGCGGCTCGTGAATCGCGCCGATGAACTCGCGCGGCTTTTCAACGAAGACACGAATGCTCGAGAGGTCAAAAGAACCGAATTCCAAGCGTTGCAGTCTTCGGGGATCTCGACCCGCATCGCCCTGCTTGAAGAACGCCTTGAGGATACGCGTCGGGAGCTTGCGATGGCGGAGCGCGAAGAAGCGGCATCGATGCTCCTCTCCGATTTAGTGCAAGAAAAGACTGCGAATAGAAATCGTGAACTCGCCGAGCCTCTTTTGATGACCGTCGCGCCGTGGTTCGAGCGCGTTTCGGGCCACGCGCTCACCGAGCTAACCTTGACGGAAGATGCCACTGCGTCGGAGCTTCGGCTGCGCGACGTCGCCGTACCGATCGGATGGGAAGACTTTTCCGTTGGAACTGCTGACCAACTGGGTGTCCTGTTACGGCTCGCGCTAGCCAAAGAACTCGCTTTGAAGGCACCGCTCCCCGTGCTGCTCGACGATCCACTCGCGCACTGCGACCCGCGGCGCACGCTGCGGCTCCTCGACGTTATCGTTGAAGCCTCGCAGCACACGCAGGTTATCGTCTTCACCTATGACGAGTCGATGTGCGCCGGCCTCGGCAAGATCGCGCCACTGCGATGACTGTCTGCCACACGGCTGGCGCGGGCGCGGTGAAGACGTTAGCATGAGATTTTCACCAGCTGTGGCTATCTCGCGCCGACGCCGTTGCCGCGTCTCTCGATCGACGTCATTTGATGTCGCCTAGCGCCAACCGTGTGGCAGCGGCTATGCGAATATTATTATCGATGAACATTTTGCAAACCATCGCGCGCGGCTTCCGGAGCCGGCACGGGCTCTCGGGACAATCTCCGCTGGAAAGGGTTACCGCGCATTGTCCTGGCTGTTGCCGCGACGTCACGTTTTTGAAACCATCGAGCGCCGCACGCGGGCAAGTTACCTGTAGTCGCTGCAAGCGAACATTCGACTGGGCGCCTCATCGCCCGGAAGTTGCCGAACTGCCCTTCAGATGCTCGCAGACCGGTGAGGCGTTCCTGATTGCGTTCGGTCGCGAGAGGGCTTTTGAGTCTTTCACGATCCGCCAGATTGAGCTCGGCAAGCACAGTCTCGTGGGCGAAGGTTACAAGACAATGACCGATGGCGCACTCTCGATGGTTCCAGTCGCCGGCGTGGATTCACCCGCCCGCCCGCCACGCTACGAGCTCGGCGTTCCGGCGCAAAAGTCATACGCGTTGTCCGAATTTGCCCTGAGTGACTTTGAATGCCCGGCCTGCAAGTTCAAGCCGAATGACTGCGGCTCCGCCTTCTTTGTGTGTGGCCGCTGCGGCGAAAATGTGTGCGGCAGCCGGATCACGACGGACGCGCGTACGGGCCACTCCTATGCCCGCTGTCACGACGCCTGTGGCTGCGCGAACGAATTGACCGAGACAATTGACAGCATTGAGGGACGCGGCATCCAAGCAATATCGCGCCTCGACCCCCCATCTAAGGCGCCTGCTCAGAGTATCTTGCGGAAGCCTCGGCCAGTCATCAGTTCTATTCTCGCTGTCAGGCCGCAGCAGTCCGGTCACCCTGACTCGCTTCAACGAAAGCTTCGGGCATAAATGAATCCTCTCGAACGAGCGGAGCGTATATTTAAACGGAAGCAGACCATAACCGTTTCCGATCTCGGCAACATGCCTGACGCCGATTCTGAGTTCGTTGCGGAAGTGCTGAAAGCGCGCGGCTGTGAGATAAGACGACGTGCAAAAAGGGGTGCTACGACGCGCTTCTACCTAACCGGTCCCGTCTGGGACGGTACCATCGTAGGCGCGTGCCTGGGGAACCGCGCGTCAAAGCTTTGGCTTGAAACTAACAAGCAGTTGCTTTATCCCGGCGACATCGAGCGGATGCGAACGAAGGCGTGGATTGCGGCAAGCCGCGTCTGGGGCTCAAGAGTTACGGTAAGCGAGAGGCCGCATCGTATAAAAGTCCGCCTCGAACGACCGATCGTGGAGCGTGATCTTAGGCGACAGGTGTTCGATCTTTTTGACGCGTGGAAACATTTACAGAAGCACATGAGGCACTACTGTGTCTGGTAGCATAACAGGAAGCCAGCGGCGCCCTGCTGCGTCGACGGAGCGGTAGCCCATGCAAATCGTTGATGGCCAAATCGTTTACTCCGCGACGGATCTCAACAACTATATTGCTTGCCGTCACCTAACTTCTTTGGATGCAGCTGCGGTGCGCGGCGCGATCGTTCGACCTACCGATCGCCGTGAACAAGGCGTTCTTCTTGGTCGGCTTGGAGCGGAGCACGAGCAAAATTACAGGCGCCAGCTCATCGAAGCCGGGCACGACGTTCTGGAAATCGACCAGGGCGCCGGTCTCCGAGATCGAGTCGCAGCCACTGAGAAAGCGATGGCGGACGGAGCGGAGATCATCTACCAAGCCACATTTTTCGATGGCGCCTGGCTTGGGTATGCCGACTTCCTTCGTCGAGTTGACGAAAGTATTCCAGGGGCACGCTGGCAGTGGCACTACGAGGTTGAGGACACGAAGCTCGCGCTACACACGCGACCGTACTTTTTACTTCAACTGTGCTATTACACGGAGCACGTGACGCGTGTTCAAGGTATGACCCCAAGACTAATGCACGTCATTCTCGGCGATTTGTCGCGGCAGCCGTTCACGGTCGTCGAGTTCGACGCTTACTACCGCAGCGTCAGGGCGGACTTTCTCAATTTTGTGAAGGACGGCACCGACTCGACCTATCCGTTACCGATCGACAACTGTGCGCTCTGCCTATGGAATCCGAAATGTGAGCAGCGCAGAAAGGACGACGACCACATTAGCTTGGTCGCTAACATCACGGCGCTACAACAGGAGCGTTTCGAGGGCGTCTCGATTACGACTCTGGCTGGGCTAGCGAGCGCGACCGAGGGTCAGCAACCTCCAAAGATGGCAGACGCGACGTACGCGAAGATTCGTCGACAAGCGCGATTACAGGAGGAGCAGCGCCAAGCATTTGCACGTGGCGACGCTGCTCCTTACAAGTATGAGTTTATTGAAGACGCCCTCACCGAAGGCCGCGGCCTATCCTTGCTGCCGGCGCCCTCGCCAGGTGACGTCTTCTTCGACATGGAGGGCGACCCGTATTACGAGATCGGCACCGGGCTAGAGTACTTGTTTGGCATCTACACGCCCGACGGCAGCTCCCGAGCCTTCTGGGGTTGCGATCGGACCGGTACGAAAGAAGATCGGCGCGGGGAGAAGGAGGCCTTCGAGCGCCTCATCGACTTCGTAATGGAGCGACGTGCGCAAGACTCGCAGATGCACATTTACCATTACGCGTCGTACGAGCGCTCGGCCTTGCAGAAACTGTCGTTGCGTCACGCGACTCGCGAGAATGACCTAGACATTCTCCTAAAGGAGGAGCGATTCGTAGACCTATATCGAGTCGTTCGACAAGCACTCGTTGTTGGCCAACCGGGCTACTCGCTAAAGAAAATTGAAGAAATCTATCAACCTCATAAGCGGTCAGGCGCCATCACCTCCGGCGACGAATCAATGCTCCGCTTCGAGGAATGGTTGTCGTCGCGTGAGAGTGCCGAAGGCGCCAAAACCGCCATTCTGGACGATATCGAGCATTACAATAGCGAAGACTGCGCCTCCACATTTCACTTGCGAGAATGGCTCTTGAGCCTGCGCACGATCGCTGCGCGAGATCATGGCTGCGACATCCCCTTCTACGCGAGGGCAGAAGCAGAAGACGACGACGAAAAGAAGGAGGCCAAGTATGACGATCTCCGCCGGCGACTTGAGGCGCATCTGCCTACCGATTTCGATCTTAGCGACGAACGCTACGCCGATGCGCTGTCATATTTTATGACGCGCCATATGCTCGATTATCATTGGCGTGAGGCGAAGCCCGTCTATTGGCGTTTCCACGACAGGTGTGAGACCTATCAAGAAGATCCGCTGGATCTCGACACCGATTCGGAGTGTATCACCGGCCTCGAGTTTGTGAGCGGCCCTGAACCCATTCGAAGGTCCGAGATTTTTACGCTGCGGTTCCCCATGCAGCTCCATAAACTGGGAACCGACAAATGCTTCTCGCTCGAAGATAAGGAGCCAGCGGGAGAAATCATCGCCATCGAAGATGGGGAGCGTTACGGAACACTAAAGTTGGAGCGTGGTCCTAGCCTTAAGAAAACGGCACTACCGTCCGCAATTACGATTCGTAACATTGTGCCGTCCAGCTCCGTCTTGGCTGCGATCGCTCGCTTCGGAGAAGCGCTCGATGCTGAAGGGCCGGCGTGTCACTATCGAGCGGCCTTCGACGTTCTCACGAAGGCTTTTCCAAGACTACGCGATCGCCAGCGAGGTGCGCGAGTTCAGCCCAGTCATGTCGATGAGCAAGCTCTTTCGAACTTATGCGACATGCTCGACGACAGCTATCTCTTCATTCAGGGGCCTCCAGGCAGCGGTAAGACTTACTACGGCGCCCGCATCATCGTTAGGCTCCTAGCTCGAGGGTTGAAGGTAGGCGTCACCGCAAACAGCCACAAGGCCATCCATAATCTTCTCGACGAGGTCGAAAAGGTTGCTGCAGAGCGCGATGTGGCATTTCGCGGACTAAAGAAGTCCAACAAGGATGGTGAGAATGAGTATCATGGTCCGCATTTCGATAACGATGAAAAATCGCTTGCGCGCGCGGACGTTGATCTGTTCGCCGGGACGGCATGGGCTTTTGGCATTCCGGCGATGGATCAGACGCTAGACTACATCTTCATCGAGGAGGCGGGCCAAATGGCCCTTCCGGCCGCGATGGCAGTCATGACGGCGGCGCGCAATGTCGTGATGCTCGGTGATCCGCTGCAATTATCACACGTGACTCATACCGATCACCCAGGAGATATCGGCGCGTCCGTGCTCGAACACTTACTGGACGAGGAACTCCGTCCGGTTTCAGTCGACCGTGGTGTTCTGCTGACGGATTCCTTTCGGATGCATCCTGATGTCTGCGGCTTCATCTCCGAATTGCTTTATGAAGGCCGCTTGCGGTCAGCGGAGCACCGCGACCAACAACACGTTGATTCTCACGGACTTTCCGGCACAGGCCTTCGTTACATTCCCGTCGAGCACGCGTTGAATACGCAGAGCTCGCTCGAGGAAGCAAAGGTCATTGCTGACGAGGTTAGGCTACTTCTTGATGGATCTGTGACGGACTTCGAAGGGCGCACTCGAAAACTGACGCCGTCGGATATCATCGTAGTGACGCCTTACAATGCGCAGATTCGATGCATTAAACGAGAACTCGAGCGCTACGGCAAGAGTGCGTCGGTAGAGGTGGGAACAGTCGACAATTTCCAAGGACGCGAGGCATTTGTCGTGTTCTACTCTACGGCCGCGTCCAGTCCCCAGGGCGCAGCGCGAGGTGTGAGCTTTATCTTCGATCGTCAGCGCTTTAACGTCGCAATTTCTCGAGCCCGTGCACTTGCAATTCTGGTAGGATCGCCGAAACTATTTTTGCATGACTGCAGTTCCGTCGAAGATGTCAGAATCGCTAACGGGGTCTACCGCTTCTTGGAGGGCATCTTAGGGGCTGGCGATCTTGCAGCGAGCAAATCATGAGTTCCCTTCCTAGCTTTCGCCGCACTTGTGTTCAACACGCGTGGGAAGCCGCATATCGGCACATTGAAGGCGGCGTGGGCGACATTCCCCGCCTTGGCGCGTCCGTGTCGACGCGTGAATGCTTAACGCCGAAGATACAACCACGCTGGCGTTTGCCCATATTGCGCACGCCTATCTCCCGCCGTCAGCGGGATGTGAATTGTAGCTCTCGAACACGAACATCGTTGCGCCAGCCGTCTCCGGTAACCGGTCACGATGGGAGCTTTTATAATGCCCACTGACAAAAAATTGCAGCCATTTGCGCTGCCTACAATCCGTACTCTGTATAGCCTCGACAAGCTGGAGTTGACTCCTGACTACCAGCGCGAATCCGTCTGGAGCCGGTCGCAGCGTCAACTGCTCATCGATAGTCTAATTCACAATTTTGATATACCAAAGCTGTACTTTCGAAAGTTGAGCGGGCAACAAGGAGGACGGGAATACGAAGTCGTTGACGGTCAACAACGTCTGCGGTCTGTGATCGATTTCTTCGAAAACAAGTTCCCGATTTCAGAAGATGCTGATCCTCTAAATGGGAATCAGATCGCGAAGCGCTATTACCGTGACCTACCCACGGATGCAATCATTGCCCTCGATACGGCACAGCTAGATGTTGTCGTTCTTATCGGCTACTCGGACGAAGAAGTCAGAGAGATGTTCGCTCGACTTCAAAACGGGACATCGCTAAACGCAGCTGAAAAGCGTCACGCATGGGCACAAGCTATGACTGCCATCGTCAAGGACCTTTCGACTAATAAGGCATTTGAAGCGATTTGCGACTTCAGCCCTGCACGCTACGCATATGAGGATATGGCGGCGAAGATACTTCACGAGATTCTTGCTGACCGGATCGTTGATATTCGACAACCTTCGATAAAGGCGACCTATGAGGCTAACCCAAGATTAGACGTAAACGACAAGGCCGTTAAAAAAGCTGTCAAAGTTCTAAACTTTCTTCGATCCGCTCTCTCAGCTCAGACAGTTCGCTTAAAGAAGTATAGCCTACTGTCACTGGCCATTCTCGTAGGCGACTTGATTGAGGAATACAATCTGGGGCGTTTTCCGCAAGAATTCGGTGAGTGGTACGAGGAGTTCGAGCGTAGAAGGCTCGAGAATAAGCTGTTGGATGAAGTCGATCCACGGCGGAATGCTGACATGGTAGAATTCACCGAAAATGCGCGCAATGACAGTCTTGCTGCCTTAATATATCGCGACAAGGTTCTCAGGCAGAATTTATTTACCGCACTGACAGATCTTGAGCCGCTGGACAAGACGAGAGGATTTTCGTCAGAACAGCGTTTGTTCGTGTATCTACGGGATGGCAAGAAATGTCAGGAGTGCGGTAAGAATCTTTCGCTCGAAGAGGCCCATATCGATCACGTGAAGCCCTATTCCTCGGGTGGTGCGACCACAGTAACGAATGCGCGACTCACTTGTATCCCTTGCAATCTGGCAAAGGGGGCCGGTCTGTCGCCGACTCTTTCGTAATAAAAGAGATTCTATGAGGCGACGGTCTTGGATTGAGAGCACTTCTCGCAAAGCGCTATGGCGATGAGAAAAGCTATCGTTCGACCGATGTTTTCAAATGGGTTGCAATGACGTGATTTAAGACTGCCAACCGTAAAGGCACGCACCCGGGGCCAGCGAAAAAACGAGACCCCGTTCTCAAATCGAGCATGGCCGGCATTACTTCATCGGGACATCTGGCGCTCAGGAACGGAAGAAAAGGCAAGCAGGACAAGTTTTACACCCAGCTCGTGGACGTAGACAATGAGTTGAAACACTACAAGGCGCAATTGCGTGGAAAGACGATCCTCTGAGGTTTCGGCGTTGCCTTGGTCTGACGTCGATTGCGCCAGCGGCATGATCACCTGGAGCAAAGCGATCCGACGAATCGCGGATGGCTACACTCCGACTGACCCCTCGAAAACGGGTAGTCAACGCGATCGTGTGAATCCGCTCGGCGAAGTCCTAAGGACTCCTCAAGCGCCTCCTGAAGGAGCGTATGGCTCGTGGGCCCGGCAGCTTGTACTGCGGACTGCTGGCTGAAGCATGCCGGTATCTCGTTTGCGGCCGTTAGCGGCCAACCGTCGTCGGTCCAACGCGAGTTCACCGGCCACCGCGACGGGACCATGATTGATCGCGTTTACAAGGAGATTCCCTCACGGGCGAAGGTGGCTGCAATCGGCGTGTTCGATCGGCACGCTCGGAAGGTTCGGTCGCGCCATGGGGCGCAACGCTCACCGGCTAGTGGACAGCAGCGTGGACGGTAACCCTATTCGCAAAGCTGTCTGGGATGAACAAACTCAAATAATCCAATAAAATCGTGACATTGGGGCGTAGCCAAGTTGGTAAGGCACCAGACTTTGACTCTGGCATGCGTTGGTTCGAGTCCAGCCGCCCCAGCATCATCTCAAAGGGACGCCGCGACGCCGCTTCGAACGCGCCGGGCGAGGGACAGAGCTTGCACATCGACGATCTCAATATTCACTTACGCAGCGCCGACGACGAGACACAGATATTCGAGCTCAAAGGCAGCCTCGATATCGCGACGTCACCGACGGTGCGCGCAGCACTGCTCGACGCGGCAGAACGCGGACAGCACCGGATCGTCGTCGATCTTTCGGGTCTCGATTTCATCGATTCGACGGGTCTCGGTGCACTGATCGGCAGTCAGCGTCGCGCCAAAGAGAACAGCGGCGAAGTCCGCCTGGTCGCTCGCGAAGGTCAGATTTTGCGGTTGCTCCGGATTACCGGATTGTTAACGGTCTTCGGCGTGTTTCATACGCTCGATGACGCGCTGGCCGGCTCGGGCCGCATCGCAGGGCTGTAAGCCGCATACGCTTCGTCGAGCATCTCGACGACGTGTTTAATCGTAATCTCAGCGCCGGCAGCGCGTAAGCCGGCTGCCATTTGCATCGCGCAACCGGGATTCGCCGTCACGACGATTTCGGGCGTCACGCGCATGATGTTGGCGACCTTGCGCTTTTGGAGCCGCTCGGCCATTTCGGGTTGCGTCAGATTGTAGATCCCCGCGCTTCCGCAGCAGAGCGAGCTCTCCGGCATCTCGCGTAAGCGCAATCCTGGAATTTTCGCGAGCAACCGGCGTGGTGCGCCGGCGATGCGTTGAGCGTGGACGAGATGACACGGATCCTGATAGGTGACGGTCCGCTCGAGCGTCCCCATACCGGGCGGAAGTCCGATCTCATCGAGCCACTCCGTCACGTCGCGGACACGCGCCGAGAACGCCACAGCCCGCTCGGCCCACTCGGGGTCTTCCGAAAAGAGATGTCCGTATTCTTTGAGCGTCGACCCGCAGCCGGCGGCATTTATAATGTAGACGTCGGCGTCCGAGCGTTCGAAGGCCGCGATGTTGCGCTTGGCGAGCTCGCGCCCGCGGTCCATTTCGCCCGCATGGATGTTGATCGCCCCGCAGCAACCCTGGCCACTCGGTGCAATGACGTCGCAGCCGGCCTTTTGGAGCATGCGAACCGTCGCTTCATCGACGTTCGCGAAGGCGACGTGCATAACGCAGCCGGCGTGCATGAACGCGGTTGCCTTGCGCTTTCCTTCGGCCGTCCAGCGCTGGTCCCGGGCGACGAAGAAACGATCGGAAATGCGTGGTGAGAGCTTTTCAGATTCTTCGAGCTGCAGAAGACGAAGCAGACCGGTCGTGCGTGCGAGGGACTGCAATCCGAGTTTCTGCGACACCCGCAGCAGCGTCGCGACGAAACGCAGCAGCGCCATGTTCGAGAAGACGCGGTCGAGCAGGAACCAGCGCAACGCGCGGACGTGCCATGGTTGACGCGCGGCGGTCGCGCGTTGCACTTGCGTGCGAGCGGGCTCGAGCAATCGTCCGTACTCGACGCCTGAAGGACAGACTGCTTCGCAGGCGCGGCAATCCAGACACTCCGACATCTGATGAACGAAGCCGGGACTCGTGAGCTCGAGGCGGCCTTCAGCGACCGCTTTGATGAGCGCGATGCGACCGCGCGGTCCTGACGTTTCGACCAGCGTCTCAACGTACGTCGGGCACGTCGGAAGACACAGACCGCAGCGCACGCAGCGATTGAAGACGTCTGCCGGCGGAATATCGGGAGCGGTGAAGCTCACGAAGTGACTCCGGGTAACGTGAACGCGTCGACGCCGCCGGGATCAGGGAAGATCTTGCCCGGGTTCATGATTCCGAGCGGATCGAATGCGCTTTTGATCGCACGCATTACGCGTAGGGCTGCGGGTCCGACGTCCATCTCCATAAATTGCTTCTTGAGCAATCCGATCCCATGCTCGCCCGAAAGCGTTCCGCCGAGATCGACAGCCGCTTCGAAGATCTCGCGCGCGGCTTCACGCACGCGTTTCATTTCCTCGGCGTCGCTGCGATCGCACAAGATATTCGGATGCAAATTGCCGTCGCCGGCATGCCCGAAGACGGGGATCATGACATTGTTCCGAGCGGCGATGGCGCGAACGCGCGCGATCATCTCCGGAATCGCGCTGCGTGGGATCGAGATATCTTCGCCCAGCCGGTGCGGGCGTTTGCGCGCGAGCGCCGGCGCGATCACACGGCGCGCTGCCCAAAGTCGATCGCTTTCGGCTTGCGAGTGTGCGACGCGAATCTCACCAGCTCCGTTTGCGCGCGCGATGCGTTCGATCTCAGCCGACTCCGCATCGAGGACTGCTTCGTAATCGCCGTCGACGGCGAAGAGCAAGATGGCGTCGGCTTCGAGCGGCAAGCCGGCCGGCGAAAATTCCTCGAGACACTGCATCGTGAGGTTGTCGAGCAGCTCGATCGAAGTTGGGATCAATCCGGCGGACATCACCGCGGTGACGGTGCGCGCCGCATCGTCGATTTGTGCGAACGTTGCCATTGCCGTGCGGCTGAACTTTGGTTTCGGAATTAGGCGCAGCGTGATCTCCGTGACGGTGCCGAGCGTCCCTTCGGACCCGGTGAAGAGCGCGCGCAGATCGTAGCCCGTCACGTTCTTCACCATCTTGCCGCCCGTGCGCAGAATTCCGCCGTCGGGCAGCACGACTTCCAGCGCTTGCACGTAATTGCCGGTCACGCCGTATTTCAAGCAACGTGCGCCGCCGGCGTTCTCGGCGACGTTGCCGCCGATTGCCGACTGTTTGTAGCTCGAAGGATCGGGCGGATAAAAGAGGCCTCGTGCTTCGACCGCAGCTTGCAAATCCGCGTTGATGACACCGGGTTGGACGACGGCGACGTGATTTGTCTCGTCGATTTCGAGGATCGCGTTCATACGCACGATCGAAAGAATCAGGCTTCCCGCAAGCGGTACCGCTCCACCCGAAAGGCCGCTGCCAAGCGCACGCGGCGTGATGGCAAGCCGCTCGCGTGACGCGAGCTTGTGAACCGCGGAAACTTCGGCCGTCGTCGCAGGCATGACGACTGCGAGCGGTCGCTGCTCGTACCACGTTCCATCGAACCCGTACGTGAGCAAATCCTCGTCGGCAGTGAGCACGTGCGAGTTACCGGCGATCTCGCGGAGCGCGTCGAGAACGTTCGGGCTCACATCGGTACGCACGTTATGCGTGTTGGGCGAGGGCGCGATAGAACTCGATCGTTTGGCGCGTACCGTCGGCGAGTGGCGTATTCGGAAGCGTCGGGAACGTCGACCATAAGGCGCCTTCATCGAGAACGGGCGCAAGCGGAAGCGGCTCGCCGCTATCGGCGATCTGCGCGTCCGGGACGACGGCGCGTATCGCGTCGATGATTTGCGTTGTCGATGACACGTCGCCGGCGAGCGAGAAGGTTTGCGCGCCGTCAGGTGTTTGCGTAGCGCCGAGCACAAACGCTGCCGCGACGTCCGATGCGAAATTCATTCCGGTGCGGCCGCTGAACGGGATTGTGTAAGGCTTGCCCTCAGCCGCAGCGCGCATCGCAAGGGTTGGTCCCGCAGTCATACCGTACCAGCGCCCCGGCCCGTAGACCGTATAAGGACGAAAGCCGACGCTGCGAATTCCGGCATCGACGAGATACGAGCGCGCGTTGCCTTCATTGCAGAGCTTGTATGCGCCGTAATGGTTGGATGGAAAAGGCGTCACGCCGTCGTCGGGACCGAACACGGCAGCCGTGCTGGCGTAGGCGATCCCGCCGCTGATCTTGTGTTTCTTTGCGGCTTCGAAGACGCATAACGTGCCGAGCACGTTCACGCGCGCGCCTTCGAGCGGATCCTCGCGACAGCGCGGCAAAAGGAGTCCCGCGAGGTGAATAACGGCATCGCATCCGTCGACTGCTTCCTCGACGAGCGCACGATCCGCGATGTCACCGACGACGCGTTCGACCGGACGGTTCTCGAGAGTGCCGACGATGTCGTGAAACGTGGTGCGATCGTCGTGACCATCCAGGATGCGAACGTCGTGTCCGCTTTCGAGTAAGAGGCGAGCTGACCATGAACCGATGAAGCCGTTCCCGCCGGTGATGAGAACCTTCATTTAGACGGTCGCGATACGCGTGCCGGCCCCGACAGTCTGATACAACCTATCCAGGTGCGCAGCCATCGCGTCGCGAGCCGCGCTCGAATCGGCGGCAATCACCGCACGATAGATTGCTTCGCGCTCCGCTAGGCCCATTGCGAGAGCTCCCGGCGTCGCCGAAGCCACTTGAATCGTATAGGCAAGAACCTCGCGGATCGGCGCTGCCATGCGCAGCAGAACGCGATTTCTCGTGACTTCGAAAAGGACGCGATGGAATGCGAAAGCGCCCTCGGCGAATTCGGTCGCGTCGCTAAGGGATTTTCGCATCCGTTCAAGCGTCGTCGCGAGGCGTCCCGAGTCTTCAGCGGTCGCGCGCTCCGCCGCAAGTGCTGCGACTTCGCATTCGAGAATCTTGCGTGCTTCGTGAAGTTCATCGAAGATCGGCGCCATCGCGTCATTCTTGCGGCGTGCGCTGAGCACCAGGGCATCCATGAAATCCCACTGCTCGGGTGGATTGACGCGGGTTCCGAGACCATGCCGGACCTCGATAAGGCCCTTTTCGGCGAGAACGCGGAGTGCTTCGCGTACCGAGCTGCGCGAAACGCCGTAGACTTCACACATCTCGGCTTCCGACGGTAACGAATCGCCGGCGGCAAACTTTTCAGCAACAATACTCTCGACGAGCGCATCGAGAACTCGTTCGTGTAAACGGCGTGACGATACGGTCTGGAAGGTGGTCATCATGGAAGGACTTGTCCTATCATCTTACAACTCCTACGAGCGCTAAGTAGAGGGGATTTTTGCATGTCTGAGACTCGCAAGAGATTTCTCGTTCAGTCAGCAGTCGCGGGTGCGGCTTCAACGTTCGCCTTCCCCAACATCGCTCTTGGGAAAGGCGAGCCGATTCGGATCGGCACGATTCCACCGATCACCGGGTCCAATGCACTTAACGGACAGGAAGAGCTCGAAGGTGCGCACTACGCGGTCGAAGAGATCAACTCCCGGCCCGGCAAGTGCTTCGATGATCGCCCGGTCGAGCTGGTCGTCGAGGATGCGACCAATGACAATCAAGCTGCGGTCGGCGCGCTCAACAAGCTGCTGGGCGAAAATGTCGTCGCCGTCGTGCAGCCGGTTCTCTCGACACAAATCCAAGCAATGGCGCCCGTTATGAAGGGCGCGGCGTTACCGTGGATGACGGGCGGAACCGCGGTCAAGAACACCCAGCTCGGGTTGACCAACCTATTCCGTTGCCGCGCATCCGATGGGATCACCGCGCACGGTTTAGTTGACTTTGCCGTTAAAGATAAGAAGCTGAAGAAGATCGGTATCTTGCATTCGACGGAAGCGTTCGGAAGCGGCGGCGCGGATCAGGTTGAGGCCTCGCTGAAAAACTATAATATGAAAGCGATCGGGCGCGAAGGCTTTCCGAAAGACACAAAGGACTTCACCCCAGAGTTGCTGCGCCTCAAGACGGCGGGCGCCGACGGAATCGTCGCCTACGTGCAAAACCCCAGCGACACGGCCGTAATCCTCGACCAATTCAAGTCGCTCGGTATGAATGCGAACATCGCGTTGCTCGGTTCGCCGGCAGTCGGAAACACCACGGCACTTGCCACGGCCGGAGCGGCAGCCGAAGGCATCTTCGTCGCGCAAGACTTCATCATCGGCTTCAACTCGAACATCGCGACGAAGTTCATCACGACGTTCTACCGCGAGTATCATCGCCAACCGGATGTAGGCACGGGACAAGGCTGGACGCGCGATGCGTTTCTGTTGCTGGCGGACACATACCGTAAGATCGGTACCGCCGATCCCGCGAAAGCCGTCGAAGCGCTGCACAAGACGAAACACTGGGAAGGCGTACTCGGCGACTTCACGTGCGACGCGGAAGGTAACCTCGTGCACAACATGTCGGTCGGCGTCGTGAAAAACGGGAAGGTCGTACTCGTCAAAACCGTCACCGTCTCGGTCTAAGCATGTTCGATCTGAGCGCGACGCTGCAGCTCATCGTCAGCGGCTTGGCGATGGGCGCGATCTACGCACTCGTCGCGCTCGGATTCATCCTCATTTACAACGCCGTCGGCGTCGTCAATTTCGCGCAGGGCGACTTCGTGATGTTTCCGTCGTTCATCGCGGTGTCGTTCATTCTGCCGTCAGTGATCGTTTTCGGCTCCGTCATGCACTGGCAGCTTCCGATCATCGCCGTCTATCTGCTCGTTTTGATCCTGATGGCAGGATTCGGCTTGCTCTTCAATCGGATCGCATATTATCCGTTGCGCGATCGAGGGTGGTTGCCGGTGGTCATCTCGACAATCGGCGTCTCGATCTTTTTACGCAATCTCGCCCAAATCGTGTGGGGAAGTCAGCCGATCGTGTTTCCGAGCCCCTTCGCGTTGCAAACGCTCAGCGCGGGCGGTTTGCACTTTCGCACGCAAGATCTTCTGATTCTCGGCGTTTCTGCTCTCCTGATCGCCTTTCAGTTCGTGCTCTTCGAGCGCACCACGCTCGGAAAACAAATGCGCGCAACGGCCCAAGATCGCGCCACCGCCCAGCTTCTCGGAATCCGCGTCGACCGCATCGTCGCGATCACGTTCATTTATAGCGTCTTGCTGGGCGCGATTGCCGGGCTATTGGTCTCGCCGATCTTCACGGTCACGAAAGAAATGGGCGGCTTGATCTCGCTCAAAGCGTTTGCCGCGAGCATCGTCGGCGGTTTCGGCAGCATCCCGGGCGCTATCATCGGTGGCTTGCTCATTGGCGTAGTCGAGAATTTGGGCGGTTATTACATCTCGTCGGATTACAAGGACGCAATCGCGTTCGTCATCTTGATCGGGGTGTTGCTGCTGCGTCCGTCCGGATTGTTCGGCGAACGCGTCTCGGAGAAAGCATGAACCGCCGCGCCACCCTCGTTGCCCTGTTGGCGCTCGCGTGCGCATGCATCCCATTCGTCCTTCACTCGCAATACATGCTCCAAGTGACCGACACGGCCTTGATCTACGCGATCGTCGTGATCGGCCTCGGCATCTTGCTGGGATTTGCGGGGCAGATGTCGCTCGCGCAAGCCGCGTTCTTCGGAATCGGGGCCTACTCATCGGCGATTGCGTCGACGACGCTCGGCCTGTCGCCGTGGATCTCAATTCCGTTCGGCGTTTTGGTCAGCGTCGCGATCGGCGCCGGCGTCGGCTATCCGGCCTTGCGCCTTTCGGGACACTATCTGGCGCTCGCAACGATCGGCTTCGGCATTATCGTTCAGCTCGTCTTTATCAATGCGCGCGGATTGACGAACGGCCCGGACGGGATCAACAGCATTCCACCGCCGCACCTCGGTACGCTCGCGCTCGACACATATCAGACCTACTTTTACGTCGCGTATGGTGCGCTGCTGCTATCGATTTATATCGCGTGGCGCGTTAAGCATTCGCGCATCGGGCGTGCCTTCGAGGCCATCCGCGAGAACGAGATTGCGGCGCAAGCGATGGGGATCAACGTCACCCACTACAAGGTGCTCGCCTTCGTCCTCGCCTCAGGGTTCGGCGGGCTTGCGGGCGGTGTGATCGCGCACATGACGCGCTTCATCAGCCCTGATTCTTACTCGTTCGATCAGTCGGTGATCTTCCTCGTCATGCTCGTCATCGGCGGCTCGGCGACGATCACAGGTGCCGTCACCGGCGCGATTCTGTTGACGTTCCTACCCGAATTTTTGCGGCCGCTCAAGGATTCGTACATCATGGTCTACGGCGCAGCCGTCGTCGTGATGGTCATCTTCATGCCCGAAGGGATCGTGGGGCTCGTACGCCGCCTGATTCCGACCTACCAGACACCGCCTGCGGCGCCGATGCGCGCGACAAGCAGCGTCGCGGACAGCGCCTGATGGCAACCCCGATCCTGGAGCTGCGGGGACTGGTCAAGAGCTTCGGCGGCGTTAAAGCCGTGAGTGGGCTCGACATGACCGTCAATGAAGGCGAGATTCACGCGCTGATCGGCCCCAACGGTTCGGGGAAAACGACGACGCTCAACGTGATCTCGGGGCTCTATCGCGCGAACGAAGGTTCGGTCCGGTTCCGCGGTGATGAGATCAGCCAGCTGCCACCCCACACGATCGCGCAGCGCGGCATCACACGAACGTTTCAAAACATCCGGCTCTTTGCACGTCTGACCGTTCTCGACAATGTCTTGATCGGACGTCACACGCAACTGCGAACGAATTTCTGGATGGCGCTTGCGCCGAATCCGATCACGACGGCGGAAGAAGATGCGTCGCGCCGTCGCGCCCACGAACTGCTGGCGTTCGTGGGGCTCGCCGACCGTGCGCATGTGCGTGCATCGAGCCTTGCCTACGGCGATCAGCGGCGGCTCGAAATCGCGCGCGCACTTGCGGCCGATCCGGCGCTGCTGCTCTTGGACGAGCCGGCAGCGGGTATGAACCCGACCGAAACCGATGCGCTCGTGAAACTGCTCTACGACGTGCGCGATCGCGGCGTTACGCTGCTGTTAATCGAGCACGACATGAATCTCGTCATGTCGATCTCGGATCGAATTACGGTTCTCAATTTCGGGACGCACATCGCCGAAGGCGCAGCAGCAGAAGTGTCCCAGAATCCGGACGTGATCACCGCGTATCTTGGCGGTCCCCTCGATGCCGATTTTGCTCAAACTCGATAACGTCGAGACTCGCTATGGCGAGATCACGGCGTTGCACGGCATCTCACTGGAAGTAGAGCAGGGCGAGATCGTTGCGCTGCTCGGTGCGAACGGTGCGGGCAAGAGCACGACGTTGAAAACAATATCGCGCGTTTTGCGTCCGACCGCGGGGACCGTCTCGTACCAAGGCGCATCGCTCGAGGGCAAAAGTCCGGAGGATTGCGTCGCGCTCGGCATCGCGCACGTCCCTGAAGGCCGTCGGATCTTTCCGGGCTTGAACGTCCTTGACAATCTCCAGCTCGGGGCCGTTGCGGCGAAAAGCTCGCGTGCCGAAGTCGCGGCCGGAGTCGAAGCAGCATTCGGACTTTTTCCGAAGCTCAAGACGCTCTCGAGCAAACTTGGATGGACGCTTTCCGGCGGCGAACAACAGATGCTCGCAATCGCACGCGGGCTCATGGCCCGTCCGAAGCTGTTGTTGCTCGACGAACCCTCACTCGGACTCGCACCTCTGATTGTCAAGGACGTCATGGAGACGATCGTGCGGATCAAACGTGAGGGAGTGACGGTGCTGCTGGTCGAGCAGAACGCACATCTGGCGCTGCAGATCGCGGATCGTGCCTACGTGCTCGAGACCGGCCGCGTCGCGCTCTCCGGTGAGGCGCGCACGCTGCTCGAAAGCGAGGAGATGCGCCGAGCTTACTTGGGCAGCGCCGTGAGGGCCTAGATTCTAGACCTTCTCGAATGTCACGCGGAGACGTTTCAGAAAATTCGCGGTTTGCGTGAGGCGAGTCTGCTTGAGCTCATCGGCGACGTTGTTGAAGTCATACCGGCGCATGACCGCTTCCAGCGGAGTATCCGCGTCGCTGAGTAAAACGCGCAGGTCATCTTGCCGCTCCATCAGGGCCTGGCGCACAGGCATCGCGTTCTGCGCGAAGTCGGTCTCAAAGAATGCCCCGTGCATTTGCGTAAATCTGCCGGCACTTCCCTGTTGCGAAAAGAACTCGTCGAAGCGCAGCGGTAGAATATCAGGCATTTGATCGACGGCGGTGAGGACGTCTCCAAGAAAACGTCCGTACCTCCGCGAGGCGGGAGGCGCTGCGTCGATGCGGCGCAACTGCTGCAACGCAGCGATTGTGATCGTTGGCTGGGCGAAGAACGTCGCCCAGAAGGCGAGCTTTGCAAGTCGAGCCGAATCGTTTTCGATCGATGTAACGCGTTTGAGCCAGATGGAATCCGTACCATAGAGCGACCCGCCCCCGCGTTGTCCGAGGGGTAGACGATGGCGCGACGCCGGGACGCTTGATGTGAAGCCGACGAAATCGAAATCGAGATCGCGGAGAAAAGCTGCAACGTCACCGAAGAGCGACTGACCCGCATAGAACTCGACGAATTCGACTTCGATGTAAAGGGCGATCGTCGTCGTTGCTAACGTATTGCGCGCTCCCTGCAGGATCTCAAGCTCGGTGCCTTGCGTGTCGAGCACGAGAAGGTCGGGCGGCGGCACTTTACCGTCGGAGATCTCCTCGAGTCCATCGAGCGCGCGGATTTGAATCGGACGCCGTTCGACCGATCGCAGCGCGGCCTCAAATACATAGTCAACCCCATCGGCGAAGATGTGCATCTCGGGATCGCCGGGAGCCGGCGCTCGCAGCGAACTCGTAAATGGATCGAAGCTTATGTGCAGAGTGCCGTCGGTATCGCGTTCTCCAAGACAATATGGGAAGACGTTCGTCGCCGCCATTCCCGGGATCGGAAGCATCGTGGCCAGCGCGTCGCAATCCGCGTCATAGTACGTGACGATCGCGTCGGAAAAGAAGCCCGAGGGGACCCACTGGACGTTCGCTTCGCCCGTTCGTACCCGGCCTCCGACGTGATGGACGCTAAGAAAGTCCGACACGCAAGGCGAGTTCTGGGAAGGACGTTTGGCGGCCTCGCGCCGATAGCGTCGATGTGAGTTACGATCCGAAGGCGCGCAGCGCAGTCATTACCAACGGTCCCGACCGTGCCCCGGCACGCGCCATGTACAAGGCCATCGGTCTCAGCGATGCTGACCTTGCGAAACCCCTCATCGGCATTGCGAACACGTGGATCGGGACGATGCCCTGCGGATACAACATGCGGGAGCTTGTTCCGCATATTGCGCGCGGAATTCGAGAAGCCGGCGGTACGCCGCTCGAGTTCAACACGATTGCGATCAGCGACGGAATTACGATGGGCACCGAGGGGATGAAAGCCTCCCTTGTCAGCCGGGATCTCATCGCCGATTCGATCGAGCTGGTGGCTCGTGGATATATGTTCGATGCCCTTGTCGTGCTGTTCGCGTGTGACAAGACCGGCCCGGGCGCCGCGATGGCGTTGATGCGCCTGGACATTCCATCCGTGATGTTTTACGGAGGGTCGATCGCGCCGGGCAAACACAAGGGCCGGGATCTCACGGTCGGCGACGTCTTTGAAGCAGTCGGCGCTTATGCAGCCGGCAAGATCGACAGCGCCGAGTTCAAAGCAATCGAAGATAGTGCGTGCCCTGGCGCCGGTGCGTGCGGCGGACAATTCACGGCGAATACGATGGCCACCGTCTTTGAGATCATGGGGCTTGCGCCCGTCGGAAGCACGAGTCCCGGAGCGACGGATCCGCGAAAGGAAAAGGAAGCGTATCGCGCGGGGACGATTGCAATGGAGACGTTGCGACGCGGGATAACACCGCGCCAAATTGCGACTCGCACTGCATTCGAGAATGCCATAGCGGCAGCCGCCGGTACCGGCGGCTCGACGAATGCGGTCTTGCATTTGCTCGCGATCGCGCGCGATGCGAACGTGCCTCTCGAGATCGATGATTTTGACACGATCAGCCGCAAGACTCCGATCATCGCATCACTACGTCCGGGCGGACAATACGTCGCGCTCGACGTCGATGCGGCCGGCGGTGTTCAGCTGATCGCTAAGCGAATGCTCGAAGGCAATCTCCTCCAGGGCGACGTTGCAACCGTCACGGGTGTTAGCTTGCGCGAAGCAACGGCGACGGCCGTTGAGACGCCGGGGCAAAAAGTCATCGCAACCGCCGACCATCCGTTCAAAGCTCACGGTGGTCTCGCGATCTTGCGCGGTTCGCTCGCGCCCGATGGTTCCGTTGTGAAGATTGCCGGCGACGAGCGCATGTATCATCGCGGTCCGGCGCGCGTCTTCGAACGTGAAGAAGATGCGATGCATGCCGTTGAGGGCGGCGCGATCAAGAGCGGCGATGTTGTCGTTATTCGCTACGAAGGTCCGAAGGGTGGCCCCGGTATGCGCGAGATGCTTGGTGTTACGGGCGCAATCGTCGGTGCAGGACTCGGAGACAGCGTCGCGCTCATCACCGACGGACGGTTTAGCGGCGCCACGCACGGATTGATGGTTGGGCACGTCGCGCCGGAAGCGGCAATGGGTGGACCAATCGGACTTCTCCGCGAGGGCGACGAGATCACGATCGACGTCGATAATCGGCGTCTCGATTTCGCGCTAAGCGAAAGTGAGATCGCGAGCCGGCGCAGCGCCTGGAAAGCGCCGGCCCCGCGCTACACGACGGGCGTCTTCGCGAAATATGCCGCTCTGGTTTCGTCGGCAAAAGACGGCGCGATCACGCGGCCACAGGGATGATCTCAGCGGCTCTGCCGCCACCTCAGTTGCAACTCCGCTGCAGCGAGTGTGCAGCGGCACAATCCGAACGTGACGCGGCAGTGTTTTGCGAGGCGTGCGGCGGCTTGCTGGCGTTCGAGCTAGATTCGAGCGCACGCTTCGACGGCGCGCGCTATCGCGACGTGCTTGCCGAACGCCGTCGCTCGAATGAAGTCATCGACCGGAGCGGCGTATGGCGATTTCGCGAGCTTCTTCCGGCAATCGCTTCGGAAAAGATTGTGAGTCTTCGTGAAGGCGATGTCCCGTTGTACGAGGCGCGTGGCGGCGCGACGTATGCGAACGCGAAGCGTGTGCGCTACATGCATCTCGGGATGAACCCAACCGCATCATTCAAGGATTTCGGGATGACGGTTGCGATCTCGCACGCAAAGGCGCGTGGTGCACGTCTGGCGGTGTGCGCGAGCACTGGTAATACATCCGCCTCGATGGCAGCCTACGCTGCGCGCGCCGAAATGACGGCCGTGGTGCTCGTTCCGGATAACGGGATCAGCGAAGCGAAGCTCGCACAGACGCTCGATTATGGTGCCCGTGTGGTTGCGATCGGTGGCGATTTCGACGCCGCACTCGAGATCGTCCGCAGCCTCGATGTCGAGCGATTTGCGATTGTGAACAGCGTCAATCCATTGCGCATCGAGGGGCAGAAGACGACCGCGTTGATTCTGTTGGAATCATCGGGCTGGCGCGTTCCGGATTGGGTCATTCTTCCGGGCGGGAATCTCGGCAACTCGAGCGCGATTGGAAAGGGTTTTCGCGAGGCGCACGCACTCGGTCTCATCGACCGGATCCCACGTCTCGCCGTCGTGCAAGCCGCCGGTGCCGCACCATTCGTCCGTGCATTTGAAAGCGGCGACCCGCTCGTGCCCGTCCACGCCGAAACGACCGCAACCGCGATCAAGATCGGAGCACCAGCTTCGTGGCGCAAGTCGCTGGCTGAAGTGCACGCGTCAAACGGAATCGTGATCGCTGTACCCGATGATGCGATCGCCGACGCCCGCGCGGTCATTGGGATCGATGGAATTGGATGCGAGCCGGCATCGGCCGCATCGCTCGCGGGATTACGCGTGCTCGTCGAACGCGGCGTCGTCACGCCGGATGATGACGTCGTTTTGATGCTGACGGGTCACATGCTCAAAGACACGGCGTATGCCGCGGCATATCATGCAAGTGCTGCACCGTTTGCGAACGCAATTGCACGTGTCGCGAATGCGGATGAAGCGCTTCGTCACCTGGATAGGCTCGCACGGGACGCATGATCTTCCAAATCTCGGTTCCGGCAAGCTCGGCAAATCTTGGTCCCGGATTCGATGCGATCGGTATCGCTCTCGATCTCCGGCTGCGCGCGACGGTCACGGAAGCGCGCGAATACCGGCTCACCTTTGTCGAAGGACCGCACGCGCCGACGCATGCGGGCTTCGCCGCCGAAATCGAACGGGGCCTGGCGGCGATTTTGGGTTCGTCCCGTCCGCACATCGAAATCAGCGTTGAGAATCCGATCCCGCTCGGCAAAGGACTCGGATCGAGCGCCGCCGCCGGGGTATTGGGTGCATCGATTGCAGCGCGATTGGTCGAGCCGGAAGTCAGCGAGCGAACCCTAACGCAGATCGTGACCGATTTGGAAGGGCATCCCGACAACGCGTTGCCGGCGCTTTTGGGCGGGATCGTGATTGCCGCACAGCGTGGTGAAGATGCGCCGTCGTATTTGCGCTTCGAGCCGCCGGCGGGAGTTCGCGCGATCATCGCGATTCCGAATATTGAATTGCCGACCGCCGAAGCTCGCGCGATTCTGCCCGAGCGCTATCGTAAGGAAGATGCTGTTTTTAACGTGCAGCGCGCAGCCTTGCTGGCGGCATCGTTCGCGTCGGGCGATCTTTCGAATCTGCGTGTGGCGATGGGCGACCGGTTTCATCAGCCGTATCGTTCCGCGTTCGTTCCTGGACTTGCCGAGTGCTTACGCATCGAGGCTGAGGGGTTGCTCGGCATCGCGCTCTCCGGTGCCGGTCCGAGCGTCCTGGCGTTGTGCACGGGGAACGGTCCCGCAATTGCTGCAGCGATGCGCGAAGCGTTTACGCGGCACAAGATCGCGTGCGAAACGTGGACGCTTGGTATCTCGCACGTCGGCGTCAGCGTCCGGGAGCGCGACGCCGCGTAGTAGGGGGTGCACAACCCGCCGCGAAGCGCCAGTATGTTGCATTAACGAGCAACTTTTGTCGCAACTACGAGGAGCACCAGCAGAGTGAGTAAGCGAGTTAAGGTCGGCATCACGGGCGCAGCGGGTCAGATCGGATATGCGTTACTGTTCCGTATTGCTTCCGGTCAAATGTTTGGCGCCGACACCGAGGTCGAGTTGCGGCTTCTCGAGCTTGAAGCGGCGCTCGGGCCGCTGCGCGGGACGATCATGGAGCTCGACGATTGTGCATTTCCGCTGCTGAAGAAAGTCAGCTACAGCTCCGATGCAAACGAAGCGTTCGAAGGCATCAATTGGGCCGTACTGGTCGGCGCGGTTCCGCGCAAGGCCGATATGCAGCGCTCTGATTTACTGCGCATCAACGGAGCGATCTTCACCGCGCAAGGCAAAGCCATCAATGACAATGCGGCCGATGACGTCCGCGTCTTCGTGGTGGGTAACCCGTGCAACACCAATTGCTTGATCGCAATGAACAATGCTCCGCGCGTTCCGAAGGATCGGTTCTTCGCGATGACATCGCTGGACGAGCTCCGCGCTCGGACGCAGCTCGCAAAGAAAGCCGGTGTCGACGTCAGCGAGCTCACGCAGATGGCGATTTGGGGTAACCACTCAGCAACGCAATTCCCGGATTTCGCACACGCGAAGATCGGCGGTAAGCCCGTTCCGGACGTCATCAAAGATCGGGCATGGCTCGAAGGCGAGTTCATCACGACGGTGCAGAATCGTGGAACTGAAGTCATCAAGGCCCGCGGCGCGTCCTCGGCGGGATCGGCCGCGAATGCAGCCATCTCGGGCGTCTACAATCTCACGCACGAGACGCCGGCAGGTGAATGGTATTCGGTTTGTCGCTGCTCGAAAGGCGAATACGGCGTCGATCCGGGCTTGATCTTTTCTTATCCGTCGCGTACCGAGAACGGCGTTTCGAAGGTCGTCGAGGGAATTACGCAGGACGAATTCGGGAAGAAGAAGTTCGAGGCGACGCTTGCTGAGCTTCGCGCAGAGCGAGATGCCGTGCGCGAGCTGGATCTTATTCCAGCCTAGGAGGCGGGCCTAGCCGGTCGAGGCGAACACTGAGCGGAATGGTCAGCATCAACGTCGGGTCGGCCGCCGGAGGTTGCTCCGTCGGCAGCTCGTCGTTTTACCGGTACGTGTTGCGCCTGACGGAAACGGGCGTGCCGCTGACCGCAGCCGAGCTTCGTTCCGTCGAGCCGCTCGGCGCAGTGCCACATGCATACGATGACGAGTCGGCGCTCGTCGGCGTCGGTTGGCGCGTGGTCCCTGCCGAGTCGGCAGAAGATTGGCCCGTACTGGAAGCAACCCCGCAACGTTTGCGTCTCGCGCTTGAAACGGCGCGGCGGGTTCTCTGGAACAATGCAGCGCCTGCCGGGATTACTGCCGATCAAATCATCGACGTCGACACGGAGATCGAAAACGTCTTGGCGGTTTTGCAAGCGGCAGAAGATGCCGGTTGCAGCGTCAACCTTAGTTACGTCTCCTGAGCGAACCTGATCTTCGGCCGGTGCCGCCTGGGCGGCAGCGTTTTTCGCTCTTCCATCGCTCGGCCGAGCAAGACAACGATTTAAAGCTCTGGCATCACACGTACGCCGAAGCGTTGGGCACGTGCACGCGTGTCCTCGATTTCGGATGCGGTACCGGCGTGTTTCTCGAGCTGTTGCGCGAGCGCGGAATAAGCGGCATCGGCATCGATCGCGATCCGGATATGGTCAAGCAAACGCGCGACCGTGGTCTCGAGGCGATTCTTGGTGATGCGAAAACCGTCTTACAGTACGAACAAGAATTCGACGGCATTCATGCCGCGCACGTACTCGAAACGATGTGGGGCGACGA
This sequence comes from Vulcanimicrobiaceae bacterium, assembly GCA_049520515.1. Lineage (GTDB taxonomy): Bacteria > Vulcanimicrobiota > Vulcanimicrobiia > Vulcanimicrobiales > Vulcanimicrobiaceae > JAFAMS01. The sequence continues at coordinate 45,042 of JBEKPS010000013.1, forward strand.
GGTCATCGCCTTCTTGGGCGCCTGCAAGCGAGCGCTCAAACCGGATGGATTGCTTGTTTTGCGGGCCTGGAATTGGGAGAATCCCGACGTCAGGGATCGTCTCTTTTGGTTCGAGATCGGCCACAAGCGGCCGTATCCGCTCGTGACCTTGCGCGAGACGCTCAAAGATCTCGAGATGCACGTGATCAGTGCCGGTTATGAACCCGCCGGACAAAAGGACACGTATTGCGTCGCGCGCGCGCCGTTCGCGCCGGTGATAGATAAGACGCGCCCTTCTCGGGAACGTCCGCTGCTCGTTTGGGAAGGCGAGATGCAGACGCTCAACTCGATGTCGATTATCAATCGCGAGCTCGGCAGAATTCTGGCTTCGAGCGCAGAGCTTCAGGTCGTCTTTCGTCCCGACGAAGCGCAACCGGAGCCGTTCGTCGTTTCAGATCCGCGTTTTGAGCCGGTGCGCGAGCGCATCGATCGCACGCCGATGGCGAGCGATGTTTTTGTGCGGCACCCGTGCGGCGACCCGAGCTTCGAGCGGCCTCCGACCGAGCGGTACGTGCAGATTCAGCCCTGGGAATACGGAGCATTGCCTGCGCGCTGGGTCGAGGCGATGCAGCAGAGCGTCGATGAGATTTGGTGCCCGTCAAATTACGTGCGCGATCTGTACCTCTCGGCCGGCTTCGATCCCGCAAACGTGCTGGTCGTCCCGAATGGCGTCGATCCGGAGATCTTTTCGCCGGGAGCCCCCGGCGGTTACGAGCTCGGGACGAAGAAGAGCTACAAATTTTTGTTCATCGGCGGAACGCTCGAGCGTAAAGGCATCGACGTACTGCTTGATGCGTATCTTGCAGCGTTTACGCCGGACGACGATGTCAGCCTAATCGTTAAGGATTTTGGCCTCGGCGGTTTCTATCGCATGGTTTCGCAACGCGAGAAGATTTTCGCGGCGCAACAGCGTGCGGGAAGTCCGGAGATCGTCTACAACGATCGTGACCTCACGACGGAGCAGCTGATCGCACTGTATCGGAGCTGCGACTGTCTCGCGTTTCCGTACCGGGGCGAGGGCTTCGGCATGCCGATTCTCGAGGCGATGGCCTGCGGACTTCCGGTCATCGTGACGGCCGGCGGAGCCTCCGACGACTTCTTGGACGATTCAACCGCGTATCGCATTCCGGCTCGTCGCCGCTCGATCGGCGATCGTATTTATGACGTCAAGCTATGTGCGGAAGGCTGGCTTCTCGAGCCCGATCGTATGGCGCTCGCCCAAACGATGCGCCGTCTGTACGAGCATCGTGACGAAGGGCGTGAAGTCGGCGCGCGCGCGAGTGCTCGCGCGCGCACCGAGTTTACATGGACACGCGCGGCAGAGCGCGTGATTGCGCGGGTTAACGCGCTTCGGTAGCGAGCGGCGACGGCTGGGTCGTAGGAGATCGATAGAGATCGCGTCGCGTCGCCGGAACCGGCGTTCGGCCTTCGATGTCGGGTTTGCCGAGCAACGATTGAAAGAGACCCATGCTCCCGCGATTGAATCCTTGCGCGCTTCCGGCCATGTAGAGTCGCCAGATGCGATAGGTGCGTTCGTCGGTGGCCGCGATCGCGGCTTCGCGATTCCGCTCGAGATTGTTCCCCCAGTCGCGCACCGTACGCGCGTAGTGTTCGCGCAAGTTCTCGACATCACGCACTTCGAAGCCGTTACGTTCGGCGAATTCGAGCATGTCTGAAATCGGGATCAACTCGCCGTCGGGAAAAACATAGCGTCCCAGAAAACCGCTCGAACGAAAACCGCGCCGCTGCGGCGTCTCATCGGCGATGCCGTGGTTCAAGAAGAAGCCCCCGGGGCGCAATGCGCGCAGGGCAGCTTGAAAGTATTCGCGCAGCCGCGAACGGCCGACGTGTTCGACCATGCCGACGCTAACGATTTTGTCGAACGTTCGCCCGCCCAAATCGCGGTAGTCGCAGAGCTCGACGCTCGCGCGATCTTCGAGTCCGGCCTCCGCGATGCGGCGGCGAGCTTCTTCGAATTGGCGCCGGCTGAGCGTGATGCCAAGGGCTTGGGCGCCAAAGACCTTTGCGGCGCGAATAACGAGCGTTCCCCATCCGCATCCGATGTCCAGCAGCCGTTCACCCGGCCGCAGACGCAGCTTGCGCAGCGTGTAATCGATCTTGGATCGCTGCGCGTCTTCGAGCGTATCGACGCCGTCGTCGTAGTAACCGCAAGAATAGACGAGTTCCTCACCGAGGAACATGCGATAGAAGCTGACGGGTTGATCGTAGTGAAATCCGATCGCCGCCGCGTCGCGAACGCGGGAGTGTATCCGCCCGCGCAGCTGCGGATGCGGATGCGTGTCGGTCGACGGAGCTTTCGGGAGGCGCAGCAGTCGGAGCCCGAGCGCCGCGATGCGGTGCGGCGGAACGTCGGTGAGTGCGTGGGCCATGACGTCGACCGCCGCTTCGGCGTTGCCCTCGATGTCGATGATGCCCTCGACGTACGCTTTGCCCGGATTGAGATCGAGCGGCGGCGAGAAGGCCGTACGAAGAGCCGACGGATCGTTGAGCACGAGCGTGAAGCGCGGATGTCCGGTGCCGGCGAACGTCGTGCCGTCCCATAGGCGCACGGCGAAATCCCATCGTTCGCGCGGGCCGAAAATAAGCTTCAGTATGTCGGACGTAAGCGTCGCGGCCGAGTCCTGCACGGGCAAAAGATTAGGGCCGCGCGAACGCGGCCCCTTTGGTGATTGTTACGGTTGTTTCGACTTACGGATAGCCGAGTTTGCAGGCCTTGGCGATGTCCGATGCCGGCGGGACGATCTTGTCGGCTGCCACGCGGTCGGTGATGGAGAAGATGTTGTTCTTATCCCCGCCGATACCGCTCGGGTCGCAGCTGCCGACCCACATCGGCCACATGAGCGCATGATTGTCGGCGCGGAAGTACGAGTCGCCGTCGAATATTGGCGAATCGAATTTTTTGCCTTCAAGTGCCTTTGCCACTTTTACAGCGTCGGTCGTCTTGGCGACGGCCATGCCGTTGAGCAAGAGGTCCATGCCCAGGTATCCGAATGCGTTGCGAGCCGAAGGCGGCAGACCGGTGCGTTTGAGCGTTTCCACAACGAATTCGTGGGCTGTTTTATTTTTGCCGATCACTGAGGAGCCGTTGTAGTACCACTCGATTCCCCAATAGCCGACGCGTGCGTCCGGAGGAGAAGCCCAGAAGTTCTCGAGCTCCGCAAGCGGGCCGCCGGCTTTCATTTTCTTGAAGATCCCGTAGCTGGCGGCTTGCTTCATACAGTTGACGAAGTCGTTGCCGCCGAGGTTACAGACGAAGATGTCAGCGCCGGAAGCGGCAAGCTTTGGAAGATATGCGCCAAAGTCGCTCGTTCCGAGCGGTGTGAGGTCGTTGCCGATAAACGTCGCGCCGACTTGCTTCGCGATGTCCTCATAGCCGGTCATGATCGAGTGGCCGTACGCGTAGTCGGGCGTAATCGCGTACCATTTCTTGCCGTATTTCGAAAACGCGTAACCGGTAGCGTGCGTGAGCATCCACGTCGGATGACAGATCTGAAAGGTCGTCCAGTGGCAGTCTTTCATCGTGATGTCATCGCTATGGCCGCCCGTGTCCATGTAGATGACGCCCATGTCGTTGGCAGCGCCCGCGACCGAGAGTGCGGTCGCACTCGACACCGCGCCGATAAGCGCCGTGCATTTCGACTGATTGATATGCTTGCGCGCTTTTTGGACCGCGACGCCCGGATCGGCCGCGTCGTCTTCCTGAAGTAGGACGACCTCTCGGCCCAGGACGCCGCCCTTTTTGTTCCAGGCGTCAACGGCCATTTGCATGCCGACGAACTCGGATTTGCCGAGCGCAGCATAGGTTCCGGTCAGCGGATCAAGCCCGCCGATCTTGAGTTGATCCGCGGCCTGACCGATCTGCGGTAGAAACGCTGGAGCTCCAAACGTCGCCGCTCCCGCCGCGACTGCCGTCCCCTTCAAAAATCCCTTGCGCGATAGCGCAAACTTCCCCATGCAGCCTCCTAAGCTGATAAACGTTCGTCCGCACTGTGCGTTCGGACGAGTAGCCTGGCAACGTTCCGACTGCGACAAAAGTGCCCTGCGACTTAAGCCCCTGGCGGAAGAGGTCTGCTGAGTGCGCCGTACCTCTTGGCGCAGCCCGCAGGGCAAAAGGGCGCTTTCTTCTCCTGTGCGAATACGATAAAACTGTTATTATGTCGCATCCAAATATGCGAAGAAGAACGGGAAACCGGGAGATTCATATGCGAACGTGCGAGCTGTGGCAGCCGGGGAAGCAATGAGCGATAAGCGGCCCGGCGGTGTTACGGATCCGCTCCTGTGGGATCTCATGGCGTATCTTCGCCTTCATCGTAAACGCAGCGAGTTGACGATCGAAGCCTATGCGCGCGATCTTAACGAGTTCGGCGCCTGGTTGACCAACCTCCCGACGTCCGAGTCGCCGATGGGTAGGCAATATCCCGAGCTTCGCACGGTAACATCGACGCACATCAATCGTTACATCATGTTTTTGACGGGCCCCAAGAAATATAGCGGGACGACCGTGCGGCGAAAACTGTCATCCATCAAGGCCCTCTACAAGTTCATGAAACGCGAGCACGTTCGCGATGACGATCCGGCCGCGGACATCCCGGGGCCGCCGATCGAACGGAAGATCCCGAAGCATTTGGATATTCCGGAAATCAACACGCTTCTTCAGACGCGTTCGCTTGCAGGCCGTCCGGACGCCCATCGTTTACGTGACAATGCGATCATGGAGCTGTTGTACGCGAGTGGAATGCGACGCGCTGAAATCGCGAGCGTGAATCTCTCGGATGTCAATCTGCGGGCTCGAGTTGTTCAGGTTCACGGTAAAGGCCGGAAAGAACGTCTCGTTGTGATCAATCCGACGACGGCCGAGGCGCTCGAGCGTTACATGGCGGTTCGTCCGCGAAGCAGCGATGACGCGCTGTTTCTCGGGCGTGGAGGCAAGCGTCTGACGCCGAAGCACGTCTGGTTCATCTTCCGCGAGATCTACAAACTCAGCGGAATTCAAACCAAAGCGGGACCGCACACGCTGCGTCACTCGTTTGCGACGCATCTTCTCGAGAATGGCGCTGATCTTGAAACGGTCCGCGAACTGCTCGGCCACGAGAGCCTCGCCACGACCGGTGTCTATCTGAGCGTCGCAATGGAACACAAGAAACGAACGTACGATGAAGCGCATCCGCGCGAACGTATGGACGTTCCGCCAGCGGTCTTACGCGGGCGCAGCCGCTCCGGTAAGTGACCTGGCGCGTTCGCGCGCTTTGATCAACCGCAGCATCGATTCGTTGTACGGTGTCGGTGTCTGCGTGCGGCGACCAGCTGCGACGATTGCACCGCTGATCTGATCGATCTCGGTTTGCTTTCCTTCTGCAAGATCGATTGCCATCGTGCTGCGCGCGCCGGCAGTCGACGCGACGATCTCACGCACGTAGGTCCACGCGTCGGCGAATGGCAGCTTGATGCGCGCGGCTTGCGCGACGATTGCTGATTCGAGTGCGATCGCGCGCGCAAGCGATGAGGAATCCGCATCTTCGAGGATGGTCCCGGACGGACAATCGAGCAAGGCGCTCAGCGGATTGATCGCAGCGTTTGCGATCAGCTTGCCCCAAAGATGCGAGCGAATGTCGTATGCGACGCGAATGTCGAGGCCTGCGGACGCAATCAGCGCGGAGGTTTGTTCGACCGTCCCGGGCGACGCGCCGGCACTTCCGATAACCGTGCGGCCCTCGCCGACTCGCTCCGCGACACCATCGCCTTCCGTAATCGACATCTCCGTCGTTGCGCCAACCACAAGCGCCACAAAGCTTCCGAGGGCGGCTTTGATCGCTTCCTCGTTGCCGAGTCCGTTTTGCAATGAGACAATCGTTGTAGCCGGATCCAACCGTCCGCCGAGGGGACGCAGTGCGCGCAGCGTGTCGTACGCTTTCACGAACACGAAGATCAGATCGGATTCGAAAAGCGCGGACGGATCCGTCGTGGCCCTCACCGGACGCGCGGGCCGTCCCTCGACGGTAACACCGTCGCGCTCGAGGGTCGCACACAGGCCGGCCCGGACGTCGAGATAGGTGACGTCCCCGACGGCAGCCAGATGCCAGCCGAAGAGCGAGCCCTGCGCGCCCGCACCCAAAATCCCGATTCGCCTCTTCTTCTCTCGCCGTTCCATGCGTCAACCATACCTTCGGCGCGTGCGTAGGCTCGTTCTTCGGAAGAGCGGCAACAATATAACGCCGGACGCAAAGCCTCCGATGTGCGCGAAATAGGCCGTCCCGCCGCCCTGTTCGCTCATCGAGCGATGCGTGATCGCACCCCAGCCGTGGGCGAATTGTACGGCCGCCCAGAGGCCGATCACCACGATCGCGGGCAGGCGCAAAAACAACGGAAAGCAGCCGATCGGGATCACGGTCCCGACCCGGCTGGTCGGATACATGACGATGTAGCCGCCCAAAATTCCGGCAATGGCACCGGACGCTCCGATGGCTGGGACGTGACTGCTCGGATCGATCGCAATCTGTGCGATATTGCCGATGATCCCGCACACCAAGTAGTAGACGAGATAGCCGAAGGCGCCGCACGTATATTCCATTGCCGGTCCGAACACCACCAGGAACAGCATGTTGAAAAATATGTGCAGAAAGCTCCCGTGCAAGAACATCGCCGTGAAGATCGTGAGTGCCGGAATCGGCGGGCTCGGCGCTGCGAGGACGACGCCGTGCGTAACGTCGTACGGGATCAGCGCGTACGCATCGATGAACGCGTCGGTATTCGACGCGTAGAACTCTTGCAGAAAAACGACGACGTTCGCGATGACGAGCGCGTAGGTGATGAACGGGAACGTCGGAGTACGCGTCCCCGCTCCGAGCGGGATCACGGCCTTGCCGCCGGTCCTCCGAGTAGACGATATTGCAAACCGTAAACCGTTCGGCGTGTAGCGTGCAGTATGTCGCGTTCACCGGCGAACAAGTCGATGTTGCCGGTTGCGTGCAACTTGAAGTAACCGTCGACATAACCGTAGCGCGGATCGTAGGCGAGGCCTTCGAAACCGAAGACCTTGTTCGAAACGAGTCCCATCACGCCGAGCCGTGAGTAGAGGATACCGCCGCCGATCAACACGCCCGGAGCGACTTGTTGACGCATCGCGAGATTCCAGGTCTGGTTTTGAGAGAGATCGTTCACGCCCGCGTACAACTGTGACTCAGAGTGCGGCAACACGACGACGTTGAAGTCGCTCTGGGGCCCTTTGTCATTCGTGAGCAACGCGTTGTTGGGTTGATCGGCGGCCTTGGCTGTCAGCTCGTCGAGGCTAATCTGGACTTCGATCAGGTTCTTCGCGAGATCGCCGATGCGATTGCGCAACGCCGTCGTCATGTGAAAGTCGCCGCTCTGCTGTTTCGCGGTGGATGAGGGCGTCGGTAACGGAACGTAAGGCGCCGGAGTCGGCGGCATGATCGGTGCGCTCGACGGCGGGGACGTTGCGCCGGTGTCGACGCCATACACGGAGCTCGTTCCGCCGAGTGCGCCAAGCAGCGAAGTGGCACGCTGCGTCGCGGCATCGATGTTAGCGAGCGTATCGCGCAGCTGGCCTTGCGTTTGGGGATTGTCCGCGACATTGCGAAGATCGGAGGTAAGGGCCGCAATGTTCGCAGTCGCCGTCTGGATGTGTGCAACCGTATCGGTGAGTTGCGCGCGCAGTTGCGGATTCGTCGCCATGCTCTTGAGCGAGTCAGTAGCGACGGCCAGCGAATCGGCAGTCCGATTCAGCGAGCCGAGCAGGGTGTCGATGCGGCCGCCGTTGCGGCGCACGGTTTGATCGAGCTGTCCGGTGAGATCGACAATGCTGGCGCTGGCGGTATCGAGCGAACGCTGGAGCGTATCGGTCAGCGCGAGTCCCTTATGCGAAAGCTGCTGCATCGCCCCGTTCGCCGTTTCCGCTAGTTCATTGGCGTTGGCGATCGCGGATTGGAGCTGATCCATGAGGTGCGGCTCGCGCCGAGTCAGATCGGTCATTAGCGCGTCGAACTTGGTGAGCTCGCCGCGCCCGGCTTCGAGCAGCTCTTGGATCGAAACCGGCTCCTTGCCGCGCGGCTGTTGGTCGATCGGCAAGACGTAACGCGGAAGGAGCGCGAGTTCTTCCTTCTTCTTCCGCGGGGGGATGATCGTCAGTGTGCTCGAGCCCGTCAGGGGGGCCGAGATGATGAAATCGGAGTCCCTTGGAATGTCGACCCAGCTCGCGACTTGCATGATGACGTCGACGGTGAAATCGTCGAGCATCTGGATTGTCGAGACCGTACCTACCTGGACGCCGCTCTCATAAACGATCGCGCCCTTCGTGAGGCCGGCCGCGCTTGCGAAGTGGATCCCGGCCTGATACCCGCTAACACGCGCGGAGAAGTTCGAGAGCACAAAGTAGACCGCGAAGATCGCGACCAGGCCCAGAAGCGTAAAGGCACCGACGATAGCTTGTCTGCTCATATGGGAATTGGTCCGACCTCGCTTCCTTGCAAGAACTGTTGGACGATCGGGTTGATCGACGAGCGCATTTCCGCCAGTGTTCCTTGCGCGATGATCGCGCCCTCGAACAGCATCGCGACGTAGTCTGCCATCATAAAGATACTCTGCAGATCGTGTGAAACGACGACCGCGGTTCCGTTCATCTTTTTGCGCAAGTGCATGATCGTATCGGTCAAGAGATGCGTGATGATCGGATCTGATCCCGTCGTCGGTTCGTCGTAGAGTACGATCTCCGGATTCGTGATGATCGCGCGCGCAAAGCCGACACGCTTCACCATGCCACCGGAAAGCTCGGCCGGATATTTATCGTCGGTGCCTGCAAGTCCGACGGTCTCGAGCGCTTCGTGAACGCGGGGACGAATCTCGTCGTCCGAGAGGTGCATGTTTTCGCGAAGCGGCAGCGCGACATTGTCATAAACAGTCAAGCTGTCGAAGAGCGCCGCAAACTGAAACGAAAAGCCGATCGAGCGGCGCAGATTGACGAGTTCCCGCTCGGTCAGCTGCGTGAGATCCTGACCTTTAACGAGCACGCGTCCAACGGACGGCTTGCGCAGCCCGTTGAGAAGACGCAGAATCGTCGACTTGCCGGCACCCGAAAGTCCCACGATACACGTGATCGCACCCTCGACGACGTCGAGCGTTAGATTCTGCAACACGACACGTTCCGCGTACGAGAGGGTCACGTCGTCGAGGCGCGCGATGACGGCCATCTCAGCCGCCCCCGACGCTGCCGCCGAACAAGATGTACGACAGCAAGAAGTTTGTGATGAAGATCAAGATGATGGAGATAACCACCGAGCCGGTAGTCGAAATGCCGACGCCGGCCGCACCGAGTCGCGTGCGCAAGCCTTGATACGACCCGATCAGCACGATGATGATCGCAAACGCAAATGTCTTGAGCAAACCGAGCAACATGTCCGATAGGGTGACACCTTGGCGAATCGACGTGAAGAATGTGTCGTAATCGATGTGCGCGACCTGACTTGCGAGCCAGGCTCCGCCGAGAATAGAAACGATGTCCGCCATGATCGTCAGCACCGGCAACATCAAGAGCATCGCGACCAGGCGCGGAACAACCAGCATGCGCACCGGCGAGAGGCCGAGGGCCTCGAGGGCCTCAATCTGCTCCGTAATCACCATCGAGCCGAGCTCAGCCGCAATTGCAGCGCCGGCGCGGCCCGCCACGACGACCGCCGAGAGCATCGGCCCCAGTTCGCGAAACGACCCAAACGCGACCGCGGAACCGACCAAACTTCCGAAGCCGTAATGTACGGCTTGAACCGCCGACTCCAGCGAGATCACCATGCCGGTGAAGAGCGAGGTCAGCAGTACGATCGACCAAGACTGTACGCCGAGCAGATAGGCTTGATTGAAGGTCTCGGCAACGCGAATGCGCAGCCGGGCGATCAGTCTTGCGGACTCGCCCCCAAGCAGCGCGACTCCGCCGACGTACTCGAGTAAATCGGTCGTTTCACGGCCGACGCTTTCGAGTGGATTTGCCGCCATTTAGTTGGCGAGTTCAGCGACTCCGGAAAGGACGCCTTGCGTTAGCTCGACTCGCCGCATAGCAACACCGCGCTCGGCCTGTAAGTTGAACTGGACTTGATTGACCTGCGTGATCCTGCGATCGAGCTCGTCCAGCCGTTGCCGCGCTTCGCGCGCGAAGCCTGAAAAATATCGTTCCACGGCACCCGCGTACCGGCGGATCTCTTCTTCCGCCGGTTCACGCTCGGTCAAGATTGCTTCCATCGCCTTTTGGGCGGACGTCATCGCGCGGTCGCGGGTCCGAAACTCTGCGACTTGCGCCACGAGCGCGCGCAGCTGGTCGAGGTCAAGAGCCAGCGCCGACTCTCCCTACGTCGATCGCGCGGGCTTGCGCCACGAACAGCTCTTGGATGCCGGCGGCTGCGAGATCCAGCATCGCGTCGAGTTTGGCGCGCGAAAACGGATGAGCCTCGGCGGTTCCCTGCACTTCGACCAACTCGCCGTGACTGGTCATCGCGACATTCATGTCGACTTCGGCGCGACTGTCTTCCGTGTATGCGAGGTCGAGCATCAGACGGTCTTCGACGATGCCAACCGAGGTCGCGGCGATCTGCGCGCGCAGCGGCCAGGTCGCGCCCGCGAAGTGTTTGTGTAGCGCAAGCGCGATCGCGACGTACGCCCCGGTGATCGCAGCCGTGCGCGTTCCGCCGTCGGCTTGGATGACGTCGCAGTCGACCCAGAGCGTCCGTTCGCCGAGCGCCTGCATATCAGTTACCGCACGAAGCGCGCGACCGATCAGGCGTTGAATCTCGTGCGTGCGTCCGCCGGGACGGCCCCGTGTGCTTTCGCGCGCGGTGCGCTCTTGCGTCGCCCGCGGCAGCATCGCGTACTCGGCCGTGATCCAACCGGTGCCGCGTCCTTTCATCCACTGCGGGACGCGCTCTTCGAGCGTAGCCGCGCAGATCACGCGCGTGCGCCCAACCGTGATGAGCGCACTGCCCTCGGCAAATTCGAGAAAGTTCGGTTCGATCAAAACGGGGCGGAGGGCGGTCGTAAGCCGTCCGTCTTCGCGGAGTTCCGTCGCCGAGGCTTGCATTACTCGACCGTAACGGTCTTAGCGAGATTGCGCGGCTGATCGACATCTTTGCCCTCGATGTCCGCAATGTGATATGCGAGCAACTGCAAGGGGACGACGTTCACAATCGGCGAGAGCAGCTCGTCGACTCGCGGCACCCAGAAGACATGATCGGCAAGGGAAGCTGCGTCGGTGTCGCCGTGATTTGCGACCAACACGATCGGCGCCTCGCGGGCTTTGGCCTCGGCGACGTTCGAGAGCACTTTCTCGCGCACGCGACCTTCGGTTACGACGCCGACGACTGGGACCTTCGGATCCAGCAGCGCGATCGGTCCGTGCTTCATCTCGCCGGCGGCGTAGCCCTCAGCGTGAATGTACGAGATTTCCTTGAGCTTGAGCGCGCCTTCGATTGCCGTCGGAAAATTGACGTAACGCCCGATGAACAGGACGCTGCGTGCTTTGCGAATCTTGCGCGCGACCTTGCGGATTTCATCGGACGTATTGAGCACGACGTCGATCGCTGCGGGTAAAAGCTTCGTGTTCTCGGCGATGCGCCGCAGGTCTTCAACGGGCGTCGTCCCGCGCACACGCGCAAGATACATCGCGAAGAGAACCATCGCGACGATCTGCGAGACATACGTCTTCGTCGCCGCAACGCCGATTTCGGGTCCGCCCCGCGTGAAGAGCGTGCCGTCGGCGATGCGCGTCAAATGCGAGCCGACAACGTTGCAAATGCCGAGGATCGGTCCGCCGGCGGCTTGCGCGATGCGACAGGCTTCGATCGTGTCGGCGGTCTCGCCGGACTGCGACATCGCGATCGTCAGCGTCCGCGGGTCCATGGCGCGATCGCCGTAGCGGAACTCGCTTGCGAGCTCCATTTCGACCGGCAATTTGCAGAGCGCGCGCAGCAGGTACATTCCGACCATGCCTGCGTGATACGCGGTACCGCAGCCGGTGATCGAGATCTTCGTCATCGCGCGCAGCAGCCCCACATCGATTTTCGTCTCGACTCCGAGCTGCACGTCGTTCGATTCATCGATACGTCCGGCTAATGTTTCCTTGACCACGCTCGGCTGCTCGAAGATCTCCTTGAGCATGAAATGCTTGAAGCCGCTCTTCTCGGCCGAGCTGGCGTCCCACGTGATCTGCTCGATCTCGCGTTCGATCGGATTTCCCTTGAAGTCCATCAAACGTGCGCCGGTCTTGGTGACTTCGACCATCTCGCCTTCGCGCAGTATGATCACTTTGCGCGTATATTGCAGCATCGCGGGCGTGTCGGAGGCAACGAACGTCTCGCCGTCACCGAATCCGACGACGAGCGGGCTGGCACCGTTGCGCGCAAAGAGCATTCGATCGGGTGCGTCTTGCGAAAGGACGCCGAGCGCGTACGCACCGTGGACGCGAGCCAGCGTCTTACGCAGCGCGTTCAGCAGATCGCCTTCCGTGGCGAGCTCTGCTTCGATCAGGTGCGAAAGGACTTCGGTGTCGGTTTCGCTTCGGAAGACGTGCCCGTTGCGGAGCAGCTCTTCACGCAGCGACGCGTAATTCTCGATGATGCCGTTGTGAATGACCGCGATCTTGCCGCTGCAGTCGAGATGCGGGTGGGCATTTGCATCAGAGGGGCGACCATGCGTTGCCCAGCGCGTGTGGCCGAAGCCGATCGACCCGTGCAATTGCTCGCCGTTGCTGAGGCGGTCGGCAAGGCGCTGGAGCTTTCCTTCGGCTTTCGAGCCACGCAGCTTACCGTCGGCTTCGATGACGGCAATGCCGGCACTATCGTAACCACGGTACTCGAGGCGCCGCAGCGATTCCATTATGATCGGGACGCTGTCGCGGTCGCCGACATACCCGACAATGCCACACATGGCTTATTTGATGCCCTCGCGCGTGCGTTTGTAACGAATTTTTCCAGCGGCGACTTCACTCAGAGCGGTCGAGACCGGCTTGTTCAGGTTGACTTTATCGGTCAGGGGCGGTGCTGCGTTGTTGAGCTGCTTGGCACGCTTCGTCACGATGTTCACAAGCGTGAACTTCGAGTCGACGTGGTCCATGAGACCGTCCAAGTCACCAAAAACCGGTTCTTCTGTCATTATGATTCTTCCAAGGTCCTTATCGCTTGATCTGTCCAGCGATAGATTCTGTTGCGCTCAGCGCGTAGGATCGCATCGAGGTCATCGACTGCGCGTTCGGGGTGGGCTTGTTCATTTACGACGAGGTAGTCAAAGCGACGTACATATTGCATTTCCTCGTGAGCGATCTCAAGGCGCGCCGCGATTTCGGCCATCGTCTCGGTGCGGCGAGCTTCGAGCCTCGCGCGCAGGTGTGAGAATTTATCCGGGAGCAGGAAGATCAGAACCGCATCGGGATACGCCGCCTTGACGGCGAGCGCACCGTTGACTTCGGGCTTCATGATCACGTCGTAGCCCTGCTCGAGGGTCTGGTCGATGAACGAACGTGGTGTGCCGTAGGAGTGGTCGTTATAGATTCGCGTCTCGAGAAAATCACTGACGGACAGCCGCTGCGCAAACTCCTCGGCCGTCAGGAAGAAATAATCCTGACCGTGCACCTCGCCCGCTCGCGCGGGACGCGTGGTGGCCGAGACGGAGTAGCGAATGCGGTCGTACCGCTTTCGAAGCTCCGCGACGAGCGTATCCTTTCCGGCACCCGACGGCCCCGACACGACGAACAGCAAGCCTGGACCGGCCAAAGATCCTCCGCGAAGAGCTTGAACCGCACGAAATCCTCGCAATGTTGACCGATCACCTGCTCATTCGCCGTGCCGGCCGCGAACTCGACCGGATGCTGGCCGGCCGCCGGGTTCGCGATATCGGCCTTACCGACCGCGCCAGCGTCGAGCTTATCTTTGGGGGCAAGGGCGGGGACGCTGCCCTGCAGATCGAGCCTTTTGCGACCCCGCCGCTGGTTTGGCTGGAGGATGACGTCCCACTTTCGCTCGATCCCGAGCCGGCTTGGCTGCGCGCAGCCGGGGCAATTGTCCGCGGGAGCGTGCTCGCGTCCGTCCGCGCTCGTGCCGGCGACCGCGTCCTCGCACTCGAGTTCGGGGCACGCTCGCGCTTCGGGGTCGAGTCGTCGTCCCGGCTGATCCTCGAGCTCGTTCCGCGTTTCGGCAACGTGGTCGCGCTGCGGGGTGAGACTATTGTTGCCGCCGCCAAGACGTTCTCGCCGGCTGAGAATCAGGAGCGCAGCGTCGAGGTCGGCCGTTCCTACGAGCTTCCGCCGCTTCCGCAGGCCCGGATCGACCGGGATGCTTTCGAGGCTCGGCTTTCGGACGCAGGTGCGTGGCTCGCTGCGCTGCGCGATTTTCTGCCCGCGTTGCCGCGACTGATCGCGACGTCGCTCGTCGCGCAGGCAAAATCGCTGGCGCTGGGTTCTTCCGAGCTTGCGTCCTGGTTCGAAGCGAAATCGAGCGAAGCCGATGCCGCGGCATCAAGCGACGGACCGCTACACGTCTATCGCAAGAGCGGCCAGCTCGTGCAAGCACATGTCGTCCCGCTTGCGCAGTTCGAGGATCTCGAGCATACGACGGTTACGCAGCTTCTACCGATCTTTACCGAAGCCGCAAGCGCAACAACCAGCGGTCGAGGTCAAAACGACATCGAGCGAACACGTGATGCGTTGCTGCGCGCCGTTCGCCGCCGGGATGAGTCTATTCGTTCGCAGCTCGAGCAGATCGCAACGCGAGAACAAAATCTCGGCGAACGCAATCAGCTGCGTGCCGAGGGCCAACGCATCTATGCCGAGCTCTTCTCGCTCCCCGAATCCGAGCGCATTTCCGCGAAGGGCGAAGCGAGCGCGCTTTTTGCGCAATACAAGAAGGCGAACGCGGCGCTGCCGCGCGTCGCGGAGCGCCGGCAGGTCCTCGAACGCGAGCGCGCCGAGCTCGAAACGCTGGCTTGGGAAATCGAGCGCGCCGATGCAGCGTCACTCGACGAGATCGAGTCAGATCTCGACCGCAAGACGGAAAAACGCTCGCCTGCGGCCTCAACCCGCCGAAAAATCGTCGCCGTCGACCTTCCTTCGGGAGCACGGCTCTACGTCGGCCGCTCGCCGCGTGAGAACGCAGAAGTAACGTTTTCGATCGCGCGTCCCGAAGATTTGTGGTTTCATGCACGTAACGTCCCGGGTGCGCACGTCGTCTTGGCGACGAACGATCGAACTTCACCCAGCGACGACGAGATTGCCTTGGCAGCGTCGATTGCGGCCTATCACAGTCGCGCTGGCGCAAGTGCGAGCGTCGACGTCGATTATACGCGCCGCAAATACGTGCGCAAGCAAAAGAATGCCGCGCCCGGCATGGTGTGGTACACCGACTTCAAGACGATTCGGGTTTCGCCGCGCGCGAGGTGATATAGGCCTCCGCTGAGCCTTCGAGCGACGTTATGAGACGGGCGAGCTCATCGATCACATCAGGCGGTTCGATCGTGCCCTCTTTTGCTGAGAGCTCGATCTTCGCTGCTACCTTTTCGACGTCGGCGCCGCCTAAGTGTCCCGCCGAGCCTTTCGCCGCGTGCGCGGCAGCGTTCACAGCCTCGGCATCACCCTTTTGTGCCGACGAGCGCACGAGTTCGCAATTCTCGCGTAGACGACCAATCACCGAGCGAAGGAACTCCGCCGTACCCTGGACATCATCTTCGAACGCTTCTTCGACTAGTGCTGGATTGAACGCGGTCATGCGGCCCTTTCGAGAAACATCGCGTCGCCGAATGAGAAAAACCGGTACTGTTGCTCGATCGCTTCGGCGTACGCGCGTCGAATTGCTTCGTATCCTGCAAAGGCGCTGACGAGCACCAGCAGCGTCGATCGCGGCAGATGAAAGTTCGTAACCATCGCGTCGACCACGCGAAACCGGAAGCCGGGTTTGATGTAGAGATCCGTCGAGGCCGCGCCGGCAACGACTTCTCCGCTTCCCAGCGCCGAGGCTTCAAGCGCACGCATGACGGTCGTTCCTGCGGCGATCACGCGCCGCTGCTCTTTGCGTGCTTGATTAACCGCTGCCGCGGTTTCGGCTGAAATTACATATGGCTCCGCGTGCATCGGGTGTTCATCGAGCCGGTCTTCCAGGATCGGACGAAACGTGCCGAGCCCGACATCGAGGACAATGCGCGCGATCTCGACGCCACGCGCGCTCAGGTTTGCGAAGACGTCGTCTGTGAAGTGCAGAGATGCCGTCGGCGCGGCAACACTGCCCGGTACCCGTGCAAAGATCGTCTGGTAGCGCTCGGCGTGCGGGAGGCCTTCGTCGCCTATATACGGCGGCAACGGGACCTCGCCGTAACGCTCCAGCAACTCGCCGACCGACACGCGCGATTCGAACCGCACGATGCGCGCGCCACCTTCCGCTAGCGTTTCGATCGTTGCGGTAGCATCCTCACCAATCGCAATCCGGCGACCCGGCTGGAGCTTCTGTCCTGGTCGAACGAGTGCCAACCATCGCGTCGCATTTCGGTCGAATCGCAAGTCATCCGCGGGATGGAGCAAGAAAAGTTCCGCGCTTCCGCCGCCGGGAATCCGCCGTCCGCGCAAGCGTGCGCGAACCACCGCGGTCTCGTTCAACACTAAGAGGTCTCCAGGACGCAGCAGCATCGGGAGTTCGCTGAACGTGCGATGTTCGATCTCGCCGCTTGGATGCAGCGCGAGTAAACGCGCCGCATCGCGGCGCGGCGCGGGGGCGCGTGCAATCAGTTCCGGCGGTAGATCGTATTCATATGCCTGGCTGCCGCCGAGGTCAGAATCTATAGATTCGCCGCCCTATCGAGCTGTCCGGTCGCTGCCGCCGGCGATGAGGCGATGATCGAGCGTTCGCGTTCCATAATGAGGAAACGTTCGAGTTTGTCACGATCTTCATCTGTCAGATCGATAAACAGCACGCCGCACTGATGCATGTTGGGCGCGGAAGGACGAACCCAACGCACTTCGCCTCTTGTGGCAACGTTCGGGTCTTGCTTCATAGTAAAT
>JBEKPS010000014.1:0-61468 GCA_049520515.1 Vulcanimicrobiaceae bacterium
AGGCTCGCCGACGCGGGAGCGCATTTTGCGTGCCGCGCGCGCAGTCTTCGAACGCAACGGAACTCGTGGCACGACCACACGCGAAGTCGCGGAACGCGCGGGCGTCAACGAGGCCACACTTTTCCGGCATTTTGGCAACAAGACGGCGCTGCTCGAAGCGATGCGCGGGTGGAGCCTCGAGCAGCTTGGATTCGATGCTGCTCTGGATGCCTTGCCGGGCGAGATCGAAGCCGATCTCGTTCAGA
Organism: Vulcanimicrobiaceae bacterium; assembly: GCA_049520515.1. GTDB lineage: Bacteria > Vulcanimicrobiota > Vulcanimicrobiia > Vulcanimicrobiales > Vulcanimicrobiaceae > JAFAMS01. The sequence continues at coordinate 246 of JBEKPS010000014.1, forward strand.
TATGCACGTCGCTGTACGACCGCATGGTGCGCAACCAAGCCATCATTCGCATCAGTCTCGCAGAAGAGGAAACAGACCCCGACCAGGTGCCGTCTTGCCTGCGGGGACCGACCGAAATTATGCAGCGCCTAATGAGCTATCTTCAAACGCAAGTCGACCGCGAAGCGATTCGCGGCAATCCGAAGCAGCTTGCAGCGCTGATCATGGGAACGATGTTCGCACTGGCAATGAAGTCCAAGCGTCTCAACTGGGGCGACGAAGGCCGGCCTCAGGCGCTCATCCCGGCCTTTGTCGATGCAATACTTCATGGGGTGAAGAAATAAACTTGGAGACCAAAGAATCCACGACCGCCGCACCGCGTCCGACAAACGGACCGAGCGCGCCGCCCGCCGACTCGAGCGGCAGCAACGAAGCGAAACCAACGAAGGCACGCGGGCCTTCGGGTCCCGCCCGTCAGGTTTTGATCGTTGCCGGCGTCATCGTCGTGTTGCTCGTGCTGTTTTACGGCATTCGTTTTATTGCGTACGCAACGACGCATCAGTCAACCGACGATGCCTATGTCGAAGCCGACATTGTCACGGTGACGAGCAAGATCTCCGAGCGCGTCCAAACGATTTATACAGACACGAATCGCTACGTCAAAAAGGGCGATTTGCTGATCCAGCTCGACGATCAGGATGAGAACACGCGTTACGCGCAGGCGCTCGCGGCGTATCATTCGGAGCAAGCCACCGCAAACGCTGCGAAGCAAAATCTCGCGCTGACGCGGCAGCTCGTCGTGGCTCAAACGACGCAAGGTAAGGGCGGCGTGAGCTCGGCGCAATCGGGCGTCTCAAACGCACAGCAAAACGTCTCGGTTGCGCAAGATGGCGTCAACCAGGCGCGTTCGCAGCTCAGCGCAGCAAACGCTGCGGTTCCGGCTGCGCGCGAAGCCTTGGCGAAAGCTGACGCCGACAATCGCCGCACGGCTTCACTGGTCTCAACCGGTGACGTTGCACAATCGGATTTAGATGCCACGCGTGCTGAGCTTCAGCAAGCGCGCGCGCAATATCAGGAAGCGCAGGACAACGTCCGTGTTGCGCAATCGGCGCTCAGCTCCGCCGTGCAAAAAGTCTCGGCGGCGGAATCGCAAGTCGGGATTCAACTCGGACAATTAACGACGGCTCAAGGGACGCTCGCGGCAAACCAGCTTCCGCAACGCGTCAGCGTGCAATCGGCGCAAACGGTAGCGGCCGGCGCGCAAGCCGGCTCGCTGGCTGCGCAGCTGCGTACCGCGCGCGATCAGCTTTCGTACACCAAAATCTACGCGCCGATCTCCGGTTATATCGGGCAGAAGAGCGTCGATTTGGGACAGCAAGTCGGACCGGGCGCCGCGCTGCTGACGATCGTTCCTCTAAACGCTATCTATATTACGGCCAACTTCAAAGAAACACAGATGGGCAGCATTCGCGTTGGAGATCAAACCGATATCTCCGTCGACGCGTATCCAGGCGTGCGTTTCTCCGGCAAGGTCGCGACGGTCTCGCCGGCCTCGCAGAACGAGTTCGCGCTGGTGCCGGCGCAGAATGCGACCGGAAATTTCGTCAAAGTTACGCAGCGTATTCCCGTGCGCATCTACGTTGATAGTGCATCTAAGCCGCTTGACCAAGTCCCGCTCCGGCCCGGAATGTCGGTGGTCGCGTCGGTTAAGGTCAAGTAGGTAATAGCCATGCCTAGACAGCGCTTCCGGTTCGCGGGAATTTCCCTCGGGCTAACGCTCAACATGCTCGTGCCGAGCGTCGCCATTGCGCAGCCTGCAAACGGGCCGGCGCCGATCCCGACCGTAACGCCATACGTCGTCCCGAGCAGCGGTGCACCGCCGTCGTCACCGATTCCGATTCCGTCGACGGTCATTCCGCCGGTTCCGGCGGTCGATCCGGGGTACAGCGCGCCGGACTCGAGTCAGCCGAACGCCGATCTGGCGGGCGTTGCGCAAACGCCGTACGTCGGCATCGCGCTCAATGACGCAATTACGATGGCGCTGATGCGCAACACGAGCCTCGCAGTTTCGCAAGCGGATCGTCGAATCGCTGCGTATCAGATCGTCGCTGCCGAAGGCGCGTACGACGTGAAGTTTCAACTGCAGCCGCAGTACACGCACTCGGTTGAGCCACCCACCAATCTGTTCCAAACCGGCCCGAATGGTGGTGCGTACACGACCGACACGCTCGGCGCGAATGCGGGGTTCTCGGGGCAAACCGTGGGCGGTACGCACTACTCCGCCAGCGCAAGCGGTTCGCGCACATCGAGCAACCTCGTAACGGATAGCTTCAATCCATACTATCCAACGGCGCTCTCGTTCAATATCACGCAGCCGCTGGCACGCGGTGCCGGCATAGACGACGCGCGGCGTCAGCTCGAGCTCGCGCGGGTCAACGCCGACACAAATACCGATGACGCGCTCCTGACCGCACAACAAACGATCGCGAACGTCTCTGACACGTATTGGGATCTCGTCGCCGCGTGGCGCAACGTCGCGATTCAAGAAGAGGGTTTGCGCAATGCGATCGCACAGGCGCAAAGCAATCAGCGCAAAGTGCGCGCCGGAAGCGCCGCGCCCGTCGACGTCGTCGAAACGAACGACCAAGTCGCGGAATTTCAAGGCAACGTGTTCTCGGGATTGCAGACCGTGCAACAGCTGCAGACGCAGCTCAAGAGCTTGATACTCGGCAATCCGGCTGACCCCGCGTGGATGGCGAATCTCGTGCCGACGACCAGCGTCGCACAGGTCCCCACCGAGCCGAGCGTCGATCAGGTGTTGATCGCCGCGCTCGGCAATCGTCCTGAGATCGCGCAGATTCGCGACGCGCGCCGAGCTGCGGACGTCAACGTCGCCTATGCCAAGAATCAGATGAAGCCGCAGGTCGACCTCGGCCTCGGTTATACGACGAATGGCTTTGCAGGCAATCCCCTTAATCCGCTCTCGAGTCCGGTGACGGGCCTGTTCCTCGGGGAAGCGAACGCGATCAACGAGTTGATCGCGAACGCCAACAAGACACTCGGCGCGGGTCAGCAGCTTACGCCCTTACCGCCGATCAGCTTCAACTCGCCCGGCTACGTGCAAGGCGGCTTGGGGACGTCGTACTCAAATCTCTTCAGCAATAAGTTTCCGACGTATTCGGCGCAAGTGACAATTGGTTTGCCGCTGCAAAACCGTAGCGCTAGAGGCAACTACGATGTAGCGCTCGAGCAAGCCCGTTCGGTCGAAATCAACGAGATTGCGGTTATTCAGCGCTTGAAGATGGAGTCAGCCAACGCCGTGCAAGCGCTGCGCGGGGCGCACGCGCGCTTGATCGCGGCGACGACTGCGCGTCGTGCGGCTGAGGAAGTCTACGCCAGCGAGCTGCGCAAGTTCCACGCCGGAACGTCGACGACGTTCCTCGTGCTGCAGCGGGTCATTAATCTGGCAAACGATCGCGGCCGCGAGCTGCAAGCGCAAACCGATCTGAACAAAGCCCTCGTCGAAGTCAATCGCGTCGAAGGCAAGTTGCTCGCTAGCTCAAACATCGACGCCGGCCAACTGGGCTCGCAAACGCTCATGCTCACGGGTTCGCAAGTGCCGGGCGCGGTTAGCGGCGGTGTTCCACCGAAACCATTGCCGTCGCCATCACCGAGCCAAACGCTTCCGCCGGCAATTAAACCGTAAGCGACTTCGCGTAGCCCGCGGAGTGCAGCGCCGTGCCGATTTCGCCGAGTATTGCGGGATCGTCGATCGTCGCCGGCATGTTGTAGGCTTGATCGTCTGCGATTCTCTGCATGGTGGATCGTAGGATTTTTCCGGAGCGTGTCTTTGGCAAACGTACGACCACGATTGCATGCTTGAACGCTGCCACCGGCCCGATGCGGTCGCGTACCATCGCAACGATCTCTTGAGTGATCGCATCGTGCGCACGCTCGACGCCGGCCTTCAGCACGATAAAGCCGAGCGGAATCTGACCTTTGAGCTCGTCGGCGACGCCGACGACCGCGCATTCCGCAACGTCCGGATGCGCAGCGAGCACTTCCTCCATCGCGCCGGTTGAAAGACGGTGCCCGGCGACGTTGATAACGTCGTCGACGCGCGTCATCACAAACACGTAGCCGTCTTCATCGAGGTAGCCTGCATCGCCCGTGCTGTAATAGCCGTCGAACGCCTCCAGATACGCGGTGCGAAAACGTTCCTCGGCGTTCCATAGCGTTGGTGACGAGCCGGGCGGAAGCGGAAGCTTACAACACAGCGTTCCGATCTCACCGGGCTTGACGTCGCGGCTTTCGGCGCTGAGTGCATGGACGTCCCAACCCGGAGCAGCTTTCGTCGGCGAGCCGGCCTTGATCGGTAGCATCTTGCCGTCCGGTCCGTCGAGGCCGACGTAGTTCGATACGATCGCCGATCCGGTTTCGGTTTGCCACCAATGGTCGATGACGGGGACGCGCAGTTGTTCTTGCGCCCACGCCAGCGTCGGCGGATCGCAACGTTCACCGGCCAGAAACAGCGTGCGGAAACCCGAGAGGTCGTAGCGCGCAATAAACTCACCGTCGGGATCTTCACGCTTGATTGCGCGGAACGCGGTCGGCGCCGTGAACAGCGCGCGCACCTTGTGCTCTGAAACGATGCGCCAAAAGACGCCTGCGTCAGGCGTACCGACAGGCTTTCCTTCGAAGAGAATCGTCGTGCAGCCGGCGAGCAGTGGGCCGTACACGATGTACGAATGCCCGACGACCCACCCAACGTCAGATGCCGTCCAAAAGACATCAGGCGGCTCGATGCCGTAGATCATCTTCATCGTGTTGTGCACGGCGACGGCATGTCCGCCGTTGTCGCGCACGACGCCCTTGGGTTGTCCCGTCGTGCCGCTCGTATAGAGAATGTAGAGCGGATCGGTTGCGAGCACCGGCGTGCACGGTGCTGCCTGTGCCGACGCCATCAGGGCGCTCCATTCACGATCGCGTCCGTGAACGAGTTCTGCTTCCAGTTGCGGGCGTTGCAGAATGACGCACGCTGACGGTTTGTGGGTTGCGAGCTCGATCGCTTCGTCGAGCAGTGGCTTGTACGCAATCGTCCGCGCCGGCTCGATTCCGCAGGATGCGGACACGATGACTTTCGGCGTGCAATCGTCGATGCGCACGGCCAGCTCGCGGGAGGCGAACCCGCCGAAGACCACAGAGTGAATCGCGCCAAGACGCGCGCAGGCCAGCATCGCGATCGGAGACTCTGGGACCATCGGCATGTAGAGGATCACACGATCGCCGCGTTTCACGCCGAGCGATGCGAGCACGCCCGCGAACCGCGCGACGTGATCCAGCAACTGATTGTACGTGTACGTACGGATCGTTTGCGTGATCGGGCTATCGTAGATCAGTGCGAGTTGCTCGCCGCGTCCGTTCTCGACGTGACGGTCGAGGGCGTTGTAACACGTATTGAGCTCGCCGCCCACAAACCAGCGATAGAACGGCGCACGCGAGCGATCCAAGACGCGATCCCATTTCTTGGTCCACGTAATTTGCTCGGCGGCCTCGCCCCAGTAACCCTCAGGATCACGCAGCGATCGCTCGTGTACGCGATCGTACGAGCGGTTCAGGGGGAAAGCCCTTTGGTCGCCGCGCGATCGACGAGCCACGTCAGCGATCCATACTGCGGATTCAGAATCTGCGCGGGATAGAGATCGGGATTACGTGCGCCGGCCAGCACTTCGGCAAGTGCTGCCGCCTTCGCTTCGCCGCCGGTCACGAGGATGATCGCGCCTGCGGCATTGATAGCCCGCGGCGTGAGCGTGATGCGATTCGCAGAAAGCTTTTCAATATATGTCGTGACAACCCAGCGCTGCGCATCGAATTGCGAGAAGACGCCGGGAAAGAGCGAGGCCGTATGTCCCTCGGGGCCCATCCCGAGGAAAATCAAATCGAGAACCGGTGTCTCGCCAAGTGCTTTGAGTAAGACGCCTTGATATTCGAGCGCGGCTTCGTCGGGCGGTGCTTCACCGTGCATGCGATGCACGTTTTGCGCCGGGATGCCGAGCGGATCGAACAACGTTTTCTTGGCCATCCCATAGTTCGAATCGGGATGATCCGGCGGCACGCAGCGTTCGTCACCGAAGAAGAAGCGAACCGACGCCCAGTCGACTTGCGAGCGCAACGGTTCGGCCGCGAGCAATGCGAACATTGCTTTAGGCGTCGAACCACCGGCGAGCGCGACGGCGAACGAACCACGAGCGGCTTTTGCGTCGCGCGCGGCCAAAATGAAACGCTCGGCGCTGGAGCGCGCGAGGGCCGCTTCGTCCGCGACGATCTCGAGCTTGCCGATTATTTGAGGAGATCTCCCACTGTTTGCAGCGCTTCGATGAAGATCTCATCGGTGCGGTCGCCGAGAATCGCACGTTCGACGAGCGACGTGTTATCGATCGCCTGCAGAGGTACGACGCGTTTTGCGCGGGCGAACCTTCCGGAAACTTCGAGCGACACCGTTTCGCCTTCAACGTGCGCTGAATACGACGAGGTTGCCGTTTCGAGACGGACGCTTTGAACGCGGCGAATCTCACCTTCGCGCTTGCGCTCGAAGCTTATGACGCTGCCGTTCGCGTCGACGAACGTCGAGCCGTCACGCACTTTCCATCCCAACCGGCTGGCGAGCCAGCATCCGAGATAGAGCGCCTCCGATTCTGAGCCGGACGTGATTGCGACCCGCCGGATGGAGAAGAGCTCGTTGCGCATCGATGGATCGTCGAAGAACTGCGCGACGACATCACGCCAAGGATCGAGGCGCATCCAAGCGAGGTCCCCGAGCGCAATAGGCTGCTTACCGGAAAAATAGCTTGCGAACTCGCGCAGCGCATCGGTATCGGTGTTGGTGCCGGATGAGTCGAGAATGACGTGCTCGACGACCTTGAGTAATCCCGCGAACGTCTCGCTCGAGAAGAGCCGTTCCGCCGCCCACCAGAGGACGTTAGGGATATCTTTGACGAGAAGCGCTTCAACGAACTGCACCCGCAGCGGGGCGCGGATTCCGTCGACGCCAAGCTCGACACCTTCGCGGAAAATTTGCACCGTTTCGTCGCGGTGAGGCTCTTGTGCTGTGATCTTCGTTCCATGATGATCTTTGATCGCATCGAGAACGATCATGCGCGACGGGTGCTTGTCGGCGATGCGCCACGCGCGTTCGAACACCCAATCCCGGTAGGTCTCGTTCTCGACGTAGACGATGAGGTTCATCGTCGCCGTCGAGGGAATGCCGCCACGCGCATCGCGCCACTCTAGGCGAATCGATTCGGTGTCGAATGCGGGAGCGGACGCGGTCAAATGCGTCTCCAGCCGTCGTCGTCGTCGTCGAACAGCGCGTCGGACGAGACCGGTCCTTGGCTTCCGGCCGCATAGTTCGGGAAGCTCGTGTCTTTGAGCATGAGCCACCGATCCAAAATCGGCGTAACTGCTTCCCATGCAGCTTCGACCGCATCCCAGCGAGTAAACAGCGTCGCATCACCGCGCATCGCGTCGCCGATCAGTCGTTCGTATGCAGGCGCCGACACGACGCCAAAGCCGGTTCCGTAGTTGAAATCCATCGAAACGGAACGGATGTGCATCTTCGGTCCGGGGACTTTCGCTGAGAAGCGGATCGAGACGCCTTCTTCGGGCTGAATCTTCATGACGAGCGCATTGTGCTCGATGTCATCGCTGCTCTCACCGAAAAGCCGGTGTGGAATGTCTTTGAAGCGAATCGCGATTTCGCTCTGCTTGCCTGCGAGACGCTTTCCGCTGCGCAGGTAGAACGGGACGCCGGCCCAGCGCCAGCTATCGACATAGAGTTTGACGGCTGCGTACGTTTCGGTGTTCGACTTCGGATTGACGTCGGGCTCGTCGCGATAACCGGGTACCGCCTGGCCGTTGATCGTGCCGGCTGCGTATTGCCCCCGCGCGGCAAAATGATTGAGCTGATCGGGATCGATCGGGCGAAGCCCGCGGAGCACTTTCATCTTCTCGTCGCGGATCGAGTCGGCGTCGGCTGCAACTGGCGGCTCCATGGCCACGAGCGCGAATAGATTGATGACGTGATTTTGGATCATGTCGCGCAGCGCGCCTGATGTTTCGTAATATCCGCCGCGGTGTTCGACACCGACGGTCTCGGCCGCCGTGATCTGCACGGATTGAATGTAGCGGCGATCCCAAATCGGCTCGAACATGACGTTCGCAAAGCGCAGCGCCATGATATCCTGTACGGGTTCTTTGCCGAGATAGTGATCGATGCGGTAAACGTGCTTCTCGTCGAAGACCTTTGTAATCTCGGCTTGCAGCGCGCGCGCCGATGCCAAATCGGTTCCGAATGGCTTCTCGACGATGATCCGTGTCCAGCCCTTCGGATTGTCCCGCGGCCCGAGACCCGCTTCATCGAGCATGTCGACGATCTTCGTGAACAGTCCGGGCGGTGTCGAGAGATAGAAGAGGCGGTTGTGCTCGGTACCGAGCTCGGCGTCGTTCCGTTCGAGTTGGTCGCGCAGCTTCTTGTAGCACTTCGGGTCGTCGAAATCGCCGCTGACGTACGAAACGTGCTTGGCGAAATCACTCCAGAGCGGATCTTTGGCTTCGCCGCTTCGAGAAAACTCGTCGATGCTCGCTTTCATTTCCTTACGGAAGCTATCATCGTCCCATTCGCTCCGGGAGAATCCAACGATGCCGTAGCGGACCGGCATGACATCGCCGAGCCGCAGATTGTACATTGCGGGCATCAGCATGCGCTTCATCAGATCGCCGCTGGCGCCGAAGAAGATGACGTTGCACGGATCCTTGATGCGATTGGTCGACAAGCCCGCACGCAGCGGGTTGCCGTCACTTGAACTGGCCGGCCGCGGAACCGTTTGTGACATTATGCCTTCGCCGGTGCGCCGTCTTTGGGAGGTGCTTCGTGCACGTCGTGCATGACCGCGTGTCCGCCGAATTGATTGCGCAGCGCTGCGATGATCTTGGCGCTGAATGATTCGTCTTGCCGCGACGCAAAGCGCGCCATCAGCGAGAGCGTGATGACGGGCGCCGGGACGTCTTCGTCGATTGCGGCCTGCACCGTCCAACGACCCTCGCCGGAATCGACGACGTACCCCTTGATATCGGCGAGCGTGGGATCGTCGCGCAGCGCAATTTCGAGCAGCTCGAGGAGCCACGAACGAACGACGCTGCCGCTGAGCCAAAGTTTTGCGAGCTTGTGCAGATCGTACTTGAACTGCGACTTCTCGAGAATTTCGAAACCTTCGCCGTACGCTTGTAAGAGACCGTACTCGATGCCGTTGTGCACCATTTTAGAGAAGTGTCCCGCGCCGACATCGCCGACATGCGCGTAGCCATCTTTGGGAGCAAGCGTCGTGAAGATCGGCTCGCACGTTTTGACCGAGGCGGTCTCGCCACCGACCATCAGGCAGTAGCCGTTCTCGAGACCCCAGATTCCGCCGCTCGTCCCAGCGTCGATGAACGCAACGCCTTTGCCTTTGCAAATCCCGGCGCGTCGAATCGAATCTTTCCAATTCGAGTTACCGCCGTCGATGATGATGTCGCCGGGCTTCATGGCCGCCAGCAGATTCTCCATTGTTTGTTCGGTCGGCGCGCCCGAGGGTACCATCATCCACGCGATGCGCGGCGCGCTCAGCTTGCCGACGAGGTCTTCGAGCGAACCCGCGCCGGTCGCGCCGTCGCTTGCGGCAGCTTTGACCGCATCTTTGTTGAAATCGAACGCGACGACCTTATGACCCCCGCGCAGCAGGCGCGTTGTCATGTTCGCGCCCATTTTGCCGAGGCCGATCATCCCTAATTCCATTGTTTGCTTTCCTTCTTTGTCGTCGGTTATCGCGTCGCGCCGGCCAAGAGACCCTGTTTCTCGGCAATCGCTTCGAGCAGTTGGTGATACGAATCGGAGAATGACTTCACACCTTCGACCGTCAGCTCGGCCGTAATCCCCTCGAATGAGATTCCGGCGGCTTTGAGATCGTCAAAGAGTTTGTGCGCGCCGGCGTAGTCGGACTTCACGGTGTCCGGCGTGACTTTGCCGTGATCGAGCAACGCGTCGAACGTCGCCGGCGGGATCGTGTTGACCGTATCCGGCCCGACCAGCGTCTCGACGTACATCAGGTCGTAGTACTTCGGATTCTTGGTTGAGGTCGATGCCCACAGCGGACGCTGCGGCTTTGCGCCCTGCGCAGCGAGCTTCTTGAAGCGATCGCTCGAAAACAATTTCTCGAAGGTCTCGTAGGCGATCTTGGCGTTGGCGATCGCGGCCTTCCCGAGCAACGGTTCGAGATTCTTTTGTCCCGCAGCGATCTTGGCGTCGAGCTCCTTGTCGACTTTCGTGTCGATTCGGGACAGGAAGAAGCTCGCGACCGACGCGATGCGATCGATCTTTCCGCCGGCGGCGGCCCGTTTCTCGAGGCCCGCAATGAAGGCGTTGGCTGCCATCTCGTAGCTTGCCAGCGAGAAGAGCAGCGTGACGTTGACGTTGATTCCGGCGGCGATTGCTTCGGTGATCGCGGGACCGCCTTCCGGCGTACCCGGAATTTTGATCATCAGGTTCGGACGGTTGACTTCTTTCCAAAGCCGTTTCGCCGCATCGACCGTCCCTTGCGTGTCGTTCGCAAGCAGCGGGGAGACTTCCAGCGAGACGAATCCGTCGCCGCCGCTCGTCTTATCGTAAAGCGGCCTGAACTCGTCGAGCGCGGCGCAGATATCTTTTTCTGCAAGCGCTTCGAAGAGTTTTTGCGGATCGGATTCTTTGCCGACCAGCGATTTGAGCTGCTCGTCGTAGTCGCTACCGGTATCGATCGCGTGCTCGAAGATCGTGGGGTTCGAGGTCATTCCGCGCAAGCCGTTTTCGATGAGTTTGTGGAGCTCGCCTGAGGTGAACATCGATCGACGGATGTTGTCGTACCAGATGCTCTGTCCGGCTGCGGTCAGTTGCTCGAGTTGATTCGGCATGATTACCCTTTCGATTTCAAACGTTAGACGCGCGCGAGTAATCCGGAGGCTGCTTCCGCAACGCGCTCCGGCGTAAATCCGTATTCCTTTGCAATCACGGCTGCAGGCGCGGACGCGCCGTACTTGTCGATTCCCCACGCAAGGCCGTGATCGCCGACGTATCGTTGCCAGCCTATCGTCGCGCCGGCCTCGATCGACATACGCGCGCGCACTGCCTTCGGAAGCACGCTCTCACGATACGCCTCGTCCTGCCGATCGAAGAGCTCCCAGCTCGGCATCGAGACGACACGTACCGCCGTCCCTTTGGCTTCGAGTAGTTTCGCGGCGTCCATCGCGAGCGACACTTCGGAGCCGGTTGCGATCAAGATTAAGTCCGGCGTCCCTGCGGCATCCTTCAATATATATGCGCCTTTTGAAACCGCGGCGTCACGCGCGCCGAGGAACGGCAGCTTTTGGCGGCTGAGGACAATCGTGTACGGACCCGTTCCCGGCGTGATCATACACTTCCAGGCCTCGAGCGTTTCGAGTGAATCGGCCGGACGCAGCGTCGTCATCCCCGGCGTCGCGCGCAGGGTCGCGAGCTGTTCGATCGGCTCGTGCGTCGGGCCGTCTTCGCCTAGGAACACGGAGTCGTGCGTGAAGACGAAGATAACGCGGCCTTTGTTGATGGCGGCGATGCGGACTGCCGGCTTCATGTAGTCGAGGAAGTTGAAGAAGGTCGCCGTGAACGGCAAGAGGCCGCCGTGGGCTTGAATGCCGTTGGCGATCGCGCCCATGCCGTGCTCGCGCACGCCGAAGTGAACGTTGCGTCCGGCGTACGAACCCGGTTCGAAATCGCCTTGATCCTTCAGATAGGTCTTCGTCGACGGATCGAGATCGGCCGAACCGCCGATCAGCTCGGGAAGGTCCTTCGCGATCGCGTTCATGACGGTTCCGCCGGCGTCACGCGTTGCGACACTGCCGTTTTCCGCGTTGAACACCGGCCAGTTCAGGGTCGGAAGTTTTCCGGAAAGCATCCGGTCGAGCTGTGCCGACAGATCCGGATTGCGCTTCTTGTAACTACCGTACAGATCGTCCCAGGCCCGGACGACTTTTGCGTTCTCAGCCGCGCGATCGCGCCAAAATGCGAGAACTTCATCGGGGACGATGAAATCGGGTTCGGTCGGCCATCCAAAGTATTCTTTGGTCTTCTTGACGTTGTCGGCTCCGAGCGGCTCACCATGCGCCGAGAACGTTCCCGCGCGCGGCGAACCAAATCCGATCGTCGTGCGCACCGACACGAGCGTCGGCTTGTCCGTGTGCCGCTTCGCTTCGGTGATGACTTTGTCGAGTGCATCGACGTCGTTCGCCTGCTCGGAACCAACATGCATGGTATGCCAGCCATAGGCTTCGAATCGCTTGTTGACGTCTTCATCGAACGAGACGCTGGTCGGACCGGCAAGCGAGACATAGTTGTCGTCGTAGAAGACGATCAGTTTGCCGAGTGCGAGATGACCCGCGAGCGACGCAGATTCAGATGCGACGCCTTCCATCATATCGCCGTCGCCGGCGATACAGTAGGTATAGTGGTCGCAAATTTTCTCTTCGCGATTGAAGACTGCTGCGAGATGCGCTTCCGCTACCGCAAGACCGACGGAGTTCCCGACGCCCTGACCAAGTGGTCCGGTCGTCACTTCGACGCCGGGCGTATGGCCGGCTTCCGGATGTCCGGGCGTTTTCGAATGCCATTGGCGGAATGCTTTGAGGTCGTCGAGGCTCAGATCATAGCCGGCAAGATACAGCAAGCTGTAAAGCAGCATCGAACCATGTCCGGCGGAGAGGACGAAACGATCGCGATTGAACCAATTCGGATTCTTCGGATCGTAGCGCAGGTGTCGCGACCAAATCGTGTGCGCGAGGGCTGCAACGCCGAGCGGTAATCCCGGATGTCCCGAATTTGCCTTTTGAACGGCGTCGATCGAGAGCATCCGAATTGTGTTGATGCGTTTCTCTTCGGCGGCTGAATTGGGCACAGGCAATCTCCTAGCTAGAAAACGAGCGTCTCCGGTAGGCGGAGGTGGCCCTTCTGTTTTCATCTGCGCGCTCCCCGGCGGCCGGGCGTCACATCGCCGAATCCAGGGGCGGGGCAAGCTTAAGGGCGTATCAACAGCGGGTGAAGATCGCTGAACTTCGTGCGACAATTGAGGCGTTGGTCGACGATACCGCAAACGGCGGGTCACGGGTGCGCGGTCCGCAAGGAGCCGCGGTCGACGAGGTCATCGGGGCACTCGACGAAGGCACGCTGCGCGTCGCCGAGCCGAGCGCGGGCGGCTGGGTAACGAACGCCTGGGTGAAGCAGGCGATTTTGCTCTATTTTTCGCGGATGGACAGCGTGGCAATCGGAACGGACGGCGCCGATGCGCCGGCGTTGCGCGGCACACCCCCCTCGTACTACGACAAGCTACCGACGAAGCGCAATTATAAGAAGCTCGGCGCTCGCTGCGTCCCCGGCGGCATCGCGCGGTACGGTTCGTATCTCGGGAAGAATGCGATCCTGATGCCGGGATTTGTGAATATCGGCGCTTACGTCGACGACGGATCGATGGTCGACACTTGGGCGACGGTCGGGTCGTGCGCGCAGATCGGAAAGAACGTGCACTTGGCCGGCGGCGTCGGAATCGGCGGCGTTCTCGAACCGCCGCAAGCACAACCGGTTATCGTCGAAGATGGTGCTTTCATCGGCTCGCGCTGTATCGTCGTCGAAGGCATCCACATCGGGACGGAAGCGGTGCTCGGTGCTGGCGTCGTCATTACCGCAAGCACGCCGATCGTCGACGTGCGCGGTACATCGCCGCGCGTCACCAAGGGTGTGATCGAACCGCGCAGCGTCGTTATTCCGGGAACCTTTCCCAAGAAATTTCCGGCCGGCGAGTACGGGACGCCGTGCGCGCTCGTGATCGGAACGCGCTCGGAGAGCACCGATCGCAAAACGTCGCTCAACGCAGTCCTGCGCGAATACGAGCTCTCGGTATGAGGACGCGAGAGTCGACACTGAATGTAGTGGGCGTGCGCGTGCGCAAGGTGCTGGCACCCATGCGGCGGCCGCTCGCGGTTGCGACGGGCGAGATAAAAACGGCGCCCTTGATCCTCGTCGACGTCGAGACTGACGGTGGGACGACGGGCAGCGCTTATATCTTTGTGTATGCGCCGTTCGCGCTCGAACCCGTTGCCAATGTTATCGCGCACTTCGGCGAGTTGATTCGCGGTGCACCGCTTGCCCCGATCGACATCGAAGCGACCATACAAAGCCGCTTGCGTTTGATCGGCGCGCAAGGGATGACGCTGATGGCGCTCGCCGCGGTCGACATGGCAGTGTGGGATGCGCTCGCGCGCGCCCACGGACTCCCGCTTGCGACGCTGTTGGGCGGCGCGCCGCGCGCAATTCCGGCGTACAACAGCAATGGACTCGGGATCATCGGTCCCGAGCGCGCGGCGCAGGAGGCGCGCGAACTGCTTGGATCAGATTTTCGCGCCGTCAAAGTTCGTTTGGGTTATCCGGAAGCGGTCACCGATCTCGCGGTGGTGCGTGCGGTGCGCGGCGCGATTGGACGTGATGTCGCGCTGATGGCGGACTACAATCAAGCGCTTTCGACAGCGGAAGCGATGCGCCGTGGGCGAATGCTCGACGGCGAGCACGTTCTGTGGCTCGAGGAGCCGGTGGACGCACACGACGCTCGTGGGCATGCGCAGGTTCGCGGGGCGGTGCGAACGGGAATTCAAACCGGTGAGAACTGGTGGGGACCGCATGAGATGGCGGCGTTCCTCGATGCGCGCGTATGCGACTATGCGATGCCGGATGCTATGAAGATCGGCGGCGTCACGGGCTGGCTGCGCGCAGCGGCTCTAGCCGACTCTGCGGGCGTTCCGATGTCCTCGCATCTCTATCCCGAAATCAGCGCGCATCTGCTTGCGATAACGCCGACGCGTCACTGGCTCGAGTACGTCGATTGGGCACAGCCGGTGTTGCGCCACGCGCTTGAAGTCAAGGACGGACATATCACTGCCTCGCCCGAGCCCGGCAGCGGAATCGTATGGAACGAGGACGCGATTCGCGAATTCGAAGTGCGATGAGTTTCAATCCGCGCGTTACCTCAATCGAACCCTCGGTTATCCGTTCACTCAACGATCGCAAGAAGCCGACCTCAATCGATCTTGGCATGGGCGAGCCGACGCTACTTCCGACGATGCGCTACTTCGAGCTCGCGACACAGTGGGTTGCGGAGCACGGCTGCCGCTATACGACGAACAACGGCGATGCCGAATTGCGCAAGGCAATCGCCGAGCACTACCGGTATCCGAAGCTGAGCGGGGCGGAGAACGTCATCGCGACGCCTGGTTCGCAAGAAGGCGTCTATCTCACGATCAAGGCGCTACTCGATCCGGCCAAGGATGCGTTGCTCGTCGTCGAGCCGGCGTTTCCCTCGTATGCCAAGTGCGCGCAGATGGAGGGCATTGCGCTGGAGCGCGTCGCGCTCGTGGCGGAAGATGAATTCGCTTTCGATGCGGAGCGCATCGCTGCAGCAATCACGCCGCAAACACGAATGATCGTACTCTGTTCGCCCTGCAATCCGACGGCACGCGCGATTACGCGCGACCAGTGCGAGCAATTGGCGAAGTTACTGCTGGCGCGCGGTGGCGATCCAATCTACGTGTTGCACGACGAGATCTATCGCGAATTGTCGTTTACGAAGGACGCGGGTTGGTTCGCGCAAGTCTATCCGCACACGATCGTCGTCAACTCGCTCTCGAAGAGCAACGCGCTGACCGGAATGCGCATGGGCTGGGTGCTCGCGCCCAAGGGACTCGTTCCCACGATGTTGCGCGCACATTCGTACATCGTATCAACGGCCAACACGTTCGCGCAGCGCATCGCTCTGGAAATCTTTCGAACGCCCCACGGTCTCGAAGAGCACGCCTCGTTCTATCGCGAGCGGCGCAGCGCCACCGCCGAAGCCTTGAGCGATGCCGGCCTACGGTACACGCCGATCGACGGCTCGTTTTACGCTGCGGTCCATGTTGGCGACGACGTCCCGACGCTGGAGTTTGCGCAGCGGTTGATTGAGGAAGCCGACGTTGTCGCAATCCCCGGCTCGATCTTTGGTGCGTCCTTCGAAGGCTGGCTACGTTGTTCGTGGGTAGCCCCAGTCGAGAGCGTTCGCGAAGGTTTTCAGCGTATCGCGCGTAACGCTAGTATGTTGCGTACACCTTAGGAGGTTGCCGATGCAACTGACCGATTCCCAGGTCGCTCAATTCGACCGTGACGGATTCATTCGCTTCGATCGTCTCTTCAGCGATGACGAGGTAGCGCTCCTCAAATCGGAGATCAATCGCGTCTCCGGCGCGCAAAGCGATGCGATCATCCGCGAGCGGACCGGTTCAGTCCGAACCGTTTATCGCGCGCACGAATCGGACGGACCGACGGCTTCGCCCGTCTTTGCTCGCCTCGCGCGCACGCCGCGGTTCCTGCGACCAGCGCAGCAAGTCTTGAACGACGAGCAGCTTTACATCTATCACTGCAAGAGCAACATCAAGACCGCAATCGACGGTACGGTTTGGCTGTGGCATCAAGACTACGGCTACTGGCAGCACGACGGCGTGCCGACGTCGCAGATGGCGACGTTCCTGGTGATGCTCGATGAGGCCACGGAATTCAGCGGATGTCTGTATTTCGTTCCGGGAAGTCACAAAGGCGACGTGCTCCCCGCTTACAAAGACGAGCTGACGACCTCGTATCCGCAGTGGGCGATCGAGAAGCCGTCGATGATCGATCTGCTTCGCAAGGGTCCACGACCCGTCGCGATCAGCGGTGGTCCGGGTACTGCCGTCCTGTTTCACTGCAAGATGGTGCACGGTTCCGGACACAATCTCGCGCCGAACGATCGCTGGCATCACTACATGGCGTACAACACCGTCGCGAACAAGCCGAACCCGATTCCGGCGAGCCCGCGTCCCGATTACGTCGTGTCGCGCAACTACAAGCCGCTCGAGTTACTCACGAACGACGATCTCCGTGAGGCAGTTCCGGTCTAGCTTCTTCGCGTTATCGCGAGGCTTTGGCTGGTCAACAGGGATGCTGTCCGTTCACCCTTCGCGTAGCCGGCGCTCCGATTCGACTATCTTAACGTCGTTGATGCTCGCAAAGCGGCGGCACATCAATCCGTTCTCGTCGAATTCCCACATCTCGTTGCCGTACGAGCGCCACCATTGGCCTGACGGATCGCGTGACTCATATTCGAAGCGGACAGCGATATGATTGTTCGTATACGCCCACAGCTCTTTGCGAAGCGTGTAGTCGAGCTCACGTGCCCACTTGCGGCGTAGAAAATCTTTGATCGCTTCGCGTCCAGTGAAGAACTCGTCGCGATTGCGCCATTCGGAATCCTCGGTATAGGCCAGCGCGACGCGGTCGGGATCGCGCGTGTTCCAGGCATCCTGCGCGGCTTTGACTTTGGCGCGCGCCGTCTCTTCGGTGAACGGAGGTCGAATCGTGGTGGGACCGCCCGTCGTGTGCATCGCTACCCCTTTAGCACTTGCTTGCGGCGTTCGATCATGCCGAGAAACTTCTCGAGCTCGGCTGGATTGACGGAATAGCTGTGCTCGTCATCAGGGAACGTTCCGGCTTTGACTTCCGAGACGTATTGCTTGATTCCGGCGACGGCGACTTCGGTGAGATTCGTAAAACGCTTCGTGAACTTCGGTTTGAAGTCGGTGAAGACGCCGAGTAGGTCGTAGCACAATAAGATTTGGCCGTCCGTACCAACGCCCGCGCCGATGCCGATCGTCGGAATCTCGAGCTCTTTCGAGATCGCCGCGGCGATCGGTGCGGGGACGGCTTCGAACTCGAGCATGAAGCAGCCGGCATCTTGGATCGCAAGCGCGTCCTCAAGAATCTTGAAGGCATCGACGGCCGTGCGACCTTGTACGCGAAATCCGCCAAACATCGCGACGGTGTGCGGCGTGAGCCCGATGTGCGAAGCCGTCGGAATCCCGGAATCAACCAAGGCTCGCAGAATGTGCGCTTGGCTCTTTCCGCCTTGCGGCTTGACCGCGTCGCAGCCGGCGTCTTGCATGAAACGCGTTGCATTCTGCAGCGCGCGATCGACGGTATTATAGCTCTGATACGGCATGCATCCGAGCACGAATGTGTTCGGCGCGCCGCGCCGCACCGCGAGCGAGTGCATGACCATCATGTCCATCGTGGCCGGGATCGTGTTCGGATATCCGTGCGCGACCATCGCCAAGCTGTCGCCCACGACCGCGACGTCAACCTCTGCCAGCTCCGCCCAGCGCGCGGACGTGTAGTCGGGGACCGACATGTAGACCAGCTTTTCACCGGTTGCCTTGGAGTCGCGGATCTCCGTAATCGTGCGCTTGTTCATTACGCTCCTTTGCGGTAAGGAGTCTTACCGCACAACCGGACCTTCGTATACCTCAACCATGTGCGCGGGATGAAAATAGGTTCGAGCCACATGCTGGATCGCATCGGCGCCGATCGACGCGTAGCGTTGTGAGAGCGTGGCGTAGTAGTTGAGCGGAAGATCGTTTTGAACGATGTTGAGTAGGTCGCCGACCAGAGTTCCCTTGTCCTGTTCGGCGATCACGGTTTCCCCGACGATGCGGCTGCGCGCGCGTTCCAGCTCACTTTGCCCAACAGGCTCGTCTTGCATGCGGCGCATCTGGTCTTTCACGAGACTGACCGCACGCGTGACGTTCTGCGGTGAAGCGCGCAGCCCGATCTCGAACACCCCGCGGTCGACACCCGCATCCAGCGCGGAATAGACGGTGTAGGCCAACCCCCGGCGCATTCGGACCTCTTTGAAGAGCCGCGAATCGAACGAGTCGCCGCCGAAGATTTGATCGAGTAACGAGAAGGCGTCGAAATCTGACGAGCTGCGCGAGATTCCGGGCTCACCCATGCGCACCGCGACGTCATTCGATTGCGTCGGGACCTCGATCGCTCCACCCTTCGGTTGCGGGACCGGTGGGAGCGCGAGGTCGACGGGAGGACCGGTTGCTTTCCATTCTCCGAGTGCTGCGGTGACGGCATCGCGCACGTCGGTTGCCTTTACGTCGCCGACGACGACGAGCACCGTATTCTCGGGACGCAGCAAGCGAGAAGCAAACGTGCGTAGATCGGCGAGCGTGAACGCGTTGAGCGAAGTCGCGGTTGGCTGCCGTAACTGCGGGTCATCGGGCGGAAGGAGCGCCGTCTCGAACGCGCGCGCAGCGCGGAATTGCGGATCGAAGTCGCGGCGCTCGACTTGCGAGCGAATCGAATCGCGAACGAGCCCAAAGAATTCGGGCGGCAGCGCGGGCTCTTTGAGATCGTCGGCGATCAAGCTGAGGAGCTGTGGAAAATCCCGCGACAGTCCGCGTGCTCCGAAGCTTCCGCCGTAGCTAACGTCGGCCGCAAGATTATCCGCGATCGAACGCTCGGTGTCGAAATCGTATTTCACCGAGCCGTACGCCATCATCGACATCAGCATCACGCTCATGCCTTCTTGTCCGGGCGGATCGCTGCGCGGTGAATTGCGCACGCGACCGGCGATTGAAACGGTTGGATTGTCGTGCGCTTCCTGGACCAACAGCTTCAGGCCGTTTGGCAGCGTGTAGGCTATTGGCTGGACGTGCGAGACGAGCGTCGCCGGCGTCGCGAGCATCGCGCGAATCCACGACGCTTCCACGATCGTTCCGGTCGGAACGCGTCTACTGAAGGTGTCGCTGATCGCTCCGGCGCCCGCATTCATCGCACGTGGTTGCGCTTCGCCGGGCTTCGCGTTTTGAGGGCGGACGTATGCAACGACGGTCGGCTTTGCAAACATCGTGCGCGCAGCTTCTTGAATCTGTGCACGTGTTTCGTTGGCAATATCGGTGTTGTCGCGGTTCGGATACCTGCCGTGCTCGACGCCGAACGAGTTGCCGACCAGATCCCCGAGTCCCGTGAGCGAATCCGCATCGTAGACATCCTGCACGATCGCCGCGTGTTTGGCCGCATCGATCAACTCTTCCGGAAAGCCTTGCACGAAGGTTTGACGGAAGGCGCTTTCCCATGCGATGCGCGCATCGCTCAGAGTTCTGCCGGGCGCGAGCGTGATCAGGAGGTGGAACATGCTGCCGCGCATCGTGAGAATCGGCGTCGCCGAGTACTCGAGTGCGATCTGACTGTTGACGAGCGCCGAGCGAATTGGTGAGCGTGCATCCTCGCAGGCCAGCGCGATCAGGATCGGGGCAATGACTTTGCGGTCGGTTTGCCCGGGGATCGCGTACGCAAAGTCGACGGTTCCGAACGGAATGTCGGCTGTTTGCGTGATCGTCCGGCCCGAATGGACGACGGGAGGTTTCGTGTATTGCTTAGGAACCGCACGGCGCGGGATGCCGCCGAAATCGCGTTCCGCCATCGCGAACGCTTCGTCCGGTTTGACGTCGCCGGTGAGGACGAGAACTGCATTGTTCGGCGCGTACCAACGCCTGTAATATGTGCGCAAATCGGCGGCAGTCGAACGTACGATGTCTTCACGATTGCCAAGCGCGCCCCGTCCGAGCGGGTCGTTCGCGCCGAATGCTGCGCGATTGACGCTCATCACCATCTTGCCGATCGGATCGGAATAGTCCGCGGCGTACTCTTGAAGAACCGCGCCCTTTTCGACCTTCCAGAGATTCTCGGAAAGCGAGAGATGCTGCATGCGATCGGCTTCGATGCGCATCCACAGATCGAGACGGTCACGTTGCACGAGCGCATACAAGTGCGTGACGTCGGTGTTCGTCTCGGCATTGACTTGCGCGCCCATGCGCGCGATCACGTCATCGAGTCCGGCGTCTGAGAGTGACGGCGTGCCACGGAACATCATGTGTTCCAGGCCGTGCGCGAGTCCGGTCTTTCCGGGCGTCTCTTCGTTCGCGCCGAAACCATAGTACAGCGCTACCTCGACCACCGGGACCGCGTGCGATTCCGCGACGACGACTTTTAAGCCGTTCGCGAGCACTTTCGAAGTGACCGAGCGGGGCGGAAACTCGTTTGGATTCGGCACGGCTGCCAGGGTACTGACGGACGGCATCTGGAGCGTGACGATTGCGACGAGCGCAAAGAACACAATGATACGGCGGATCAAGACGACTGCGATTTCGAGTTAGGCTACAGCCTTGCCTCGTCGTGTGCGTAGTAAGCTGCGGTCGCTTGCAATGCTTTGCGAGGCACAAGACCGATCAGCTCGCTACGAACGATGTTGACCCCAGATTCCAAAGCGAGTGCGCGTACCAGCTCGACGACGCGATAAATCGGCGTCGCCTCCGGATCGGTGATGTTGAATGAAACCTGAACGACGCCGGGTGCGCGCGGGAGACCGAGCGCGCGCAGCGTTCCAAGACCACCGTCGCGTTCACGGACAGTCCGGGCGATCGTCCGCGCGAGCTCGAGATCGCCGCTCGCGAGCTCGACGTTGAATGCAATCAAAAAATCGCGCGCTCCAACCGCGATCGCGCCGGCGGCTTCGTGTTCCTGGTCGCCCACGTCGAGGGGAATGCCACCACGGCGAACCTCCGGGAGCGTGCGGCCACCCGCCTCTGCTGCGGCGCCGTAGTAATAGGAAGGAACACGATGACGCTGCCAGATTTCTTTTGCGGCTTCACGCGCAAGCGCACCGGCGTCGGCAAGCGTAGCTCCGCGCAGCGCAATGAAGGGGAGCACGTCAAGCGCACCGATGCGTGGGTGAACGCCGCGATGGGATCGTAAGTCGATCCGCTCGGCGGCGACGCCGGCGAGCGCGACGCTCGCAGCCAACACCTCATCGGCACTTCCGACCGCAGTGATCACGCTGCGATGGTGAACGCCATCCGTCGTGCGATCGATGACCCGCGCCCCGCTCTTTGCGACGGCTTCGACGCATGCATCGACGATCGCGGCGTCGCGCCCCTCTGAGATATTCGGGACGATCTCAAAAAGCGGGAGCGCGTTCACCATGAGCGCAACCACGCCGCATGAATAAAGTTGCTCTGGTTACCGGCGCCGGCAGCGGTATTGGGCGCGCCAGCGCGATCGCGCTCGCCGAAGCCGGCTTCACCACGGTTTTGCTTGGTCGCAAGCGCGAGACGCTGGACGAGACGGCGTCGCAAGCTCCGAACGGAAAGACGCTTGCGATTGCGGCGGACGTCGGCAAAGAATCCGACGTCACCGCAGCCTTCGATACAGTACGCGAGAAGTTTGGGCGGCTCGACGTGCTGTTCAACAATGCCGGAGCGTTTGGACCTACCGTTCCGTTCGAAGAGCTTGGAAAAGAAGATTGGGATGCGGTCGTGGCCGTGAATCTCACGGGTGCGTTCCTGTGCGCGCGCGCGGCGTACCGGATCATGAAAGACCAAACGCCAATGGGCGGCCGCATTATCAACAACGGTTCGATCGCAGCCTACGCGCCGCGGCCGCACACCGCGCCGTACGCGGCGACGAAGCACGGGATCAGCGGATTGACCAAGCTGATCGCGCTCGAAGGGCGCAAGTACGATATCGCGTGCGGACAAATCGACATCGGCAACGCGACGACCGAGATGATCAGCAACATCACGAGCCGGCGTTCGGCCGGGATGCTGCAAGCCGACGGTTCGCGCGTCATGGAGCCGCAGATGGATGTTGTGCATACGGCGAGTGCAGTTGTTTACATGGCACAGCTGCCGCTCGATACGAACGTTCAATTCCTCACCATCATGGCGACAAAGATGCCGTATCTCGGGCGCGGTTAGCCAAACGCGCGACTAAGAGCCGCGCTTACGTCGGCGATTTCGCCGGGCGCGAGCGTCATCGTAAAGCCGAGCTTGCGGGCCTCGGTTTGCCGCCGCTGCATCTGCGAGACGCGACGAATTTCGCCGGAGAGTCCGATCTCGCCGAACGCGACGAGGTTTCCAGGTAGCGGCCGATTGCGAAATGCCGATGCAATCGCGAGCGCTATTCCGAGATCAGCTGCGGGTTCGGTGATGCGCAAGCCGCCCGCGACCGACGCGTAGACGTCCATTCCGCCGAGATGCATTCCGGCGCGGCGTTCCAAGACTGCAAGGATCATCGCCAAGCGCGCTTGATCGACATTGGCTGCGAGGCGCCGGGGCGTGCCGTACGCGGCATCCGCGACGAGGGCTTGAATCTCGACCAAAACCGGACGCGAGCCGACGATGCTCGGGACGATGCACGCGCCGCTCGCTTCGGCGCGCCGATGCGCGCCAACGAAGATTTGTGAGGGACTCTGTACCTCGTGCAAACCTTCCTCGTCCATCGTGAACACGCAGATTTCATCGACGCTGCCGAAACGATTTTTCGTCGCACGGACGATGCGAAACTCGCCGCTCGGTTCGCCTTCGAAATACAAAACGGTATCGACGAGATGCTCGAGCAAGCGCGGCCCTGCGATCGCGCCGTCCTTGGTCACGTGGCCGACGACGAAGATCGCGCAGGACGAACGCTTCGCGTACTCGACCAGACGTTGCGCGCACTCGCGAATTTGGACTGCGTTTCCGGCCGATGATTCGACTTCTGGCAGCCACACGGTCTGAATCGAGTCGACGACCATGACGCTCGGATGCAAGGGCTCGACCGCATCTAAGATCGCCGTCAGATTCGTTTCGGGATAGACGAGCAGCTCATCGCCGGCGTGTAAACGTTGCGCGCGCAAACGCACTTGCGCCGCCGATTCTTCGCCGCAAACATAGACGACGGGGCGTTTTTCGCGGGCCAGCCGGTCGGCAAGCTGCAGCATAAGTGTCGACTTACCGGCGCCGGGTGCGCCACCGACGAGGATGACGCTGCCGGGGACGATCCCGCCACCGAGGAGCGCGTCGAACTCGCCGATTCCCGAGGAGATGCGGTTTGTGCTTTCGCTCGCAACGTCGGCGAGACGCAGCGGTGCCAATGTCCCCGATAGCGATGCACGTGCCGCCGGCGATTTTGCGGGTCGCAGCGCCGGGGCTTCGGCGAAGGTGTTCCAGCCTTCGCAGCTCGGGCAACGACCGAGCCAACGGGGCGACTCGAAACCGCACGAGGAACAGAAGAAGACGGCCCGCGCCTTAGCCATGCTTTAGTTGTTTGTTGCGAGGCCGGCGAAACATCTATGAATAGAGTGAGATGGTGATGGGCCGAGCGCAAATGGGGGCCCCAGGTACGGAGTACTTGGGGGGCGCGGAGCCTGGGGCGGAGCGCCGTTTAGATGTGTTGGACGGCCTTCGCGGAATCGCGATCGCGCTCGTGATCTGGTTCCATCTGTGGCAAGTATCATGGCTCGATCCGGGAGCGTTCATTTTCATTCCAATCTCCGGCTTCCTCGGCGTCGAGATGTTCTTTTTTCTTAGTGCGTTTTGTTTGAGTTATCCGTTCGTGTGCGCGTATCTCGAGGGAACTACGCTCCCGTCGTTGCGTCACTTCAGCTATCGTCGTTTCATCAAGATCTTTCCGTCTTATGCGATCAGCATCTTCGCGGTAATCGCTATCGCGGCGCTTCCCGGTGCGAAGGGAAGCTGGGGTGCAAACATCGAGTGGACGACGCCCGGAGCCGCGTTCTTCGATCTGGCCTCCCACCTGACGTTCGTTCACACGCTGTTCGGCGACACATATGCGTCGATCAACGGCGTCTTGTGGACCCTGGGAATCGAAGTCCAGTACTATGTGCTCTTTCCCGTACTGATCTTTCTGCTGCTGCGCGCACCGCTTTCGGTCGCCGGCACGATGACGGCGATTGCGATCGCGTACCGGATCCGAATCGGCCGCTGCTGCGTGACGCCCGTGTTCGATCACAATCTGCAGCAGCTGCTCGGGTTCTTTGATTTCTTCGCGGCCGGGATGCTGTGCGCGTTCGGGTACGTATGGCTACGCAAAAACCATCCGCGAATCGCGAATATGCGATGGGCTTGGCTCGGGCTAGCTCTCATCGGGCTCGTCTGGATCGGGCTCTTGTTCATGAACCTGACGGTGAAACGCTGGCAGAACGATTTCTCGGATTTTTGGTTGATTCGTAATGGCACATACTATGCGGCCGCGATCGGCCTGTTCGCCCTCGGCTCGCTTTTCGCGCCGCGCTTCTGGCACCGCATCATCGCTAATCCGGTCTTCGTGTTTCTCGCGGTCATTTCGTACAACATGTATCTTTGGCATCAGATCGTCTTCCGGTGGGTCGCGACCTGGCCGTTCATTCCGCATTCTGCGGGGACGACGCGCGGTGATCCGACCTGGGCGTGGATAACGACGCTCTGCGGATTCGCGATTGCACTCGCGATCGCGTCGCTCGTGACCTACGCGATCGAACGTCCACTCCTGCGAATGGATCCCGAGAGCCTGAGCCTTCGAAGGGCCACTCTTCGCCGGCAAGAATGAGCGAAAATGAGTGGGTGCAGAGAACGGTAGCGTCGCGATAGATGGATTTGTAGCGAGCGGCAAGAGCACGTGCGCAAAAGCGCTGGCTGAGCGCCTTGCATATCTCTATCTCGACACCGGCGCGATGTACCGCGCGGTCGCATACCTGGCCTTACGTAACGGCGTCTCCGTCGATCAAGAAGAAGCCCTCGTCGGGCTGCTCGAAACGCACCGCGTCTCGTTCGAGATTCAGGGCACGTCAGCGCTCGGGTACAGCGTTCGTGTCGACGGCACTGAGGTGACGCATCGCCTTTTCGATCCGGACGTAACCTCTGCAGTGAGCTCGGTTGCATCGCAACCGGGTGTGCGCGCCAAGCTGGTCGAGCGTCAGCGCGAGATCGCGCGCGAAGGGTCGGTCGTAATGGCCGGACGCGATATCGGTACGGTCGTGCTTCCGGATGCGCGCCACAAGTTTTTTCTGACCGCATCGCTTGACGAGCGAGCGCGCCGGCGTCAAACCGAGCTCGCGGAACGCGGTGTCGATGCGGAGCTCGATGAGGTTCGTGCGCAGATCCAGGAGCGCGACCGGCTCGATGAGACGCGTGTGACGTCGCCCTTGCGGCGAGCGCCGGACGCCGTCCTGATCGACTCGACTGGTATATCCGCGGAAGCGGTCGTCGAACTGATGCTCGCGGCTATTCGCAACGCGGCGTGACATTCTACGATTTCGCGAGGGGCTTAACCGGCGCGTGGTGCTATGGACCGTTGCGCATGCGGGTCGTCGGCGTCGAGAACGTTCCGATGAGCGGTCCGCTGGTCGTCGCCTGCAACCACGTCAGCTACGTCGATCCCGTCGCACTCGGCGTCGCGCTGCCGCGCCGGGTTTGGTACATGGCAAAGGTTGAGCTGTTCCGGATTCCCGTCCTCGGCCCGACGATCGCGGCGCTGGGCGCCTATCCGGTCGACCGCGGGAAAGGTGACGTAGCGGCCATTCGGGGCTCTCTGCGCGTTCTAAAGGAAGGAAAGGCAGTCGGGATCTTTCCCGAGGGGACGCGGAACCTGCACGGAGACGCGCCCGTTCATACGGGGGCGGCCTTGCTCGCCTCGCTCGCGGGCGCACCCGTATTGCCTGCATTCGTTCGGGGCGGGGACCGTGCCAAGCGGCTGGGAAAGCTCAGCGTCGCCTTCGGAGAACCCATGCGCATGCCTCGGGGTCAAAGCGGGAAAGCCAGCCGCGAGGAATTGGCGAATTGGATGAATGCGATCATGGCGCGCATCCGCGCGCTCGGGGAGAATTTGGAACGTGGATATTAAACGCGCGAAGACACAAGGGTTCTGCTTCGGCGTCGCCATCACGGTGAAGAAGGCTGAAGAAGCCGTTGCGTCAGGGGCGCAGGTAACGACACTCGGACATGTAGTCCACAATCCGCAGATGGTCGCGAAGCTCGAAGAGCAAGGCTTACGCAACGCGGATTCAGTCGACGAGGTCGAGTCCGGGACGCTGTTCGTCCGCGCTCACGGTTTGCCGGTCTCCGTTTACGAAACGGCGCAGCAGAAGGGCCTGACGATTCTGGACGCCACCTGCCCGATGGTGACGAAGATTCACGTGCAAGCCGAGAAGCTGCGCGCCGACGGCTACAAGATCATTGTAATCGGCGATCCCAATCACGCCGAGGTTAAGGGCACGCTTTCACACGTCCCGGGCGCGTGGTGCATTCAGACCGCTGACGATGTCGAGGGGTTACCGCGCGCGAGCCGGGTTGGCGTCGTCGTGCAATCAACGTGGTCGGGAACCGGGTTCACTGAGATCGTTCAGCGACTGAGCGCCAAATACTACGAAGTTCGTGCTGTCAATACGATCTGCACGGATACGCACAATCGTCAATTCGAGGCGACGAAGCTCTCGCAAGACGTCGAGGTCATGGTGGTCGTCGGCGGCAAACATTCGGCGAACACGCGACATCTGGCCGAGCTCGCAACCACGAATGGCGCACGCACGTACCACATCGAAGGTCCCGACGAGCTGGAGCAGCAGTGGTTTGCTGGGGTGCAAACAGCGGGTTTGATGTCGGGCGCGTCGACGCCGGGTTGGCTCGTCGATCAAGTTGCCGATCGTATGAATGCGCTTGCAGACGGAGGCGTTACGTCGCACCTGACATAGTGCTCGAGCGCTTCGAGCGCGCGCTCGAAGAGACGGTGTCGGTGTTGTTGCGTCCGATGGGTGCCTCGCCGATCGGCGAGCAGGTTCGTTGGCATTTCGGGATCGGAACGGGTGGTTCGGGTCCTCGTCGCGGCAAGCGTTTGCGTCCACGCTTACTCTTTAACGCCGCATTCGAAGAAGGCGGGACGTACGAGCAAGCCATCGACGCCGCCATCGGGATCGAGTGTCTGCACAATTATTCGCTCGTCCATGACGATATCGAAGACGGAGACAAGCTGCGCCACGGAACTGAAACGGTTTGGGCGCGCTACGGCATCGCGCACGGCGTCAATGCCGGCGACTCGATGTGTGCTGTCTCGTATCTCGCTCTGTTGCGCAATACCGCACAGCTGCCGCCGCACCGCATCGTCGCGATGATGCAGGTGTTGCATTACGCCAACTTAGGAATGTGTGCCGGACAAGGTTACGACATCGGCTTTGAGACCGCGGCGCACGTGACGAGCGAAGAATACTTTGCGATGATCGACGGAAAGACCGCGGCGCTCTTTGGCGCCGCTTGCGAGCTGGGCGCGCGTGCCGCCGGGTGCGACGACAAGCGTGCAAGCGCCTACGGTGAACTGGGGCGCTGCTACGGTCGCGCGTTTCAGATTCGTGATGACGTTCTGGGAACGTGGGGCTCGACCGAAGAGACGGGCAAACCGAGCGGGAGCGATATCGCACGGCGCAAATGGAGCTTTCCGGTCGTATGGGCACTTTCTGGGGAATCCTCATCAGCGCGCGACGCAATCATGCGACGCTACGCACTGCGCACCTCGATGGAATCGGCGGACGTGCAAGCGATCGTCGAATCGCTGGATGTCCTCGGCGCTCGGCAAGCTGCGGATGAAGCCGTCGATGCGCAGCTTCGCGATGCGGAAACCGTCGCAGAGGCGCATAAGATCGATCGCGGGCACACCGTTCGTACGCTTTTCACGCGTTCGGCCCGCCGCGTCGCCTGAGGGAATCAGCGGGATCTCCGATCATGCCAATGGCAGTGGTGTTGTTGCGAGGCCGGCGAGAAAATTGTTGATGTACGGAAATCATGGCAGGCCGAGCGCTCATGGGGGCCCCGACTGCGAAGCAGTTGGGGGGCGCGGAGCCTGGGGCGGAGCGCCTTTTAAATGAGCACGCGCGCCGCCGTCGGACCAAGCATTGGGCGGCGAGTGAACACCACGACGATTCTGTCGTACATTTTGCTCGGCGGTTTCGTCGTGCGGATGCTGCTGATCGGCTCCGAAGGTTATCGCGGCGACGTTAGCTCGTTCATGTCGTGGGCGCTTACGGCGGCGCAAAATCCACTGTCCCAGTTTTACGCAAAGGCCGGCTTCGCCGACTATCCGCCCGGTTATCTCTTCATTCTTTGGATCGTCGGCAAGATCTATCTCGTCGTCCCGCACGCGCAGGGCGACTACAGCCTGCTCCATTTTTTGGTCAAGCTTCCGGCCTGCGTGTTCGACCTCATCAATGCGGTACTGATCGCATGGATCGTGCGGCGTCTCGCTTCCGAGACGTGGGCGAACATCGCTGCGGCGATCTATCTGTTCAACCCCGCGACGATCTATGTTTCGGCGTATTGGGGGCAGGTCGATGCCGTGCCGGCGGGATTCATGCTCGCCGCCGTGGCGTTGATACTGTACGCAAGCAGCGATTCTGCAAGCCGTGGACGTTTGGCCGTGATCGGAGCGTGGCTTTCGATCAGCTTCGCAGTCCTGATTAAACCGCCGTCCGTGATGGTCGCGCTGGTGATGCTTGCCTGGGCATTCGCATCAACCGACGCCGCTGTACGCGTTCGGCGCTTGGTCAATACGGCGCTCGGCATCGCAAGCGGGCTCATCATGGCACTCGCGGTTTCGTTGATTTTTAATCCCAACATCGCAACCGCGTTCCCGTGGCTGCTCGAACGCTACGCATTCGGCAGCGCGGTCTATCCGTATAATTCCATCAACGCGTTCAACCTCCACAGTCTGATTCGTCCCTTCTGGCAATCGGATACCGTTCCGATCGCGATCGGCTCGTTCACACTCGGGCCGATGTGGGTTTGGGGCGGCATCCTGGTTGCGGCCGCCGCGGTACTGATCATAACCCGCTATCTCCAGCGGCGCGATGACACGGCGTTTCTCGAAGCATGCATGCTGGTTTCGCTTGCGTTCTTTACGCTGGCGACGCGCATGCACGAGCGGTATATCTTCAATGCATTCGTGCTCGTGATTCCGCTGGCCGCACTCGGCCGGCGTTATATGTACGCGACCGTAGCGCTCAGCATTACGTTCCTGACAAACCTGTGGTATTCGCTGTATTACGCCCGTGCGATGGAGGGGAAGTGGCCGGTTGACGCGACCGATATCTTCCCGCTACTCGATCATTCGATGTCGGCGATCGTCGTTGTTACGTTCTTCGTGCTTGGATACATGTATCTCGGCGCGAAGGCGGTTGAGACGAGAGTCGAATCGGGGCCGACACTGCTGGATCGCGCTAATCTCTTGATCGGCCGAGTCTGGTTTGCTCCGCGGCAGGGTCTCATGGCCATGACCAGGGTCGACTGGATAATCGTAGCCGGCTTCACCGTGTTCGCGTTCGTGCTCGACTTCATGTGGTATTGGAATCCCAACGAGCGCTACTTCGATGAAATCTACTATCCGCGCAGCGGCATCGAGTATCTCAAAGGCGTTCGCATCAATACGGACTGGGAGTATCCGTTCGAGTGGACGCATCCGCCGCTCACAAAGCTGCTGATCGCGCTCTCGATCTGGATGTTCGGCGGCGTCGCTCACGGCGACAATGGCTGGGGTTGGCGCTTTCTCAACGTCGTGTGCGGGACGCTGATGATCCCGCTCTGCTACGTGTTCGCGAAACGATTGCTCGGTTCGACCTTGTTCGCATCGATCGCCGCGTTCATGCTGACGTTCGACGGTTTCCGGTTCGTGCAATCACGCATTGCCACGCCTGAGATCTGGGTCGCGACGTTTGGCCTCGGAGTCTTGTACGCGTTCTACCGGTTGTGGACGGCGACGCAAGTTCGCATCCGTCTGCGCATTCCGGGCGAGTTCGGTTGGCGTTTCATTCTCACGATGGTTGCCGGAACGGTCGTCGCCGCACTCTTCTCGATCGGTCTCAATAAGCTCGGGACTTCACCCTCCGACCAAGACGTGTTGCGGAAGAGCTACTTGTTTGCGTTCTTCTACGCCGAGCTTGGAATCTATATTCTCGCACGCTGGGTTGGCCGCCGTTTCGCGGATCCCGAAGCGACGGTCGTGAGCTACGCAGAGGGCTCAGAAGTCATTGTTGCGGACGGGCAACGAAAGATCGTGCGTTTCGACGGCGGCGGAACCGGTGATCTACGATATGACGATCTCGCGCTCACCTACAAGCGCGACGGTTCGATGCTCTACAAAACACCCGAGGGTACGGCGACCTTCACGCCGGACGGCGATATGCAAACCGATGTCGCGACCGTCAAGCCTGCCGACGCACGGACCTGGCTGGTCGCGACCTGCATTATGATGGCGCTGTTGGCGACGAGCAAATGGAACGGACTGTTCGATATGTTCGTCCTGTTTATCGCAATCGCCGTCGTGTTCGCGCAGCGTTTCATTCCTCGCCCCGCGGTGTTCGGAAATCCGCGCGGATTCACGCCCGACCAGCTCATCGCCGGGATGCTGTTCTTCATGGCGACGTTCTACTTCGCCAGTTATTTTCCGAACTATCGGCTCGGCTACAATTTCTCGGACGTGGTCGGAATGCAATGGCAGATGTTCTGGTATCACGACGAGCTTTCGAAGACAAATCCGGCGTCGCTTAACCATCCTTATGGCTCGTATTGGTGGCAATGGCCGACGCTCTTCGCTCCGATCTCATACTATTGGCACGATTGGCGCACGGGCGTAGCTAGCGCGAATGGTGCGGCGTGCTGCGTTGCCGAGATTCTCGCGCTTCCCAATCCGCTGGTCTGGTGGTTCGGACTATTCTCAGTTCCGGCTATCGCCTGGTGGGGTTACGTCGAGCGCAACAAGGGGTATTTATTGCTCTTCGGTGCGTATCTGTTTCAATGGCTGCCGTGGATTCTTACGCCGCGGATTGCGTTTGAATATCACTTTTTCCCGAATCTCCCGGTGATCGTGATCGCCAACGCCGTCGTCCTTCAACGCGCTTGGGTAAAACCTGAAAATCGCTTTTGGATCGCGACGTTTCTCGCCGGCGTGCTGGCCTGTTTCATTTTCTTCTACCCCGTGCTGGCCGCGCAGCCCATTACGTACGATCAGTGGCACGAGCGGATGTGGCTCGACAATTGGCTCGAGATGCTTCCGGGGCATCCGCATCCGCACGGCCTCAGCTGGATCAAGCCGAATTGAATCTCGCACGCATCCTCGCACAAGTCGACCCGTACGAGCGTGCAACCGTAGTGTTTGTCATTTTGGCGCTCATCGCGCTCCCTGCTATCGGAAAATGGGTGAGCGAACACGATGACGAGCGTGACGGTCAAACAATTGCGATGGTCCTGGCCGGATTGACGGCCGTCGGTACGGTCATCGTGATCGTCGCGGCTGTCCTCGGCCCTCACCCGGTTTAAAAGGCGCTCCGCCCCAGGCTCCGCGCCCCCCACGCTTCGCGTGGGCCCCCAAGCCGTCGCTCCCTCACTATTACGACACTGCACGATTCCCCGAGGGGTCGCGTAACAACAAATCAAACCGCCAGTTATGTCCGGGCACTCCAAGTGGCACAATATCAAGTTGCGCAAGGGAAAAGCCGATGCGCAACGCGGCGCGCTCTTTTCAAAGCTTTCCAAAGAGATCATTCTCGCGGCCAAATCCGGTTCGCCCGATCCGGAGGCGAACTACCGGTTGAAGATGGCCGTCGAGAAGGCTCGCGAGAACAATGTCCCTGCTGACAACATCAAGCGCGCGATCGCACGAGCCAGCGGCGCCGGCGAGCGTGAGATCGAAGAAATTCGTTACGAAGGTTACGGCCCAGCCGGGCTTGCGGTCGTCATCGACGCCGCGACGGATAATCGGAATAGGACCGCTTCGGAGATCCGTTTTCTGTTTACGCGCAACGAGGGGAATCTGGGTGAGACCGGCAGCGTCGGCTGGATGTTCGACGCACGCGGAATCATCGATGTCGAGAGCGGGAAGTTCGATGAGGATGCGCTGACCGAAAAAGCCCTTTCGGCCGGTGACGGCGTGATCGACGTGCGCTTCGGAAGCGAGCGTTCGGAGATCCTCACGGAAGACACGGCGCTCGGCAAAGTCCGCGAGGCACTCAGCGCCGAAGGGTTGCGCGTGACCGACGCATATGTCGGGATGGAGCCGAAGCAACCCGTTCACTCCGACGGCGAGAATCTGCGTAAGATGATCGCGTTTCTCGAAGCGCTCGAAGAACATGAAGACGTACAGCGCGTCTATTCGAATTTGCAGCTGGACGAAGCGCAGGTCGAGGCCTTAGCGCGCGCTTGATTGCGAAGTTGAAGCCGCAAGCGAAACGTCTGCCGCTTGCAGAGGCGCGCCGGTGGCTAGCCGACCGCGATCTCGTCTTTGCGCTTGCGCTCGCCTTTGCAGTCGGCGTCGGCGTGTGGTTCTTCCGCGCGATCGAGGATTTCTTCGCTCCATCGGGCGCGGCGATTCTCGTCCCGTCGCTGGTTGGGCAAACCGAAACCGACGCAATCTCGCTCGGCGAGGCCGTGCATTTGAAGATGGTCGTCGTCTCGCGCGCGATCAGCGAGCAATTTCCGCGTGACGTCGTGATGGCGCAACAGCCGGCGCCGGGGACGCGAGTGCGTGAAGGCCGCCAAGTTTCGCTGATCGTCAGTCAGGGCGTCAACATCTATACGATGCCGGATTTGCGATTTGCATCGCTGCGTGACGCTGGGCTGACACTTTCGCGTTTGAAGCTCAACCTCGGCAGGACGACCATGGTCGCCAACGACGATGTTCCGTTCAATCATATCGTTGCACAGAATCCGCCGCCGCTCGGGAGCGTACGCGAAGGAACGACCGTAAGCTTTGTTCTTTCGAAAGGTCCGCCGACGAACGTGCGCGCGCCGAACTTCGTCGGTCAAGACATCAACACGGCACGCGCCGATGCCGATCGCGCAAAAGTTCATCTGGGCCAAGTTGTATGGACGCCGTTTGGTATCAACGGACCGCCGCGCGGCACCGTGGTCCGGCAGATGCCTGGTCCCGGGATTCTCAGCGATTCGCTCGAGCCGGTATCGCTGCAAGTCAGCGCTGGACCGGGGGAATACGGATATCTCATTCGCCAAGTACACACGGCGGTGGTCATACCGAACGATGAAAGCGGTCAGTCACAACGCGTTCGTATTAGCGCGCGCGACGATACCGGTGAGTGGAACGTCTACGACGGATTTGCAATGCCCGGCCAGCGGCTCGACTTCGATGTCACCGTCGTCGGAACGTCCTGGGTTGACGTCTATTTGAACAACGAGCTTCAGAGTCAGACGCAGCTCGGCAAAGAGCCACCGCGTCCCACGCCATCGCCCGGACACGTCGGACAATCACCGCCATGATCCGCAAGGTTCGTATTGCGCCGTCGATTCTGGCGGCCGATTTTGCGAAGATTGCGGAGCAAATCGCTGCAGCTGAGGCGGGCGGCGCCGACATGTTTCATCTGGATACGATGGACGGTTCGTTCGTTCCGAATATCAGCTGGGGCCCGAAGATCGTCGCCGACTTGCGTAAGCTCACGAAGCTTCCGTTCGATGCACATTTGATGATCGTTGAGCCCGAGCGTTACGTCGATCGATTCATCGAGGCTGGTTGCCAATACGTGACCTTTCACTACGAGGCGACGCCGCACGCGCACCGGTTGCTGACGCACCTGCGCTCGGCGGGTGTAAAGCCTGGCATTGCGATCAATCCTCAAACGCCGGTCGCCATGCTGCAAGACATCATCCAAGAAGCGGACCTGGTGCTCGTCATGAGCGTCAATCCGGGGTTCGGCGGACAGCCGTTTATCGAGCATGCGCTCGCGAAGTTGGTCGAAGCGCGCGAGCTGATCGACGCTTGTAATCCCGAGTGCGAGCTCGAGATCGACGGCGGGATCGGTAGTTCAAACATCGAGCGCGCCTGCGAAGCCGGCGCGACGATTCTCGTCGCAGGTTCGTCGGTGTTCGAAGCGCCGGATCCGGCGAAGGCCGTGCGGTCACTGCGGGAACGCATCAGCAGCCGGTCGAGCCGCTGACGGCGAGCGCAAGCGCCGAAGACCGCCTCATCGAGGCGATTCGCGCGATCGCTGCGACGACATACGCGTCGCAGGGGAAAAAAATTCGCGCGGCCATTGGCGACGATGCGGCGATTTGGAAGCCAGCGCGCGACGCCGAGAGCGTGATCACGACCGACGCGTTGGTCGAAGACGTCCACTTTCTGCGCGACGGCATGAGTGCGCAAGACGTCGGTTGGCGCGCGCTCGTCTCGAATCTCTCCGATCTTGCCGCGGTCGGCGCACGTCCCGTGCTTGCGACGGTTGCGCTCGGCGTTCCGCGCGGCGTACACGAAGCCTGGATATTGGATTGTTATCGCGGCATGGCGGAGCTCGCAAAGAAGTGCGGGATCGCAATCGTCGGCGGCGACGTCGTGCGCGCACCGTCGCTCCTACTTTCGATCACCGCGATCGGCGAGGTTCGTCCCTCGCATCGAAAGCTGCGCAGCGGTGCGCGGCCGGGTGACGTGCTCGCCGTCACGGGTCCGCTCGGTGCGAGCCGTGCAGGAATCGATATTTTACTCGAACGCCCGCAAAGTAACGACGCGCGCTTCAGCGATGCAATCGCGGCCTATCGACGTCCGCACGCGCGGGTGGCCGAAGGCCGGCGCTTCGGTAAATCGTCCAACGTCCACGCGATGATGGATATCTCGGATGGGCTCTCGACCGATCTGCGCCGCTTGTGCTTGGCCTCGAAGGTCGGCGCCGAGATCGAAGCTGCCGCCGTGCCGATTGCTGCATGTGCGCGTCCGGTTGCCGAAGCGTTAAAAAGGGAGCCTATTGCGTACGCGCTCGGCGGCGGCGAAGATTTCGAGCTGCTCGTCGCAATCGCGCCGCGCGCATTCTCCACAATCGCAAGTCGCTTCGAGCGCACGTTCGGCCGGCCGCTCGCACGCGTCGGTACGATTACAGCGGAGGCTTCAGTTCGGTTGCGCGACGCGGACGGCACGCGCGAGCTCGATCCCACGGGGTGGGAGAGTCTCTAGCTAGCCGGCGCGGCGGACTTTCTTCGCGCGTAGGCACGAGGTGCACACGCGGGCGGTGCTGTGCGTGCCGTGGTCGTCGATGCGGACGCGTTGGAGATTCGGGAGCCAGCGGCGCTTCGTTTTGTTCATGGCATGGCTGACGTTGTTACCCGCCATCGGTCCCTTGCCACAAACATCGCAACGCTTCGCCATCTAACTGCCCTTCGAGAATCGACACGCTTCGCCGATATGTCGGCGGAGCAACCGCGGAATAATACCACGCCCGGCCGCGGAATGTCCATGTCAGCGTTCCTGTAGGGAGGAAGCGGCCCCCGCGGTCCCCCAAGGACGACTCAATGCTGGCGGTCACCGCGCTCGACGGGCTGGGCTTCACCAAAATCATCGCTGCCGGCACCTACTTCCTTAAGAAGTACCGGGGCGTCCTCAACGACATCAACGTCTTTCCGGTCCCCGACGGTGACACCGGATCCAATCTCTACCTGACGGCCAGGTCCGCGCTCCTCGAGGCGGGGC
Organism: Vulcanimicrobiaceae bacterium; assembly: GCA_049520515.1. Classification (GTDB taxonomy): domain Bacteria; phylum Vulcanimicrobiota; class Vulcanimicrobiia; order Vulcanimicrobiales; family Vulcanimicrobiaceae; genus JAFAMS01. The sequence goes on from JBEKPS010000014.1 coordinate 36,475, forward strand.
GCACTCGGAATCCCGCCCTTGGAGAGGTTGCCGCAGCCGCAGCCAGCGGCGCTCTCCTCGGGGCGCGAGGAAACTCGGGGGTGATCCTCTCGCAGATGTTCCGCGGTTTTGCGAACGCGGTTTGCCAGCTCGACGCGATTAGCGCACGCGACCTTGGAACGGCTCTGGGCCGTGCGGTCACGGAGGCGCGAAGCGCCGTCCTCGATCCGGTCGAGGGGACCATCCTATCGGTAGCGACCGCGGCTGCGGAAGAAGCCGTCGCGTGCGGTGCGCGCACGAACGAGCTCTATGCGCTCGGGGATGCGATCGTGCGGGCAACGAGCGAGGCGCTCGAACGGACGCCGCAGCGCCTCGAGGTGTTGCGCGAAGCGGGCGTCGTCGATGCGGGTGCGGCGGGCTTCTTATATTTTCTCGAAGGCATCTTGCGTTTCGAGCCGGACGCGAGCGAGCACGTAACCTCGTATCCGCGACGCGCGAATCGCATCCACTCCTTCAGAGGGCGCCAGGACGTCTCGGCAAACAGGTATTGCACCGAGTTCCTCTTGTGCGACGCAACAATCGAATCGCAAGGCCTCAAGAAGTATTTGACTCCGCATGGCGACTCGCTGCTCGTCGCCGGTATATCGCAGATGTTGCGCGTGCACATTCACACCGATGTTCCGCAACTCGTGCAATCGCTTGCTGCCGAGCACGGAACGCTTGACCGCGTAAAGGTCGACGACATGCAGCAGCAACATCGCGCTTTCGTCGAAGAGCGGCCGGCGCGACTGTTTTCTTTCGTTGCGGTCGTTCCCGGACTCGGATTCGAGCGAATTGCGCGCGAGCTCGGCGCTGACGAGACGATCGTCGCGGACGGACCCAATGGATGTGACGCCGAGATTTCAGCCGCGATCGATGCAGCTTGCGCTGACGTCGTCGTCGTGCTCGCGGATAATGCAGCCGTGCTTCGCGCTCCGCAGAATGGCGCAAGCCGCAAGACGGTGATCGTTGTCCGCACACAAAGCGTAGCCTCGAGTTTGGCCGTTCTGGTCGAATATGGTAGCCGGATCGAGAACGGGCCGATTCCATCGGTTCAGGAGATGGATGACGCTTCGAAACGCGTACGCGCAACGGCGATCGCCGCGGCGGCAACCGAAGGGTTGCTGGAGGCTGCTGTTTTGCAGCTGGGTGCGGAAGCAGGCGGCCTCGTCACGCTCTATTACGGGGGATCCCAGAAGGAGCGCGACGTCGAGCACCTGACGCATGCGCTTCGCGAGCGTCTGCCGAAGGTCGAATTTGAATGGTTTTTTGGCGGGCAGCGAACATCCGAATACATGGTGGCTTTTGAACGGTAAGGACAGGCCCGTCATCGCGGTCGACGCGATGGGCGGCGATAATGCACCTCGTGAGATCGTTGCTGGCGCAATCGCGGCGTATCGCGATGGATTTGCGCGCGTCGTCCTGGTCGGTGACAAAGATCTGATCCAACCGTTTTATACCGGCGTCGGCAAGGACGAGATTCCGATCGTGCACGCACCCGAAGTCATACCAATGGACGTCGCACCATCGGCAGCGATTCGCGGCGCCGAGCGTTCGAGCTTGGGCGCGGCGATCGAGCTCGTACGCGAAAATAAGGCCGACGCTATCGTCTCGGCGGGATCCAGCGGAGCATTTCTTGCGATCGCGTTGATCCGTTTGCGAACGATCGCCGGAATCGCGCGTCCTGCGATCGGGACGATTCTTCCGACGCCGCTGCAACCGGTCGTTCTCATCGATGCCGGTGCGAACGTCGACTGCAAGCCAGAGTGGCTGATGCAATTCGGCATCATGGGCTCGGCGTACGCGCAGGCCGTGCTTGGGATGAAGTCGCCGCGCGTCGCGATCGTGTCGATCGGCGAAGAGCGCGGCAAGGGCAATGCGCAAGTTCTCGAAGCGGCAGAGCTCTTGGAATCGGCACCGATCAACTTCATCGGAAACGCTGAAGGACGCGACGTTTTCTCCGGGCGCGCCGACGTGCTCGTGACTGACGGCTTTGTCGGAAACGTCATGCTCAAGCTCGCGGAAGCGGAGAGCATTGCACTGCAGGCCGCGATTCGCGATGCGCTGCTCACCAGCGGTCCGGACGTGCAGCTCGGCGCGCTGTTGACGCGGCGTGCCTTCTCGCGTCTGAAGCGCACCCTGCACTACGAGACGTACGGCGGTGCGCCGCTGCTCGGTTTACGCGGGAATTGCATCGTCGCGCATGGTCGCAGCAGCCGCGTTGCAATTCGCAACGCGATTCGCGTCGCGGCGACCGAAGTGCGCGAGGACGTCATCGGTAAGATCGCGGGTCTCGTCGCCCCGCTCGTACAAGCAGCCCGCGCCTAGTTTGCGCGTCGCGGTCGTTACCGACTCGACGGCCGATCTCGAGCCGGACGTCGCGAAGCGTTCGGGCATTGACGTCGTACCGTTGTTTGTCAATTTCGGCGAGTCGAGCTTCCGCGATCGGATTGATATCACGCGCGAGGAATTCTACGCGCGGCTTGGCGCGGGCGGGATCCTCCCGTCGACCTCACAAGCCTCGACGGCGAGTTACGCCGAGTGTTTTGCGCGTCATGCCGCAGAGGGTTCCGAGATCGTCTGCATTTCTATTTCAGGGGCGCTGTCGGGCACGATCAATGCAGCGCACGCCGCGGCCAAAGATCTTCCGCCCGGGACGATTCACATCTTCGATTCGCGCACGGTCTCGGGCGGCCTGATGCTGCTCGTGCACGCGGCCGCTGAGCTCGCTGCGAACGGCAAGAGTGGCGCGGAGATTATCCGCGCACTTGGAGAATTGCGTTCGCATCAGCGGCTCTTTGCAGCGGTTCCCGATCTTTCGCATGCCGTGCGGACCGGCCGCGTTTCCAAAGGGATGGCGATGCTCGGCGGGATCATGAAGATCTCGCCGGTGATCACGCTCGACGAGAGCGGAAAAGTTGCGGAGTTCGCTCGAGTTCGTACTTTCGAACGCGCACTCGATACGCTCGTCGATGCAACGGTCGCGCATGTTGCGAATGCCGCGGACGCGCGCATCGCGATCGTCCATGCCGGGGCGCTCCAAAGCGCCGAGACGTTGCGCGAACGCCTGCTCTCGAAACTGGCAACGCCGCCCGCCCGCTTGGACGTCCTCGAGACGGGACCCGCGATCGCGGTCCACGCTGGGATGGGAGCCACCGGTATCTTCTCGTTGTTCTCTGGCGGATGATGGCCTCGATCTACGTCCATCTCCCATTTTGCCCGTACATCTGTCCGTACTGCGATTTCGCGAAGTGGCCGTTCCGGCGCAGTTCGGCGGAGCGTTATCTTTCCGGATTGCGTGCTGAGATTGCATCCGCACCGCCGATCGTGGGATCGACATTGTTTTTTGGCGGCGGAACCCCGAATACGATTGCCCCCGACGCCCTCGTCGACCTGATCCGAGCGCTGCGCGCGCGGTTTGGTTTGCCGGCGGACGCAGAGATTACGCTCGAAGCCAACCCGGATCCGGACTTATGCGAAGCCTTCGCGGATTATCGTCGCGCCGGCGTCAATCGATTATCGATCGGCGTGCAATCGTTCGAACCCACCGAGCTGAAAACGCTCGGTCGTCAACATACACCGCACGACGTCGAGGTGGTGATGCGGCGCGCGCGTGAGGCTGGATTCGACAATCTCTCGCTCGATTTGATGTTTGCCGTTCCGGGCCAAACGCTCGAGTCGTGGAAGCGCTCGGTGAACCATGCGCTTGCGCTCGAGCCGCAACACATCTCGACGTACGCGTTGACCATCGAGCCTTCGACGCCATATGAAGAATGGCAGAAGCGGCAGCCTGAGGCGTTCGCCGGCAACGACCTCGAAGCCGATCAATACCGTTACGCGATCGATCGCCTCGTTCAGTCGGGATTCCAGCATTACGAGGTTTCAAATTTTGCGCGCCCCGGATTCCGCTGCCGGCACAACCAGAACTATTGGCTTAATGGTGAGTATCTAGGACTCGGCGTCGGCGCGGCTTCGTACCTGGAAGGGACGCGGTCGGTCCATACCCGCGACCTCGAAGAGTACGTCCGCGCCGCGCTATCCGGCAGCCCGATCCCTGGGAGCTCTGAGCGCCTGGTGGGGGCAGCGCAGGTCGGCGAGGCGGCGATGCTTGCGCTGCGTACCGAAGAAGGAGTCGATCTGTCTCGTTTCCGCGAACGTTATGGGGTTGATTTTCTGTCTTCATACCAACGTTCGATTCGCGACCTCGAAGGGGCCGGGATGCTCGAAATAACGCCGACGCACGTGCGGTTGACGGACGCCGGCAGATTTGTTGCTAACGATGTCTGCGCAGAGTTCATCGCGTAAGCCCGAAGCCGACGTAGCCGGAGCGCTCCTGCGGATTCTGTTTGCGATTGCATTCGCGACCGCGGGATTTTTGCTGGGGCGCGAGCTGTACGACCACACGCTTTCGCTCCACATCGCGAGCTCTCGGCTACAGCTTACGCTCTTGATCGTTTCGCCCGTCGTCGGCGCGCTCGCAGGCGTGCTGTTGACGCCGTACGCGCAGCTCTTTTTCGAGAGCGCTCTTTCGGCGACGGAACGTAGTATCGAGCGTCGTGCTCCGAGCGAAATCGCCGGTAGCGTGTTGGGACTCATCGCCGGATTGATCATCGCGTTCCTGATCAAGAGCATTCTCTTTGACTACATTCGTTTCGTCGGTCAAGCCGGAGTCTATGTAGCCGCCGTCTTGTACTTGATCGTGAGCGTCTTCGCCGCGTACCTGGGTGCGCGTGTCGGCGCTAAGCAGCGCGTCGGCTTGATGGACGCCCGCGCGAAAGACGCGCCGAACGTCCCCGACAAGATCATTGATACGTCCGTGATTGTCGACGGCCGCATCACCGAAATCGTCGAGAGCGGATTTCTCGACCCGCCGTATGTCGTTCCACGATTCGTCTTGCACGAGATTCAATTGATCGCCGATTCGACCGACGGCATGAAACGCTCGCGTGGACGGCGGGCTCTGGACGTGCTCGCCAAATTGCAAGAGATCGTCCCGATCGAGATCAGCGAGATCGACTATCCTGACGTCGTCGGCGTGGATGCCAAGCTCGTGCGCATGGCGCGCGAGACCGGCGGACGGCTCGTCACCAACGACTACAACTTGAATCGCGTGGCCCACGTCGAGGGCGTCGCCGTCTTGAACATCAACGAATTGGCAAACGCCGTGAAGCCGATCGTTCTGCCGGGCGAGGAAATGCACGTCGCGATCCTGCGTGAAGGTAAAGAGGCGCAACAGGGCATCGGCTACCTCGACGATGGTACGATGATCGTCGTCGAAAACGGACGGCGGTTGATCGGCGAAAGTGCTGACGTCGTCGTCACCAGCGTGCTGCAGACGGTCGCCGGCCGCATGATCTTTGCGAAGACGAAAAGATGAGCTGGGGGGCAATCATCGTCGCCGCCGGACGCGGACAGCGCTTCGGGCAACCGAAACAGCTGATCGACATTGCGGGAAAGCCGATGCTGGCGTGGTCGGTCGAAACGTTTGCATCGATGCCGGAGATCAGCGCGCTCGTCGTGACGACGGAGTCCGAATTCGTTCCATCCGTCGAAGCGCTGGTCAAGCGCGCGGCGCCGAATCTGCGCTCAACGGTGATCGTGGGCGGAGCGGAGCGGCAAGATAGCGTGCGGCTTGCGCTCGTCGCGCTTTCGGAACGCGGTACCGGAGAACAGTATGCGTTCGTTCATGATGGCGCGCGGCCCATGATTGGACCGAGCGACGTCCGTCGCGGAATGGCGGCGGTCGCTCCGGGCGTGGGTGCGCTGCTCGCGATCCCGGTCGTCGACACGATCAAAACCGTCAACGGTTCACGCAAGGTGACCGGAACGCTCGATCGTGCCAAGCTATGGGCGGCTCAAACGCCGCAGTTCGGAATGCTCGATGATTTACTGCGAGCGCACCGGACGGCCGAAGCGCAGGGGATTCGGGTAACCGACGACGCCGCGCTGCTCGAAGGTGCGGGGCTGGATGTCATTGTGGTTGAGGGGAATGCGGAGAATTTCAAAGTGACCGTGCCGGCCGATCTTGCACGCGCCGAGCTGATCTTGCGCGAACGGACAGCAGTCTAGTGCGCATCGGTCATGGCTTCGACGCCCATCGACTCGAAACAGGGCGCAAGTTCATCGTCGGCGGCGTCGAGATCGCGCACGATCGTGGACCGGCCGGTCATTCGGACGGTGATGCGCTTGCGCATGCGATTTCCGATGCGATTTTGGGGGCGTGCGCACTCGGCGATTTGGGCACGCACTTCCCATCCAGCGACGAGCGTTATCGCAACGCAGATTCGATGTATTTGTTGGCAGCGTGTGTACAGATGCTTGCCGACGCCGGGTATGAGGTCGGCAATCTGGATGCCACGGTTATCGTGCAACGTCCGGTGCTCGCGCCGCACATCGCCGCGATTCGTGCTTCGATTGCGGGCGTGCTCGGCGTCGAGCTCGCGCAGGTGAGCATCAAAGCCAAGACGACCGACGGCATGGGATTCACCGGCGACGGGAGCGGAATTGCCGCGCACGCGGTCGCATTGATCGAGAAACGATGAGCCAGCTCGACTACAGCGTCCCGCAGCGTCTACGATTTGCTCCTTCACCGACCGGCATGTTGCATGTCGGCGGCGCGCGCACCGCATTGTTCAACTATCTGCTCGCGCGCAAGACGAACGGCGCGTTTGTGTTGCGCATCGAAGACACGGACGCCAGCCGAAATCGTCCTGAGGCCGAAGCGCTGCTGCTCGACGCGCTGCACTGGATTGGTTTGGACTACGACGAGGGTCCTGAGCGAGGCGGAAAACACGGACCGTATCGTCAGTCGGAACGGCTCGAAATCTACACCGCGCACGCGCGGCGCTTGCGCGATCTCGAGCTCGCGTACGAAGACGAAGGCGCGTTGCGTTTCCGGATACCGGCAGGCAAGACCGTCGTCGACGATCTGGTCAAGGGCGCAGTGGCGTTCGAGAACGCGACGCTCCCCGATCCCGTTATCCTGAAATCGAACGGCGGCCCAACTTACAACTTCGCGGCGGCGATCGACGATGCGCTGATGGAGATCACGGTCGTAGTACGGGGCGACGAGCACTTGCCGAACACGCCTGTGCAAATGGCATTGCAAGATGCTCTGGGACTGCGCTCGCCGCGATACGCGCACGTTCCGTTGATCCTGAACGAACAGCATCAAAAACTTTCGAAGCGGCACGACACCGTGAGCATCGAAGAATTTCGAGAGATCGGCATACAGCCGGAAGCAATGATCGACCATCTTGCGCTTCTTGGGTGGTCCGCTCCGGGCGGCCGCGAGGAATTTACCCTTCCGGATCTCACCCAGTTGTTTTCACTCGAGCGAGTTCATAAGGGCGGCGCGATCTTTAATGAAGGTCGTCTGCTCGCGTTCAACCAGCGCGCGCTACGCAGGCTACCTCGTGAAAAATTCGCGAACCTACTTTCGGACGCGATGCGGCGGTGGGGCTTCCCGCAGAGTCCCGAATGGGTCGAACTGTTCCTCGACGCCTATGGGGAAGAGCTACAGACGATTGCGCAGGCACGGCCGATCGTAAACGAACTATCCGGCGATGCCGTCGCAGTGCCCGCCGATGAGCGCGAGCTGCTCGCCGACGGGAATGTCCGGCGCTTGCTCATCGCGCTTGCCGAGGAGCCCGATCCCCGCAGCATTCCGAAGCTCGCGGAGCTTTTCGGCGTTGAGAAGAAGCGAGCGTACCACGCGGTTCGAATCGTTCTGACCGGCCATGAGAAGGGCGCGCCGCTCGCGCTCGTGTTCCCACTACTCGGTCAAGCTCGCATCCGCGCGCGCATCGAGGAGGCCGGAGCGTCCGGCAACCGTGACGCAGCGAATGCGCGTTAAGGGATAGTCGCATGACGAAAGCGTGGGAAACGTTTCTTTCCGATCTGCGGGCGCCGCTCGAACGGGACCCCGCCGCCGAAGGCGTGCTCGACGTCGTGCTTTCGTATCCTGGGTTCCACGCGATTACCGCGCACCGTGCGTTGCACGCGATGTATCGGGCCGGCGTTCCGGTCTTGCCGCGATTCCTCGCGCACATCGTGCGGTTTGCAACCGGGATCGAGATTCATCCGGGCGCGACGATCGGCGAGGGTTTCTTTATCGATCACGGGATGGGCGTCGTGATCGGCGCGACGACGATCATCGGACGCGACGTGACGCTGTATCAAGGCGTAACGTTGGGCGGCACCTCGCTCAAGGGTGGAAAACGGCATCCCACGTTGCTCGACAATGTCGTCGTCGGCGTCGGCGCGGCCATTCTTGGTGATATTCTCGTTGGCGACAACGCGCAGATCGGTGCGGGCTCGGTCGTCGTCAAAGACGTTCCGCCCGGCGCGACGGTCGTCGGCATTCCCGGCCGAATCGTTTCGAAAGACGGGAAACCAGCGGCGGAATCATCTGAACCTTCATCTGAACCTTCATCTGAATCTTCATCTCGCGCGCAGGTACAGATGCCCGACCCGACCGCGACGATGATCGCGCGGCTCGAAGCGCGGATTCGCACCCTCGAAGAGCGCTTGCGCATCGCGCAGGCATCGGCCGAAACGATAGCAACCCAGAGCACGGAACCTGATAGTTTGGATGCTGCGGCTCTATAACACGCTCTCGCGCAAGGTCGAGGAATTTTCGCCCGTGCGCAAGGGCGAAGTGCGGATGTACGTCTGCGGATTGACGCCCTCGGGTGAACCGCACCTCGGTCACGCCCGCTCGTTTTTGTTCTTCGACGTCTTTCGGCGCTATTTGCGGCACCTCGGCTACAAGGTCACCTACGTGCAAAACGTGACCGACATCGACGACCGCTCGATCGAAGCCTCACGTCAAGAAGGTCGTCCGTGGCACGAAATCATCGAGCGGTACTACTCGAGCTTCAAGCGCTCGATGCGCCGGCTCGGCGTCGCAGAACCCGACGTCGAACCGCGCGCGACCGAGTATATTCCGCAGATTCTGAACATGATCGAGAAGCTGGTCGAAACTGGCCATGCGTACGCAAGCGACGACGGCGTCTATTTCCGCGTCGGGTCGTTTTCGCGGTATGGCAAGCTGTCCGGTGAAAATCTGGACGAGCTGATGATCGGCGCACGCATCCGCGAGAACGAGAAGAAGCAGAATCCGCTTGATTTTGCGTTGTGGAAATTCGAGAAGCCCGGCGAGCCGTCATGGCCGTCGAGTTTTGGGCCGGGCCGTCCCGGCTGGCACATCGAGTGCTCCGCGATGGCGCACGATCTGCTTGGTGAGCCCTTCGACATTCACGGCGGGGGCGCCGATCTGATCTTTCCGCATCACGAAAACGAGATCGCGCAAACCGAGTCGATCTTGACGCCGCCGATGGTGAATGTCTGGGTGCACGGCGGCTTGCTCTTGTTCGAGCAGCGCAAGATGTCGAAGTCGCTCGGGAATTACGAGCCGCTTTACGAGCTGCTCGACCGCGCCGACACGCAAGCGATTCGATTGCTGTTCTTACAAACCGGATATCGCAAGCGCATGAACTTCACGGAGGATTCGTTTAGTGGAGCGACCGTCGCAATCAACAAGCTGCGTAAAGCTTGGCGCACGTTGACAAACGGTCAGACCATCGATTTCGAGACACACGCCGAACACGACGGCATCGTCACGCGCGTTGAAGAGGCGCTGGCCGACGATATGAACACCGCGGCGGCCATTGCGGAAGTCTTCGGGACGGTAGATCGCATCGAAGAGTACGTCCAGGGCGGAGAAGCGCTCGACGCGGCACGCGCGCTCGGATACGTGCTCACCCTGCTTGGCCTCGGGCCGGATGAACGGTGGCTGGAGGAACCTGTCATCGAGGTCGACATCGACGCAGTCGCGCAGCGCTTAATCGCGCGTTTGGAGGCGGTTGTCGTCCCGGACGGTGAGAGCGGCGAGCGAATCATTGCGCGCGCGATCGAAGCACGTGATGAAGCCCGTCGCAAGAAAGATTTCGCGCTGGCGGATCGGATTCGCGATGCGCTGATCGCCGAGCGTATCGAGCTGCGCGACACGCGCGAAGGAACGACGACCTGGACCCTCGCCGGCGAGTAAATCGCCGTAGCGTCCTCGATCTCGACGGCATCGTCTACGGCGTTCATGCCGTTTCGGAAGCGTTGGCCGGTGGCGAGAAGCTGCTTCGGATCCATGTCGGCGACGTACGAAGGCGCGATCCGGCGCTGCGCGAGATACTTGCCGCGGCGGGCGATGCTGCAATTCCGGTGCGATTCGAAGGCCGCGGTTTCTTCGCGCAGTTTCCGTACAAGGCGCATCAAAGCGTCGTTGCCTTTGCGGCGCCGTTCGACTATGCATCGCTCGACGAGGTTCTCGAGCACCGCGCGCGGCCGTCGCTCATCGTGGTCCTCGACCACATTACGGATCCGCACAATCTCGGAGCGGTCATCCGGACCGCCGAAGCGGTCGCGGCTGACGCGGTCGTCGTACCCGAACGCCGCAGCGCCGGCGTGAACGCGACTGTCCGCAAGGCCTCGGCCGGGGCGACGGCCTACGTGCCGATCGTCCGCGTCTCGAACGTCGCGCAGAGCGTTCGAGCCCTCAAGGCGGCCGGGCTGTGGGTGGCGGGGGCGGACCTTTCAGCGGACGCGGTACCCTACGACCAGGCTGACCTCAAAGGGGACCTAGCGCTCGTCATCGGCGCCGAGGGGGTTGGCCTCTCCCCGGTCGTCCGCAAGGAGTGCGACTGGGTGCTCGGCATCCCGATGGCCGGCCGAATTGCCTCCCTGAATGCATCCGTGGCCGCGGCTGTGTTACTCTTCGAGGTACGCCGTCAACGGGCAGCTTGTTGACTGCTTAGGGAGGACCTCCCTATACTCAATTGGGATGTGCCCGGTTCGACAAGCCCCGGCTTGCGTTTTCGGCGCGTCGTTCTTTCCTGAGGTAAATAGAAAAATAATGGCGCTCACGCAGCCGTCCGAAGGAACGCTCGATTATCACGAGCGGCCGGACGAGGACCTTGTCGCTATCGCGAAATCCGGCGACAACCTCGCAATGGAGTTCTTGCTCAACAAATATAAGAACTTCGTGCGCATTAAAGCGAAGAGTTATTTTCTAATTGGCGCCGATCGCGAAGACATTATCCAAGAGGGAATGATCGGACTCTACAAAGCGGTCCGCGACTTCAAGGCCGATAAGCTTTCGAGCTTTCGCGCGTTCGCTGAATTGTGCATCACGCGTCAGATCATTACGGCGATCAAGACGGCGACGCGGCAGAAGCATATTCCGCTCAATCAATATATCTCGCTGAATAAGCCCATCTACGACGAAGATAGTGAGCGGACGCTGCTCGACGTGATGGCCTCGCAGAAGACGAGCGATCCTGAAGAGCTCGTCATCAACCAAGAGGTCTCCGAAGATATCAAGGAACGCATCCAAGAGAATCTCTCGGATCTCGAATCGCAGGTGCTGCTCAGCTATCTCGAAGGCAAGAGCTACCAGGAAATGGCGCGCGATCTCAACCGCCATGTGAAGTCGATCGACAACGCGTTGCAACGCGTCAAGCGCAAGATCGAGAAGAATCTCTCCGAGATCGAGCTGCCGTAAATAAAAGACCGCCCGTTATGGGCGGTCTTTCTTATTGTCCGAGTTGCCTTCGCGCTTTTCTTCGATCTCCTCGACATCGTCATCGACGTTCTCTCGGGCTTGCTCCAGCAGCGGATCGTCGTCTTCATCATTGTCGAGATCGGGCGCAAGGAAGAGCCCGCGGTTCATTTGCTTGGCGACGCTGTCGTTATCCACGTTGTTACCTCGCTGGTCCGTAGGTTCGACGCGACGTAGGGTGCTCGCCTCGGAGGCCATTCTACCGCGGGAGGGCCGCGCGGCCGAGCCGAACCGCAGCACCATGAGCGTCGTTTCGAGCGTCGAGCTCGCAAATCGTCTCGCCAGCGAATTGATCGCTACGCGCAAGGTCGAGGCAGTCCGCGTTTGGCTCTCGGAAGAACAGTTCGTCATACCGGCCGCCGAGAGTCCCGAAGGCTGGTTTGACGGCAAGGGCCTCTCGAGCGAGGAGGCGCGCGAGCTGATCTTCAGCGTCTCGCCGCTGCGTTTCGATTCAGGATTTCCGCTCGGGCTTAGCGAGCTGCGGTACGGCTACGTCGAGATCCCAAATATCGATGCTCTCTCGGCTGATGCGCGCAAGCTGATCGAGAAGCGCGTCCGCGCAGCGGGGGCCGCGATGTCGACGGCCAGCACGCTGGCGCAGGCGGAATCGGCGGGGCGCGGCCGAGTTCTCGTTGTGGATGATGACGAAGCGCTGCGGACCCTCCTTCGCAAGCTGCTCGAGCGCGAGCGTTTCGTGATCCTCGAAGCTTCGAACGGACTGGAAGGCATTGAGGTCGCAGGCCGCGAGCAGCCGGATCTCATTCTGATGGACTGGATCATGCCCGTCATGGACGGTGAAGAGGCGACGGAAAAGCTGCGCAAAGAACACACGACCGCGCACATTCCGATCGTGATGCTCACGCATCGCTCGCGTCCGCAAGATAAGCTCGAGGCGTTGCACGCCGGGGTCCAAGATTTCGTCTCGAAACCCTTCGATTTCCGCAGCCTCGTGCAGACGATCGACACGCAGCTGCGCTGGCGCCACCTGCTCTCACCGATGTCGGGCGCCGCTTCGTTCTTCGGCGGTCAACCGCCGGCTGCGCGCGAACCGCGCGGAGCAATGCTCGATCAACTCATGCGACTCGTCCGTTCCGGCGAGCCGGAGGCTGCGATGGAGCGCGCTATTGGCGAAGCCGAACGCTTCGAAGAGCAGCGTGCGCACGATCGAGCCGGTGCCGCGTATAAGATCGCGGCCGACGCGGCCGAGGCGCTCAATCACGACGATTTGGCTAAGCGCCTGCTGCGGCTCAGCGGCCGGGCGTATCTGAATTGGGCCCAAACGGCTGCCAAGGCCGAGGACAGCCAGCGGGGCTATACGCTATCGGTGCGCCGCTTCATGGAAGCGGGGAATCTCAGACCGGGCGAAGACCTGGAGAAGACGTCGTGATCAACGAGGTGACGATTGCGGGACTCACCGTCGCCGGCCAACCGACCGACGCCGAGCTGGCCGCTTTGCCGGCTCAAGGGTACGGGACGGTCATCAACGTCCGGATGCCCGAGGAGCAAGACGAGCCCGAGCGCCCTAAGGTCGAGGCGCTGGGAATGCGTTACGTCTCGATCCCCTATACGGTGCAAACGATCAGACCGGAGGATGTCCGCAAGGTCCGAGAGGCGATCGAAAGCGCGCCACCGGGCACAAAAACCCTAACTCATTGAGCAGGTGGTACACGAATCGCGGTCGCGATTGGCATAATAGAGGCAGAAAAAAAAGGTCAGGGGGCAGAAGCTGCGACAAAACTCGTGACTAACGCAGGCTTCCAGATTGCGGGGACCCCCTATGAAGCGTTTATCCGGCAGTACTTCGGCTCTTGAACTGGGTGGCGTAGGAGCTCTTCCCGGCTAACCGGCAGCCCGCTCTTAGCGCATCCCCTCGTTGCCCGCATACTGCCTGCTCGTTGACGGGTTATGTGGGACCCAGTATACTATTCGTCTATGCCCCTCGGCCGCTGAACGCGTACGAACGAACAGGCGAAGACGAGCTCGGGTTCTTTTTATTTCCCGAGAGCGTTTTGCGCCTGATTCTGTGCGCCTCTGAGCTCCGAAGCGCGACAATCGGTGCGGGCTGCATCCCGCGGGAGTAAAATTGAACCTTCTCGACGTCAACAATTTCGACGCAATGCGGATCGGGCTTGCGAGCCCTGAGCAAATCCGCGCCTGGTCGTTCGGTGAAGTAAAGAAGCCGGAAACGATCAACTATCGGACGCTCAAGCCTGAGCGCGACGGCCTCTTCTGCGAAAAGATTTTCGGGCCGACTAAAGACTGGGAATGCCACTGCGGTAAATACAAGCGCATCCGCTTCAAAGGCATGATCTGCGATCGCTGCGGCGTCGAGATCACGCGCGCGAAAGTCCGACGCGAGCGGATGGGGCACATCGAGCTTGCGACGCCGGTTTCGCATATTTGGTATTTCAAAGGCGTACCGAGTCGAATCGGAATTTTGCTCGACATGTCGCCACGACAGCTCGAGAAGGTCATTTATTTTGCCGCGTACGTCGTTACCGATCCGGGCGACACGTCGCTTGGCAAGCGCGAGATTCTGACTGAGCAAAAGTATCGCGAAGGCCGCGAAAAGTACGGCAACCGGTTCAAAGCCGGAATGGGCGCAGAAGCGATCCGAGATCTTTTGAAAGATCTCAATCTGCGCAGACTCCAAGAAGAGCTCCGGAAAGAATATCACGAGACCAGCGGACAAAAGCGCATCAAAGCGATCAAGCGTCTCGAAGTCGTCGAAGCCTTCCTGGCCAGCGGGAACAAGCCGGAGTGGATGATTCTCTCTGCGGTTCCGGTCATTGCGCCGGAGCTGCGACCGATGGTTCAGCTCGACGGCGGCCGCTTTGCGACGAGCGATCTCAACGATCTTTATCGCCGCGTCATCAACCGCAACAATCGTCTGAAGCGACTGCTCGAGCTTTCAGCTCCTGAGATCATCATCAAGAACGAAAAGCGCATGCTGCAAGAAGCGGTCGATGCGCTGATCGACAACGGACGCCGTGGACGCCCAGTGACGGGCCCCAACAATCGTCCGCTCAAATCGCTTTCCGACATCCTCAAGGGTAAGCAAGGCCGCTTCCGTCAGAATCTGCTCGGTAAGCGCGTCGATTACTCGGGTCGTTCCGTCATCGTCGTCGGCCCGACGCTTAGGCTCCATCAATGCGGTCTCCCCAAAGAGATGGCGCTCGAGCTCTTCAAGCCGTTCGTGATGAAGAAGCTCGTCGATCGCGGACAAGCGCACAACATCAAGAGCGCAAAGCGCATGGTCGAACGTGTGCGTCCGGAAGTGTGGGACGTTCTGGATGAAGTCATCCGCGAACATCCCGTCCTGCTGAATCGCGCCCCGACGCTCCACCGTCTCGGCATTCAAGCCTTCGAACCGGTTCTGGTTGAGGGCAAGGCGATTCACTTGCATCCGCTCGTGTGCACGCCGTACAATGCCGACTTCGACGGCGATCAAATGGCGGTGCATTTGCCGCTGAGCGCCGGCGCACAAGCTGAAGCGCGCATCCTGATGCTCTCTGCGAACAACATCTTGCAGCCGAGCTTCGGAAACCCGGTTTCGATTCCGACCCAAGACATGGTGCTGGGGCTCTACTACCTCACGTTCCAGCGTGAAGAGTACAGCGGTCCTGCGCGTGGCGTGATCTCGGAAGAAGACTCGCTCGGACTTGCGGTAGAAGCCAGTGCAAGGCCGCAATCCAAGAACGGCAAGAAGACTGAAAGCGGCGAACAGGCGCTGCCGACGTTCCGCGATGCCAAAGAATCGGTCATCGCCTTCGAGTACGGACGGATCGGGCTGCAGCAGTGGATCAACGTTCGCATGCCGGTCGATGGGGCAACGAAGGGTACGAACGGCAACGGCGTAGCTACTCACCTCGTTCGCACGACGGTCGGACGCGTGATCTTCAACGGCGGGTTCCCTGCCGAGTGGCATCACGCGTACGTCAACCACATCGTCGACAAGTCGGCGCTCAAGAAGCTGATCACGGATTGCTATCGCAAGTACGGCAACGCCGAGACGGCCAAGTTCCTCGATGAGATCAAGACGCTCGGCTTCCACTACGCGACGCAGTCCGGTACGACGGTAGCGATCGACGACATCATCGTGCCCGACGAGAAGCACAAGCTGCTCGCCAACGCACAGAGCAAGGTCGACGAGCTGCACCGTCTCTTCGAGCAAGGCTTCATCTCGCAAGAAGAGCAGTACAACAAGACGATCGAAATCTGGCAGCAAACGTCCGATCTCGTGACGGCCGCGATGCAAGCCGCGCAAAACCCGCTCAATCCCGTCTTCATGATGGCGACGTCGGGCGCGCGTGGTTCGATCGCACAGGTCAAGCAGCTCGGCGGAATGCGCGGACTCATGTCCGATCCGTCGGGACGCATTCTCGAGATTCCGGTCAAGGCTTCGCTCAAAGAAGGCCTCACGGTTCTCGAGTACTTCATCTCGACGCACGGCGCGCGCAAGGGTCTGGCCGATACCGCGTTGCGTACGGCGGACTCCGGATATCTCACCCGGCGTCTGGTTGACGTCGCGCAAGATGTCATCATTCGCGAGGAAGACTGCGCAACGCCGGACGGGATTATCGTCACCGACATCCGCGTCGGCAAGGAAACGATCGAGCCCTTGTTCGATCGTATGATCGGCCGCCGCGCGG
This sequence comes from Vulcanimicrobiaceae bacterium, assembly GCA_049520515.1. Lineage (GTDB taxonomy): Bacteria > Vulcanimicrobiota > Vulcanimicrobiia > Vulcanimicrobiales > Vulcanimicrobiaceae > JAFAMS01. Next base: position 52,759 of record JBEKPS010000014.1, read on the forward strand.
CGGAAGACGTCAAAGATCCGGCCTCACCGCGTAAGAAGATCGTTCTGCGCGACGAGGAGATCGATGAAGAGAAAGCCGCCGCGATCATCGCTGCAGAGATCGGCGAAGTGAAGATTCGCTCCGTCCTCACCTGCCAAGCGAAGTACGGCGTCTGCTCGATGTGCTACGGCCGCAATCTTGCGACCGGAAAGAAAGTCGACATCGGTGAGGCAGTCGGTATCATCGCCGCGCAATCGATCGGCGAACCCGGCACCCAGCTCACGCTGCGCACGTTCCATACGGGCGGCGTGGCAACCGAAGACATCATCACCGGTCTGCCGCGTGTCGAAGAAATCTTCGAAGCGCGCAAGCCCAAGGGTAAGGCGATGATCTCAACGGTTCACGGTACGGTTCGCGTCGTCGAAGACACGACGCGCAATCGCCGGACGGTGATCGTTGCCGACAAGACCGGCGAGGAGCATGAGTACGAAGCACCGCTCGGCTCGCACGTCATCGTGCACGACGGCGACAAAGTCGAACCGGCCAGCCCGCTGACGGAAGGCTCGCTCGATCCACACGAGATCCTCGAGTACAAGGGCGAGACCGCGCTGCAGAACTACCTGGTTCAGGAAGTACAGAAAGTCTATCGCTCGCAAGGCGTCGACATCAACGACAAGCACATCGAAACGATCGTTCGCTCGATGCTGCGTAAGGTGAAGGTCGTCACCGGCGGCGATACGCGGATGCTTCCAGGTCAGCTTATTGAAGCAGCGGCGTTCAACGAACAGAACGAGCAGATGAAAACTGAAGGCAAGGAAGTTGCCGTCGGGCGACCGGTGTTGCTCGGCGTCACCAAAGCCTCACTCGCAACCGAGTCGTTTCTCTCGGCAGCAAGCTTCCAAGAGACGACACGCGTCCTCACCGATGCGGCGATCAAAGGCAAGTACGATCCGCTGCTCGGTCTCAAAGAGAACGTCATCATCGGCAAGCTCATCCCCGCGGGTACCGGCATGTCGCGCTATCGCAACGTGTCGATTCAACCCGAAGGGCAAGAGCTCGACGAAGAGGGCCGTCCGAAGTACGCGATCTACAACGACGGATTCGCGCAACCCGAGGAAGCGCCGGGTCCGGTGATCGGTCCCAGCGGCGAAGAACTCAGCTCGAAGCTAATGGGTCCGTACGAACGGCAACGCTTGCAAGAGAACACCGTCACGTACGAGGGCGACTACGAACCTGACGTTTCCGTCAGCATCCCGCCGACGAAGACGCAGTACGTGAAGAAGGGCATCAACCCCGAAGACCTCTAAACGAAAAACCCCGCCGAGCGATCGGCGGGGTCTTTTGATTGCTAGGGGCTTCTTCGGAAGTTCGTCGAGTTGCGCATATTCTTCGCGGATATCGCTTGCTGCGCGGGCGCGACTCCGTTGAACTCGAACGCTCCGATATCACAGACGACGCCGGCCCCGCGTGCATAGCCGCGCTGGTCGACGTTCGTTCCGGCCTGCGCATTGCACATGCCGCTTGCGAACGGGATATGACCCGTGCCAGGGCTCGTGCTCGTGTCCGCGATCGTTTGTGTCGGGCCACCATTGCTTGCGAGCGCCGATGCGAGCGCTGGACTCAATCCAATGATGTCGCCGGTCTGCGGCGCGTTGCTCGTTCCGCTTCCATAATTTGAGCCTTGCTGCACGAGGTTGTAGCCCTCTGACGTGAGTGTATCGAGATTCCAGATGTCGGAACCGCTACCCGATGCGGTGTTGCTTGCGACGATCGTGTTTGCGATGAACACAAACGACTTTCCCGTGCCCGCGGTGTACGGATCATTGCTGATCCCTCCACCGTTGCCCGACGCCATGTTTTGGTAGACAGTTGCATTGATGAGCGTTGTCGCTGCGACGAGGAAATTCTCGATGGCGCCGCCGTCGATTGACGATTTGTTGTTATAGATCGTCGAATTGACGACGGTGACGGCTCCGTCGTAGTTCAGTAATCCGGCGCCCCCCGAGTCGGCGACGGAACCGCTCACCGAGTTTCCGGTCAGTGTGCTTCCGGTAATCACGAAATACCCACCGTTATAAACGCCGCCGCCGCCGTCGCCTGCATTCTGCACGCTCGCGACGGAGTTGCCCGAGATGGTACTGTTTTGGATCGTCAGGGAGCAATCTTCGATGATGATACCGCCGCCGCCGTTGGTTGCAGTGTTTCCAGTGAGCGTTGCGCTGATCGAGATACCGTAGCCACCTGAATTTTCACATGCCGAGATGCCACCGCCCGCTGCAAATCCTACACCGGGAGTTCCGGACTGCGTCGCGCTGTTTCCGGTGAAGGTCGAGTTCGTAACCGAGGCTTCTCCCGAGAGATCTGCCCCGCCGCCGACTGCGAACGCTTGCTGAGCGACGGCGGTCGCCGTGTTTCCAGTGAACGTCGCGCTATCGACGCCGTTGCTCGGCGCGTTTTGCGCGATCGTGCGCGTGGCCATTGGAGATCGAGCATTGACGATGCCGTGAATAGGGCGTTTCGCGTTTGAATTCGGGTGTTGCCTCACAAGTGCCAGCATGTGCGCGAGCACTTGCTTTTGCCGGTACTGATCGGCCGCGAGTCTCGCTGCGATAGCGGCGGTGCTAGGGCCGGGTGTCCGCCGCTTGAACGAGCAATCACAGTCGAAGTAGCCGTCATCATATTCGAAGCCGCCGCCGGACGCTGACGCGAAGTAATTCGTATCGCTGGGCGTGTACCGTGCGGAGACGCTGTTGTTAGCGAACGTCACAGTCTCGAGGCTGATCAGGCCATAGTCGACATAAAGGGCGCCGCCTAGAGCGTACGCGTAGCTTGCGTTGTTGGTCGCAGTACAGCTGTTGTTCGAGAATTGGACGTTCGCGAACGGTTCCGCGGTACTCGAGTCATTCCAATTGGTGTAAACCGCGCCACCATAACACTCATTGGCCGCGCTCGCCGCGTTGTTCGAGAACGTCGTCTGACTGGCGCTGAGTTGCGCGGACGGGTCGCCCTCGTCGCTATATATTGCGCCGCCGCCTGCCTGGCTGTTGTACGCGCCATTCGCCGCCAACCCGCCCTTGGCTTGATTCGAGGAGAACGTATCAGACGTCCACGAGCTGTTGTAATCCGAGTAGATTGCTCCGCCGTTGGCGTAGCCGCTTTCCGACGATGTGCCCGCGGTTGCATCGGCCAAGTTGTTTGTGAATGTATCGCCGGTGCTGGTAATGCCTTGAAAGTCGCCAATTGCGCCACCCTGAGCAACATAGCCGCCGCGCGAGACATTGTTGGCGAATGTGTCACCGCTCAGAACGAGCGGGTAGTTTGCCTCGTTCGCGATGGCTCCGCCGAAGCCGGTGTCGTTGTAGCCTGCTCCGCCTGCAAAATTTCCGGCCGAAGCGCTCGTACCGCCGAAGGTTGAATTCGTGACTGTCGGCGACACGCCGTCATAGGCGAGCTCGATTGCGCCACCATGGCCAATGAAGCCGCTGGTAGACGCACTCCCGGCAACGTTGCCTGTAAAGGTCGAGCTGTCGACGCTCATATTCCATTGTGCATATATTGCGCCGCCCTGACCGTAGGAGCTGCCGTCGGATGCGGTATTGTTTGCGAACACGCAGTGACTGAACGCCGCGCCGCCATTACTCGGAGCGTAATAGCCGAGATAATATCCGCCGCCGTGTTGGGAGGCGTTGCCCGTGAACGTTGAGTAGGCGACGGCTGTTGCTGCGCCGACTTGGGTTTGATCGTACACGGCGCCGCCGTAGTTGACGCTCGCGTTCCCGTTCGCGCTCAGGACCGTGTTGACAATCGAAAGCGTGCCGTAGTTTTCGATTGCTCCGCCGCAGCTATATCCAGACTGCCCGCTGCACGTTGCGGGCGAAACGCCGCCGGTCAGCGTGATGCCGTCGACTGCGAGCGAGCCGGCAGTGACGTGAAAGATTTGTGTTGTGCCGCCGCCGCTGATCTTGAGATTGCCGGATGCCGACGGTGCGCCGCTGCTGCTCGTGTTCCCCGCGAGCGCGCCGGGCCCGATGATAACGATGCTTTGATTGTTGATCGTGATCGGACTTGCGACCGTGATCGACGAGACGTTCGAGAACAGGATGGCCGTGAAAACGCCGGCCGTCGTGCTGGCTTCCGCGATCGCTTCGCGCAAGGTGCATGTCGTCGAACCGCCTGCGCAGCTGTTCGAACCGCCGCTGCCGTCGCCGCTATTATTGACAGTGAGCAGGTTGCCGGCCGTCGCGCTTCCCGTGTTCGGGCCGGCCTGCGTGACGTTGATGGTGACGGCAGCTGCGTTGAGAGCAGTTCCCGTTCCGTTCGCCCCGCTGTACGTGAGGATAAGGAAACTATCGAGGCCGTACGTCGCGCCGACCGAAAGCACGCACGTGAGATTTGGGCTACCCGTGCACGTCGAAACATTGAAGATCTGGGGGGTAGCGCCGTTCACGCTGACCGTGATCGATTCCGTCCCCGACGAGATCGTTTGCGGTTTGCGGACGGTGGCGCTCACGATCCGCGTCGCACTCGACGTTGTCGTCGTAGACGACGAACCGGTTCCCGGGATCATCAGGGTGAACTGAACGCTTCCCTTGCCGGCGGTCGCACCGGCGGGTGAGCCGCCTGTCCCGGACGGGCCTCCGCCGCTACCGAGAAACGAGCTCCCGCCGCCTCCCCCGCCGCACGACGTCAGAGCAAAGCATGAGGCAAGAACGAGACCGGCAATGCGAAGGTGACGGAGCAAGAAAAAGCCCTCCGCACGGCGGCTTCCACCGTGCGGAGGGAATTACTTGTAATTGCTAGTGGGTTCTTCGCTGACTTGTCGAGTTGCGGGAGTGCCGCACGACTGCGGCCTGCTGCGTTGTTGCGGTTCCGCTGAGCTCGTATGCTCCAACGTCGCACAAACTGTTCGCGCCGCGCGAGAAGTTGCGTTGGTCGACGTTCGTACCGGAGAATCCGTTGCACTCGTTGCTCGCGAACGGGATGTGAGCCTTGCCGGGGCTCGAGCTCGTGTCCGCAATGGTTAAGGTCGGGCCACCGTTGCTTGCCAAGCCCGTGGCGAGCAACGGACTCTGTCCGATGATGTCGCCGGTTTGCGGCGCGTTGCTAGAGCTGCCGTTTGGACCGTAATTAGAGCTCTGCTGCACGAGGTTGTAACCGTACGAATAGAAGCCGTAGTCATTGGTTTCCTGATTCCAAATGTCGCTGCCGTTTGCGGCCGTGCCGCCGGCGAGGATCGTATTCGCGACGTACGCATAGCTGGTTGAATCGATGCTCAGGTTTCCACCGTTGCCGGTCGCCGTGTTTTGATAGATTGTTGCGTTGACGAGGTCTGTTTCTGAGTAGTAAGTGTTCTCGATTCCGCCACCGTCGACTGACGACGTGTTTGCCGTAATCGTCGAGTTCGTGATCGTCACATCGCCGTCGTAGTTCAAGAAGCCGCCGCCACCCGAGTCTGCAACGGTGCCGGCAACCGAATTGCCGTTGATCGTCGTCTGCCCAATCGCGACGCTTTCGCAGTCGGAGTATATGCCGCCACCGCCGTCGTAGGCGTAGGCAACAGCCGTGACTTTGTTACCCGAGACCGTACTCTGCGTGACCGTGAACTCGTCACACTCGTTGAAGATTCCGCCGCCGGCGTTCGTCGCGCTGTTGCCGCTGACCGTTCCCGTGAACGTCATGCTGGAACAGCCACCGTATGAGCCGTTCGAGAAACCTCCGCCCGCGGCGTATCCATCACTATTAGCAAAGGTCGTGGTGGCAGAGTTTCCGCTGAGTGTCGTCGCCGTGATGACCGGCGATCCAGAAAAATCGGCGCCGCCGCCATAAGCGTAGCCTTGCGTGCCCGCGCTCGCGGTGTTGCCGGAGAAACTGGTGCTGGTGATCGTGCTGGTGCCCGAGAAGGTCTGCGCGCGGCGTCTCGCCGCCGGCGCAGTCCGCTGCGAGTACGCAGTCGACGCGTGCTTCGATTTCTTGTTCATGTGCGCCAGCGTTAGGGCTTGGGTGTGCGAGAAGACGCGAGCCACATGTTTCGCCTGTCGCGACTCGTCTTTCTGATGCCGGGTGACCATCGCCGGCGGAGCACGCCGGGCAATCGAGTCGGTCTCCGCTTCATCGCCGTCCCCGAATTCAAACCCGCCACCATAGGCTTCGTTGTCTGTGGTCGAGCCCGTGATCGACGCCGTGTTGTTGGTAAACGTGAGGCCGCTGAGCGTGATGTAGGAGTACTCGACGAATGCGCCGCCGCCGAATGCGGAACCGCTCTGCGCGGTTACCGTATTGCCCTTGAACGTATCGTTCGTGAGCGTCGCGACGCCATAGTAATCGTTGACGGCAAGGCCGCCGCCGTAAGCCTCGTAAACGCCACCGTTCGCAGTGTTATTCTGGAACGTGCTGCCAGTGACGGTAATCCCACCGCCGTCATAGTCGTACAGCGCGCCACCATAGACGTTTGCCGATCCGTTGAGCGTTCCGAGCGCCTGGTTTCCGGTGAACGTATCAGTCGTCCACGTGGTCGTGTCGTCCGTATAGACTGCACCGCCGTAGGCGTACATTTCGCAACCGGTCATTGCGGCCGTTGCATCGGCGGTATTGTTCGAGAACGTGTCGCCAGTGCTGTTGACGCCTTCGTAATCGCTGATTGCGCCGCCGGACGCGTCTGAGCCACCCATGACCGTATTGTTGCTAAAGGTATTGCCGCTGAGCGTTAGCGGATAGTCGCCGTCGTTGTAGACTGCGCCGCCTTCACCCTCGGCAGTTGCTCCCGGGCCACCCGCAAAGTTGCCGGCAGACGATGAGCTGCCCCCGAAGGTCGAACCCGTGATCGTCGGGCTGGTCGAGCTGTCGTCGATGTAAATAGCACCGCCGTAGCCGCTGACATTAGAGACGCTCGTGCTGCCCGCGACGTTTGCCGTAAACGTTGAATTGGTGACCGCCAAATCCCATCCGGCATAGATCGCGCCACCGGCTCCATAGCTGCTTCCGTCAAACGCCACATTGCCGCTGAACAAGACGTGGTTAAACGACGCCCCCGAGTCCACGACATAGGCGCCGCCTTCTAACTTTGAAGTATTGTTCGTGAATGTTGAGGCAGCAATTGTCGATGCCGTTGTGCCTTCATCCAATACAGCACCACCGTACTGCGTGTTGCTGCCGCCGTTGCCGCTGAAGATCGTATTTGCGATGGCGAGCGAACCGTAGTTCTCGATCGCTCCGCCGTAGTTGTCGGAAGAATTTCCTCCCGAGAGCGTTATTCCGTCAACCATGAGCGAACCGGTGGTGACTTGGAATATTTGCGAGGACCCACCACCGCTGATGGTGAGATTCGCAGCCGACGTTGGAGCGCCGACGGCATTCGTGTTCGTCGTCAACGCGCCTGGACCGATGATGATGATGCTTTGGCCGTTGATCGTGATCGGGCTTCCGACTGTAATCGATGTGACGCCGGAGAACATCAGCGCGGTGTAAACGCCCGCAGTCGTGCTGGCTTCGGCGACCGCTTCGCGCAGCGTGCAGGTCGTGGTACCTCCGGCGCAGCTATTCGATCCGCCGCTGGTGTCGGCGCTGCTATTCACGGTCAGCAGGTTTCCGGCCGTCGCGGTGGCTGTGTTCGGGCCGGTCGTCGTGACGTTTAAGGTAAACGCCGCCGCGTTCAGAGTCGTTCCCGTACCGTTCGGCCCGCTCCAAGTGAGGATCAGGAAGCTATCAACTCCGTATGTCGCGCCGACCGGCAGCAGGCATGTGAGGTTCGGGCTACCCGTGCACGACGAAACATTAAAGATCTGCGGGGTCCCACCATTGACGCTGACCGTGATCGATTGCGTGCTCGACGAGATCGTCTGCGGCGAAGAGCCCTGCGTCTTGCGAACGGCACTTGCACTTACAATCCGCGTCGCGCTTGACGTTGTCGTCGAAGACGAACCGGCTCCTGGGATCGTCACCGTGACTTGAACGTTCGTCTTATTGTTATTTGTGTTGGTGGGTGAGCCGCCGCCCGGCGCGGACGAGCCTCCGCCGCTCAGAAACGAACTGCCGCCGCCTCCACCACCGCAGGCTGTGAACGCGAACGACGCGACAAGAGCAAGACCGGCAAAGCGAAGTCCACGGATCACAGTAAACCCTCCGATAGCGGAACCGCTTTCGCGGAACGACGAGAAGTACTTGTTATTGGCTGGGCACACCTTGGGGCGTGAACCAGATCACACCTGAGTTTTACGTTATGGTGCCGTTCCGGCGAATTCGTAGGCTCCCACGTCGCAGACGCCGCCGGCTCCCCGGGTGTAACCGCGTTGATCGACGTTCGTCCCCGGCGCGTTGTTGCAAAGACCGCTTGCAAACGGGACGTACCCTTTGCCTGGGCTGGTCGAGGAGTCCGCGAGTGTTAGTGTCGATCCGCCGTTGTTTGCGAGACTCGATGCGATCAGCGGGCTTACGCCGGTAATGTCATGCGTACACGGATTGTCATTTTGAACGCCGCTGCAGTAATGCTGGCCCGGACTGTTGTGCGTAACATTTTGAAAGAGATTGTAATCAAGATCCTGGAGGTAGTCGCCGTTATAGATGTCCGAGGAATCAGCGTTGCCCGCGACACCGCCGGCCACGATCGAGTTCCGCGCGAGGATCAGATCGCTGCCGGCGCCGGGCGACGTGTTGGTGAAATCGTAGAGGTTCCCGCCGTAGTTCGTTGCGGAATTTTGATAGATGGTCGAGTTATAAAAGTAGAAATCGCTTATGA
>JBEKPS010000015.1:0-39110 GCA_049520515.1 Vulcanimicrobiaceae bacterium
GGCCTAGAGCTGACAGCTCTAGATTGCAGTAGGGTCACCACTTCCCCCGATAAAACGTGACGATCAGTGGCCCCCGGGCAAGCAAACCCGCCGAGTCTACTTCCTGTCCGTCTTGATTCGGCAGGCGAAAGGACGGCATCGGGTCTCCAACCTTGAGGACGCGACCGAGTGCGCCTGAAGCACGCAGCTCGTCGACGGCGCGGTGCATCTCGGCGACGACGTCGGGTGGTCTCTTAGCCTCGGCGGCGGCACGTGTCCGATCGAGTATCTCAGCCAGTGACATTTCTGCTCCTTCGCGAAACCTCACAACAATGACGCTCTTGAATGCAGTTGCGGCCGGCTTGCTGCAGTCGCTCCAATTTTTCTGGGACAGTCTCTTCGGACTGATCTTCGGTTTCTTGATCTCGGGCGTCGTCCAGGTCGTGTTGACGCCCGCGACGATGCACCGCTATCTCGGCGGCAATCTGCGCGGCATCATCAATGCTGCGGGGTTTGGGATCATCTCATCGGCATGTTCGTACGGCGCTTCCGCCGCGGCGAAAGGGTTCTATCAGCGCGGAGCTGACGTTCGATCCGTCTTTTCGTTCCTGATCTCGTCGACAAACATGAATCTTGCGATCTTGATTCTCTTTTGGAGTTTGCTCGGTTGGAAGTTTGCCTTCGCCGAGTTCTTTGGTGGCGTCATCATCATTGCGGTCGTGGTTTCCGGATTCAGCGTCATCTTCGGACGCGAAGAGTTGGAACGGCTTCGCCGCGAGCGTCCATCGCCGGGTGTTGCGCCGGGAATTGTCACCGAGTGTCCGATTTGCGGGATGGAAGGCGAGCCCGACCTCGCGGTGACGTATGAAGGGCGAACGTACCTTGCGTGCGGACAGAAGCACGCAAAGGATCTCGCCGCAGATCCTCGCCGATGGGTTGGAGACGGGGGCGACGCAGCGGGCGGTTCGGTGGGTTGGAGTGCCTTGCGACATCCGGCGACATGGCGGGAGATCGCGGAGACGGCGCAATCAGACGTCGCGATGCTCCGCAACGAGCTGATCGTCGGCTATTTGATCGCAGGATTCGCGGCCGCACTCGTTCCGCAAGATTGGTTTGCGCGCGCCCTGCAGAGCGTCGGTTCGGTTCCTTACGTCGGCTATATCTTGCTTCTGGCAGTCGGCTTGCTGTTGGCGGTGATCTCGTTCATCTGCTCGATGGGGAATGTGCCGATCGCGCGATTTCTCGCGCAAGCCGGAATTCCACTCGGCGCCAATACGACGTTCATCTACGGCGATTTGCTGATTCCGCCGCTCATCGCGATCTACATGAAAGCATTTCCCGCGCGCGTGGTGCGATGGTTCATCGTCCTGTTCGTCATCGGCGCGATGCTTGCGGGCGCGGTGATGGAGCACGCGATCGGCAACGTCTTCGGCGGAGTCTCGATGGGATCGATGGAGCTGAACGATCACATTACGATCGGACTAAACATCGTCGGGATCATTGCTCTCGCGTTCGTCTTCGTCGCATCGCGCACGGCGCGTTCGGAGGCAGCGTCCTAGCGGGGTAGCTGCCACCCGCCGCGAAGACGCTAGCGGTGCGGATCGACCAGTCGGTGACGCGAGAAATACTCGCAAGAACCGATCTCGCGGCTCTGATCGGTCAATATGTTTCGCTACACAAACGCGGGCGTGACCTCGTCGGACTCTGCCCATTTCACGGTGAGAAGACGCCGTCGTTTCACGTGCATCCGGATCGTGGCTTTTTCAAATGCTTCGGCTGCGGAAAAGGCGGCGACGCGATTCGCTTCATCATGGAACTGGAGAATCTGCGTTTTCCTGACGCAGCGCGACTGCTCGCGAAGCGCGCCGGTGTCGAGCTCGTGGAAGAAGATCCCCGCGAGTCGAGGCGCCGCAGCGAGCGCGAACTGATTTACGATGCAAATAAGATTGCAACGGCGTTCTTTCATCGCTTGCTACTCGGCGATCCGCGCGGCGAGGCCGCGCGTCGCTATTGCGAGGGTCGCGGCATCACCAGCGCGACGATCGAGGCGTTCCAGCTGGGATTTTCGTTGCCTGAATGGAGCGCGCTCGCCGACGAGCTGCAGCGCGAAGGCATCGACGTTCAGATCGCGCTGGCAGCCGGCCTCGTCAAAGCGCGCGGAGAGGGCCGCGGCGTCTACGACGTGTTCCGCAATCGCATTATGGTGCCGACGTACGCCACGACGGGAGAGATCGTTGCGTTCGGCGGCCGTGCCCTTGAGGACGAGAATCCGAAATATCTCAATACCGGCACGACGCCCGTTTATACGAAGGGCCGTTTCGTGTACGCGCTCAACGTGGCGCGCAGAAATGCCGCTAAGAGCAACGCGCTGATCGTGGTCGAGGGATATCTCGACTGCATCGCGCTGCACCAGGCTGGGTTCGGTGACGCGGTTGCCACGCTCGGGACGGCGTTCACGCCCGAACAGGCAACTGAACTGCGGAAATATGCCGAGACCGTGTTCGTGTGTTACGACGCCGATCTCGCGGGGCAAGCGGCAACTGCGAAATCGATCGACGTCCTGGTGCAAGCCGGCTTGAACGCAAAGATCGTCGCGCTCCCGGCAGGCGAGGATCCCGACAGTTTCGTGCGCGCGCGGGGAGCCGCGGGATTCCAAGCGCTGCTTGACGGCGCCACCGACGCTGTGCAGTTCGCGATCGACCGTGCGATTGGGCCACTCGTCACCTCGCACAAGACGCGCGCGCAGAAGGCGCGCGAGGGCGAAAGAATTATGCGCAGCCTGGCGCCGCGCGAGGACTGGAATCGCCGGCGCGTTTACGTCGCTGGCCTCCTTCAACTCCAGCCGAACGACTTGGAGAGCAGCATCACATTCGGTGACGCGTCGCGATTTGCGCCGAGAACGCCGCCGGGCGCTCGCTTCACCCGCCATCTAGCCCCGGCGCCGAAGCGCGTGAGCTTCGAACGCGACGTCATCGCAGCGTTCGTCGAAGATCCGCTGTTATTAGGGGAGTACGCCGGCGGCATCGCTCCAGAAGCGTTTGTCGATCCCGTCCTCCGTGAGGTTCTCGAGCAGTTGTATGCCGCGCGAGCCGATTTGCGGACGGCCGCCGACGTTACGGCACTTTTTACGGAGCGAGGAGACGTGGTCACGTTGCTCGCTGAGCTGGAGCTCGGCGAACGTTCGAAACTTCGCCGTTTCGAGGACACCTCGCAACGGCGTGCTTTTCTTGACCGGGTTGCGGCGCTGCTCGACACGCGTCGCCGGGCCTCTGTGGTCCGCGAGGAGCTGGTCACGCTCGAGCACGAGATCACATCACTCCTGTCCGAAGGCCAGCCCATACCAAAGGAAATCAAAGAACGTCAGGTTCAATTGGAAGACGCGCTCCGTGAAGCTGAGCGCAAACGTGAGAGAAGGGAGGTGAATTCGTCAGATCATGGCTCGTAAGAAATCCGCTGCAGCCGTAGCCGAGAAGCCCGAATTGTCGCTTGATGAGTTGATCAAGCGTCTGATTGAACGCGGGAAAAAGCGCCGTTCGGTCACCTGGGACGAAGTCAATGCAATTTTTGAGAACAGCGAAGAAGAGACGAACTCCGAGAAAATGGACGACGTCCTCGCTGAGCTCGAGACGCTGGGCATTGCTGTTGTTGACGAGCAAACGAAGGAAGAAAAGCGTGAAGCCGCCGAGGAAGACGATTCCATTCCGGCCGGTCTATCGCTCGACGATCCGGTTCGCATGTATCTCAAGGAGATCGGCCGCGTCCCGCTTCTCTCTATGGAAGACGAGAAGACGCTGGCGATGGCGATCGAGCGTGGCGAGTTGGAAGCTGCCAAGAACGGCAGCGCCGATTCGGTCATCATGGTCGAGGGTGAGCAAGCCAAACGGCAACTCACCGAAGCCAACTTGCGGCTCGTCGTTTCGATTGCGAAGAAATATGTCGGCCGTGGGATGCTGTTCTTGGATTTGATCCAGGAAGGCAATCTCGGACTGATCCGCGCGGTCGAGAAATTCGACTACCGTAAGGGCTACAAGTTCTCGACGTACGCGACGTGGTGGATTCGCCAGGCGATCACGCGTGCGCTCGCCGATCAAGCGCGGACGATTCGCATCCCCGTGCACATGGTCGAGACGATCAACCGTCTCATCAAGATCTCGCGTCAGCTGTTACAAGAGCTTGGCCGCGATCCGTCGGTCGAAGAGATCGCAACCGAGATGGGCTTAACGCCCGAGAAGGTTCGCGAAGTCATAAAGATATCGCAAGAGCCAATTTCGCTCGAGACGCCGATCGGCGAAGAGGAAGACTCGCATCTGGGCGACTTCATCGAAGACCAAGAAGCGGTCGCGCCGGCGGAAGCCGCGTCGGTCATGCTGCTCAAAGAGAAGATGGCGGACGTCCTCAAAAATCTGACCGAACGCGAGCGTAAAGTGCTCGTCCTTCGTTTCGGTCTCGAAGACGGCCATCAACGTACGCTGGAAGAAGTCGGCCAAGAGTTCGGCGTGACGCGCGAGCGCATCCGCCAAATCGAAGCCAAAGCGTTACGTAAACTTCGCCACCCGTCACGCGGTAAGGCCCTCAAGGACTATTGGAGTAACGAGTAGTCGCCCGATAGAAGTTAATCGCCGCGGATTCCACAGAACGAATCCACGGCGTTTTTGCGTCCGCATATTCGAGGCTAGAGGTGTATTCCGCAGCTAGCCGGACCTTCAGGGCTTCATACTCGAGCGCGACTTCACGATTCGCGCGAAGGTAGTCGCGAAACGCGATGTGGCGTTCGATCTGCGGATCGCCGTCAGCAAAGAAGTGCGCTTGGACAAGGCGTCGCCCGTCATTGGGATCGTCGCGTAGGCAGAATCGTCTTCCGGCGATGCCGAACTCGCCTCGCCAATCGTATCCGAGCGCCTCGATGCGCGCGCGTGCCGCATCAAGGCTCGCAAGGTCGGAAACGACCGGGATGAGATCGATTATCGGTTTTGCCACGATGCCTGGGATTGCCGTGGACCCGATGTGGTGGACGTCAAGTAATACCGCGCGTAGGGCTTCATGCATTCGCGCGGCTTCACGTTCCGCCAATTCCGACCACGCCGGGTCGTGTGCGACGAGCTCAATCAATCTCAACCCAATCGCTGTCCCTCGATACCCACTTTGTGGGCACTGGCTTCGCTCGGGATGACAGCGAAGTGTTCACCGCGCTCATTATACCGAGGCGTTAGCCGCCGATTTGTTCGTCGGGGAGTCGCTCGATCGTGATGATCTTGTCGGACTCGAGCAAGCGCCCAAGAACATCAAAGCCGGTTTCGACGTGACCGAAGACGGTGAAGGCCAAGTCGAGGTGCAGTTGCGGCGAAAGCGTGATGTAGAATTGCGAACCGGCTGAATCGCGCTTCGCGCCGTTCTTATCGTACTCGAGCCCCATTGAGATGACGCCGGCATCTTGTTCGATCGGGTTTTCTTCGGCGGGAATCGTATAGCCGGCATCACCGTCGCCCGTGTTCGTGCGGTCACCCGTTTGCACAACGAAGTCGGGGACGATCCGGAACCAGCGGTTGTTGTTGTAATAGCCCGTTTTCGCAAGGTTCAAGAAGCTTGCCACCGTGCTCGGCGCCCATTCGGGATAAAGCACGACCGTTACCGTCCCTTGCGTCGTGACGATCGCCACGCGCGGATGCGGACCGTTCGCCGGACCCGTGATCTGCGCTATCGTGTGCGGAAAAATCTGCGGTTTGTAGATGAACTGATCGATGGTCGGCCGGTGTAACTTCTTCGGTGGCGTCGCCAGATTCGCTGGTTGCTGGGCCGACGGCTGCGGTGCCGGCGTGACGACGCCGTCCGGCAGCGACTTCAGATGCTCCGTGCGCTTGCCGCCGCCCATGACCTTGATTGCATCGTGGGCTTCTTCGTTGACTTGCCAGCGCGGATCGTGTGTCAGCGGCTCCACTTGCGGAATGAACGTCGCGCTCGCGCGCCGCTCCAAGACGTGCAACGTTTGAATCTGCACGAGCTCCGATTTGTCGGCAAGGCCCGCTGCGATCGTTTTGGCGTCGACGTCTTTTGCGAACGCGCGTCCGAGCGCCCACATCTCGTGCCAGCGCGCGGTGTCGTCATCTTCGTGCGCATATGCAGCTTCGAGTGCTTGCAATGCACGGGTGTGAAGCGAGCGATCCGCCGGCGCATAGTAGGCGAGCACGAATGCAGCGCGACCGCGCAATACCGGCGAGGGATCTGCGCGCAGGATGTGCGTGACTTGGGTGAACGACATGCTCGTCAATTGCGGCGAAAGATCGCCGGCTGTCGCGAATCGCGCCGTCGCATCGAGCGCAGCGACGCGCACGGCATCCGCATCGTCGGAAAGTGCGCTCACGATTGCATTTCCGGCTCGCGCCTTGCGATCGGCAGCCAGCGGCTGCAGCATTGCCGAGAGCGACGTGCCATTAAGGGCCGGCGCGAGGAGGCCCAAGCCGTAGACGGACATGGCCCTGATTGCAGTGTCGCTCGCTTGGGTATGCTGCAGCAGGGGGTCGGCCGCCAGTAGCTTTCCGGTCCTCCCCAAGGCCAACGCGGCGCGAGCCGCCACGGCCGGATTGCCCCGATTGAGAAGGGAAGCGAGCTGGTTACCTCCTGGCGACCGGTTCAGTTCCCAGAATTCGATCGTACGATAGGGGTTGCCCGACGCAGCGACCTCAGCGACTGTCAAGATTGCAAGAAGAACGAAGCAAGTGAGCAGCTTCACGGGTCGGTAGCCAACTTTCGGGGACGTTTGTGCGTTATAAGGTATAGTCCATCCGAAAACACGAGGTAGGAAATCCAGTTATGTCGACCCCAGCAGCAAAGAAACCCGGCGGCGGAATGACCGTTCGGGAAGCCGGCCAAAAAGGCGGCGAGACCGTCAAGCGCAAGTACGGCCCTGAATTCTATGAGAATATCGGCCGCAAAGGCGGCCAGGCTACGAAAGCCGCGCACGGCCACGCGTTCTACGAAACCATCGGTAAGAAGGGCGGAAAGAAGGGCGGCGAGGCGACTCGCGACCGTTACGGCCCAACCTTCTACGAAGAGATCGGTCAGAAGGGCGGCCAGAAGGTCAAAGCCCTGATCGAGCAAGGCAAGCGCGCAGCTGCGGCTGCCGCTCCCGAGAGCGAAAAGAAAGCCTCCTAACCCCGCTGTGACGGCGACGCGCTTAGGCGCCGTGTTGGCGGCGCTCACTGTGAGCGTCGCCATCCCGCTCTTAGTTCTTGCGGACCCGTCGCAGCCTGCTGCGGCGGGCTTCCTTTTATCTACGGGTTCGGTCGAGACGATCGTGCTCGACCATGCCGTCAGCACGGCAGACCTCGAGCCCGGCGCGATCGTGCCGGCACATTTGCGTGACGCGATCGTGCTGCGGGGAAAGACGCTGGCAAAAGCGGGCGCACCCGTCCAGCTTTTCGTTACCGAGGTTCGCCGGGCCGGAAACGGAGTCGGAGGCGAGGTCGTGCTTCGTGTCGAGCCCGTCCACTTGGGCGACGAACTCAGTCTCCCAATGCGATTGCTGCACCCGGCGTTGAGCTCGACTCTCGTGCTCGCGAATCCGGACGACATCGTGCTTCCCGCCAAAGACAAGAACCTGCCCATACGCGGCTCGGACCTCACGCTCTCACCGGGGACGCAACTTCGCGCCCGTACGACAGCGACGGTTGATGCAACGGATCCGAACAAGACAGTTCTCGCTACTCCTTTGCCCTACACGCTCTCGAAGGAACGGCCGTACGCGGCGTTCACACCCATACCACTCACTACCTACGATCCGAAGGCTTTTACACCCGCGCCGCGCCGGCGCCGGGGAAAACCGACGCCGAGTCCTTCGCCGAGCCCGTCCGCCTCGGAAACCGCCAGCCCTACGCCGAACCCCACGCCATCATGATGTATCGTCGAGAATTCATTTGGACGGTCTCGAGTGCGCTGGTCGTTGCGACGCACGTCCCCGTCTTCGCGCAGATGGCAGCATCGAAGACGTCGCCGCACGCGGATTCCGCGGAGCGCGCATTTATCGTGCAATCGTCGCGCTTCGTGCACAAGCACTACTCAACGCCGGCAAAGGCTGCGCGCGCCGGCTTCATTCGATTCACGGACGAAGACAAGAGCGGCGCAATTTCGTGGGCAAACCTGCAGTGGATGTCGGTCGACGCCGATCATCCGAGCCAAGTTTGGTACGATTCCGCCGGACGGTTGATCGGGGTCGACTATTCGGTTCTGCAAAACGATACGACGCAGCCGCCGAATCTCTGGGGAATCAACCCCGCGCGCTGGTCCGTCGTTCACGCGCACATTCATTACGGCTTGCGCGTTTCGGGCGGCATCAAGTACGGCGGAGTCGGCACGAAGCGTTTCACGGACGCCGGCGGGTCGGCTGCGTCACCGACAAAACAGACGCTCGTCGATATGGGAATCGCAAAGAATCCCGACGAGGTGGCGTTCGTGTTTCTCTTCCCCGCGATTTGGGACGTCAATTTTTGGGTGATTCCGAATCCGAACGGCGAATTCGCCGACCTCAATCCGAAGATAAAGCCCGCGAACGCGCAACCGCACCCGGCAACAATGTAGTCTAGCGCCCGACGAGCGCTCGTAACGCCAAAAAGGCGTTTTCGCGCCGCTCGCGGATGCGGCGGTAAAAATACTGCGCCCAGTGCGTCCCGTACGGAACGTACACGCGCACGCTGTAGCCTTCGGCCGTCAAACGCTCTTGCAAATCGGGCCGTACACCATAGAGCATCTGAAACTCAAAGCGGTCTTTCGCGATGCCGTGTTCCGTCGTATATGCCTTAACGGCGTTCTGTAACGATTCGTCGTGGGTCGCGATGGCCGGGTAGTTCCCGCGCGTGAGAAGCTCTTCGGCGAGCTGCGTGAATGCGCGCCGGATTGCCGGCATGTCGTGAATTGCGATCTGCGCCGGCTCTTTATAGGCGCCCTTGCAGAGGCGCACACGCGCACCCAGCGCAATCGTCCGCGCAACATCCGCGGGCGTGCGGTTGAGATACGCCTGAAGCACGACGCCGACGTTTTTCTGCTCCGCGAACACTTCTTCGAAGACTTGCAGCGTCGACTCGGTGAGCGCCGAGCCTTCCATGTCGATGCGGACGAAGGGATCGATTAAGCTGCGCCGCGTCGTGTCACTCGCTCGCGTAACGATTGCTCGTAGATTTTCGATGCACAGTCCGCGATCGGCGAGCAAGCCGAGCGCGGTCAACTTGACGGAGACGTTGCTGCGTGCGCCGGCTTCGGCCAGCGCATCCAGGAGCAGCAAATACTCGCCGCGCACGGCGAGCGCATCTTGCGAGCTGTGCACGTCTTCGCCGAGAAAATCGATCGACGCCGACATCCCGCGATCGTTCAACCGGCGAACGGCTGCGATCGCGTCTTCAATTCGTTCACCGGCGACGAAGCGGCGGGCGATGTTCACAAGGGGGCTAGAAGTTGAGCCAAGAGCGGCGTGGCGGGAGTCGCATGTAGTATGTCCCATCTCGCGTCCTGGACGACCTGACCCTCTTCGAGGACGATCGCACGGTCGCACAAACGCTCGAGAATCTCGGCTTCGTGATCGACAACGAGCATCGTAAAGCGCAGCTCGCGCTGCCAGTCGGCGAGCGTCGTGAGGAGCTCGCGGACGAGGTGCCGATCGAGTCCGCTGAACGGCTCGTCCAATAAGACGAGTGCCGGTTTGCGCGCGAGCATGCGCGCCAATGCGACGCGCCGCGCTTGGCCGCCTGAGATTGCGTGCGCGGGCTGATTCCAAATCGATTCGAGCGCTAAGCGTTCGCGCAGCTGCGCGACCCACGCCTCATTGTCGCGTGCGCCGTTTGTCAAACCGAACCGGACGTTGTCGCTAACGCGCAGATGAGGAAACATATTCGCGTCTTGCGTGAGGTATCCGATCGAACGCTCGTGCAGCGGACGTTGCGGTGGAAAGAGCGTCTCGCCGCCGAGCCGGACGTAGCCATCGTCGGGGGCTTCGGTTCCCGCAATACATGCAAGCGTCGTGCTCTTTCCGGCGCCCGATGCGCCGAAGAGCCCGCAGGCTTCGCCGGAAGGGACCACGACGTTGCACTCGATGCGAAAGCGCGCGCGCTGCTTGACGATCAGCGCATCAAGCACGCTGCGTGCTCCGCCGTTGCGCGAGAAGATGCGCGAGCCACGGTAAGGGCAGTGCGGTGATGAGAAAGACGATGAGCAGCGGCATCACGGCCGGCAATCCGAAGTTCTCGAGATTCGTCCAGATCGCAACCGGCAGTCCGGCGGGATAATACGCCGTGATAACGACCGCGCCGAACTCCGTCAGGGCTCGAACCCACGCAAGACTGAGCGCCACCGCAAAGCCGAGTCTTGCAATTGGAAAGGTGATGCGCCAAAAAACGCTCCACGGTGTGTGCCCAAGCAATGCAGCTTGCAGCTCGAGCGGGCGCGGAACCGAATCGAGTGCCGCGATTGCGCCCAGCACGTAGTACCCGATGCTGACGTAGACTTGCGTGATGACGAACGCAAGCGGCGTGTTCGTCATCGAAAGCCCGAACTGCTCGAGAAATAACCCAAGGCCGTGCTGCCCGAATGCAAGCGATATCAGGATGCCAAGCGCCAGCGGCGGAAGGAGCACGGATACGAGCAAGACGGCTTGCCACGCCAGGCGTTCGCGTGCGGAGCAACGCGCAGCATACAGGGCCATCGGTGTTCCGAGTGCGACCACGACGACCATCGCAATCGCGGTTAGCCCGATCGAAACGCGCGCAGCGTCGAAAGCGCCGCTGCCTTCCCAACACCAAGAGCCGACCGGAACGATCAATCCGACCAGCGGGTAGAGTACGACGATTCCGAAAAGCAGCGCGCCGGCGCGCGCGAGATTACGTTTCAGAAAGTGCGACAGCCCCAATGGGCGCATCGTACGCGTATTGTCTGAAAATTGCCTGGCCGCCGAGACTCGATAGCCATCGCACGAATGCTGCGGCTTTGTCGGCGTGCGCCGACCCGGTGATGACCGCCGCATAGTACACGAGCGCTTGTGGATGCATGGTCGCGTCGCCGAGCGTTAGCGTAGCTTGTTGGTAACGCTCGTACGTCGACTGGTTGCCCAAGTTGATTTCCTCGGGAAGATTGATGTACGGAAGATTGAACGGGCCGGGCTGGATTTTATATGCGGATGCAGCATCGATCTCGCCGCTTTGAAGGCGCGCTTCAACCGTCGGCTCACTGAAGATCTGCGCCGTATTGATCGTGTCGCCCAGAACTTTCTGCACGAGCCCGGGTTGCTTGTAGTACGTTTCCGCGAGCTGGAACGTGTAGATGATATTGCGGCCCTGCGGGTCGGTCATCGGGTCGGTGCGGCCGAAACGAATCCCCGGCTGCTGCAACACTTGATACCACGGCATCGCGCCGCGCTTGCCCGCGGCTGCGTCAGCGAATTGCTGCGCGTATTTGCTCTTGGGGCTATAGGCGATCACCATCTCGGTTCGTGCGACCGGCACCGCGGTTTGTGCTTTGCCGGCTTTCAAAACCGTCAACGCCGGTCCAGGTGTTACCGGAATGAACACATCCGCGTTGATGCTGCCGCCGACGATCAGTTTTGCGAGCGCATCGGAGCCTTGTGCACGTCCGTGCATATCGACTGCGAGGGCGCTGGCGGCCGCCGACTTGATCGGGCCTTCCATCATCGAGCCCATCGAGCCGGCGTATGCAACGTCGAGTACGGTCAGCATTTGAGCAAGCGATTTCGTCGCGAAACTACCGAGTAGCGTAGCGGCACTCGCCGCTATCCAGGCGGAACGATTCACAAAGTGTCTCCTAGTCGAGTGATGTCGTAGGGTCCAAATGCGGCGAGATCGCGGCGAAACGACGTCGAGCGGAGCGTGCTCACGAGCGACGTGACGCCGGCGTGACGGCGGTCGCTGCGCCGAATCACAAGGACGCAGCGTTCGTTGCGCAGCGGAATGAACGTCAAACGAAATGCGTCGGCCACGCCGGCAACACCGAGACCGATGTCGGCGTAGCCGAATGCAACCGCGCGCGCTACGTCGGCATGACCGGCGACGGTATGACCGTAGCCGGACACGGATCCTGAGGCTACGCCGGCGCGCCGAAGCTCAGCATCGAGCAGCGAGCGCGCGCCTGAGCCAACCGCACGATTCGCAAGCCGAACCCCGCCGCGCCCCAAATCGCGCGCCCCACGAAGCTTTTTGGGATTACCGCGGCCGATTATCCAGCCTTCCTCTATCATTGCGAACTCGTAGACGTCGACGGCTTCGTCGCTCGCGCGCTGCACGAGGCGCCCAAGCTCCTCGTTCGAGCCGTGCAATAGCGCCGCGTGAACGCGCCGCTCGCGCAGCTCCGCGAGAGCGTCGCGATTGCTGGCGGCAAACCAGACCGCGTCGCCGTCGAGGTTCTTAACGTGTGCCGCTAATAGGCCGAGCGCAGGTTCGCATCCGGCGATGAAGACTACCGACTCGAGGCGCTCAGGAGTTGCGATCGGGTCGAGTGGGTCGAGTTGACGATTTACGTGCCGGCCGGCGACGATCGCGGTCGCGGTGCGTTGTCCGGCGATTGCGGCTGGATCGAGCTCGATCGGGATCGTCCGCATGGCGCCGAAGAGTTCCTCAACGCTCGCATCGAGAGCGCGTGCGATGGCTATGGCCAGGCTGACGCCCGGCGCAGATCGTCCAGCCTCGATGGCACCAATGGCCTGGCGGCTCACGCCCGCGGCCTTGGCCAAATCGCCTTGCGAAAGCCCTCGAAGCCGCCGTCGAGCCGCGACCCCGCTCGCAACAATGCTTGCCATGTTGGAAGGTATCTTTGCGGGTCGAAGCCGTCCCTGCGAGTGGGGGCGGTGTGCGAGCGGCCAAGCAAGCGTTAAAGTTTGGTCAACCCGGAGACGCAGGCGAGGCGGGGGGCGTCACGGCCCGTAAACACGTTTTCAGAGATGACTCCGCAGACGTTCCGCGTGTTAGTAGCTGACGACGATGCCGACATGCGGACGCTGATGGCGACGGTTTTGCGGACCCCGACGTACGAGGTCGTTTTGTGCGGAGACGCGGAGTCGGCACTCGTCCGCGCCAACGACAAAAAGCCGTACGATGTCATCATCAGCGACTTCATGCTTCCGGGCATGTCCGGACTCGAGCTGATTCAGCGTTTGCGCTCGAATCCGAGGACCGCGAAGGTTCCGATTCTCATGATCAGCGCGCACACGAACTACGGCATGGAAGATCGCGCGAAGGCCGCCGGTGCAAATCATTTTCTGAACAAACCCTTCACGCTCTCGCAATTGCGGAGCGCCTTGACCGGCCTTTTGGGCTCGAAGAGTGAAAGCGCGCTAACCGCCCAATAAGCGAACCGCATGCTTTCAGCGGTTCTCAAGGTCGCCGTCCTCGCAGTATCGCTTGCGCTCGACGTCTTCGCTGTGTCCGTCGGCGTTGGGGTACGCGGTCACACGCGTGCGGAGAAGATTCGCATCGGCGCGGCATTCGGCTCGGCCGAAGTCGTCATGAACATCGTCGGCGCCGGGATCGGCCGCGGCATCGGGCAATTGATCGGCGCTGCGGCAGCATATCTCGGATTCGCAGCACTTGTCGGCGTCGGCATCTACATGATCGTTGAAAGTCTGCGCGAGGAATCGGGTGACCTCGATCTTTCGACGGGGTGGGGACTCTTTATCGCCGCAATGTCGATCAGTCTGGATTCGCTCGGAGTCGGATTCACGCTGCCGTATCTTGGTGTGAACGTCGTCGTTGCGCTCATCGCTGTATTCGTCGTCTCGATCATCGCAACGACGACTGGTCTGTGGCTCGGTCGGATCGTCGGCAATCGTGTTGGCGGCGCGACCGGACTCATCGCCGGCATCTTGCTCACCCTCACCGGCAGCGTTTTCGCAATCTTGCACGCACGAGGCTTTTAGCGATGAGCGTCGCGGAAGAGCTCTTCGATCGTTGGCAAGCGACCGAATCTCGTTCGCTGATCGTGGTCGGAACCGCGAAGAATGTCGGGAAAACGACGACCGTCATGTCGCTCTTGCAGGTTGCCGACGCGCGAGGATTGCGCGTCGGCTTGACGTCGATTGGCCGGGACGGCGAAGCCTTCGATGCGGTCGACGAAGCGCCGAAGCCGCGCATCTTCGTGGAAGCGGGCACAATCGTCGCGGCCGGCCGAGCGCTCGTGCCCCATCCACGCACGATCGAGGTTCTGGACGAACGCGAGCGCAGCGCGCTTGGTCCGATTGTGTTCTATCGAACGAACGTCCCGCAATATGTTGAAATCTCCGGTGCGCCCACGGCACGCGGCATGCGCTCGGTAATCGAGCGACTGATGCACCTCGGCGTCGATCGCGTCATCGTCGACGGTGCAATCGATCGCGTCGCAATCGTCGCGACCGGAACGGATCCACTGTTCGTTGCAACGGGAATGGCGTTCGCGACGACGATCGACGGCGTCGCTCAAGCAACACAACGTTTCATTGCGAGCGACCGCCTCAGCTCGGCGCGCGTGCTTGCGTGTACGACGTGCCCGGTAGGAGAAGGCCGCAGTGTCGACGCGACCGCACTCGGAGAAGCAGTCGCGCGTGTAACGGGTCTCCCGTGTTACGACGTGCAAGCGGGTTTACGATGGATCCCTTGATCGTCACCGTTGCGCCCGTCGGCGCGGAGTTGACGCCGGATCAGACGCCGTACCTGCCGCTGACGCCGGAGCAGCTCGGTGACACCGCCGCCGCGTCCGAAGCTGCCGGCGCATCGATCGTGCACGTCCATTGCCGCACCGACGACGGCACGAACACGCATGCGGTCACTCGCTTTCGAGATGCGCTCAATGCGATTCGTTCGCGCAGCTCGTTGATCGTTCAATTTTCGACGGGTGGTGCAATCGGGATGACGCCCGAAGAGCGCGCCGCGCCGCTCGAGCTGCAACCCGAGATGGCGACGCTGACGTGCGGCACCGTGAACTTCGGCGACGATGTTTTCGAAAATAGCTTTCCGATCATGCGTGGGATCTTGGCAGCGATGCAGCGTTACGGCGTGCGCCCCGAGCTGGAGATTTTCGATGCCGGACATCTTACGAATGCGAAGCGGCTCGCGGCCGAGGGGTTGCTGCGCTTTCCGCAACATGTCGATTTCGTGCTCGGCGTTCCGGGCGGGCTCGAGGCAAGCGCCGAGGCTCTGCTCGACTGCGTGCGAGCGCTCCCGGCCGGATGCACCTGGTCGGTCGCCGCGATCGGCCGGATGCAGCTGCCGATGGCGACGATCGCCGTCGCAATGGGCGGCCACGTCCGCGTTGGCCTGGAGGACAACATTTGGTATTCGAAGGGTAAGCTAGCTCGAAATGAAGAGTTGGTCGCGCGCGTTACCCGGATCGCGGCGGAGCTCGGCCGCCCCGTCGCGACGCCCAACGATGCTCGCCGCATCCTTCGATTGCCAGGATTCAACGCCGCCGCTTAGAACGCCGAAGCGCACTTGATCACGTACGTCATCCGCCGGACGCTCTTGAACATACCCCTGCTGATTCTGATCAGTTTGGTGATCTTTATTATTCTGTCCAACGCGCCGGGCGGTGCGCTGACGCCGTATCTGCAGAACCCGCACATCACGCAAGCCGACATCGAGCGCCTCAAACACAACCTCGGCCTCGATCAACCGCTGCCGATTCAATACATCCACTGGCTCGGCAAAGTGCTGACGGGTGATCTCGGTTACTCGACCTCGAATTCAGAGACGGTCACCCAGGCGATTTTTGAGCGGCTTCCCGCGACACTCGAGTTGATGGGAGCCGCCTTTGTATTTTCGCTCGCAATTGGTGTGACGTTCGGAATTCTCTCCGCGCTCAAACCGTACTCATGGCTCGACTACACCGTCACCACGTTCGCGTTCTTCGGACAGTCGATGCCGGTCTTTTGGTTCGCGCTGATGTTGCAGCTCGCGTTTGCGGTGTACGGGATCCCATTGCCGGACGGTTACAAGATTCAACTACCGTCCGCCAGCATGTGTTCGACCGATGCTTGCGGCTTCGGCGATCGCATCGAGCATCTGATCTTGCCGACGATCGTGCTCTCGCTGCTGTTCATCGCGACCTGGAGCCGCTTCATGCGCTCCTCGATGCTCGAAGTCATCAACACTGACTATATGCGCACGGCGACCGCCAAGGGACTAACGAAGTTCAAAGTCGTCTTGAAGCATGGTTTGAAGAACGCGCTGATCCCGCTCGTCACGATCATCGCGCTCAGTTTGCCGGGCCTCGTCGCAGGAGCCGTCGTCACCGAAACGATCTTCGCGTGGCCGGGCATGGGACGCTTGTTCATCAACGCGCTCACGCAGTTCGATTTTGCGTTGTTAATGGGCTACTTGATGCTCGTTTCGTTCCTGGTCGTGCTATTCAATTTGCTCGCCGATATTGCGTACGCGTGGCTTGATCCACGCGTGAAGTATAGCTGATGCAAACGACGCTGCCGACCGAGGTCGCGCTTCCTCCCGCCGACGATCCGTTCGAGCTTCGTAGACACGTAACGTGGAATCGCTTCCGCAAGCACAAGCTGGCACTTGTTGGCGGCATCGTCTTCGCATTGACGATTCTCATAGCGTTATGTGCGCATTGGATCGCGCCGTGGGATCCGAACTTCATCGACCAAGTGCACTGGAGCGGGTATCCGCTTGCGCCGGGTGTTGCGGGTCACATCCTCGGCACCGACGAGAACGGCCGCGATCTGCTCTCACGACTCATTTACGGAGCGCAAATATCGCTGACCGTTGCGATCTTCGCGGTGGCGATGGAGATCATACTCGGTACAGTCCTAGGTGCGATCGCCGGCTATTACGGCGGGATCATCGATTTCACGATTATGCGCCTCACCGATGTCGTGCTCTCGATTCCGCTCCTACCGTTATTGCTGGTGCTGACCGCGATCGTCGCGGAGACGTCGAACAAAGCCGCGCTCAATTTCGCCTCGATCGTCTTGATCATCGGATTCGTCAGCTGGCCGCCCGTCGCACGTATCGTTCGGGCGGTTTTTTTGAGCTTACGCGAGCGAGAATATGCGGAAGCTGCACGCGCCCTCGGCAACAATGACGGCCGGATCATCTTCCGGCATCTCTTGCCGAACGCGATGGCGCCGATCATCGTTCAGGCGACGCTCGAGGTTGCCAACGTCATCATCTTGGAATCGACGCTGTCGTTCCTCGGCTTTGGCATACAGCCGCCGACGGCGAGCTGGGGCAACATGCTCGCAAATGCCCAGGCCAACATGGCGATCGCGCCCTGGGCCGCGATTTTCCCGGGCCTCTGCATCCTGATCACCGTCTTGGCGATTAACTATCTGGGCGACGGCCTCCGGGATGCTCTTGACCCGAATATGAGGTAGGCCCTAGACTCTCTTGGCCCCCGTGCGCGAGTGGCGGAATTGGTAGACGCACTAGCTTGAGGGGCTAGCGCCGGCAACGGCGTGCAGGTTCAAGTCCTGTCTCGCGCACCAAAACTTTGTCATCCCGAGCGAAGTCGAGGGACTGCGGAAATCTACGAAGGCGACTCGGTTTCGAGCGAATTCCGCTGGGCGGCGTCACGATCGTCGCGAAAAAGTCGAGCGTCGGGGCACACTGGAACGTCGCCCAAGGCGTTTTCTTCGCGGCGAAGCAGGTGTTCAGAAAGCAGACGCAGGGCCGAACCTTTGGGTTGCGTCGAAATCGTCGACATATCTCCGAAAAAGAGGAAGTGATCTTTTGCGCGGGACACGGCGACGTTGAGCAGGTTCTTCTTGCGGTTTACGAAGCCGACGGAATCGCTTGGACCCAAGACGTTGGAATACAGTATGATTCGTGCTTCGGCGCCTTGCAACGCAAAGGCGGTGCCGACGGTAATTAATGCATCATGCGGTAAAGCGTCGCGCAGCTTCCGACGAATTACGTTCGCTTGCGCCGCATACGGCGTAACGATCGCGAGCAGGCGGCTCAAGGCATCTGGGTTTGTGGTCCCCGCACTTGTCGGATCGTTAGCGTAGTATTCAAGAATTCGATCCCTATTTTTGGCAACAAAAGTGACAATAAGAGTGGCCTCCGTCTCATTTATCCGGCTCTTATCGACCTTTGCGCTTGTACCGCGCACGTGCGCGTATCCCATCGCGGGAAACAGCGGGCTTTCGAGCGACGTCCGAGTTGCAATGAGGCCTCTGTAGATCAGCTCATCGCAGTATCCTATGATTTCCGGAACGCAACGATAATGTGTTCGCAGAAACGACCCCGGTACACTTGCGTTCGAGAGGGTGTATGCCGTTGCGCCTTGCGCCAAATGCATCAGGCTCGGGCCGTTGTCGTGCACGAGCATACCGCGGCGCCCCAGGTAATCGGCTAGGTCCGGCCTTGCGGAGATATGCCTTCTCGCGCTCGCTAGCGACAGGGGCTCGTTAAGATTCACGATGGGTTCGAGTTGGAAGACGTCGCCGACAATCAGACCTTTTTTCGCAAGAGCGAGGCCGACGGCGCCGATGTGGGGCGCTACCTGACCCGACTCGTCGATGATTAGTAGATCGATACCCTCGAAGAGCGGCTCCGCGTGCCCGTCTTCGCGTTCGCGACCCGGGGTTGTGCCACTGACGAAGTGGTCGAATCGCAACGGAAGTGAATGTAGCGTGACGGCAGCAAACGGATGAATTTTTGCAACACATCTATGCCTATCACGCACACGATCAGCACTGTTTCGCCTCCAAATATCCTCCTTCTCTCTGCGCATCTGCAATAGCCATCGGCCTTCCCAAAAGCGCATCACTACCCGAAATGCTGCGGCACGATATGTGATATCGAGCTCACGTTGCACGGCGCTCCAATCAGCTGGGTCTAACGAAGTCCCCCGTTCGGCTTCCAGCTGCCGAACAACATCACGCCAGCGTCCGCAGCTTATTTCGAATTGATCGCGTTCGCGTTCGCACGCTTGTTCAGCGATTGAGCAGGCTTGTGCGGCTTTCGCGTGCGTGGCTGTAGCTTGGGATTCCGCAATGTCAAGGGCGGATCGGCGGGATCGTATGCCGTCTTCGATTGCGGATAGATCGCGCGCGTAAGGAGGTCCGCCAAGACCATACGCTCTTTCGAACCTACGGTAACGATTGCGTCGGACTGAATCCAGAAAGCCGAATATTGCTTCCCACCAGTTTGCCTGGAGCGCATCAAGTCCGACCTCGATGCGCTGACGCTCTCGACCACATTCATTGCTTATAACGTTTAGGTCGCATTCGGTCGCATCGCGTTTTTCCCGCAATGGCTTCAGGGTTCGATTAATCCGACCGTCCAAAGCCAATCGTGCGGCACTCTCGCTGGGAGTAGCGATGCATCGATACTCATCGAGTTGTTGCGCTATGGAGGCGGCCTTTGCTCGGTGAGACAATGCTTTTGCATGCAGGTCGGCTACCGCCGACTCCAAATCTGCAGCGCTCTTGCCCATTGCAAGCCTGTAATTCTCTAGGAACGTCCGGATGGCGCCGGCGACATCTATGCCGTCAAACACACTTCGTATCGTACCGAAATTCTGAATAAGCAGCGTCGGGTGATTGCTATTTGAACGTTCCGCACGCTTCGCCGCGTCTTTGCTGGCGAGAAACGCGCCGTACCCCCCGATACCATCGATCCAGCGCTTCCCGAATGGCGTTGGCTCTTCAACAATATCCGCAAACGAATTCAACACGTTTGTTACGGCATTATTATTTGTCGAAGTCACGACGATAATCGGCGGTTCGACCGAGAACGTATCCTTTGCGGATCCGATCGCCTCGACCACCGCGCTGGCTATGACGGAACGCAGAAGTGTAGTCTTTCCGGTGCCGGGCGGTCCATTAATCGCCTGCAATGCTCCGGGCGGCGTGCGCAAGAAGTGTTCAAGTGCCACGCGCTGATCGTCTGTTAATGGATGTGGGCCATAGTGTCCGCCATGGCGTACGCCGCTGGCGGTGTCGAGCTTGGTCGACGGCTGGGGCCGAACGATGGATTGCAGTAAGGCGGGGGTTTCACCTCGCTTCGCCCGTTCGCGCGCTAAGTCGAGAACTTCGACAAGCTTGGTAACGTCAGTCGCTTCATTAGGGAGTACATATGCATGCCGTTCGAAATGAAAGTCGTCAGGAACGTATGTAGAAAAATCGCAGCCCACGACGCTCGACCAGAGTCCAAGCGCCCATTGGAGGCAAGCTGTCCAGCTTTTGGTCCACTGCTGCTCGGGCACATGTGTCTGGTAGTAGGCGTCGGCGTCTTCAAGCGTTCCAACTGCGACGCTCATAGGCGATGGCTCCAATATCGCGCGCGCAATGAACGGATGTCGCCGCTCGCTCGGACGCAGTACTCCGAGTTCGCTCAGCGATGCAGGTATCCAGAGTGGGACCACAACCTCCAAAGGCGAGAGCCGGGCACCGTTCTGATACTTTGCCGAAATACGCCCCAACCCAACGGCAACCTCAATTGCGTTTGATTGCTCCGTCATGCGCTTCTCATCGCTCGACGCTGGTGACCGTATCTTGTCGGCAGTTTGAGGATCAAGACGGCCCTTTGTGATCGATTGAAAGTCGATTGTCGGGGACTGTCCCACCCGCTCGAAAGAAATGCCTGACATCGCATCGTCGATGAGGCAGTAGCGCCAGTATTGCAGTAGGTTGGCGGTAGTTAAGATGATCGAAGCGTCCGGATCAAACTGCGTCACTGTCACGGGTATCGGCAGTTGCGGCGCTTGCATCAAGGCGGCGCCACGACCGTGTGGGTGGACTAAGCGCGATGTCACGCTCTGCCTCCTCATTCTTGTGTGAAAACCGTTTCAGCGTTGCATCAAATAGGTTTAGCATCTCTTTGAGCGACGCCTTATGCTGATCTTTTGAGGTCTGTGGCATTGAATTTTGCATGTCTTTCGTATGGCATCAGAAATGTTCTGAACGCATTCCTTCGTTCATATCGCCTGCGTCTAACCGATGTCCACGCATCTCTTTGAGTTAGAACCTCGTGGTGTCGACACTTTGAACATCCGAGGCATGTGGAGCGCGGCTTCGGGTGCTTGGAGCTAGTAACTTCACGCGAACGTCCCGAGTGAAGCGAAAACACAACCGGTGGAGAACGGTAGTTCCGTCGATTGTTAGCGGCTGGAGGGAGTCGTTTTGCGGGTTGCTGTTGTCGGACTCGTTGCTCTATTGATGGGCGGAGTTTCCGGTGTCTGCGTGTCGGTGGGCGCGCAATATAGCCCGCGCAGAGCGGCGAAGGCGACCCCGGTCCCCCCGTCAATGCTCGATGATCGTACGATCATGCGGCACTTGCGAGCTGATCAGCGATTCTACCTCATCGTCGTGGAACGAAACGGGCGTCCCCGTGCCGTAGCGTTCGCAGATACTCTCGGAGACGGGGTAAGAACAGCACAAACCCGCTCACCAACATCAACTGTAACGCAGGAACGCCTAGCACTTACATCAACGACCGCAAGCGTCCCAGCTAATGCGGCGCCGCGTATAAAGCTAGTTATCGCGACTATCCAGCCGAGATCAACAATTGCGCCGGCACGAGAAGAGGTCGCCGCGTTGCCGACAATGCTCGCGACAGCGCAAGCTGCTGCACACGCACAAACAGCGCCTCCCCCGGTCTCGAATGCCAAACGACCGCCAACGACAATGGCGTCGTGGCCCGCGCGTCCTCCAGTATTTCCGCGTGTCGTTGCGGTTCGAGAAGTCCGGGAACTGATCGCACCAGCGGACTCGCGGTCGTATGTTCCGACTACGACCATTTCTAAGCCGAATGCGCATCCCGCGCCGCAGCGAGAAACACACGACGACATCGCGTGGATGTATGCGCATCGCTTCGCGACGCCGGGACCTGGCGACGAACAGATTCCTGGCGTGCCCGTGCGCTCGCAAGTCGCATCGCCGTTCGACATCGATTCAGGCGCTTTCCATGGTGTCCGAACGGTCAACGGATGGAGTGCGGTGCGCGTGCAAGTCTCGATCCCTTGTGGGATCGGCCATTTTGCACTCGGCCAAGGATTCAATGAGTTCCAAAACGCCTCCGGGCTCGTCGATCAGGAAACGGGCTACATTTATATCGGAGGCTGGGGAGCCGGCGGAAGCGGCGAAGCCGTCGATGCGGGCCTACAGAAGAGCTCTGCGCAATCGGACAATGACGACTACGCATTCTACTTCAAATATGCACTGAACAAGCCCATCACGTCCGAGATGCGATTCCCGTGCGGCGGTCCGGATGTCACGCTAGAACTTTATCCGGTGACCGACGACCTTCTTGTTTTCTCGGCGACGGGCGTAAACGCGCTACACAAGCGCGTGACACTTACGATCGTTCAGAAGACGCGAGCCAGCGACGGCTGGTGGCCCTCTGGCGGCTCTACAAGTGACGGCATTATTCTAAAGCGCATAGTTGCGATCGCTCAGCCTGCGAGTTGGCATCGTCGCTCTCTAACGGCCCGTCGTGATCGATTCGTCGACGGGAGCTATTTCGGGATCGATGGACCGCAGGATCGCACGCCGCGTATTGTATTTCGACGCTGCGAGATCGGACATGTTACGCCTCCAGCAATCATTCCCCAATATCGGACGTGGCTGGTCTCCGATACGTGGTCGCCCGCTGCAACCGGTATTTACCTAGATTGGCCGCCTCTTGCCATCTTGCGCAGCCCCGAGGGGGCCTGCGATGCAGCTGGTATTTATCTGCATGCCCTCTGAGGCGGACGCGCATGTGGCGTAAAGCTGCCTGGATTTTGGCGCTTTCTGTTGCATGGCTCGCGCCGGTGACGCTAACATGTCGCGCTGCTGACGACGCGACGGTGGGCTATAGCGAAATAAAGAGCGCGCTCGTAAAGGTCTGGGCGCTCGATTCTAGCGATCGCCCGATCCGTAGCGGCACTGGGTTTATTGTTGCTTCCGATGCCACGCGCTCATGGATACTGACAGCCGAACATGTCGTGGGCGGTGCCAGTCGGATCGTTATTAACGTAGCAGGCGATAGACGCGATCTAGAGGCAACGGTCGCGAACAAAGGCCCATACGATTCAGCCCTACTGCGCGTCTCGCACGGTCGGCTTACGCCGGTTGAGTTTGCGTCGAAGACACACGAGCTCCTCGACGGGAGCTACGTTGCCGTCGCTGGTTTTCCAAAACACGACGAGTCCGTGGCGGTTGTGGGACAGAATGCGAGACTTTTTGGGCCCGGTACGGTCACGCTAGTGAACGACGGTAAGCTGATTGATCTGGCGAACCTTACGATCGAGGAGGGCCTCAGCGGCGCTCCGGTCTTCGATCCACGCACCGGTGAAGTTGTTGGCATGGTGTCAACGCGCCAGAGCGACGCGCGCGGCGGGTACGCCGTTTCGGCGGCCCAAGTGCTGCTCGGTTTCCTATCCGCTAACGAGGTGCACATTGTCTACCACGCGGCCGCGGAACAAGTGCCGCGCGCCGCCATGAATGTTGCGCCAATTCCGCAGGCCACGCTCGCGACGATCCTGCGGCCGCCTACCTCACAACCAGCACCGCAAGGCATCGTGCAAGATATTCCAGGCGCCGGACGAGCTGTAATTATCTACAACACGACTGGAGCGACGGGTTCCGGGCCGCAAGCAGTCGTCGATTCAGCACAAGACTTCGCACAGAAGTTCGGCCAGCGTTTTGGAATCTCAGCGTTTGCCGCTAGCGGACAGTTTAGCAGCGGTGCTATCTTGGGAGAGGAAGCGCGTCAGAACAACGCCATTGCGAGCGTGCAGTTCGCCGTCTCCTTTCGACCACTCGACTCGCGGAGCACCCAGTATGTCACCCGCACGCGTTGGCAATTTACACTGAAGACAGCAATCGTTGACTCATTTGGCGCGGTTTGGTACGCCGCGGAGGTGTCCAAGACCGTCACATCGTTACGCGATCCGATTTCCGCTATTGTAAGCTCTCTTGCTGACTTGAGTGATCAGAGTGTGACGCTACTTTCGCAGAAAATGCTTGAGGGCGCAAAGGATGACTCTGTCATTGCGAATTTCTTTCGTTATTCAGTGCCGATCGCGAACGGTGATCGCAAAACGTTTGTCGCTCTTACACCAGCAGGCGCCGCAGCAAAGGTGCAGTTCATCGAACCGTTCAGTAGGGCCAAAGAAACCGGACTACAAGTTGGCGATATCGTTGTCGCTGTCGACGGAACGCCAACGAGCGGTAAGACGCAGCAGGAACTCGTTGAAATGCAGATTTCGGCCAATCGCGGCGAAATGGTCGACTATGAAATTGTCGGAACTGACGGGCGCCATGTTCATGTACAATTTCGGCCGCAGGGCGTGTCGTGGTATGTCCAGCGTCGTCAACAACTGAACCAATGAGGACGCCGCACAGGCAGCGGTTCGGCGATTGCTCTCCTGGCGATGCGGAACAAGACGTCGTTCATCCCTGTGAATCGCTACTGACGAACAACAAAGGCGATATCGATAGGTCTCGTCGCCATCGCGGACGCATCGGGCACCTCTGGGCCGCGCAACCGCATAGCGCCTCAGTCTGCCGACGTAAAGGAGCCTAGCATGATGGTGCCAGCTCGCAGACCCAACCGGCTTTGGGATACTACTAGCTGTAATTCTGGTCGGTAACCTGTCTGGATAACGCTGCCGCGCCTGCCTGCGGTACTGCCACAAAGCCGGCATAACAAAGTAAACAATTTATGGCATTTTCTTGAAAATACATTGACTTTGTAAAGAGTCAGAGTATACTGATTTTGATGGCAAGCGATAGGGATACCTACGGCAGGGTCCTTGGGAAGCGATTTCTGGCGCTCAGGGGTGTTCTTTGCGGGTCATTTAGCCGCGAAGAAAAGGTCGACGCGTGCGCCCGCTACTTGCGCCGGCTTCTTCGTAAAGAGTTGCCGGATTTTCACGATCACATTCAGGAAGTCGATCGTTCGTTGAGCGCATCGCCGAGTTTCTTTATGGCGGAGAACGTCGCCGAGCTCCAACGCCGGACAGTCCCGGACTCGTTGGCGGGTGAAGATCTGCGACGTGCTACACGCAAGGCCATCTCAACGGATGGCGATGCGAAGACTGTGATAAGCGACTTGTCAGCCGCCGCGATGAGCGCGACTCAGACGCGTGCAAAACTGCAAAATGATTACCGCGACGATAGCGACTGTCACGAGGTTCTTGCCGAGATAGGCGGAGACACTCGAGAGCGGCTCGCGCGAATGCTCCGCGAAGATTGCCGACTTCAAGAACGTCCGAAAATCCTACGCTCGCAGGCACCGCAAGCCGACATGCTTGACTTGGTCCTCGCACAGCAGTGAAAGCTGCTCGCGTCCGTAACCGGGTACGCGGACACAACATCGAAATCGAGATTGTTGGAACGGATGTACGGCAGAGGTTGACCTACTCTACGGGAACACTGCTGCCTTTACTGCCGCTGTCGAGCTCCCCGCATATCTTGGAGTTTTTTGAACTTTGCCTGGCTCTTTACGCCGCTGACAGATTGTTGACGCGTTCTTCACGCTTTTGGGCGAGGGAAATTGAAATTCAGTTCCCGTTTTCAAGACTCCAACTCTGGCGCGATAACCGTCCCCATATCGAGGAGCTCTTCTTTCGAGCGACAGGCGACCACATCTCTCTTATACCTGAACAGCGCGCTTTCCGAGATGTGCACGCCGACTCTCGGTTACAGAGCTTTCATCTTGATGTCCCGCAAGAGACGACTGTCGCTCTCCTGAGTGATGGGTTAGATAGCTTTTGTGGCGCGTTTCAAGCGCTCGACTCTGGCGGCAACGTCGCTTTCGTCTCTCTTATCACGAACGCCGCTAGGCAAGCGCGGATTGCGCGCATTCGAGCGTGGCTTGAGCGGGAGTATGCGGGTCGTGTCCACTTCCATGAAGTTGGCTTTCATCTCTTAAGGCCGCCTCGAGCTCAGGAGCGGACGCAGCGGTTTCGAACGATCCTTGCTATTGCGGCGGGCCTCACAGTGTGTGCAGCCTATGGCTCCGATCGTCTGATTATCTCAGAGAATGGTATCGGTATTCTAAATCTACCTGTTCCGCATTTTCAGATGCGGCACGAATCTTCTCAAGTGTTGCATCCTGGAACGTTACCGCTTTGGAGCCTGGTGGCGTCGCGCACAACGGGCGCCGCGAATATTCATTATCCTAATCGCTTTCAAACCAAGTCCGAAATGTGCAGGAAGATTCCCGTGCCGGCGCGCCAACTTATTGCAGCAACGTCGTCCTGTGATTCACCGCGACGAACGAGCGGCAGTACCGATTGCGGCCGTTGCAGTTCGTGTGTCCTTCGGCGAATCGCATTGGAGAATGCCGGCTTAGCGTCGTACGACAAGAAGTACCTTGATGGTCCAGTGGGACTGTCAAAATTTGACGCCGACGACATCCTACGCTTTCACGCGCGATTGTTGAAGGAAGAAGCCAAGGGCGGTGACTGGCAAGCCCTATCGAGTGTGCAGGATACATTAGAGGCGTCGATCGATCCGGCAGCGCCTGCTAGCGAGCGGGCGCATTTGATTGCTGCGACCGTGGACCTTCTGAAACGCCACGCCAACGAGGTATTAAGCTTTGATAGATGACGTTGACCCGACGGTCCTCGGGGCGAACATCGCGCATGCGCGAAAGCGGCGTCAGCTGACGCAGGCGGAACTTGCAAAGTTGTTGGCCGTGTCTCGGCCGATCGTAATTGCGATCGAAGCTGGGCAACGTCTTCCGTCGGACGACGAGATTCTACGGATTTCCGAAGCGTTAGAAATCGGTGTCCATGACCTATTAAGTCTCAACGCTCCCGATGTAACATTGGGAGTTCGTTTCCGTTCTTTGAAGTTGGATGAGCGGGCGAAGAGAGCGATCGAGGTACTTGAAGATTATGGACGACGCTATGTAGCGCTTGAGCAGAGGGCAAATGATCGCATCGCGCGACGTGAGCCCCCTGTGTATCCGTTGAAATCCGTCGATAACGTTGAGCGAGCAGCGGACGAACTGGCCGCTACCGAGCGGTTACGTTTGGGACTTGGCGATGGCCCTCTACCTGATCTGCGCACGGTGCTTGAAGAAGACCTAGGCTTGAGGATTTTCGGGCTGGATGAGCTTCGCAAGACGCGAATTTCCGGAGTCTTTGCCTATACAAAAGAATACGGAGCCTTGATCGGCTTCAATACTGCGCATGACGCCCGGCGAACCCGTTGGACTTTATGTCACGAGCTCGCACATTATCTGACTGAGCGATTTGACGCAGAAGTGACAGCGGTCGATGCCCCGCCCACGCGTCAGGAGAAAAGAGAAGTCTTCGCCGAGGCGTTCGCAGCTCGGTTTCTTATGCCTGGAACGGGGCTAACGCGAAGGTTCTCCGAGATGGTGCGTGATGCGAATGGACAGTTCAAGGTTGCCCATCTGTTGTTGCTCGCGCATTTCTTCGAAGTATCGGTCGAGGGCTTAACTGAGCGACTCGAAGAGTTAGGGTGCGTAACACGTGGCACTTATGCGATGCTCGTCAGTCGTGGTCTAAAAACAAGAGAGGCAGAAAATATCTTAGGGATTGAACGGCGAGCGCCGGTCGATCGTTTACCCTCCCGCTATATCTTCTTAGTTACCACACTGTATGCTAAGGGCGATATTTCTGAGGGCGATGCGGCCAATTATCTGAATACCGATCGCCTACACGCGCGGCAGATCTTGCAAAGCATCACAGAAGCCCGATCCGACGATGAGGAACTTGGGCTAGAAAGTCCAATTGGAGTTGCACGCTGACGACCGGTCCTGTGACGCCAGTTCACTACTGAACCTCGCAGCCCTGGACGTTGCTTCTGAAATCCTTGGGACCCGACGATTACTACTGTCACCTAAGGTTCGACGAGAAAGTCTATTCATCTATTCGGATGACCAGCGCACTTCAGTTGTCCAGGTCGATGCAACAACGCTCGTTTCGAAGGGAATTTTATGGTCAGACGTTGAGCTCTCCATGCAAGAGAGGGGGCTCTTCGTGAAATACGCTCGCATCGTGGATGACGGAGAAGCGGAGGCGCTTGCGATTGCGAAAGCGCGAGGCGTCCTGCTACTCACGGACGATCGCGCGGCTATCCGTTTGGCATCTGACGTCGGTATTGCGGTCGAAACAACCTTAGATTTGTTAGAATCGTGGGCGTCGAATCGGCCGGCGGAACGTGTATCGGCGGCGCTTAAGTCGTTTGCAGCTCGAGCTCAATACGCGCCACCCAGAGGACATCGATTACGCCAATGGTTTCTCAGCCGGACCTGACATCGTCGAACTGTCTTGTGTGCTAGATTCGTAAGATGCAGTAGCGGAATGGACAGAATACGCGGTTTCTCGTCCCGGGAAGCGCCGGTCGTGGGCTCACGCCAGCTCCAGGACGCCCCCCTTGGGCTCCGGCAAGAGTTCGTGGCAGCGCTTTATGCGGTGGCGGACCGCACCGGGTCGCCGTCTGACAGCAGAACCCTCGACGTCGATGAGGATCTGTACTTCGTCATTGAGCAGTCCTTAGGTTTACAAGCCGCTGGCGAACCGATGGGCGGCAGGCGACAGCGAATTGGCCGAGACGTTGCGCGCGTCGACTGGACTCGATTCTATGACTTAGTTGTCACACTATGGCCTGAATTCCTGGAACACAATGTTCACCAGCTCTATCGCGACGCCATAAATCGTATTCTTGGTGCATATGACGTCGCGTGGGACCTCGGACTTGATGGACATCTGCATCGGATTCTTCCAGAGCCAGTCGCAGTTCAAGTCGTGGCAGTCTTTGCCGAGCTGGCGGATCCCCGGTATTCCGCCGCCCTTGCGCTAGTGACTGCTGCGCTAGATGCATACGATGAGCGTCCTCGACGCGATCGCGATGCTTGCGTAAATGTCTTTGCGGCGGTGGAGTCGGTAGCTCAAGTCAAATTTGGGATGCCAAATGCTCGTCTCGATAACGTCCTTACGGAGTTGCGCAGGCGCAGCACCTTCAACGTATCCGTCGTCGAAATGCTAGATAAGGTAAATGTCTTGAGGCACCGCACTTTTGGACATGGTACGGCGCAAGCCTTCAGTCTAAGTGGTACGGAGACTGACTTTACGTACCTCACTTGCATGGCGGCTATCCTTCTCTTTGCTCGCTCATGACGTGTACTAATCCGAATCTGATGCGTGCGGCCGTAAGGCTTTGTGCCCGCCGTTTGCGATATAAGCTAGGGGGATATTCAAGGCGATGAAAGTTGTAGCGACGGTGATTATTACTTTCGCTTTGGGATTTCTAGTTAGCGCATGGCTAACTAGTCACACCGCAGTCGTCGTCGCGTTGAATTCCTTACTCTCGTCGATCAAGGCAAGTCCAGAAGCATCGACCGCGGCTGCCTCGTGGGCGCTTGTCGTTATCAGCGTAGTCGCCATACTCCCTGCGGTCATGGCGGCCGCTGTTGCTGCGATTACATTGCGTCTGGAGTCCACGCCGGTAATTGTGCTTCGTGTCTTAGACGAACGACCTCCGGAGTCGGCGCAGCGAGTTTTCATCGCTGTAAACACAACGCCGAGTGGTAAGCGAGAGATGGTTCTGGCGGCCGAACATGAGTGGGGCGGAGTCGGTCAGGGCGCATCCGAGCGCTACGTAGCAATTGACAATCCGGGCCGAACAGCGGCAGTTGGAGTCGAGGTCTTCTTCGATGTTGCTCAAAGCCCGACGGGAACAATGATTCGACAGGGTCACAACCTTCAGCAACTTCTGAACGGAAAGGTGAAGCTGACTATCCCTTCGGTACCTGCGGGTGGTACGCGTTTTGTCACGATCTCGAACGGGGATGAGACGCGATTTACTATGAGGTCACCGAAAGTAGCGTACGACCATCGGCTTCGTCGTTTTATATTTTGGCCAGCACAGCTGAAGGTTTTGGGCGAGTCTGAAATTCGATTGGAGGCTAGGCCAAACTTGGTGCTGTAGCGCTTAGGGCGTAAACTGCCGGAGACTCCGTGAGGTCTCTTCAGTGGTTCAGCGATCGCCAAGCTTAGCACGAAGTCCGCCCGCCAAAAGACGACTAGCCATTTCCCGAAGATATCCTTGGCGCCGATCGTCGAGACGAGGAACCATCCGGGGAACCATTTGCGAGAATTCCAGAGAATCGCCGGGACCTACGGAGACTCGGTTTCCTCGTGAGGTAGGCTCTCAGTGTCTCCAGAAGTGTCAACCGGCAGACTTGAGGGGCTAGCGCCGGCAACGGCGTGCAGGTTCAAGTCCTGTCTCGCGCACCATCCCTGTGTCATCCCGAGCGTAGCGCTTCGCAGAAGCGCGAAGTCGAGGGACCACCGAAGTGTTGGCGGCCCGCGCGACGATGCCCAACGGCTGCGGGCAGCATCATGGCGGCGAGAGTGGACGCCCTAAACTACGTGGAAGATCGGACCTCGGTAAGTGCGTTCTTGATAGCGCGAATCCACTTCGCTGCACGCTGTTTACGCACGTTCGCATCCCGATTGCTGGACGGATGCGCAACGTATACCTTTGGCCTGTCGGTCCAATCTGCAAGAGCCTTCCAAGCATGATTGCCAAGAACGATGACCAGCGACGGATCAATGATGCGTATTTGCTCATTGAAAAATCGCCGGCACTGCGCGGCAAAATGCGGCCCACCAAGGCTTGCCATTTCACCAACCGCAGAACCTGGCCGCAGTCCCATGTAATAGTTCGTCAGAAACACATCGCTGCGCTCAACCTTTGCGCCAGTGAGGTACTCTTCGAGCGTCAGCCAAAAAGCAGAATTGTAATTTTCGGGTTTGAGAGCGTTTTCCGAACCGTCGTAGTTGTGCATCACTAACATGAAGCTTCGATTGCCTGGCTCACGGTCGAGAAAACCCGAGCCGCCAGGGAACGCGCTGACATCGGAAGTTAGCTCGCGGCATAGTGGCAACTGTCCATAGTCAGTAACGATGCAGTCGCGTGCCGCGATAAGCCTTTCGAGCGTGGTTCCAGCCGCGGAATTAGCCAAAGTCCTGCGCTTTAGCTGACCGAGGTCGCAACACGTGAAGTAATCTTGCTTGCGCCTTCGGCTATACCAGCCCTCGCCTGTGCGGCCATTTTGCTCGCAAGTTCGTCGGTCGCGTCTGCAGCAGTAAGAGCGTCGGCAATGCGCAGCGCGACATCAAAGTTCCCTACCTGCAAGGCCGTTCGAGCGCAAAGAAAGGCGACCTCGTAAAGTTCGCTTTGGTACTGCGCACCGATCGCTCCGAACCATGGCCAGGTCGCGACGCGCGCCGGGAAACCCTCACGTAGCAACCTCCACCATACGACGAGCTCCTCGATGTCTGTTGATGACCATTCTTGCCGACTTGTGGACTGCAGCAACGATCGAAGGAGGTCACCGAGATCATCGAGGTCGGTGCGTATTCCCGTAGCCACATAACCGCCCGGAGAAGACTGCACGATTGAATGGATACGGGATTTTTGACGGATGCGCGAGATCATAACTTTTAGGGATTCGAAACCGCTTTTCGCGCTGTCGGCCCACACTGCGTCGACGATCTCCTCGGTCGTATACGCGCGTTTGCCCAATGAGAGGAAGGCAAGGAGCTCAAACTCGCGGTTCGTAAGCGCGACCGTATCGCCATGAACGTCTACAACTTTCGCCTCGACAAGATTTAGAGTGAGAAATACGCCGTGTGGGCCGCCCTTGCGAGAGTTGAGGCGTTCAATGAGGTGCGCCCACATCGTGCGTTTGGGTTGGCCAGCAATCACGCGATCAAGATCAGCTCGGAATCGTTCCGACGCGACCTGTGCAGCAATTGCTCGCGCCTCCTCGAGAATCGAGGAGCGACGCTCCGGATCGAGGGTGGCGAGACAC
This sequence comes from Vulcanimicrobiaceae bacterium, assembly GCA_049520515.1. Classification (GTDB taxonomy): domain Bacteria; phylum Vulcanimicrobiota; class Vulcanimicrobiia; order Vulcanimicrobiales; family Vulcanimicrobiaceae; genus JAFAMS01. Next base: position 31,743 of record JBEKPS010000015.1, read on the forward strand.
ACGCGTGCCAATACTTGGGCGAAGGGCTGGGCACTATGATCGCCGGCTGCCACCGCCTGTAAGGCCAGTGCTTTTGCCCTCGCGAGGTCGGGGGCGTTACTTGCGGCGATTACGTAGGCGTACGCCCGTGTCTTGATCTTTTCGGTTCCCGTGACGAGGTCGTCGATTTTCCCTCGCACTGCGTCGATAAAGATACGACAACCGTTGCTGACGCTAGCGAACGAATGCTCCTCAAGGACGGCCATGTAACGCTCGAAGAGTGCGTCTTCACGAGAAAGCCACGCTCCAAACGCTGCGTCCATCGCAATAATTACGATGACCAATGGAAGCTTTGTTCCTAAGGCTAAGTTGAGAGCGCGCTCTAACTCGGCGCGTTCATCGGTGCGGTTCCCATTGAGACGATGCAATCGCGCCACGAAGTCATATCCCGCAAACGCTTTCGTTACCGGATCATTCATAAGCGGCGCAACAGTAGCCCAATACGTCGGGCCGTCGATGGCTTGTCCAGCGTATAGCGAGACGCCGCCTCGAAAGAGTTCGGCGGCTGCGTGTCCTAGAGACCGTTCCTCATCTGTAAGGGACGCCTCGAATTCGTCGCAGAGAGCCAGCGCGTCCGCGAAGCGACCATCGTTAGCGTAACTATTGGCGAGGCTCATCGCAACGCCAGCTCGGACGGCGATGTGTTCGAGCCCCGTGAGACTCCTCCAAACGAATTCGCCCTCGCGCATCCACTGCGTCGGCTCGATCAAGAGAGCTCGGGCGATCGTGGCACTGCTCCACATTGCTGGAAACTGAACAAGCACATCAGCGTCGATCGCGCTCATGATCTCGGCGACAGCTGGCATCGTCGCACTAATGTAAAGTCCGCCGAAGTCGAGCGCCCTTGCCGCAGCGTGCTGGTCGCCGGCTGCGAAAAATACCTGCGCAGCACGAACCACGTCTCCCTCAGCGAGTGCCGCGTCGGCTATCCGTTGCAACAGTTTTGGTTTCCGGTCCGAGAAACGCTCGCGTAGCATAGCGAGCATGAGAGGATGAACGTTGCAGGCGCCGCTTTGTTCCGTAGTGACAAACGGAGCCATTTCTGTCAAGTTGCGGACGTTTACTTTTCTATTTTCCTCGCCGGTGAAACGCTTGACGTCAGCGAGCGTCGGCTCAGGAAGAAGTGCGATCGCGGTAAGGAGGTCACGTTTCTCCACATCTAGTGATTCAAATATCTGCTCGGCAAGATAGTCGTAAAGCGTATCGAGGTCATCGGCGCGCGCGGCCTGATCGAGCACGAAGAGCTTTCCTTGCTCAAGGAGTCTTGCAATAAGGAAGACCGCCATCGGCCAGCCACCAGTGAGCGACTCGACGCGGGCAACGAGCTGATCTTCCGCCGGTTTGCCAAGGGCGTGCGCGATTTCGATGCGGTCAAAGCGAAGATCTTCGGCTCCCAGGGTGAGCGTCTCGTTCGGAGCAGCGAATCGTCCACTCCGCAACGAGAAGGCAGCCCTTGTACACAGGGTTACGCGGTGGTCGGGGTTGGGGCTCGAGAAGACACTCATCAAGACGGCACGGGCCGCGATGTTCTCTTGGAGCACCTCGGCATTCTCGATCAGAAGCAGGGACGGCGAGGCGGGGCCGCGCCAGATGCGCTCGCAGAGCGAAGTCCAAGCTAGAACGTCCTCGCCAAAGGATAGAGCCTCAAGCGCTATCGCGTTGGCGGTCGATGTGGACGACGACACGGAGTAGAGCAGCCGCTTTGCAAGTTCGAATGCACTCTCGATGCCGAGACAGTCGCATATCGCGACAGAGTCAAACCCGGACGCATACTGGCGTGCAAGTGTCGACTTTCCGTATCCCGCCGGGGCAATAATACGAAGAAGTTGGGGCTGAGACTGAGCCAGCCCCACCAAAAGGCGCTCGCGGAGCAGTGCAGCCATCAGCAGCGATACCGTTGGACGTGCCAGTGCGCGTCCCATTAAGAAATAGCTTCAACCTATTCAATTCGGCTCCGTTCACTTCCCGTTTACCTGGTCGTTGTAGTTTGGAGTCAGGGCAGTTCGGTGCCCTCGACCTTTTGGAACCGGATACGCAATGGCTTGCCCGTCGCGGACGCGGGCCGACTGAATTCGGAGGTAACGTATGAAAATCTCCAAGCAATCTCTGATTTGGGGGCTGGTTATCGCGCTCGCTCCAGCCATAACTGCTGTTGATCCAGCAGTCGCGACTACCACAAAGACGATTGCGCAAACATACACCTTATTTAATTACGGCGCTTTCCGCGGCAGCGGCAGCTCAAGCACAGACGCAGCTGAAGACGCCTATCAGAAGGGGTTTCGCCACATGCAAGAGTGGTGTACGGATCAGCACGGAGGCACTCTTCTTGTCACGCAGCGAAACGATGAGCTCCCCGGCGTCGGCCCTTTCAAGGACGGTCACTACGAGGTATGGGTTCAGCTCCATGTGCGATGCGACAACGCCTCCGTGCCGGGGAATCCGTTTTAACTGTCGGCATAAAGAACCGCAAACGGCGCCGGTAACGCCGCTGATGAAAGAGTTACTGCGCGAACACCGTGGAGCTTGTTCAGGAAGGTGCCGGCTTAGGGCGACGCTTTCGCGATTATCCTTGCGTTCGGGTTGACGGCTGTGGCTAACGCGGCTGACACAATGTCATCGCCGACAGGGACGAAGGTTGTGGCGTGGAGCCACTATTTCGTGCGTAATCCAGATCCATGTTGCGCGGGCGTCGTGGTCTTCGACATGACGTTGCTGAATACAAGCGCTAAACACATCACGGGTCTTAAGCTGAAGTGCAAACTGCTAGATGATCAAGGTACTATCACGTTTCAAACGACGTTGAGTGCGCATCCCGCACGCTGGCCTGATACAATCGGTTTCGAAGACTTCAAGTTTCCAATTGATCCGGGCGATAGGGTTCATCTCTGGTTCTTCAATTACAACAGCGAAGAGCTGCAGTTCGAGAAGCTGCTTGCAACTGCCCCTTCAGTCAAATGCGATCCCCTGGTCTACTATTAAAGGAGCGATCGATGGTTTGCCCTCACGTGGCCGCTGCCGCTCTTGTGAAGTGCGCGATCCTCATTGCGGTAATGAGTGTTGCCTCCCGCGCAGTCGCTAGTGAAGTCGCACTCTCGTGTCAACTGCAAGATAGCCGTACTAACCCTAGCGGACATACCTATACTTATCCCGTCTCGCTTGATCTTCTTATAGACGCGCAGAAAAAGACGCTAAGAGTAAATCAAAAGCTTACGGACGCGAGTTTTACGCAAACATACATAACATGGCAATTGCCCTTAGTCCAAAATTACCCCGTAAATTACTCCCTTAACCGCAACACCTTGGAGCTGAAGTCCGCTGGGGCACGTACTGATATCCCAGGCTGGTCATCACAGGGCCAGGGGAGTTGCTCTAAAGTGCAGCCCCAAGTATAGCGCAGGCAAAAGATGCCGGGCTCGAGACGAGCGACCACCTAATTCGGTCTAAGGGGAGAGGCTAATAGATGATGACATGGATTACTGCATACCGACTGTGTTATGGGGGTGCTTCACGGAAGCCCGCGGAGAGTGAACGAAACTGTGATGATGAGTCAAGTGTCCGCAATGCAAGCCTGACTCCCTGGCTGATCGGGACGCTCCTTGTCGCCCTATTGTGCATCGGAATTTCATTTTCCGTAAAAGCCGACAACATCGTAACGGCAACTCTTCAACCCCATAACCACCAGTATCAGCGCATCATGTTTACCAACAACGCTCCGTATCCGGTGGTGATCTACAGTTTTGTGGTTCAAAATTGTACGAACATCGGCGTGCCGACGCTACCTAACACGACAAACGGGTGTGGCGAGATGCTCGGACCAGGCAAAGTAACGGTCAATCTCGTCATTCCTGGTGTGGGCAGCGACGGCCAGCGTCACGCCTTTGATTTCGATGTCTACCCTTTTGATACGGGAAAGGCGTTCAATTTCGTCGGGTTCACATTCCGCTACCGACAAGCTACTCCAAATGATCTGGGCAATGGTGCTAGCGGAGCGAACTAGCTGTGGCGATATACTTTCTTGATTGGCATCGGGCCGCATTGCGCGTTGCAGCCCTCGCACTGATCGTCGGGTCGACTACGTGCCCTCTGCCAGCAGCCGGCGATAATATCGCTATTGACATCGTCACGGGGAAGCCGATCGGGCGCGTTCAAGCGGACCACATTCGGCCGAGCCAGATCGCCAGCTGGCGGATTCTGTACTATCTCCACGGATATAGCGCTGATGGCGGGCCCCGAGGACAGTGGGGAGCGGACGAGTGCGATTCGTTGGTTGCTTGTCAGAAACTCCTCGACGGCGACGTCAGGAGGCACGCGGACTGCGTGCGACAGTGGCGTGAGAATCCGAGTATATGCGAACAAAGGCCATATGATAACTATCTAGTGGTGGCGTTGGTGCGGTCAGGGACAGTCAACTCGCCTGCAGGCACAGCAGCAACGGAGAAAGTCTTTGCTCCGCCAAGCCTCAACAACGTTGTTCTATCGTCACGCTCGATCTCGCTGCTGAAGTCACAACAGAAAGACTTGCGCGATTCTGGTTACACGCAATCCCTGCTCGCGTGGAGCCCCTTGATAACGCTCGCCGGTGAAAGCACCGCGGGGGGTGCAGCCATATCAGTAGCTTCAACCGACTGGCAAAGTCTTGTTGAGGGAATGCACGCCGTCAACCGTCTCACGCTGCTGAAGCTAGCACAGGAGAGCACGAATGAAGCGTATGCGAATTATAGCAATCCAAAAGCGAGGGCATTTTGGCAAGAGATGTATCAGTTCTATATGGATGAGGTCAATAAACGGTAAGATCTGCGCCGCCACGACCGGCTTCATACTTGCAGCCTAGTGTGGGCAGCGACGGCCAGCATCACGCCTTCGATTTCGATGTCTATCCGTTTGATACAGGAAAGGCGTTCAATTTCGTCGGGTTTACGTTCCACTACCGCCAAGCTACTGCAAATGATCTGGGCAATGGCGCTAGCGGAGCGAACTAGCTTCCTGCGGCGGTTTCGTCGCCTTAAAACCTGAACGATAGTCGATACATGAATGATTGAGAATCGGTGGGGAACAAGGCGAAGGTTGGTTGCCATCTTAGTCTCGGCGCTCATGCTCGTTATGCGTCGTTTTGAGCTAGCGCGCATAAAACGAGGTTTCTTCGTGCAAACGCAAGCGCGCTGTTTCGCAGTTCTGTGATATACTCCGTTTCCGGAAAATTCTCGAACCTAAGGGCGCATTATATGAAATGCGCCGCTGCCATTTTGGCGAGGAAAACGAAAGTGCGATATTCCGCTTCAATCCCCGCCTGTGTGCTGCTCATTTTTTGCGAGTATGGCAAACGCGGCGTTTGCAGAGCCTGTTAACCTTGAGTGTAAGTTGGCGCTTAAGCAATGCTCCCTGAACTCGTGTACACCAACCACCTACATCCAGGACTTCGTCATCGATACCTCGACGCAAACCGTAGCTGAAGACTCGTTCTATTCCGGCGCTTCCCATACTTTAACTGCAGATTCGGCTTCTTTCACTCCGAAGGTGATCACATTTAACTTCGGTCGTAACTACTCGCTGGATCGACCTACGCTGCACTTGCTGCTTGATACCCCGGCAGGCTATTGGATATACTCGGGGCCGTGCACCAAAGTTAAAGTTAAGGTTCAACCCAATCAAATATAAAGGTGAAGCGCGCTAACAACTGATTGTAGGTTCTGTGAAATAATTACGCCCCAAGAGACACTGTGCAAAGTGCGCTCTTGCCCTTGTAGCTTCGACGACAAGAGCGCCATGCAACACTCCACGAAGCACTTGATCGTGCATCGTTTTCTTGCTCCAGCCTGCGTCTCCCTGAATCGTAATAGGTGTTACGTCCTATCCCGACCGCCATAACCGGCTTGGACCGGTTGCCCCATCACCTCATTCCGAAGAGCCGCTGAACGTCAGCGCGCCTGTCCATGCGATCGAGGACATCGTTAGCGATCCTCGGCGACGACTCTGGTGTAACGCGCGAGATGGACGTGAGAGCAGTCCGTTACCGCGGGACGCAAGGAATCATTCGGGGAATCAATCTACGGATTTGTGAGGACTTCAGGAGCCTTCCGGAGACTCCGATTCCTCGTCAGTGTGTTTCCTAACGTCTTTTGAAGTGTCACCCAGCATGCTTGAGGGGCTAGCGCCGGCAACGGCGTGCAGGTTCAAGTCCTGTCTCGCGCACGATGCTTCACCCTGGGAATTCTTTTGATTTTCGAGGTTTTGTTGTTTACGAGCGTCAATGTTGGCGACGCACGGCGAGCAGCCGCAACTGGGCGGGGAACGATTGGACGAGCCATCGAGAGACTTTGGGAGCCACGGACGGACCGTGCGCTCAAACGTCACCGCGAGTGGCGCTTGATCGCTGGGAAGATGCATTCTGCATCATCGCTGTCATGCAGCTCGTAAAGGCGGGCAAAACGTAGGGCGACAATCGCGCGAGATGGGATCCTCACGGAATCTATTGGCTTGGTTGCTGCTTCGATGACTATGAGAATTAAGCGAGTTCAATTTAAGCAATTTAAGCGCTTTGCCGATTTAACGATCGAGAATATTCCGCCGTCTGCTCGCCTCGTAGTAATGGTCGGACCGAACGGCAACGGGAAGTCGTCGGTGTTCGATGGCCTGCTCACGTGGTTCGCACACAACTCTGGTCGCGGATCGTGGGATAGCACATATCATCAGAGAGACCAAAGTCTCAATTTGGGGTTCAACACGCACGTAAATGTGGAGCTATATCCAGGCGCTCCACCGCTGACTAACGCGGCAGAATGGCGAGCGGCGTTTTATTTTCGATCGGCATACAGAAACGATCCGGATTTTCAGATCGGTAGCTTAAATCGAATGGGCCCGGTGATAGAGGAACTACGTTTTCGTAGAATGATCGATCAAGACGCTTCCGTTCAGATCAACTATCAAAGGTTGGCGTCGTCCAGTCTCGAGCATTCCTTAGAGCTTGGTCCCAGCGATCAAACCTTGAAAGACTTCCGCGAACTAATGATCGGCCCAGCTCGGGACTCAATGGCGAGGCTGTTCCCGAATTTGGTCCTAAATAGCCTCGGTAACCCGCTCGAAAACGCGACATTCCGCTTCGACAAAGACGGCACACGAAGTTTTAACTACAAGAATCTTTCGGGCGGAGAGAAGGCAGCATTCGATCTAGTTCTGGACATCATGATAAAGCGGGCATTTTTCCAGACGGTGACGGTATCCCCGTGAGTGCCACCGGCGATATGTGGATTCCGAGGCGTTCGCCTCGAAAGGAAACCACATGCGAAAGTCCCGGTTCAAAGAAGCCCAGATCGTCGCGATCCTCAAAGAGCT
>JBEKPS010000016.1:0-36769 GCA_049520515.1 Vulcanimicrobiaceae bacterium
CGTACATCGCATTCCAATGGGATGGCGTCACGGTGACCACCGGTGCTTGCATCGGTACGGTGGACGTCGGCGTTACGTCGTACGTCAAGATCACGCAGTATGTCTCGGCGTCGTCGAACTCGAGCAACCCGGCCTTCACGATTCAAGACGGAGCCACAGAAGGTGCGGTTATTTCAATCGGAATCCAAGCCACGAACACGCAAACGTTGCGTCTCTCGAATGTCAACGTTGCTGGCTCGATCGGTACGGGCTCCTCGACGATCGCGGCGGAAGACGCGATCGGTCAAATCGACTACGCGCTCAATGCATTGCTCACGCAGCGAGCACTGCTCGGCGCCGTTGTCAACCGGTTGAACGAAGACGAAGACAACAACAACATCGCCTCGGTCAACCTCACGGCATCGGCCTCGAATATCACGGACCTGAACGTCGCAGGCGAGACGACCGAATACACCAAGCTGCAAGTCTTGGTGCAAGTCGGAACGTCGGTTTTGGCCCAGTCCAACACCAACGCGGACTCGATCCTAACGCTCTTCAGGTAAAAATAATCCCGGAGCTGGCGGGTCCACCACGGTGGGCCCGCCAATACTCTCTTTGATAGGAGGTGAGACTAAGCGCACGCCGCAAACGCGCGCCACCCAGCGACCAAGAAAATCCAGAGAAAACTGAACAATCTTTTTCGTACAAATCTTTAGGAGGATGTTCCGGGTTCGCGTGGCGGGCTCGGTTCAAGGAGGAAAAGATCTATGCCAGGAGTCGGTGGGCTATCGATAGCCACCAACTTGCTTGCGAACGCGGTTACGCTGAACCTGAATCTGAATCAGAACAGGTTGCAAACAGTGGTAACTCAGCTTTCGAGTGGTCTTCGGATCAATACGGCCGCAGATGACCCCTCGGGACTCGCGATCGCTACTCGCCTCGGCGCCCAATCGGCGGCGTTCGACGAGGCGAGCTACAACGTCCAGGACGCGAACAATGCCGTCACCGTAGCCGACGGCGCGCTCCAGACGGAGACGAACATCTTGACGCGCATCCGCGATCTCGCGGTTGAGGCGTCTTCGGACGTTACGTCGGACAACGACAAACTGAGCCTTCAGGCTGAGGTGTCGCAGTTGCTTCTCGAGGTGAACCGCATCTCGCAGAATACCAACTTCAACGGACAGTATCTGCTTAGTGGCACCCACGAGGGCTTCACGTCGCAGATCAACTTCAATGCGATCATCTACTCGAACGCAGTTTTGGGTCAGGCGATCACCGTCGGTCAGAGCAACACGCTGGTCAACACCGTGACGTTCTCCGGCACGAATAACAGTGCCGTCGACGGAACCCTCGAGCTGCAGGTCGCGCAGCTCACCACGACGCAGCAGGGCGTGATTTTCTCGTTCCTGAGCACGTCGACAAACGGCTACTCAGCGGTCTGCACAGCAACGCTCGATACAAACGCCGACTCAATCCAGTTCTTCTGGGACGGCGTCACGGTTACGACCGGGGCGTGCATCGGCACAGTCGACGTGGGAGTGACATCATACGTGAAAATCACACAGTATGTCAGCGCCTCGTCGAACTCGAGTAACCCGGCTTTCACGATCCAAGACGGAGCCGATGAAGGCTCGGTCATTTCGATCGGGATCCAGGCCACGAATACCCAAACGTTGCGGCTCTCGAATCTCAACGTTGCGGGTTCTATCGGGACTGGAAACGGGACGCTCGCGGCGGAAGACGCGATCGGCCAAATCGACTATGCGTTGAACCAATTGCTCAATCAGAGAGCGTTGCTCGGCGCCGTAGTCAACCGGCTTAACGAGGACGAGGACAACAACAACATCGCCTCGGTCAATCTGACCGCGGCAGCCTCAAACATCACGGACCTCAATGTTGCCTCGGCGACAACTGAGTTCACCAAGCTGCAGATACTCGTGCAGGTTGGCACCTCCGTACTGGCTCAGGCCAATTCCAACGCCCAATCCGTCGTAAGCCTGTTTCGGTAACTTGACGGCGACCGTCGCCAAGGCGGTCCCATCCGTTACCACGGCTGGGACGCCGGGGTAGGAGCCGGGCGGGCCCCCTTGCGGGGGGGCCCGCTGAGCCCCTATTCCCGTCCAAAACTCAAGCCGGCCCGTGCGGATTCCGATGAACCTAAGAGAGAGGTTCATCTATGCCCATCCACACGTTGCGTCCCGACGACTCGCAGCGCCCGCCGCTGCTGTTCGGATTACCCTACCCCCCCGACGATCACGAGCAATTACCCGAAGGCATCAGCCTGTGCATGATCGTCAAGAACGAGGAACGCTTCCTCGAAGCGTGCCTACGCAGCGTTGAGGGCATCGTCGACGAGATTAATATCGTCGACACGGGATCGACCGACCGGACGCTCGAAATCGCGGCGCGCTTCGGCGCGCGAATCGAGCACCGCGAGTGGCGCAACGATTTCGGCTGGGCACGCAACGAGGTGCTCGCAATGGCCACGAAGCGCTGGGTTCTCGTGCTGGACGGTGACGAAGAGATCGCGTCGGAATCGCGGCGGCAGCTTCTCGATCTGCGGACGACGCCGGCCTACTTGACGGTCGTGTATTGCCGCATTCACAACGACACGAACGAATACGGCGCTAACTCGATGATGTCGCACAGTCTGCCGCGCATTTTCCCGACCACGCCCCGGATCCGATACGAGGGCGTGATCCACGAGATGCTTACCTGCGACTCGGGCAAGACCCAGTCGAACGCGGTCATCACGCCGATTCGCATCCTTCATCGGGGCTACACGCTCGACGTCATCGGCGCCAAGAAAAAGAGCGAGCGCAACGCTCCGCTGCTCGAACGTGCCACGCAAATCAACGAGAACGACTCGTTTGCGTGGTTTAACTACGCAAATTATCTGATCGGCGACTCAAAGTTCGACGAAGGCATCGAGTGCATGCAACGCGTCGTCGACATGGAGCGCGGCCATGACATGCGGGGCTACATCCCGCTGGCCTACACCTTCCTGGCCGGCGTCGTTATGTCGCATCTCGGTGATTTCGATCGTGCCTTAGCCGTCATCGACGAGTGTCTCGAGCGGTTGCCGAACTACGTTCTCGCCGTCTACGGAAAGGCCGAAATTTACGCGCGTGCCGGCCGTTACGACGAAGCCCGTGAATGGTTCGAAAAAGCGATCGCGACGCGCTCGCACGAGGAATGGTACAACGTCGTCGACGAGGACATCGCCGTCTGGAAGGCCCAGTCGAATATCGCGACCTCGTTTGTAAACGAAGGTAAATTTGACGACGCGATTAGGTGGCTCGAAGAAGCGCATCGCAACAAGCCCGATGTGCTGGTCATAAAAGAACGTCTGGCGTGGCTGTACGAGAAAACGAAGCGTTATTTCGACGCCGAGTTCATTCTGCGTGAAGCGTTCGAGAAGTATCCCGACGAGCGTAGCATCGTGCTCTACGTCAACTACTTGGCGCGACGCAATCGATTTACGCGCGCACTCGAAGTTATCGAAGAAGCGTTACCGCCCGCGCCGCCCGCGCTGCGGGCCTCGTTGAATACGGCCGCCGGCGCAATCATGCGCAAGACCGGCAACGGCGACGCCGTGCCGTATCTGCGCGCAGCGCTCGACACTTCACCCGGCTCCGGTCTCGCGCTGGAGCTTCTGGACAAAATCTATCTGGAGCGCAGCGACGAGGTCTCTCGCGCACGCCTCCGCCGCGACGAGTTGGAGGCTCCACTCGTTCACCCAACGGACTTCTTGCGTCGATCCAGCCGGCTTCTCGAAGAGGAGCGGTACCCCGAGTCGATTCGCGCCGCCGAAGACGGCCTTATCATCGACGCCGGAAATGCCAGCTTGCTTTCGAATCTCGCACTTGCACTATCGAAAACCGAGGATGGCACCGGGCGCGCGATCGATCTGCTCGATACGGTTCGCGTCGGGGATCAGGACGTCGTTGAGTATGCAGGCTCACTTCGCGCCGAGCTGCTCGAACGCGAAGGCCGGATCGAGGACGCCTTGACGACGCTCGAGCGTGCCTTCGGCGAGTTTCCTTCCAACGAAGACGCTTTGCTTCGCCGCTCGCGGTTGTTGCAGCAACTTGGCCGGAACGAGGCTGCTGAAGCCGGACTCCGTGCCGCGATGGGCCGCGGACGCAAACGAATCGGGCTGGAACTAGCGGCCTTGATGTTGCGTGAAGGCAGATTCAACGACGCCCAAACGATCGCTGAGGAGGCCCTCGCCTCCGCATAACATGAGTCTCTCGGTCGTTTTCATAGGGACAGCGAGCGGAGCGACGCTGCGCGCGCTTCCCGTTGGCTTGCCAAATCTGACGTGTGAACCTTCGACGACCGCGGTGCTCGAAGCGGCGCGTGGTCTGCACGAGCCAACGTTGCTCGTCATTGAAAGCGGCGCTCACGTTTCGGCTTCGACGTTCGCTTCCGCGAAAAATATCGATGCGCGCGGCGGACTCGTGGGCGGATGCTCCATCGAGGGCGGTATGTTGCGTTTCGGAAGCGTGTTTTCACCGGTTCCGTTCGGACCGTATGATGTGGAACCGTTCGCGCTCGTCGATATGACGGGTGGTCTCCAGCGCGAGCGTCCAACCGCAGAATCAATCGATGCGATCGTGCCCGGTCTCTTCGTCGTCGATCGTGAAGCATTCGTCGAACTTGGTGGTTTGGATTTCGATCTCGGTTTGATGTGGCGAGCCTTCGATCTTAGCGTACGCTTCCGTCAGGCGGGCAAGTCCGTTCGCTGGGAGGGCGGGCTTCCATTTTCGGTTGCATCGTCGCTTACGGCTCCCTCGGAGATGGCCGACCGGCGTGAGTTCATGCAACGCTGGGGCGATAAACTCTCTGCGCGTTTCGACCTCGAAATGCCGGTACGGGGTGGCGTCCGGCGCGCGGTGCGATTACCGATGGGCCAACGCGAAACGGTCGCAATCGAGCTTCCGCCTGTCGACGTCATCATATACGGCGATGGCGGGTTGACGGCGTCTCTGGTGCGGGCTTCGACGCGCGTAAGGTTGAGCTCGATTCGCGATGCTCGCGGCAGCGCATCGGATGCTCTCGCGATCATGCGTGAGGTCTTTCTGGCGCGCTCGGACCGCTACGTCGTCTTGGTTCGGGCCGATGCTGTTCTCGAGGACGGCTGGCTCGAACGCATGATCACCGATACGGAGAGCGCAGCAAACATTTGCGGTGCAAGTCGTCCCGGCATCGCGCTCATCTCACTTTCGCGAATCCCGCTCGACATCCAACCCCCTCTCGAGTCGATCGACGTCGATCGAGCAATCGCGAGAGTTTGGGAGGATGTGCAACGCCGCTCGCGCATCGTCCGCGGTCTCGCGCTGCACAAGCTTGGAGAGCCTCAGCGGCGTGTGCCGATCAGTGTCGTGCTCGTTGCGCACAGCAAGGCCGAATACGGCAAGACCTCATTCGAGGGGACATACGCCGGAGATCTCGGCGTCGATTACTTCGTGGTTGCGACACCGGCTCGACCGAAAATGCTCGATTTTCTCAAGGGCTACCCCACGATCGATCTCATCATCGATGATACGAAGAGCTTGGGCGCGGGACTCAACATGGCTCTGGCACGGGCCACCGGCGACATCGTCGTGGTAATCGGGGACGAATTCTTTCCGCCGCACGATTGGATCACGATGGTTCGCGATGCTTTCGCAGTACGGCCCGAGACGGGAATACTCGGATTCAGCGCGGTTGCCGTCGACGGACCTCAAGCGGTCGACACGGCTTATACCGATATCAAGGCGTTCCATACGTACGCGGGACATCGCAGCGTGACGATGCGGCGAGAAGCGCACCTCGCGCCGAGACTCTCTGCGCTTGCACTCGCCATCGATGCTCGCGCGTTGCGAGCGGTCGGCGGTTTCGACGAGCGCCTCGGCGGCGGACGCTGGGGAATCGAGGACTTAACGCTTCGGATTCGAGCGGCCGGTTATGAAGCTTATGTCGCGCAAGACCTCTTTGCGCATCGTTTCCCGCCTAAGGATTCGCATCCGTACCTCAACGAGTCGGCAGAGGAATCGGTTCGAGCCAGAATCTTCGCGGAAAAGTGGGGCCTTCGCGAAAATGAGCTCGGCGGCTTCAATCCTATCCAATTCGTGGCGCGAGGTTTCGATCCGGCGCGGGACTTCATTGCCGTCCATGACGTTCGAGCGCAACAGACGGAACTACGCGAGCGATACGATGCTGTTTTCGTCGCAGCCTGCGCCGACCGCAGCGACATCGATGCGGTCGCAACCACGTTACGAAGATATTTTCAAGCCTTTTCGTCGACGGACGACGTTCTGTTCGCAATCGGAGTCGGCGACGATCTGGACGTCGAAGCGGTCAGCGCGCGTGTGCGTGCGGTCGCGAGAAAAAACGGTGTCGGGCTCGATGCGGCGGCGGACGTCGTGATCTCGCCGCTTGGCGAGAATCCGCGACGTTGGATCGATACGCTCGCGGCCGGTCCCCGGCATTGCGTACATGGTGACGGGCCATTATCGCTCACACGCATGGACGATCTCAGTCCGAGCGGGTTCCGTCGGGCACGGGAGTCGATTCTGACATGAGATACCATCGTGCGTTTTCGGATTTGGCCTTCGTCTTAGGGCAGTTTCCACAGCGAACTACTGAGGCGCATTTGGTTGCGGCACGGTTCGAACCGGTACTGCGAGCCGGCTCGAGCGCAGGTTTACTCGATCTGCATTTCCGTGACAGTCAAGATGGCCGTTCGGTTATTCCGTTTGTTATCGTCGACGTTTCGATGCTCGAGGCGCGCGAGCGCGATCCGCTCGTGTGGCCGGCCGGCGTGGAAGCCCTCGGCGATCGTTTGGATTCGGAGGGCATCGGCGAACGCGTCGAGTCGTGGCTTCGGGAGCTGGCTGCGGCCGGCCCGATGAGCCGCGAGTGTTGGCACATCTTCGGAACGCCCGACGACGAGAAACGATTTCTTGCGGGACGCGCCGCGGGTTTTCTCGGCGCCGCGCCCATCGAGAGCGTCGCGCGTAAGGCTGCTCCTTTTGTATTCGCGCGCCGGCATGCTCGCAGCCGCGACGTCGTCATTGCATCGCGAGACGCGGAGCTCGGAGCGGTTTTACTTGCGCCGATTGCGCGGGGCGTCGAGATTCTGCGAAGCGATTCAGAGGCGCAAGCCTGGTACGCGACATCGACAGTCACCGGGACGCGGGAAGTCGCGATCGTTGATGCGCAGACTCGCGACGACGATGCGTTCGCGACGGCGGCCGTGAAGATCGACCTCGACGCCGCTGGGGGATTGCGCATCGATCCTGCACCGATCGTTCCGATCGACAGTCTCTTCGATTTCACGGGTGTCGTGAAGCGGCGCGAGCCGCCCTTCTCGGTCGAAGTTCGTCGCACGCGCGAACTGCGCGCGCCTATTGTCCCTGCGCGCGCGCTGGTCGGCGGCTCGAGCGGGCATATCGTGTTTGGTCTTCGCGGACGGGCTTTCAGTATTGGCGGTGCGGACGTCGATCTCGCGCTCATGCTCGCCGGCGCGATGCGCGACGAAGGCTTCACGGTAGATCTCGTTGAGGATGCACAAAGCGCGCTCGCGTTGCAGCCGGATCTGATTCACGCATTTGGTTTCGCCGATGCGGCCGCGACCGCCGCATACGGTCGCGTCGCAAAGAGCCTCGGCGTCCCGTTTGCGTTGCACGCGCTTTACGATGCACCAGGCCACGGCGGTTATTGGGGCGCGTCCGTAACGCCATATTGTTTCCGCTTCATGCACGACGAAGCGTCAGTCGCAAATTTGTGCGCGCTGATGCGCCAGGGGCGGGTTTCGATTAACCAGATCGTTGCAGATGGCGACTTCCATCCAACCCAGCCGCGTTGGCGCGAGGAAATGCTCACGGCGCTCGCACTCGCCGACGTCGTTTTCGTGCTGGGATCGAAGGAAGCAGAAGTAGTCGCACAGCTCGATCCGCACGCGCGCATCGCACGTTGTCCAATGCCCGTATCATCTGTCGAACGGGTTGCGCCGATCGACGCGTTGACGGGTTCGTTGCCGTTTGCATTGCTGCACGCACCGATCGAGGCGACGCAAAATCAGTTACAAGCAGCGCGCGCGGCAGAATTAGCCAACATCCCCCTCGTGATCGCAGGCCCCGTTGCGGACGCCGACTATGCGGCGCTCTTACGCGCGTTTGCCGGCGATCGCGTGCTCATACTCGGCGAGCCCGACGAAGCAACGCTCGAAGGCTTGTATCGGGGCGCAGATCTCTTCGTCGACGTGGCGTGGGTGAGCTGTGGTTTGGCTCGCGCGGCGCGTGCGGTTTCACGCGGCGCGGCATTGGTGTTGAGCGACCGCGCCGCTGGTATCGATCTCGGTATGGGGGACTTCGCTCGCTTGGTTAGTCCCGGTGACTCACAAGCTATCGCGCGCGGGCTGGGTGACATGTGGACGGTTCGTCAGCACGAGGCGGAGCGTTTTGAAGCAGTTCGGGCGGCGTGCGTTGCCGGTTGGGGTGTGCTTGATGTCACGACAGGCATCGTCGGGGCCTACGCACAGGCACTCGAGAAGCGGAATATGGCGGTCTCTTGATAAATTCAAGGACTAGCCTGCCCGATAATACCTGGGAGGGACTTGAGTAACATGGATGTTTTTCAAGCGGCGTCGTCACGCCGCAGAGGGCGAGCTTAACCGATGTCAGGCTTATCAGGGGTCGGTTCAAGCACGACCGGTTCAGGTACGACCACGTCCAACACGGGGACGCTCGGAAACGTACCTCCAATTTCGTTTCCCGGTATTGCGTCGGGCATCGATTACAACGCGATCATTGAGAAGTTAACGTCGCTGACGCTGGCGCAGAATCAGCCGCTCACCGCCGAAAACACCAATCTCGCTGCACAAAACAAAGAACTTGCCAAGATCAACGGTCTGATTGAGAGCGTGCAGGGCGCGATCCAGAACCTGGGCGATCCGAGCCTCTTCAATCAATTTGCTGCGACCTCGAGTTCTTCATCGTTCGCGAACGCAGTACAGATCAGCGGACAGACACCGCAGCCCGGGACGTACACGATTCTGTCGCAATCGCTTGCGACATCGACGGTTATTAGCAGCGATCCGGCTGCGAACAAGCCGGTCAATACGAACGTTACGCTCGCGACCGCCGGCTTCCAGATAACGCCGAGTGACGGTACGGGCAGTTCTGGCGGAAAATTTACAGTCGACGGGCAGCAAATTACCTACGACGTCGGCACGGATACGGTCGCTACGATTCTCGCGAAGCTGAATGCGCTCACGGGCGTTCACGCAACGTTCCAAAACGACGAGCTAACCGTAACCTCGACGAACGGACAACCGCTTTCGATCGGCTCGGCGTCGGATTCCGGAAACCTCGAGCAGATTTTCAAGCTCGACACGTCGCTAATCACGTCGAGTCAGCAAGAGAAATCAGCCGGGACCGTTGCGCAAAATTATGCCTCCGCGAATGGCGGCCTCGCCGCGGCAGGGACTGACACGCTGGGCGGGTCGCCTGGCGAAGGTGTCACCGATACCGGGACGCTGGAGATCAACGGCGACGCGGCCAACCTGATCAACTATAACCCCACCATGACGGTCACTCAGCTCGAGACTGAGATCAACGGGCTCCCTCCCGCCGACAACGTAACAGCGTCGATCGTAAACGGACACCTGGTGATCGCATCGACTACCGGCGCGCCGGTGACGATTGCAGACAGCAATGCGGGCACCGGAAGCTTCGTAAGCTCGTTCAACGGCGGCATAGCGCCGGAGATTACCGCTACTGACACGCTGGCAGGCGACGGCGTAACCGCAAACGGGCAGCTTACGGTCAACGGTACCGCAATAAACTATACGACCGGCGAAACCGTGTCAGCTTTGGAAACGGCAATCAACGCGATTTCCGGCGTCAACGCTTCGATCCAGGGCGGTGAGCTTGTCATCGGCACGACGAACAACGCCGCGCTAAGCGTCACGGAGACCGGCGCCGGCAACTTCCTCACCACGTTCAACGGCGGCTTGAGTGCAGCGGCCGGCGTTCAGTCGGTAACGTCGTCGTCGGCCGTCGGTGGCATCGACCCCAACGAGACGCTCAATCTCGACAACACCAGCACGGCGCTCAATAGCGGGACGATTTTCACAATCAACGGCGTTGCGATCAGCATCAATCCGGCGACGATGAATCTCAACGATGTCATCAGTTCGATCAATAGCTCGAATGCTGGTGTGATTGCATCGTGGAACTCGACGCTCGGCGAACTGCAGCTCGTTTCGAAAACGACCGGTCCACAGAGTATCGTGCTCGGCTCCCCGACTGACAGCAGCAATTTCATGCAGGCATTCGGGCTGACGACGGCCGGTGCGACCACGCAAGTCGGACAGCAGGCGTCGGTCACGTACCAGAACGCTGCAGGCAACTCCCAGACGGTCTACAGCAACACGAATGCGGTCACGAACGTCATCGCGGGTGTGACGCTAAATCTGGTTTCTAACGACACGTCGACACCGTACACGATTACGGTCGCGCAGAGCAGCACAAGTTTGGTCAGCGCCATCAACGCCTTCGTCAAGACGTACAATGCCGCGATCAACGAGATTAACACGGCCAGCGCGCCGCCCGTCGTCTCGACGCCGTCTCCGGGTACACCGCTTCCGAGTGGATCCGCGGAATCGAGCGTTACCGTCCCCGGCGGCGTCCTGTTCGGCAACAATTCCGTCTCCGAAATGAAGAACCAATTGGTTCAGATGGTCTCGGATCTGTACCAGAATGGCTCCACGTCGTACAACTCGTTTTCGGCGATCGGTCTTATGCTCGACTCGAGCGTCTCCGTAATCAGCAGCGATTCGACAGCTGGTAACAGTGATAGTAGCGATTCAGACGGTGGATTGCAGGAACAAACGTTCGACGGCACCAGCGGCCAGCTTCAGGCGCTCGACACCTCGACCTTCGATGCGGCCCTCGCGGCAGATCCCGCAGCCGTGCAATCGCTGTTCACGAGCAACACGGGCGTTCTTGGGCAAGTCGGCACCTATCTGACGTTCGTCACGGGCACGCCGACCTCGCTTGGTCCGAACAACCCATACCTTGCGCAAGTCCCAGACACGTCGTTGCTGCAAAGTATCGAAACGTCGAATTCGAATCAGATCGACTCGATCAATCAGCAGATCGCCATAATCAACGACGAAGCAACGGCGCAAGCCAATCAGCTTCGGGCGCAGTTCAACGCGTCAGAAACGCTGATCGCTCAGCTCCAAGCAGAGCAACAGTCGCTTTCGAGCATTCTCGGTTCATCGTCGACTACTAGCTCGAGTTGATGACATGACACCGCAAGAGTTGAAGTATCTGGAGACGTCGCTCACGACTGCTCCAAAAGAAGAGCTCATTCTGCGCGTCTACGATGCACTGATCATGTTCGCGCGACAAGCCGTCGACCGGCTTTACAACGATCCCGGCGATATCCAGACGATCCACAATTTATTGCTGCGAAGCCAGCGAGCGTGCATCGAACTTATTTCGGCGCTCGATTTTGAAATCGGTGGCGAGCTTGCAACCAATCTGAATCTCGTGTATGCCTACTGGCATCGCGAATTGGTGCGCGCGAACATGGAACAAGACCCGACGCGCGTCGAGAAGGTTCTCCCGGACATCATGGATTACCGCAAGACCTGGGCGGACGCCATCAAGGAATGGCGCAAGCTGCAGACCAGCGGCGAGGAAAGGGCTACGGATGAGTTCGCCTCAACTGCTTGAGCAGCGGCTAACCGCGCTGCTCGGTGAATTCGAAGAAGAATGCGCGCAGGCCGAAGTCGCTTTACGTGCCAGAAAGTGGGACGTTCTGCGGACGGTTATGTTCAATCAAGGACGGATCCGGCAGGCGATCATCAACGAGCTCGCAGCTTCGCACGTCGACGTGCGTACCATGCCTGAGGTGTTTACGCGTCTCCAGGCGATCTTCACGTTCCGGAACGATCAGCTGCGTCGCCTAACCGCGTATCGGGCCGAACTGAGTCGTCGCTTGCAGCTGACGCGCAAATGGAAAGATGCGACCCGCGCGGCGCGGCGCGGCATCGGGCCTACCCCGATGGTCCTGTCGCGGACGCAATAAACACTAGTCGACGCTGACGTAGTCGAGCATGACCGGGCGATGCTCTTCGTGGCCGCACGGTAAGGAATCGTCAGGCTCGATCAAGGCTTCGCCTTGCTCGGTCCGCACGTACATCCGTTGACGCGTCGTCTCGGTCAAGGGTTCCCACTTCGCGGGCACGAGCATCTTGGACGCGCGATCGTAGTGCCGGCAACGCACGCCGGCGTGAAGACGAACTTTCCAGCCGCCGCGGCGTAGCCGCTCGCAGAAGAGATAGTCTTCGTCGGTGATGCGCACGAGGCGCTGCGCGCGTTGAATGATGATGTGCGCGGAAAGAAACGGCCGCTCTAATTGTGCCAGCGCCTCAAGACGAATCGCGACGCATCCGAATCCGACACCGTCGACGATTCCGGCGGTGCTATCGTCAAAAGCCGGAACGAGCGCGGTCGTCGTGTCCCCACCGTTCCAGCGGTCGACGGCCATCGGGCGAAGACCATCGCGACTGTAATATAAGGCGCCGACGAGCCCGGTTTGCGGATCGTCTTCGAGCGTTTTGATCAAACGTTCGAGCGCATCGGGTGGGAAGACGATGTCGTCATCGATCATCACGAGCACGTCGAACTGCTTCGCGAGCGCTTCGTCGAAGATCAGCTCGCGCTGCGCCGGAATGAAGTTCCCGGTGACGACGTAGCGATCGAAATACGAGCACGACGAAGGAAGCTGCATCTTCGCAACGCTCTCGAGGAATGGGGCTGTCATCGAACCGGCCGACGGAAGGCCGAGAAGCAGCCTCACTCGTCTTGGGTGATTGCTGCTCGCAGTGCTTGGATGACGGCCTTCGCCGCTGCGTCGAGCTGCGTGGTAGCCGCTTTGGTGGGATCGAGCCGGCGGTCGAGCTTCATGCGCGTGCCGAATGCAACGAACGCGAGTCGGGCTTGCGTCGTGTATGAGGTCAACGCACTCTTGATCGATGCTGAGGCCGGATGCGTTTCATCGGCAAGTCCTTGCGCGCAAAACGCAAGCGTTACCAAGCGAAGCGCAAGCCAACGCGCGACCGGACGATCGTACGCGTTGCGAGCGTCCGTAATACGTTGCGCATCAACGGTCGCGCCGAGCAGCCCGGCGCCCGGGATATTGCGCGCCGGCGGATTGACGAAGCGGATATCCGCGTGCTCGACGCCGAGTGCCGGCGGGGTGCTCGACGTTTCTTCCAGGCCAAGCGGTTTCCCGAGTCGCGCCGCAACCTTGAGACGTCCGAGCAATGCAGCTTCGCGGTCGACGAATGCAGCTAGTCCCAACGGATCGCTGCCGTCGCCCGCGGTTGCAACCGCAAGGAGATTCGAGAAAACGAAGTGCGGAAGCAAACCGAGTGACGAATCCAGCAATCGCTCGACGAAATTCATGTCGCCGGGACGCAGCGTACGATAGAGCATCGTGCGCGGAGGAGCCGGCGGCTCTTCGATCATTGGTGCGATCGGCGTTGAAGAGATCGCGCTCAGGACCGCGGTTTCGGTTATTTCCTCTTCCTCGGTCAATTCGTAAAACGGCGTTTCGACGTCTTCGTGAGTCGTCGGGACGCTTTGCATCGTTGCCGTCGCGGCTTCGAGATCGGTCCGGAACGCGCCGGTCATCTTTCCACGGCGCAACACGAGTGGTCGCGCGCTAACGACGGGGACGCCCGCCTGCACGGTCGGTGAAAGAATGAGATCGGTCGTCCCCGGGAGGACGTCCAACTTCCAGGTCAGTGCCGAGCGTCCAGCCGCAATGATTTTCCCGAGCTTGAAACCTTCGCCGAATAGAACCTCGGAAATATCATCCGCATCGCGTCCATCGTGTTTGAGCGATCCCGGGCGATATGCCGCGCCACTTGGAATCGGTGCCACGATCATGACGCCGTCAGCATTCTCGATTCCGCCGTTGTTCACGACCACCGTCACGGTGACGACTGCGCCTGGAATCAGGCCGTCAGCGGGCCACGCGGTGACGGAGACGTCGAGTCGAGCGCCGGTCCGATCGATTGTCGTTGCCGGTGCAAGCGTCGTCGGAGCCTCACGCGTGCGGCTCCACGTTGCGTTCGAGGTAAAGGACGATGGCTGCGCGCCGAGCTCACGGCGCCTATGCTCAAGTAAACGCCGTTCGGCGCTCTGGGAAAGTGCTTCGTAATCCATTTAGACGCCCTGTCTGCGAGTGTTAAAAAAGCGCATGAAGCCCCCGATTCTGCGACCTGACTCAGGGACGGGCATCCTTGCCTCTGGAATTCCACCGGCCATCACTGGGACTGGCTCGGGGAGTGGTGGTGGCGGCGGCATTGCTGCCGACGCCGCTGTGGAAGGGGTGGGTACTTCCCGGCGTGCCTGGACGACCAAACCGCGGTCGCGGGCAGCCAGTAGAGCTTGTTCTTCAAAGATGCGGCTCTGACCGTGGGCGGCCGCCTCTTCCATCGCTCCGCGAGCGACGCGGATCAGGCGGCGCGGAAGCCCGGCCGCTGCGCGGACGACGATGTCCAGCGCGTTCTCGGTGAAGATCGCTTGCGGGTCACGGGCGCCCGAGCGGGCGAGCCGGTGAAGGATGAGCGCGCGCGCGGCCTGCTCGTCGAGCGGGCCGAGACGAATCCAGCCATCGACGCGATCGTAGAGATTGCGTTGACCGAGGATGCGCGGCTCGAGCTCGCTCTGGCCGAACAGGACCAAATTGATGAGCTTGCGCTGCGGGATGTCGAAATTCAGCAGCAGACGCAGCGTCTCGATGCTTTCCGGCGACAGCGTTTGCGCTTCGTCGAAGAAGAGCACCACGGTTCGGCTTTCGAGCACGGCCGTATCGAACAAGAAATTCTTGAGTGCGTTCTTGAGGAACGCCGGCGTCCGGGCGGGGAGCCCCAGGCCGAAGGCACGCCCGACGGCGAGCAAAAACTCGGTCTCGCTCGCGAAGTGCGGATCCAGAATTTTGCCCAGGAGCACGTCGTCGCGGACCAGCAGCGTCGTCTCAACGGCGAGTGACAGGCTCGTCTTACCGGAGCCCGGGTCACCGATGACGACGGTGAGGCCGCGAGACTCCTCAATCGAGGATAGAAGCTTTGCTTTGGCTCTCGCGACTGCCGGCATCTCCCAAAAGAAATGGGGATCCGAAGTATCGAGAAACGGATCTCTCTCGAGACCGAAACGCCGGTACGCTCTTGACATCGACGAGGGCCTAATTATCCGGCCTTGGGCCGATGCCTTCGTTAACTCCACTAAGTCTGCGTTAAGGCTGACCTGCGTCACACCGATACCTGGGGAGTGAAGGCCGTCATCCTTGCCGGCGGCCGTGGCACCCGCATTTCCGAGGAAACCGGGGTCCGGCCCAAACCGATGATCGAGATCGGGGGCAAGCCCCTCTTGTGGCACATCATGAAGATCTATGGTGCACATGGCATCACGGATTTCGTGATCGCGCTTGGCTACAAGGGTTACATGATCAAAGAGTATTTCGCGAATTACTATCTGCACACCGCAGACATAACGCTCGACATCGCCAAGAACGACATGATGGTGCATCGCTCGAACGCGGAGCCGTGGCGAATTACCCTCGTTGACACCGGCTCCGAAACGATGACCGGCGGCCGCATCAAACGTTGCTCGGCATATCTCGATAACGAAACGTTCTGCTGTACGTATGGTGACGGCGTTGCGGACGTTGACATTTCGGCAGTAATCGAGATGCATCGTGCCAATGGTTCGGCCGTAACGTTGACTGCGGTGCAACCGCCGGGACGTTTCGGCGTGCTGGAGCTGCAAGGCGACAAGGTGACGCACTTCCGAGAGAAACCGCACGGTGACGGTGCGTGGGTGAATGGCGGTTTCTTCGTGATCGAGCCGTCGGCGCTGCAAGCGATCGACGGCGACGAAACGATCTGGGAGCGCGAGCCGCTCGAGAAACTCGCACGGAGCGGTAGCGTCGGCGTCTATCGACACGCGGGATTTTGGCAGCCGCTCGACACGCTGCGCGACAAAGAAACGCTAGAAGCGCTGTGGGAGAGCGGCGCGCCATGGCGCCGCTGGTGAGCGCCCCGTTTTGGAGCGGTAAACGCGTTTTCCTCACCGGGCACACCGGATTCAAGGGAAGTTGGCTGGCGCTGCGGCTCGTCGATTTGGGCGCGAGCGTCAGCGGTTACGCGCTCGCTCCCCAAGATGCGCCGAACGCATTCGAGCTGCTCGGCATCGAGAAGAAGATCGAGTCGACGTTTGCCGACGTGCGCGATCGGGCGCGCCTCGGCAAAGAGCTTGCTCGCGCAAAGCCGGACGTGGTGTTGCATCTTGCCGCGCAACCGCTGGTGCGGCGGGGTTATCGCGAGCCGCGTGAGACGTTCGAGACCAACGTGATGGGGACGGTCAATCTACTCGATGCAATTCGCGAGCAACCCGGCGTCGGCGCAGTGCTCGTCGTAACCTCCGACAAAACGTATGCGAACCGCGAAGTCCGGCCGCAACGAGAAGACGATCCGCTTGGCGGCGACGATCCGTATAGCGCGAGCAAGGCGTGCACGGAGATTGTCGCGGCTGCATTTCGACATTCGTACTTCACATCGGGAGTGCGGCTTGCAACCGCGCGCGCGGGAAACGTCATCGGCGGCGGAGACTTCAGCGAGGATCGGCTCGTGCCGGATATGGTGCGCGCATCGACGCGAAAAGAGTCGCTCACGTTGCGCTATCCGAAAGCAACGCGCCCGTGGCAGTTCGTCGGCGACGCCCTGGACGGCTATCTCACGATCGTCGACCACCTTTGGAACGACGCGAGCGTCGCGCGCGCCTGGAATCTCGGTCCGTCGGATTCGGAAATGACGGTGCACGAGCTGGCTAAACGATTTCTCGCCGCTTACGATCCCGAAACGAAGATTGTCATTGATTCGGCGCTTGCACCGCCCGAAGCTCCGTATCTCGCGCTCGACGCGAGCGCTGCTCGCGAGAAACTGGGGTGGCGCCCGAAGTACGACGCCACGGGCGCGATCGATGCTACGGCGTCGTGGTATCGTACCTGGCGCGAAGGCGGCAATGTGGTCGGGATGACGCTCGCGCAGCTGCGTGGAGCGGTGAGCTCGGCGCGATGATTTTCGAGCCGACTCCTATAGCCGGCGCTTTCGTCGTGCGGTTGGAGCCGCGTCGTGACGAGCGTGGATTCTTCGCGCGCACGTTTTGCGTCGATGAGTTCGAAGCCGCCGGAATCGTGACGGCCTTCGTGCAGCAAAGCTTGGCGCATAGCGAGCGGAGCGGCACGCTGCGCGGTATGCACTTCCAACGCGAGCCGCACGGCGAGGACAAATTCGTGCGCTGTACGCGCGGCGGGATCTTCGATGCGATCGCGGACCTGCGCCCCGATTCGCCTTCGTTTCGACGTGTCTTTACGGTCGTGCTCGATGCTGCCATCGGTGACGCGCTCTTCGTCCCGCGCGGGTGCGCCCATGGATATCAAACGCTCGAAGACGGCACAGACGTCCTCTATGCGATGTCGTCGCGTTACGCGCCCGCGGCGGCGCGTGCTATCCGATACGACGATCCGGGCCTTGCGATAGCTTGGCCGCTACCCGAACCGATTCTTAGCGCAGCGGATCGTTTGGCACCGGGGCTCGAGGCGGCGCTGGCGGAAGTTGCCGGGTCGTGCTGATTTCACTCGGTCGCGATGGCCTTTGCGCTTACGTCCGCGCGCAACTCGAGCACAACTTCCCGGACGGCGTCCGAGGCGACGTCGACGCTGTCGTTGACGGCGCTCTGGAGAGGCTCGAGCACTGTTTCAAATCGATTGCGCTGCCTGGTTACAATCAAGGCCAGCACGCGAACTTCAACCATCTTCACGGCGACCAGACCGCCGTGTTTTATTACCTGGCTTCGAATGCGGCCTTTTTGCGCGGCGACCTGACGCTCGCCCAGAAGTTCTTTCTGCTCAATAAGGCAATGAACGGCATCGTGTGCATGTACGACACCGAGCTACCGCCCGTTTTCGCATTCATCCACACGACCGGAACGATGGTCGGTAAAGCGCACTACGGGAACTTCGTCGCACTATTCCAAGGAGTCACGATTGGTGGCGATCGCGGTGAAGTTCCGACGCTCGGCGAAGGCTGCATCGTATACGGCGGTTCGATCGTCGTCGGAAACTCGAAGCTCGGAGATGGCGTCGTCGTCGCCGGAAACTCGGCCGTCATCCATCAGGACGTGCCGGCCGATTCGATCGTCGCAGGCCGCTCGCCGCAGTTGGAGATCGCGCCGCGCAAGCGCGATGTGGCAGCGCAGTATTTTCGATGAAACCGCTCGTTTCCGTCGTCATTACGTCATATAATTACAGCGAATACATCTGTACGGCGATCGATAGCGTCCTGGGGCAGGACTATGACAATCTCGAAGTCGTCGTGACCGACAACGGCTCGACCGACGATACGCTGGAGGTACTCGAGCGCTACATCGACGACGGAAGAGTCCGCGTCAACGTCAACGCCGAGAACCTCGGGATCACCGGAAACATCAACGTCGGAATCGGCTTGGCGCGGGGCGAGTATGTCACGATTTTATCCGCCGACGATTGGTTGATGCCGGGGCACGTCAGCAGGCTGGTGGCTACGTTGGAGCGTTACCCGCAGATCGGCTTTGTCTATTCGGGAGCGTTCTTTTTTAGAGGGGATGCGGCGGTGCCGTTCTCCGTGCGGCACGTTCTCGGGCAAACGCTCGTCCCGTATGTCGACCGCGATGAATTCGGTTGGCTCTTGGCCGCATGCTATATGTGCCTGCCGACCATTATGTTTCGCAGGAGCCTGTTCGAGCAATACGGACTGCTCGATCCGACGCTGCGCGTGGCCTCGGATTGGGAGATAACGCTCCGATTCGTCAAAGCCGGCGTGCAGACCGCGTACGTGCCGGTGCCGCTCGTCGGTGTGCGTTTTCACGATCGACAAGCATCGGGCTCCGGTTACTTTCGATCAGGGGAAGAGTTTCTCGAGCACTTGATGCTCGTCGAGCGCTACCTCGAGGACGAGTCGACTCGACACCATGGGCGGGAGACGCGCATCCTCGAAGCACTCGGCGGGCGATTCAAAATGTTTAAGGACATGGCGCCCGAGAACGTCAAGCCGGAGTTCGAAACACGTCTCGATCAGGTCCGAACGCGGCTCCGGGCGAGCCGGACGCATCGGAGCACCGCGAGTTCTCCCAAGGTCAGTATCATCGTAACGAGCACGGGACGTTTTCTATCCCTTGGCGCATGCTTGAAGTCGATTGCGGAACAAACCTACAAGAACTGGGAGGTTTGGCTCCTACAAGATGTGGGTTTTGACGCTTCCGCGTTTGCCGAAACGCATATTCCATCCGAGCGTCTGCACTGCTCCCGTACGTTGGATCGCTTCGGACCCGCGCTCTTGCGCAGCACCGGCTTCATGCTCGCGAGCGGCGACTACTTTATCTTTATCGATGAAGACACGCAGCTTGCGCCGCGACATTTGCAAGAACTCGTCGCTGCGGCGCAGGGAGAAGACGGCGTCGCCGTCGCCGGCACGATCGTTCAGTTCGATCAGTTCGAAGATCCGTTCAATTGGCATCCACTCGGCAACACGGACGGAACCTATCCCATCTTCCCGACCGCGGAGGATCTCTTGGTGGCGAACTGCGTGCCGATTTCGGCGCTGCTTTTTGACGCGTCTGTTGTGGACGAGCTGGCAGAGCTCGACCAAGGCCTCGGTCCTTGTTCCGATTGGGAGTTCATCATTCGTGTGTCGCGAGCGCGACGGCTCGCATATACGGGCACCCGTACGCTGATCGAGCATTGCTTCCTCGGGTTGCGCAGTCAGGCGCTCCAACTCCAGTGGAACAATTATGCTCCTTGCTTGGACCTTTTGTATCAGCGCTACACCGCGCCGAACATCGACATCTTACAGGCGCGCGCGAAACATCGCATCGCAGTGATGAAATTGCTCAACGCCGGGCCCGTCGGGTACACCGAGCTGGAGAAGATTTTCGCGCTTTATAATGGCTTAGCGGGCGCGGAGGTCCTCAAAGGCGCCGGCGCAGCCGTATGATCTGGACGGTTATCGGCGCTCGAGGATTTATCGGTAACGCTTTCGCACGCGCGCTCCGCGCGCGCGGTGACGAAGTCGTGGAGCTGACGAGTGCAGCAGCGCTCGAAGCGGATGCGAACCTCGGCGACGTGATCTATGCCTCGGGAGTAGCCTGGGACGCGAACCGGCGCGCCGGCGATGCTCAGCGGCTGCACGTGGACGTGCCGCGTGCGCTCTTGCAGAAGCACATCACGTCGTTCATGTATATCTCGTCGACGCGAGTCTACGGCTCCGGAGCGCAAACGTCCGAAGCGGCGCCTTTATCCGTCGACGAAGCCGATGTCTATGCCGCAAGCAAGATCGCGGGCGAAAAGGCGATGCTCGCAGACCCGCGGCCCAGGGTCAAGGTCGTGCGTCTCTCAAACGTTTACGGAGAGAGCTTCCGTTCGGGTTTGATGTTGAGCGATTTTCTGCGTCAAGCTGCGCAGACCGGCTCCATCGTCGTGCGTTCCGCGCGCGCGTCCGAAAAAGATCACGTCAGCATCGAGGACGTCGTCGAAGTTACGCGGCAGATCATCGTCCAGGGGAAAGAGCGCGTCTATAATATCGCTGCCGGGAGAAACACTCTTCAGGGGGACGTTCTCGACGCAATTGCCGCGAGCAGCGGTAGCCGCGTTACGGTCGAGAGCGATGCAGTCGTCCGTTTCGCGCCGATTGAGATATCCCGGGTGCGCGACGAGTTTGGTTTTCAGCCGCGCGATGTCATCGCAGACATCCCTGCGCTTTGGGAGGCATTCCGCGCGTATTTCGCATCGCTCAGCGAAGCTGGGGCGCGCTCCTCGGCGTAAATCCGGCGCGCGCGACAAGGTCGTTGCGCACGAAGAGCGCGTCTCCGCGCTTACGATCGACCGCGACGCAGGCGTACCCGAATTCCTCCGCGCGCTGCTCGAAGACAGCGCGCGAAAGCTCGCCGCTCGCTACGACGCGGGGACGAAACGGAGCCAGGCTTTGCCATACGTCTGCCGCGGCGTTGCAATCGATCGAAACGAAATCAACCTCGGGTTCGACGTTTTCGGCACGCAAAAGATCGGCGATCGTCGCCGGCGTGAATGCCGCAATCCTGGCTCGGACGCGAGACTCGTCGGCGTAACGCGTTTGTAAAATGCGCGTGCTCGAGGCGTCGCTGTCGATGACGACGCCCGTCCATCGCAACCCGCGACTCAGCGGCAGTGCGAGCGACGGCGGGGCACCGTGCGTGATCTCGACGAAGGCGCGCCGGACCGTTCCGATGCGCGTGAAAAGCTCGAGGATAATGCCGTCCAGCTCGCCGGGACCGTAGACGCGTTCGGCATAGGTTGAAGGATCGCAGAATCGTGCGCTGCGCTCGTTCGCGGGACGCGCCGCACGCGAGCCGATCGCGAGCAAGCGTGCCTCGGCGATCGCCGCGGCCTGGTCCCAGGTCCAAGACGTATGGACGCGCCGCGCCGCAGCCGCGCCGCGAGCGCGCACCTCGTCGCGATGTTCGTACGCATAGCGCATAATCTCGACCAGCGAATCAACTTGCGGCTCAAGGAGCCACGGCGTCGTGACCGTTGGGAACGGTGGAACGTTGGGTTCGAGCTCGCGCCGTACGGTTCGAATTTTCCAGCCGACGCTTTGATCGACGAAGTCGTCCGTGGCACCGCCGTCGGAGACGATCGGCGGCACGCCGCAGGCCATCGCCTCGAGGACAGGTAGCCCGAAGCCTTCACCGCGGTACGGCAAGACGAAGCAGTCGGCCGAGCGAAAAATCTGCGCCAGATTTTCGTCCGAGACGGTTTGATCCAGGTATTGAATCCGCGGAACTCCGGGACGCTGCGCTAAAGCGCGAAGCGCATCCGTTAAGGTCTGGCCCTTATAAAAGGTCGCCGTGTTCGCATCTTTGACGACGAGTGCGACGTTGTCGCTCGCAGAGAAGGCGCGCGTGTACGCCTCGAGGAGCACGTCAACGCCTTTGCGCGCGATCGTTCCTCCGACGAAAAGAAAATGAAAGAGTGACGGGTCCGTCGCGGCTCGCGCACCCTCGGGATAAAAAACGGCGGGATCGATCCCGTGCGGTATCCTTGCGATCCGTTCGGCTGCAAATCCGGCATCGATATAGCAGTTGCGATTGTAAGTCGAATGCGTCCAGAGGTCATCGCACTCGTCGTGCAACGCCTCGAACCAAGCCGACGGCATCGACCCGTATTCCCACGGTTGAATGTGCACGTAGCGGCTCTCCGATGGCGCCGCAAAGTGCGGCGGCCATTCGTGGACGACCGTGATATCGGGGCGGCGGCCGTCTACAGCTGTTGCAAGCGCGGCAAGTTCGCGAAACTCCGGGGGCACGACCTCGGGAGCCACGTTCATCGTTCCGATGGTTATCTCGAGGTTGTTCCGCTCGCGAAGTTTCTGCACCATGCGCCGGTTGACGATTGCAAGCGAAGCGTTCGTGAAAAAGCCGCCTACCCAGTGAACGTGCAATTTGGGCTTAGACTGGCGCCGTTGCCGGTCGTCCCGCATAATCGCCGTAGTAGCGATCCCACGCTTTTCGCGACGTTTCGCCCTCTTTCACGAATGCCATCGGACACGGTATGCGCACGCTGCCGTCGGACCCGTGATATACGAGCGTACCAATGCTGGCAAGCTTTCCTATTTCGAGCGTGTCAAGGGTGGTTGTGCTAATCGAAAGATCGACCGGTCCTTCGAGTCGCCACGCCGTTTCTCGCGCGAGGCTGACGTCGAATATGCCGGACCTCAAACGCGCTAGGTCAATTGTGTCCTTGCCCGTCCCCTTAATCACCAAATCAAACATTCCGAGACACAAACCACCGACTTTGAGAACTTGGTCGACGGCCATGAAGACAGCCGGGAGGTTTTCGATGTTCGCAACCTTGGTCGTACCGTTGCTCAGGACCACCGCGTCAAACTTTTCGTCGACCGCTAAGCTCCCGGTCGCATCGGCTATCGCGCATTCGCCCGACCAGTCTGAAAGCGCCGAAAGGATCAGCTCGCGAGTAATCGGCGGCTCCTGAGGGTGTTTGATGAATAATACCTTTCCAGCCAATAGTTTGGAGTGCTCGAGCGCGTACAGCGCATGCGCTGCCTCCCAGATCGCGCGGACGCGAAGGAAAGGATCCCGTACAGGAACAGGACCGTGGGCGCGAACCGCGAGCCTGCCCCATTGCGCGTCATCGAAGTCTTCGAATGCCGCAATTCTACTAATATTTCGATGTGGGTCTGGGGCGGCAACAATCCTCAGACCGGATTCGTCTCGAATGCGAAGCGAGAATCGCCGCCTTTCGATTTCTTCTACCGCCTTGTCAAGGCGTTCACGCGTCGCCGAAAGGGTCACCGGCGCCTCGCTCATGCTAAGGACGAGCGCAACATCGGCCGCAAGGGCACCGAGGTAAGGTATCCTATGAAGATAACCGCGGGGTGCAACAGCTTCTACGATGGCCTGCGCGATCGGAGCGGTCAGGCGCGTCGGACCGCCCAAACGAGATTGTAGCCATGTTACCGGATCCGGGCGCTTTTGCGTAAACGGATCGCCGAGAACGAAACCATGGGTTAGATGGCTTCCTGTCGGCGTAGCAGCCGTGCCGACTTGCCAAGAAGCCATCCTTTGAAATGCGTTGTTGAGCATGTTTACGAGCACAAAACGCCGCGATGTCAAGCCGTGCTCGCGCGTGTAGTCAATAGTGCGAGAGTACGAACGGTGCACTTGCAAAAGACGTCGGTGATCCTCAAGGGCGACTGGCACTAGGCCATCGTCGACGTGTTTTCGATAGCCGGATGGCGGTCGAGTATCGTCGCTCATCAAGCTCATTTCAAAGCAATAGAAATCGGGTCGGCTGTGAAACGTCTGCTCGTCGACGATTTCTACGAAGGACGTTTCTTCGGCAGAGGCGGCTTCGTTCGTTCCCAGCATCGCGGCCGCGTCGGTCGGCAACAGTATCTTGCCGACGAAGCCGAGTTCGCGCCATAGTCCCAAGAAATACTTAAACAGCTTTTTCCGGCAACCGTCGTAACCGACATTCCACGTTTTCGGTAAGGCCCCGATAGCGTTTGCAACGTGGGGAACGGCGTGCTCGGGATCATATCGAAGGTCGCGCGGGTTGACGATACTCATGATCGGAAGTTCATTGCCCATCGGCTCGAGAACGCGTTCGAGCGCAGCGATGATCGGTGGCGAGCCATCGACCCGGTCTACCTCTATTTCCGAGTCGGCGAGTCCCCAGTCGTGCGCTTGTTCGGGAATTGCAAAATCGGATAGCTGCGAGACGAACTTTTCCCAGTCATTCTGTACCGCGCCGTGAGCGTGTGCGGGCGTCGATTCGCGCGTGTGATCGCAGTGGTAGGCGAAGACGTAGTCCAAAACTGAGCCAACGTCGGCGTTACGCAACATTGACAGGCGCACCGCGATGTTCGAGTCGACGTGCCATCCGAGCAGCATGCGCTCGTCGAAGCCGCCGATTCGGAAACCGTCCTCCCGTAGGAAAAGTTGGAAGTCTCCCGGTCCATCGAAGATGGTGGCCGGGTAGCCGTATATAACTTCGTTGATCTGAAAGCGCTTGCCCCAGTCTCGCATGGCCTCGATGCACGCACTGGGATTGCTGCGATCGAGCGTTTCCCAAAGTATCTCAGGGACTTCGAACCGCGCCGTGTGGTAAAACCCGTCGGGTAGGCTGGCGGCGATAGCTGAGAGCGATCGACCGTCTCGCGGCACAAAAACCATGTCGGTATTCGTTGAAAGGATCCAGCGGTTACGCGGATTCGAACGCCGCAAGGCGGCATTCCGCGCCGGCGATTCAAGGCAGCGCAAATGAGTGCGTTTTGCAAATCGCGCGTGATCGGCTGGTCGGATTCGCAGCGTGCGTAGCAGCCGGCGCGCCTTGGGGGTAAGCATGTCGCCGATCGCATCGACGAACGTTCCAAGATCGTCGGGCGTATTGTAGTCGACGAAAATGATTTCGTCGTCCGGGTCGTCTAGTAACTCCGCAATACAGTTCAAGCTTAAGACTGCCCGCTTGTGCAGGTTGTACCCGTATGAGTCATTTCGCCCGTACAAAACGACCGAGATCATAACCCTCTTTATCGGCCTCCCCGAAGGGGGCCATTACGCGGCGCGCTAACGCCGGACCCCGAATGGACCGACGAACTGAAGAGATGAGCGCCCACACCCCCGAGAGCTTCGCGGCAGTCCCGATCGAGGCAGTCCGAGATTTTTGGAACACCCGGCCCTGCAACGTTCGCCACTCACCGAAGCCGGTTGGAAGCCGGGAGTACTTTGACGAGGTCGAGGCCCGCAAGTACCGGGTGGAGCCCCACATCGTCTCGTTCGCCGATTTTGCGCGCTGGAAGGGTAAGCGTGTTCTGGAAATCGGGTGCGGAATTGGGACCGCGACGATCAGCTTTGCACGCGCCGGCGCCGATGTGACCGCGATCGACCTTTCGGCAGAGAGCGTCGAATTGACGCGGCGGCGCGCCGAAGTATTCGGGCTCTCAGATTGCGTGCACGCGAGCGTCGGGAACGCAGAGGCCCTGAGTGATTTCGTAGCGCCCGAAAAATACGACCTCATTTGGTCGTTCGGCGTGCTGCATCATACGCCGCATCCCGGGACGGCTCTGGACCAGCTCAAGCGGTATGCGGCACCGGGTACGACACTTAAGCTCATGATGTACTACTCACTATCCTGGAAAGTCTTGTGGGCGACGCTGTTGCACGGCCGGGGGCGCTTCTGGGATTGGCGGCGCATCATTGCCACCTACTCGGAAGCGCAGACCGGCTGTCCCGTAACGTATACGTATACGAAGCACGAGCTCGCGAAAATGTTGACCGACCGCGGCTTCCGCGTCACCGAAGTTTTCGTGGACCACATCTTTCCGTACCGAATTCCGGAATACGTGCAATATCAGTATCGCAAAGAATGGTACTTTGCATGGATGCCCAAACCGCTGTTCCGCTGGCTGGAGCGAAGTTTCGGCTGGCACTTGTGCATCAGCGCCGTCGCTACCTAGCGGCGACGGCAGTGCGTTCGTACTCGGGCCTGCGGATCGCCGCTGCCATGGCTCCCCAAGGGAGCTTTGGCGGGCACGACTATGACATGGGCGTCACCGTGCGAGACATGTTCGCCCAGCTCGGCGCGACGATCATGGAGTTTTCGCTTAGTGAATGGGAAGTTCCGAATAGACGCGGCGAGATCATAGCGAGGATTCGCGAGTTTTCACCCCACTTTGCGACCGGGTTTCCGAATGCGGGCTACGGCCTTCTCGCGCAAGACGGTGAGCCGGGATCCGACGACGCCGACAACGTGTTTGCTGACATTTTATCGATTCCGCTAATTTTGAATTGGGACCATATACTCACGCAGGCTCCTCATTATTATCTTTTGAGCCGGATGCACGAACACCGCGCCGGGGCGTTGCGTGTCCTGCGGCAGCGCTTAGGGCATCCGATGTTGCGACACTACTCGCCAGACACCGGACACATCGCTACGTTTGAGCGACTTGGCATCCTCGAGCCACGACGCGCGAAGCACTACTTTCCCGGTGCACGCAATCACTTCGTCGAAGCCGGACGCACTATGGCAGAGCCGAGCGCCAAGGGCAGAATCGGTTTTGCTGGCAACATCTATGCGGCGCGCGGAGAGAAGCTCGCCGAGCTCCGACATCCTGTTATCAAAAAGCTCGACGAGATCATTTTGCAAACCAAACGCGATCACTGGACAGGTGCGGGATGGGATTTGTTGCTCGAAGCGATCGAGCAGATCCCGGCGGATGTGCGGAACAAACTCGGGTTAGATCCGGATTATCCCGTGTTTTGGTTGCTGGCACTCGACTTGCTGGGCGATCGCGTCAGCACGTTGTTTCGCCTAGAAGTATTGGGGTCGATACCGCACCCAATCGATTTCGTCGGCAACTTTGCGGATCCGGAGAGCTCGCAGGCTTTGGCAAAATTCGAACACATACGATATTGCGGCAGCGCCGACTTCTTCAAAGAGCTTCCAGAAGTTTACCGGAGTCGCGAGATCTGGGTCGACGCGACGAACGCGCCATTTATTAACGGTTGCGGCGCAAAGGCGCTCGATTGTTTTGCTGCGGGAAGTATGATGTTAATCGATTATAGGGAAGACCTGAAGTCGACGCTTGGGGACCTTGCGGACTCATTCATGTACCGCGGCAAAGACGAGTTGGTCGATAAGGTCGATTACTATCTTTCGCACCCCGCGGAGCGGATCGAGGTTGTCGAAAAGGTGCAGGCTGTCATCCGCGAACGGCTGACGTATCAGCACCATTTCGAGCGAGTCTGCGCTGATATGTCCGCGGAAATCGGATTGACCGCGGCTCCTTAGCGCACGGAGACAATTGGAGTAATGCTCTACCTCATCCATCAGGGTGGAAAAGTAGCTTCGCAGACCTTCGAGGGTACGATTGCTAACGCAGACCGAGCGGCGTTCATCGAGCGGCACCACTTTATGTATCCTCCCAATTTGGACGCATTAACCCGGATTGCGGCAGGGAACGACGTTCACGCTCAGCAGCAGCAAAAGCAAACTGCTTTAGCACGCGCTGCCCTTGAGGTCATGAAAAGAGAGCGTGGCTCAATATGGGTAGTTACAGGATTTCGCGATCCGCTCGACCATGCGATCTCTCGCTTCTTTCAGAACTTAGACGAGTTTTGTCCCTCGTATAGCTCGCCGTCACCGGGAGAAAGTTACGATCGCGATCGCTTTGACGTCGAGGTTGATCGCGTCATTGGGATCTTCAACGAGCAGGTCGACGGCTTCTTGCGCAACCACGAAGGAGACGCGAGCATTGCCGCACTCCTGGAGCGGTTCTGGAGCGCACGGTATGCGATTCACATGGCCAAGTGGTTCGATTTCGAGTTCAAACCACTTCACGGTCTTGACATATACGACGTCGACGTCGGCTCCAACGCATTCGTGACGACGTCGCACGATGGAAGCAACTTCCTGTTCTATCGAATGGAAGGCGTGCACAAGGTGCTGCCGAGCATACTCGAGGCGCTCCCCTTGCCTCGCCCGATTCCGGTCGTATCACGTAACGTCGGCGAAGAGAAAGACTACGGGGTGCTGTATCGGCGCTTCCGCCAGCGATTTGCCCCGACCGCGCAAATGGTTTCCTACTACTATGACACTCGGTTTTTCCGTCATCTGTACCCTGGCGTCAAGCCGCTGTACGAAACGGGTACGATCGGAATGACGACGTCCGTTTGAACGTGCAGGCGACGATCGATCTAGCGATCAACGGGGTCACAAAACGTGTCGTCACCGACGTCTCGCTCGACGAGATTGATGCCGTGGGCGTGCGTTGGTGCACGGCTTTCGCGTCCTTGCAAAACAGCGATCTCCCCGAATACTTGGCGACCCTGTGCAACATTGCGGCGGTCTGTCACCAGCACGAGCGTTACGTCCATGAGTTGGCAGCGCTCCGTCTAGCGCAACGACTGACGCGGTTCACCCTCAACGATATCAATGTCTTGGTCGACAATTTGCGCGGAAACGTCCAGTTCGAATCGAATGATCTTCCGAAGAATGTCCGCATTCTCAGCTTCGCGGACGAGCCTGCGGAGTTCGCGGCGGCGCTCGCTGGGCATTCGGGGATCGAGGACGCTTTCAGTCCGGCAGCGCCGTTCGGCGGCGTTCTGGGGGCTGCGAGGTTGCCGGCGCAGGACAACCGCTTTCACAACACATCGTTTCACATCTTTAGCGGCAGCCGAAGGTTAGCGACGGTGCCGTGCCTGGTGTTGGGAAAGGCGGGGCTCACCTGGACGGTGCTCGGCGAGGCCTTCCCGATAAAGATTTACTTTGCCGAGGATTGCGATCAGCACAGGTCCGTGATCGCCTACGTACTCGAATACCTGAATTATCTCATGAAAGTGTACGCGGCCAGCTGTTTCGTCATTGAGGAAACCTCCAAAAGCGAATTGCCGATCTACCGCATGCTAGGGACGCAGAATGTGATGACTGCCGAGATCTATGATATCCCCGTCGTCGATCTCGGCAAAAGCGAACAGGCCATCTTCGATGACGTTCGCAAGAGCTATCGTTCGCACATCAACTGGGGTCGGGCGAACCTGCGTACGGAATACGTGGGCGGTAGCATCGCAGCGCAAGAGCGTCAACGGCTTTGGGATATACTCTACGACTTACACCAGAAAAGCAAGTCTATCGCCCGCCGCGGCAATCTATTATCGCGCAAGATGTTCGACCTCATCATGGATCAGGTCGAACGCGGCGAAGGTGAAGTAGCTATCGCCCGAACCAACGATGACGTCGTGTGCGGCATGACTGTCACGCTCGACGGTCCGCAAGCCGCCTATTACGCGCTCGGCGGGTCGCTCGCGATCGGGAATAAGAACCCGCAATGTTTTAACTTGTACGATGCGATCCTGCGCGCCAAATCGCGGGGCCGTCGAACCTACTTACTCAATATATCCTCGCCCGCGAAGCTGTCCGTAGACGGTCTCAAATTGCGTCTACGTGAAGACTGGATCAATTCCATCAACGTGTTCAAACGGGGGTTCTCGAGCACGTTTGAAATATCGTACGTCTACACCGTGTTCCCCGAAGGCGTCGGGCGCGTCGGCAGTGACGCATTGTGGTCAACGCTCGAGCGCGACAGCGTCATAAGATCGTGACCGATCTCCTTAAGCCGATCATTACGTCGCTCCAGATCGATGACTCGCCCGAAATGGCCAATGAGCTCCTCCAGAAGGTCCGCGACTTCGTATCCGGAGTCGATGCTAACGCAGGAGCCTCAAAGAACCGGCAGCATGACG
Source organism: Vulcanimicrobiaceae bacterium (assembly GCA_049520515.1). Taxonomy (GTDB): domain Bacteria; phylum Vulcanimicrobiota; class Vulcanimicrobiia; order Vulcanimicrobiales; family Vulcanimicrobiaceae; genus JAFAMS01. Next base: position 29,886 of record JBEKPS010000016.1, read on the forward strand.
ATCCCGCCGAATTCGTCCCAAAACTCGCAAGCGTGTCGTTCACGGGCCGGATGACGTCAACCCTCGGCTGGTACGATACAATCGCCAAGTTCGTGGACGATTTCCACCTGCCGGTCAATATCGCGTCGGATTTTAGCCGGAATTTTGAGGACCTGGACCTGCTGTCGCTAAGCAAGCTAAACCAGGTCTGGATCAGCATCGACAGCTCGTCGCCAGAAACGATGCAGAATCTTCGCTCAGTCGATCTACGAACGGTCATCGCAAACGTCGTTCGGCTCCGTCAGGCGATGCTCGAAACGGGCAAGAAGGCCGAACTGCAATTCAATTGCACCGTGACTAGGAGTACGCTAACGCATCTCGGCGGTTTAGCTCGACTGGCGCTTCTGCTGCAAGTCGACGCTCTGAACATTGGCGACGCGGCGGACGCTGCCGCAAACGCCATACCCTCGGACAGCCTCGAAGATCTCGACGATGCGGACGCTCAACGCCTCGCGTTGTCTCTGATCGATGCAGTGAACGCGCTGAAGGATAGCGCGACGAAAGTTAATCTTTTGCCCAGCCTCAAGAACAGGCTCGAACCGGTTGTTGTCGCGATGTCGGAAGGCAAACCTGTAACTGCGAGCTCCTTTAGAGCGGGTGCTCGTGGCGCGAATTTCGGCCCATGCTTGCAACCCTGGGACACGGTGATCGTGGAGGCTAGCGGCAACGTGCGACTCTGCCGCGGACCCCTCGAACCCGTAGGAAGTCTTGATAATGAAAGCCTGATCGGTCTCATTAACGGGTTCCGAGCGCGCAAGCTGCGCGAAACGCTGCTTGAGGGTGGGCGGGATCTCCCATGTGGGGAATGCCGGTTCTCAACATCCGATTCGCCCCAGGCGTTTCTCGAGAACGTGCGCCGAGCGCATGAACGGTACGACGCAGCCATTCATCCCTGGCAAGCTGCCGTGCCGACCGGCATGGATTACGATGCGCAGTTCGGGATTAGCACACAGGCCAAAATCTTTCTCGACGATCTCGATCCGGAGGCGGTCGGTCCCGCACTCGAACATGCGACGCATTATCTGCCGACAGCTGTCGAGAGCATCGATATCATCCTCGACGCAATCCCTATCCCACCCGAGAGCTGTACATTGATCGACCTCGGCTGCGGAATGGGACGAGTGTTACTGCACGCAGCGAAGCGGCCGTTCCGTCAAATTGTTGGAGTCGAGCTGTCGCCGGCACTCCTCGATGTCGCGAAACAGAATCTCGAATCCTATAAAGGTCCGCTTGCGTGTCGCGATATCGTGCTGGTGCGAGCCGACGCAGCCGAGTACGTGTACCCCAGCGGCGACATCGTCGTTTTCATGAACAACCCGTTTAGCGACGCCATCCTCAAACCGGTTATAGAACGGCTAAGCCGGCACACCGGGCGCGTCATAATCGCGTACCATGGGCCTGTGCACAAGGACATCATCGATGCCAACCCTCGGTTCGCAGTCGTCGGCCATTTCGCACTGGCCGATCGTCGCCAAACCTGCCGCATGTGGCAATCTCGATAGATTTGAGAATCGGGAATTCGGTAGGAGAGAAGGCACGCTCTCCAATCGAATTTTAGTACCGCACTCCGTTTCCGCTACCCGGAAATACAAGATCGCGCGACGCGAGATCAGGAGTTCCTGAGTGCGCTTATTTTGCCGACGCGGTATCGTTTAGCCCGAACTGTTCACGGTCGGACTCCAAACTCGACACCACGGAGGCGTTACTATGGTTGCACCAATGGGGAATCAATTTCTCGCTGTCGCTTGTTCGCCAGGAGACGTTTTGAATTTGGTTCCAGCGGCCTCGAATACTGCGGGGCTGTATATAAGGACGATGCAAGTCACGTCGTACGGAGGTGACGAGGGTGGGGGAATATACATCTATGCAGATACCAGCGCGCCCGGGACGCCAGTGCCAGACGTATCTAAACGAATAATCTTCAACCTTCAATCCGGGCAAAATATCATACAAGGAGCATCGATCCCGTATCCCTTGTTTGTCCCTGCCGGAAATGGCCTATGGGCCGCAGTGCTTTCGGTCAACCTGGAGAATGAAGGCATTATTATGACATACGACTTGCTAAGTTAGCTAGGATATCGCGTGACGTTGCGATCACGGACCTGAGTGGCTCACGGTCAGCTATCTATTGTCGGTCACTCGTCGCCGCAACGACTCTGTGTCCAGGGCATCGTATCCCATGTGATTTCAGTGTTCAATTGGCTGCCACTGCTCACGGCAGCCCATGCCCCCCATCCGGCTGGAAGAACCACGGGGTACGGTAAAAGCACCGCGTCCAAACCGACGTATCCCGTAATCAGTGCTCTAGTTGTGGGATCGTCTTCCGACGCGGGAGACGCAGAACCGACATAAATCGATCCGCTGCCACCCGAATCTCCAACACATTGAAGTTCCAGCGTTCTTATGACGACTCCATTCACGTTCGAGCCCGGGTCGATTATTTGTGTCGTCCCGGTGTAGCCGACATTAGCAAATTGAGCACCTACAGGCACAGCGTAGATCATCGTGACTCCGATCACTTAAGAATTATTCAGTGATGAGTAAATTCTCTGTGTGCGGGCGACTACTGGGCATTCGTTACTGCGATAGGCGCCGCTTTGACATTGTACTGTAATCCGCACATATCCGAGATCAGGAACTCCTGACGTAATGCCGCGCACGGCATACGGCGCGTTCGCTCACGTATTGCTGTAAACGAGGGGCACCGTTAACGCTGTTAAACGGAATCTTTTCGTTGCTAATCCACAGATTATTTGCGCGGACGGAATTGCGACGACTTATCTGGTGTTAGCGAGATGCCTTACAACATCTGCAACGGCTTCGACGTCGGGCGCCGTCATTCGCGGATAGAGCGGCAGCGATAGCATCTGCTCCGAGGCGCGCGTTGCGATGGGGAATTGCTCCGGACGCAATCCATATCGTTGCGCGTAGTACGGTTGCAGATGCATGCCGTAGTAGTGGATGCCGACACCGACGTTGTTTTGCTGGAGGTAATTCATCGCTTCGTCGCGCGACACGTCGAGCACGGTCGGGTCGATTTCAATCACATAGAGATGGTGCGCGTGTCGTCCCCATGGCTTGACCGGAATCGGACGGACGCCGGGGATTCCTCGCAGAGCTTCATCATAAAGCGCCCACAGTTCTTTACGATGCTGCCACCAGCCTTCGAGCTTCGGCATCTGCCCAAGCCCAAGCGCGGCGAGAAGATCGAACATGTGATATTTGTAGCCGCGCTCCACCAGCGAATAATGCGCGAAGCCCGCGCTGCCATAGCGTTTCCAAGCGTCCTTGGAGTTGCCGTGCATTGACAATGATTTCGCGCGTTCGGCGAGCGCGGCGTCCATGGTCGTCATCATTCCGCCTTCGCCCGTGCTGATGTTCTTCGTCGGATAGAAGCTGAAGACGGTAAAGTCGCCGATCGTTCCGATCTTGCGATCGCCCCAGGTCGTTTCGATGGCGTGCGCCGCGTCTTCGACGATCTTCAGGTCATGTTTCTTTGCGATTTCGAGTAATGCGTCCATATCGCAGCTCTGCCCGTAGAGATGGACCGGCATGATCGCACGCGTTCGGCTCGTGACCGCGGCCTCAACCGCCTTTGGATCGATCAAATACGTTTCCGGATCGACGTCGACGAAGATAGGCGTCGCTCCGGCGTGCTCGATCTCGTTCGGTGTTGCGCAATAGGTAATTGGGGTCGTGATGACCTCGTCACCGTCTCCGATTCCCAGACACACGAGCGCGAGGTGTAGGCCTGCTGTAGCGGAGTTAACGCCGACCGCGCCTTCGCAGCCGATGTAGTCGCGAAACTCATCCTCGAATTGCTGCGTCTTCGGGCCGCGCGTGAGCCAGCCGGACTCGAGCGCTTCGGCGACCTGCGCGAGCTCCTCAGGCCCAAACGACGGCTTGTGAAACGGGAGAAACTCGCGAGGCCCAGAGCGCTTCGTCGTGATCACGAGATACTCGGTTCCAGCCCAAGAAAGCGTTTCGCGCCGAGACCGGCGCACAGCAGCGCATCAAGCGAAGAGAGATGTGATACGAACGGCTCGTGGAGCTGCGCGTACGTAGGATGATCATAACTCTGCCATTCGACCTCGATCCCGTTCTGCTCGAATAGCGCAACGTCGAGATACGAGCGCGCTGCGTCGCCGCTGAGATAGTGCGTGGCTCCGAAGTGCCGGCAAATATTGATAAGGCGCTCATTTCTGGTTCCGCCGATGTCGAGGGCGGAACTGCGATTGAGCGGCGTGGTGATGTTGAAGGCTTTCATGAATGCTTGCACACTTTGTATCGCGATTTCCACGAGACGTGGCTCATCGCCCGCAAAAAACTCCGCAAAGAATTCGCCAAGCAGTTCGTAATGCTTCGCTCGTGCGTAAGCGCCTTGAATCTTAGCGAGGTGTTTGCGTCGCCAGGGAACGCGTGGGTCGGCGGCCACCTCGAGCAGCGATGGTAAGGAGCCTTCAAGATGGATCGGGACCGTCAGCCATGCCCAGCCCGCTTCGGATGCGACTCTTATGCGATTTCGATTTCTCCACCCGTTTTTGTCGTATTGAACGTCATCGTAGAAGACGAACGCGTCGCAGCGTGCGATCTGGTCGAGGTAACCGAGCCACGGCATATAGCTGGGCTGGAGGACGGCGATTCTCATGCGGATGCCAACGGCGAATAACTTCCGGGCCGCGAGCCTCGAACGACCGGCGAACGGTGCGCCGTCGCGCGCGGATCGAAAGATGGATCCAGAAGACGCTCGGTAACGGTTTGCGTCTCTGTATCGACCACGAACTCGGCGACGTCACGATACTCGAAGGATTGCGGCCCCTTTCGGATCTGTGTATACACAAAGGCGATCGTCGAGCCTTCCGCTTTGGGTATCGTGCGTGCGTATCGCACGATTCTTTCTCGAAAGATTCCGGGGTCGTCGGGGTAATATTTCATCGTAGTGAAGAGCGATGTAAGACAAATGAACTCGCCGACGTGACGGTAGCGCACGTGCCGTCGCGGAGCCCACGCCGACAGATACGGATCTCCATGAGGCTTTCCGGGCTCTCGAACTTCGATTGAGACGAAGAAGTTGATGACGTCTGCGGTAAAAACGCGCCACAAGATCAAGCCAAAGAAGCCCGTCCAGACGTCGAGTGCTCGCTGGGCAGCATCCGGCAAGCGCCGTTTGAAATAAAGATTCCAAATCATTCCCGCGTATGCGACGGGGAGCATTACGAGGTACAGCGCCAGCAATGCCATCAACGCGTAGGTGACGAGCGGTGCGACGAGCGCAATTGGATGTGGCGTAATGACTTCGGGACGAACGAGATGGTCGAAGAGCGCGTTGACGGCATTTCCGGGCGGAATCATGAGCATGCAACACACGGCAACCATCTCGGCGAGACACGTCAATCGGATTAAGAGGCCGATGAACAAAAAGCTCGCGCCGAGAAGAAGGGCGCCGTACGGGGCCGCCGCCGGAATCAAGAAGCAAGCGCCGCACAAAATCTCGGCGATGTAACCGGCGTGGTTGAGCGCGGAAAACACGGGACTGTGCGCGGGGATGCGGCGCAGCCACGTCGCGTAAAATCCCCACCATGGATTCACGAGCCCCCGTTCGAAGCCGTCGCCGCGCGCGTAGCCTGCGGCGATCTTGTAGACGCCCGCCGCTATCATAATGGCCGCGAAATCGACGCGAAATGTCAAAACGGTCACGGCGCGGAGCAGTCCGCTGCCATCAAAGGTCTCGGCCGCGGCGAGAAACAGAATCAGCGCAGCCAGCCAATGATTCATGTGCCCGGGCGCGCCCATGCCACGCGCGATGCTTTTCCAGCGCATGTGAACGTAGAAGTAGCGAGCGAATGCGAAGTTGACGGCAGCCGCCGGCAGAAGGGCGACATCGAATAAGATTGCGCATGCGCAGATCACCCAGAGCGCAAATAGCGGAAAAATCACCGCGGGACGATGTAGGCGGTCCCGCCATAGCGTCGATTCGACATAACCGCCGTAGCGCTCCGAGCAGAAGAACCGCACGATATTCGGCGCTGAGGCGACCAATTGTAGAATCAGCAAGCCCGCGTATGCGATGCGCACCGCAGATTCGACGCTTGGCGACAAAGCGGTGAGTGCGGCGAAATTCATGTCGCGCTGCACCAACGCTGAATGAACGCCGCATAGAATGCGACCATCCGCGGCAAATCACTGAGCTCATAACTTTCGTCAGGACGGTGCGGATTGCTACCGGCGCCGGGGCCATAAAGTAAGCAGGGTATGCCGCGTTCGACGAAATGTTGCATGTCCGAGTAACCCGTCGACGGCGCAATGTCGATCTGTGGCATACCCAACGAGCTCGCCGTATCCGCAAGCGCTGCGATGAGCTCCGGGCTCTCCGATGAGACCGGTTCGGAAGCGCGCCCGTTCCACACGAGGCGGATGCTTCCGGCAACCCCCAGCCGCTGAGCAAAACGCTGCGTCGCATTTTCGAGTAGAGTGCGCACATCTCTTAGCGAGAAGGGCGGTGGAAAGGTTACATATGCGCCGGCCTCGGCGTAGTCAGGAACCGTCGCCGTGAGCCCTTTGCTTTCAAGACGCTGGACGACGAATTGAAAGGGGCTCGGAAAGCGCGACCACGGCGGCTCGGTGGACCCGTTCAGTTCGAAAACGGTCTCACGGAGTTCGATGACTAATCGCGCCAGCAACTCGGCCGCGTTGACGCCGAGATGCGACACGCTGACGGAAACGGGTCGCCCCTCCAGCTCGATGCCAAACTGAAGTTGTCCCGCATGCTGAGAGACGGCGCGATCCATTCGCGTTCCATCGACGATCAGTGCCGCATCGCCCAACCAGCCACTCTCCAAGCATTT
>JBEKPS010000017.1:0-25795 GCA_049520515.1 Vulcanimicrobiaceae bacterium
GAGCGCGCGGTAGCGTCCGGAGTGTTCTATCGTTGTTGTGCGCGCGTATCGATTGCGAGCGTTTCGGAGAGCCCGAGAATCTCGAAAATTTCGGTTGGCCCTAAACCGACCGAGGTGTGTTCGTCAGTGCCGGTTTTCTTGAACTCGCGAACCGCATTTTGCATTGCCGCGATCGCCGCGCGATTGAGCGCGCCGGGCCAAATCGCGAACCTGAAGCCGGCCTCGCGCACTTGATCCACCGTCAGCATCGGCGTCTTACCGTTGGCAACGACATTGAGCAGCATCGGTCCGGGCGCTTCGTTGATGATGCGATGGATTTGCTCCATGCTCGTCGGCGCTTCCAGAAAGCCGACGTCGGCGCCGGCAGCAAATCCGATCTTGATCCGATTCAGCGCGTCTTCAAAACCGTTGACGGCGTTGGCGTCGGTGCGCGCGATGATCACGAAATCAGGATTGTAGCGTTCGCGCGTCGCTGCGTGAATACGCGCATGCCACTCATCGAGCGAGCACACCGTCTTTCCCTCGAGGTGTCCGCAGCGTTTCGGGAAGGTCTGGTCCTCGATGTGAATTGCGGCGACACCCGCTTGCTCGTATAAATGCACGGCCCTGGCGACATTGATCGAGCCGCCGAATCCGGTGTCAGCGTCGGCGATGAGCGGCACGTCGATCACCGAAGCAATCATGCGCGCGTTCTCGACCATCTCGGTCATCGTCGTCAAGCCAAGATCGGCATGACCGAGGCGGCTGCCGGCGGTGCCGGCGCCCGTCATATACAGCGCGGGAAAGCCTTCGGCGTTGGCAATGCGAGCCGAGTAACCGTCGAAAACGCCCGGCGCCCAGATGAGCGGCGTCGTTTGCATCAGCTCGCGTAAGCGTTTCGGTGCGTTCAGTAACACAAGGACGCGTTGCGCGGTAAAGCAAGCTGAAACCTTCGCGCCTCACCATGCGGTTTTCAGCATCCCAACGTGACTACCGTTCTTACACACGATTCTTACTCCGAGACCGTCATGCATGCGGTCGATGTTGCCAGCCCATCGGTCATCGGCATCGACGTCAAAACTGCAGGCGGACGCTCGGGCGCCGGTTCCGGCTTCGTTATAACGCCGGACGGCTTCGCGCTGACCAACAGCCACGTCGTACACGATGCGAAAGAACTCAAGGTCGCTGCGATCGACGGACATCGCTACGACGCGCAGCTGATCGGTGACGATCCTGCGACAGATCTCGCAGTCATTCGTATCGCGGGCAACGATCTCGCGCATGCGACGCTCGGCGATTCCTCGACGATTCGACCCGGGCAGCTGGTCGTCGCGCTCGGCAATCCGTACGGATTGCAGACAACCGTTACTGCAGGTGTCGTCAGCGCACTCGGACGCACGCTGCGCTCGCAGTCCGGGCACTTGATCGACAACGTCATTCAAACCGACGCTGCACTCAATCCCGGCAACTCGGGTGGCCCGCTCGTCGATGCGGTCGGACATGTCATCGGCGTCAACACTGCGATCATCGCGTGGGCGCAAGGCATCTGTTTTGCGACCGCGATCAACACGGCCATGCATGTCTTCCCGCTCTTGATCCGCGACGGCCGCGTGCAGCGCGGTTACCTCGGCATTGCCGGCGCGGATGTGAAGCTGCCGCGCTATCTCGAGCGCCTGCTCGAGCTTGATGATCCGCGTGGCGTGATCGTCCACTCCGTCGAACGCATGAGCCCGGGCGCGCAGGCCGGTTTGCAGGACGGCGACGTCGTGCTCGCAGTGGGCGGGCGCCGCACGGCCGGCATCGATAGCCTGCACCGCATCCTGACGGAGATTTCGCTCGGGGAACCAGCCGCGCTCGACATTCTCCGGAAGAATGAACGCCTTCGTCTCCAGGTGACGCCAGTAGAAGCGCAACCCCGCGTCGCAAACTAACGGCGCTGTGCGCCGCTATACGATCAGAGTCCATCCCTCCCGCGACCGCCTGCCGATGCGACAACAACTCGCGTACCGGCTCGCGCTCGTCGCCGCCGCGCGCCCAAAGCTCGACACGGGAGCCGTGGGAACGGTCGTCGACCGTATTATCGACGATGTCGCCGTGTCGATCGCGGCAATCGATCGCCATTCGGTCGCGAGCGCCCGCGCGCAAGCGTTCGCGCATCCGCGCGAAGGCGGCGCGACGATATGGGGAGCTGGGGATCGCAGATACGAGTGCGAGTGGGCGGCGTGGGCAAACGGTGTGGCGGCGCGTGAGCTCGATTTTCACGACGTGTATCTTGCTGCGGAAATGGGGCATCCCGCCGACGCGATTCCCGCGATCATCGCGGTCGCACAGCAAATGCGCCGCGGCGGAGATGATCTTGTGCGCGGCATTCTCACGGCTTACGAAATCGACGTCGCGCTGATTCGCGCGATCGATCTGCATAGTCACAAAATCGATCACATCTCGCATCTCGCGCCCGCAACGGCAGCCGGCATCGGCACGATGCTGCAACTTTCGCCGGAAGTTATTTTTCAAGCCATCGGTCAAGCGCTGCACGTTACGACGACGACGCGTCAGTCACGTAAGGGCGAGATCAGCTCTTGGAAAGCATACGCGCCGGCCTTCGCCGGCAAGATGGCGATTGAAGCCGTCGACCGCGCCATGCGGGGCGAGGGCTCACCGTCACCTATCTACGAAGGCGAGGACGGCATCATCGCCTGGATGCTCGACGGAGCCGACGCACGCTACGAGCTCGAGCTGCCCGATGATAACGAACCGCGCCGCGGAATTCTCGAAACGTTCACTAAGGCGCATTCGGCCGAATATCAGGCACAAGCCCTCATCGATCTGGCGCTGCGGATGCGCACGCGCATCGGCGAGGTAGGCCGTATTGCGAAGGTCGTCCTGCATACGAGCAATCACACGCACGTCGTGATCGGCAGCGGCTCGAACGACCCGCAAAAATACGATCCGCAAGCCAGCCGTGAAACACTCGATCACAGTGCGCCCTACATCTTTGCGGTGGCTCTCGAAGACGGAAAGTGGCATCACGTCGACTCGTACACGCCGCAGCGCGCCAGCGAGCCGTCAACGGTCCGTTTATGGCGCTCGATCGAAACCGTCGAAGATCCGGAATGGACCGAGCGTTATCATAACGCCGATCCGCGCCGCAAGGCGTTTGGCGCGCGTGCTGAGATCACGCTCGACGACGGCCGCGTGATCGAGGATCAACTGCTCGTCGCCGACGCGCATCCGAATGGTGCAAAGCCGTTCGCACGTGAAGAATATCTTGCGAAATTTGCAACGCTGGCCGAAGACCGCGTCGATCCCAGCGAGAGCCGCCGCTTTCTCGACGTCGTTCAGCGCCTGCCCGGGCTCGACGGCGCGGGTGTCGGCGCACTGAACATTCGCTGCTTGCCCGGCATCATCGATCGAACGCATATAGACTCGGGGATTTTCTAGTGCTGGTTCGGCTCGCGCCGATTCTCGGAATCACGTTCATCGATATCCTCGGCTTCTCGATCCTCATTCCATTGCTGCCGTATTTCGTGAAGCACTTCGGTGTCGGCGACATCGTCGTCGGATTACTTTTCACCGCCTTTGCACTCACGCAGTTTATCGGCAGCCCCCTTTGGGGGAACCTGAGCGACCACATCGGACGCAAGAAAGTCCTGATCATCAGCCAGATCGGCGCGACGATCGGCTGGGCCATGCTCGGATTCGCATCCTCGATCCTGTGGGTGTTCATCGCGCGCATTATCGAGGGTATATCGGGCGGCAACATCAGCGTCACGAAAGCCTATGTTGCCGATTTAGTCGAGCCGGAAAAGCGTGCCCGCGCATTCGGATACATTGGCGCAACGTTCAGCGGCGGCCTCATTTTCGGCCCGGCGATCGGTGGATTGCTGGTCGACCGCTACGGATTCTCGGCGCCGTTCTGGGCGGCCGCGTCGCTACAGTTCGTGACGCTGCTTGCGACGATTTTTTTCTTGCCCGAATCGCTCTCGAAAACCGAAGAGACGAAACCCGCCCCGCTCGGTGATATCTTGCAATCGCTACGCGATCCCCGTATCGCGCCGATTTTGCTTCAGGATCTCTTCAACTCGATGGGACTCTTCGGATGGTTCAGCGTCTTCGCACTGGTCGTCGGCACGCAGCTGCACTTCGGTCCCGGCGACACATCGCGCCTGTTCTCTGCCTTCGGCGTGTTCAGCGTGCTTTTGCAGATCTTCGCCGTTGGACGTACCACGGACAGATTCGGCAGCCGAACGATGTCGAACGTTGGCTTTGCGTCGTTGATCGTTGCATTTGCATTCGCACCCTTCATGCACAATCTCTGGGGCGCAGCTTTGCTCATCGCGACGTTCTCATTCGGGATGGCACACGTGAACGCGACCATTCCAGCGCTGCTCACAGAGCACGCGCCGGCGAATCAACGGGGCACGATCCTCGGGAGCGCCGCGTCGCTCGAGTCGTTTTCCGGCATCTTCATGCCGCCGCTCTCGACCGGCATACTCGGCGCTGTAGGAACGGCAGGCCCAGCCGCGATCTCTGCCTGCTGCGTCGCGATTGCGCTGGCTCTCGGTATCCGCGCTCAAGTGGCACCCGTGACCCTCGCGAACGCAACGCCGGCGGAGTGAGCCGTGTTAGCCGGCTCGATGCAGCATCATGTCCGCGAGCTCGATTGGGATGAGCTCGAGCGAACGCTATTCACCGACGGATACGCGCTCGTTCCGCACGTGTTGGACGATCGCGCGTGCAACGACGTCGCAGAGATGTATGCGAACGACGATTTCTTTCGCAGCCGCGTGCACATGGAAGCGCACGGATTTGGGCGCGGACAGTATCGCTATTTCCGGTATCCGCTGCCTGACCTGATTCAATCGCTGCGCGAGGAGCTCTACGCAGGACTCGCGCCAATTGCAAACCGCTGGATGGAGGCGCTCCGCCTTCCCGATCGCTTTCCGGATTCGCAGCAAGCGCTCTTCGATTTGTGCGCCGCGCGCGGACAAACGCGCCCGACGGCGCTGTTGCTGACGTACGAGCCGGGCGATTGGAACGCGCTGCATCAGGATCTGTACGGAGAGATCGCGTTCCCATTTCAAGCCACGTTGTTCCTGAGCCGCCCCGGCGAGGATTTCACGGGCGGCGAGTTCGTGCTCGTCGAGCAGCGTCCGCGCGCACAGTCGCGCCCCGAAGTGATCGTCCCCGAGCTCGGCTCGATGTTAATCTTCGCGAATCGCTACCGCCCGGTGCAAGGAAAGAACGGTACGTATCGGACAATCGTGCGGCACGGTGTCAGCCGCATTAAGAGCGGCCGCCGTTATGCGCTCGGTATCATCTTTCACGACGCAAAGTAAGATGCAACGCGAAGGCGATGGCTCGTGTTCCCCACGCAATCCGCACAACGCCGACAAGGAACACTCCGATGCCCCAACTCTTCGATGCCGCGATCTTCGCAATCTTCATCGTAATCTTGCTCCAAGTATCACGCCCGCCGTCCTTGCGGACGCAGGACGTGAAAGTCTGGACGGATGACGTCGAACGCCGGTTACTCCGCTAAGTGATGACGGCTGCACTTCCGGCCTTCGAACCCACTACCTCAGTTGACGAAGTCGGCGAGCTTCTTGCACATGCGCTCGCCGACGACGTCGACTTGGCGTTCGAACAAGTTGTGCGCACGTACCAAGATCGCATCGTGAGCGTTGCGGCTCGCTCGCTGGGCGATCGTCAGCGGGCCGAAGAGGTCGCGCAAGATGTGTTCGTCCGCGCCTATCGCGCGCTCGTGACGTACGATCGCCCGCGGATCCGCAAACTACGCCTGCGTTCTTGGCTGTACGCGATCACGCTGAACTTGATCCGCAATGCAGTTCGCGGAAAACGCTTGCGTACCGTCGGACTAGAACGCGACGACGGAAGCCCGCGGCCGATCGCCGATCCGAAACCGACGCCGGAGGCGCAAGCCGAGGCACGCGTTGAGTGGCAGCTCGTCGGTGGCGCGATCGCAAAGCTCTCGCCAAAATTACGCGACGCGTTCGTCTTGCGTTACGTTGAGGAACTTTCGTATGACGAGATCGCAGAGGCGCTCTCGCAGCCCGTCGGAACGGTCAAGGCCAATGCACATCGGGGCCTGATGAACGTCCGCGCTTTCCTGGAGGAACAATCATGACCGAACAGCTGCGTCGCAGCCTCGATGCGTATCGTGAGAATACGCAATGCACGGCATCGCCCGAGTTTGCATCGGAGACGCTCGATCGGCTTGGCCTCGCGGATCGCTATACGACGCTCGAAAGCACGATTGGTCCCGTGTACGTCGCGTGGAATCCGCGCGGAGTCTCCGCGGTTCGTCAAGCCGACGATGCGGAAGACTTCGAGCGCTGGTTCCGCAAGCGCTTCGCGCGCCGCGCGCTGCCGGCGACGAGTACCCCACAGATCGTCGATGACGTACGTCGCGCTCTGGCCGGCGAAGACGTGCAGCTATCAATCGATTTGCGCGACTGCACGCCGTTCGAAACCGCCGTCTTACGCAAAGCGCAAGAGATTCCGAGCGGACACGCGCGTCCGTATGCCTGGGTTGCGCGCGAGCTCAATAATCCACGCGCGGTGCGCGCGGTCGGCAACGCACTCGCGAACAATCCCGTTCCGTTGCTCATTCCGTGTCATCGCGTCGTGCGCAGCGACTATACCTCGGGAGAATACGTCTTCGGTCCCGCTGCGAAAGACGCGTTGCTCGAACATGAAGGGCTGCACATGCACGAGATCGAGGCGCTGGCAAAGCGTGGCGTTCGCTACATCGGCCTACCAGATGACAACTGCTTCTGTCTGCCGTCATGCGGCGGAGATTTGATCGAGCGCTTGGATGCGCACGAGAAACACGTCGAGCTGCACAGCGTGGATGAAGCGCTCGCAATGGGTCTCGAACCGTGCGCGACGTGCCGCCCGATTGCGGCCTAGCGCTAAGCATTGCGAGAGGTCTGACGACATTTCCTGAGATAATCCTGAGAAACTCCCAGGAGGTCGTTGATGCGCGCATTCATTGTCGCCGGAGCTTTTCTTACTGCCCTTGCACTTTTTGTTGAGGGCTGTGGCGGAGGCGGTTCGAGTCGCTCGTCGATTCCGCAAACGAGCAATCCGTCGAGTAAAAGTCAGTATAAAGTAAAGGTCAAGATTCCGTCAGCATCCGGCAGCTCGTCGAGTGCAGTGCGCCGCGTAAAGTATGTCTCCGTATCGGTGCAGTCGATCGTCGTGCAAATTCTCGGCAACGGCGGAGCGCAGCTGGTGCAAGGAAACGATTACGTCAACGTTACGGCCAACGGTTCGAGCGGCGCCGGAAGCTGCACAACAACGGACGGCTCAACGACATGTACGCTCAGCTTGAACGCGGCCATCGGCAGCGGCGGCACCTTCACGGTCGTCGTCGCAACGTATGACGCGCAGCAAACGCAAATGTGCGCGCCCAGCGCAACGCCTGCATGCAGCGGCAACCTGTTGTCGATTTCGAACATACCGCAAAGCGTTACGCCCGGAAATACGATCAACGTGACACTAGGCGGGATCCCAGCGTATCTCCAGCCGGTCGAGTTCGTTTCGGGGTACTTGTCCGGAAAGGGCAGTGCTATCACTGTTTACGGTCCCGGGCCTCAGACGCTTTCCTTAGAGTTTCTCGACGCCGACAATAATGTCATCATCGGCGCGGGAGCGCCGACCGTCACACCGCTGAACAACACCTCGAGCACGCTGACGGCGACCGTTACGACAAGCGGCAATTCAGGGCTCTACACGCTTCATTTGGCGCCGGTAACGACAACCGTGGGCGGCTTACAGGTCGTCCAAGCAGGGACGGTGACGCCGGCATTTACGATTTCCATTCCCAACTCGACTCTGAGCGCGAACATCGCGCTGCCGATTACGATCGCGCACAGCGCCGTTTACGCCGCCGCCAATGCAGTAAGTCCACCAGGGACACTCACGATCTATGGATTCTTCGACGGCAACACGACTCCGTCGTGGAACGTCTACGACACCGGCACGAGCTTTATCGGTATCGCGACCGATGTGCTCGGCAACGTTTGGGCCGCCGACGCCTATAACAACAAGATTGCCGAGTGGACGGGACAGCAGATCAGTTCTGCTCCGGGAGAGAACGACCCGGATCCCTCACCGACATCGTTTGGAGAACCAAGTGCGGTAGCGTTCGACGCGTCAGGCAACGCGTATGTAATGCAAATCGCATCTTCGCCCTGGAAAGTCGTGCAATTCAACGCGCCGAATCCGCAAAGCACACCGAATTTCGACAACGCCTCGCCATTTACATATGCCGCCTCGTCGTCTTTGTATCCGGGGAACTACATTAGCGCAGATGCGAGCGGAGATGTGTACGGGGTCTTTACCTACGGCGGTTATTACTACGCCACTGTTTACGCCAACGGATCTATGACGCCGACGCCGCAATGGGGTCCACAGAGCGCAGCAATAAAGGGCGTCGCGTGGGATCCGATTCACAACGGCTACATTTGGACGATCTTCGGGGGCACTGCGTATATGACCAACTCGAGCACGCAGCAGGGCTCACAGAACGTGAGCGTCATCACCGGGGCTGGTCTGGCAACTGACTCCCTCGCTAACCTCTTCATCGGTAACTTCAGCGGTGCCGGAGTCGTTGAATATACGGCGCCAGGCTACTCGTCAACCACGACGATCGGACCGTCGATCTCGGGGGCTCTAAGCGTTGCAGTCTTTCCGAACGCGCTCATCGGGCAACAGAGTCCCGTTGGCGTGCTTCCGAACCCAACGCCGTCACCGATTCCGATACCGGCTCCGACTTAAGTTTTTTCTTCGTCCTCGGGATTCGGTCGTATCGCAAGGTACGTCACGACATCCCATGCGTTGCGTATGCCGATGAATACGAGCAGAAACGTTGACGCGGCAAGTGCGAACAATACGATCCTCGGCGAGTGCGCTAAGAACGCACCAGATACGAGAATCACCACGTACGCAACAAAGGGCAGGACCGAGTAAAAAAACCAATCGTCGATATCCGCGCGATACGAGGTGAGGCTCCACGTCCTCATCGCAATTCGCCCGATGTAAAGCGTACCAGCGAACCCGAGCAGTGCGATCGCCGTCCCGGGAACCCACAGCGAATGCCATGGCGCAAGAAGAATTCCGGAAACCAACAGCGCCGCGCAGAAATGGTAGACCGTCGGTGTACTGAACGTCGAGAGGCCGTCTTCGGGTCTCGGCCTATTTCTTATCGCGTCGGTGACAAGCGTGATGACGACGAACATCAAGCCCGTCAGCGCTGCGGCCGACGAGCCCATCATCACGTAAAAGTTAGACCACTCGCCGATTTGCTATGCCGCCGAACGCTTGCGCGTCTTCTTGGCGCCGTTTTTCTTGCGGGCGCTTGCCGATGCGGTGCGGCCCTTTTTTGATTCCTCGATGCTGCGCTGCAAGACGTCCATGAGGTTGACGACGTTCGTTGCCTCCGGCGTTTTCGCGCGCGCCGCTGGAATGGACTTGCCTTTGGCACGCGCCTCGACCAGCGCCAGCAACTTCCCGCGATACGTGTCCTCGAAGACCTCCGGCTTGAACTCCGAGGTCATCGTATCGATGAGCAGCTTCGCGACCTTCATCTCGGCGGGTGGAACTTCGGCTTTGAGCGGCGGGAACGCGTACTCTGATTGATCGACCAGCTCCTCGTTGAAATGCATCAGCTCGAGGACGAGCGCATCACCGTTGGGCTTAACGGCAGCCAGGTGCTCGCGATTGCGCAGCACGACTTTCGCGATGCCGACTTTGTTGGCATCGCGCAACGCATCACGCAAGAGCGCGTACGCGTGACTGCCCTTCTTCTCGGGTTCGAGATAATACGGCGTGTCGAAGAACATCGGATTGATCTCATCAAGGTCGCAGAACTGCACGATGTCGACCGACTGCGTGTTCTCGGCATCGAGGCGCTTGAGCTCGTCGTCGGTGAACGTCACCCACTCACCCTTTTCGTACTCGTAGCCGCGCACGATCTCGCTGCGGGGGACTTCTTTATCTTCGCGTTCGCAAAACGTGCGATAGCGAATACGCGAATCATCCTTTTTGTGGATGAAGTTGAAGCTTATATCGCTCGAGCGCGAGCGCACCGCAGTGAAAAGTTTCACCGGGATCGTAACGAGCCCGAAATTGATAGCGCCCGACCAAATTGCGTGTGCCACTGTTTACCCCCAGAGCTTACGTGCTTTTTGAAGCGCCCGTTCGAGCCGTTGCCCGCGCCATTGCCCCTTCCAGGCGTCGCCGTCTTTCCGAAGTAGCGCCGGCACCGTCTTGAGATTCCAACGTTCCCATTCCGTGGACGGATCCGGGACGCGCTTCTTACGAAGCTTCTCGAGTTGCGGCCAAGTCAGCGGGAATGAGACCGGAGCCCCATCCCGAGCCCGCACCGCGAACGGCGGTACCAGCGTCTTTCCCCGGCCAACCTGGACATAGTCGAGATAGACCGTTCCGGAAGGACGTCTGCGCACGGACCTTTCGAGCGTCGTCGTCTCCGGGGCCTGTTCGTGAATGCGCCGTCCGAGCAGCTCCGAGAAACCCTTGATCACCTCGTAATCGTAGCTCGGCTCGAGCGGGACGATTACGTGCAGCCCGCTGCCGCCCGTTGTCTTGACGAGTGCCTTGAGTCCGATTTCTTCAACGGTGTCGCGGAAGAGTACCGCGACGCCGCACAACGTTGCGAGTGTACAGCCCTCGCCTCGGTCGAGATCGACCAAGAGAAAATCGGGATGGTCGAGCTTTGGCTCGCGCGAGGTCCAGACGTGCAGCGTGATCGCCGCAAGATTTGCGACGTACGCGAGCGTGGCTTCGTCGTCGCACAACATGAACTCGACTTTTCCGCTGCGGCCGTATTCGGTCTGCACGCTCGTGGTCGGAACCCAATCCGGAAGACCTTTGGGAATCTGTTTCTCCCACCAACCGGGTTTGTCGACGCCGTTCGGATAGCGCTCGAGCGTGAGCGGACGCCCCTTCGTGTACGGCAGTATGTAGGGCGCGACGGCGCGGTAGTACGCGATCAGTTGACCTTTTGTGATCTCGTCGTTTGGAAAGATCACTTTGTCGAGATTGGTGACGGCGAGCGTGCGCTTCCCGACCGCAAGCGCCGTCTTCGGGGTCGCTATGCGACTTCGCCGTGCGGGACTTCGGCCTCGCGTACGACGCCCTTTGCATCTTTGTCTTCGCGCAATCCCATGAATGCCGGGTGACGCAAATTGCCTTCATCCGTCCATTCCGTAAACCGCACTTCGCAGACGAGCTCGGGTGAAACCCAATGTGCGGGTGCTGCTGATTTCGGCGGCATGGTTGCGAACGGGCTCGTCTTGCGTTCGATTTTCACCAAGCGCTTGTGAAGCGCCGCGAGCATCTTCGCATCGAATCCCGTCCCGACGTGACCCGCGTAGATGAGTTTGCCTTTTTGGTAATAGCCGACGATCAGGGCACCGAATCCCGAACGGCTGCCGCGTGGATCGGTGAATCCGCCGATCACGAATTCCTGACGCTTCTGCGTCTTGATCTTCAGCCACGTGCGCGTGCGGCGGCCCGATTCGTATTCCGAGTCGCGACGTTTGGCCATGATGCCTTCGAGACCGCGTTTTTCGGCGAGCGCGAACAGCTTTTCACCGTCGCCGACGACGCCTTTCGAAAAGATGACGCGGTGACCGTCCTGGATCAAACCCTCGAGAATCTTCTTGCGCTCTTCGAGCGGGAGCGCCCGAACGTCGCGTCCATCCGCGAAGAGCACGTCAAACGCCGCGTACGCGATCTCGCCGCCGCCCGCAGGACGGCGCGGACCGCGGATGCTCTCGATCCGATTCTGCAAACGTTGAAACGACGAGCGCCCTTTCTCATCGAGCGCAACGATTTCGCCGTCGACGATGATCGGCAGCGAGCGAAACGCATGTCCGATATCAGCAAGCTCCGGAAATTTGCCGAGCAGATCTTTGGCATTGCGTGACGTCAGCTTGACGGTGCCGTCCGACTCAATCGTCGCCAGCGCACGAAAGCCGTCCCACTTGATCTCGAAGAGCCATTCGTTGTCATCGAACGGCGCATCAACCGCCGTTGCCAGTTGGACACCGGATATTATGGGAAGTTTAACTGGCTTAAGAGGACGTTGTGCTTTGCCTTTTTTGGGCGGACTTATCCACTTCTTCACAGTGCGGCTGTGAGCAATTTGCTCGATCGTCTTGTGGCTGACGACGCTTTTCGGCTGGTCGTCGACGGTCCATTTGGGGTCGACGTAACGATCTTTATCCTTGATTAGCAGCCAGGGTTCGCCGCTTTCGCCGGCGTGCGCGCGTATTTTTACGAGCGTGAATTCGCCTTTGAGCTTGTGTCCGTGCAAGATGAATTTGATCTTGCCTTTTTTGATTTCTTTGGCCGGATCGTCGCCTTCCGCAAGCTCGTATGTTCCCTCATCCCAGATAATGACCGGACCCGCACCGTAATGACCGTCGGGGATGATACCCTCGAACGTCCGGTATGCAAAGGGATGATCCTCGACGTGCATCGCGAGCCGCTTCTCGCCGATTTCGCGCGACGGACCTTTGGGAACCGCCCACGACGCGAGCACCCCGTTTGCCTCGAGCCGGAAATCATAGTGCAAGCGCGTCGCGTCGTGTTTTTGAATGACGAACACGAGCTTGCCGCGACTTTTGCGAACCTTGCCTGCCGGCTCCGGGGTCGCCGTGAAATCGCGCTTGCGGTTGTACTCCTTGAGCTGCGTTTCGCTCTTGGGCATAGTCCTACTTACCCCACAAGGTCCCGTTGGAGTTCCAGGGCTGCCAGACAAAGAGGCCGATCACGACGATGGCGATCGCGATGACGACCGCCACGTACGCGGGGCTACGCTGCTGCACGGCGGCGGTTTCGCCGCCGCACCGGCGAATACACGCTCCCGATGTGGGCCCTGATCGGAATCATCCTGGCGCTCGGCGGCGCGGCACTCGGCTTATCGCGCAGCCGCACGGATAAGCCTGGGTATTTCGAGCACGAAGTGTACACGCTTTCAGCGATCTCGCACCGGCGTTTTGCAACGGCGAGCCTGACCTTCGCCGGCGTCTTCGCAGTTCTCGGCGCCTTTCCGATCCTGCCAGTCTTGCCGGTCTTTGCAGCGTACGTCATCATCGCGGTTCTCTATATCACGTCGTTCGCGCGTGGCGCGCAAGGGGAGGACGAATGAGCCACCATTTCAGTCCGCGTGCGAATCGCGCCGCCGAAATCGACTGGATGGAGTGGGGCACGCACGCGTTCGAGCGAGCCGCGTCGACGAATCGACCGATCTTGCTAGGCATCTCGGCCGTGTGGTGCCACTGGTGCCATGTCATGGACGAGACGACGTATTCCGACCAACGCGTCATCGACTTGATTCGCGAGCACTACGTTCCGATTCGGGTCGACAACGATCAGCGTCCGGACATCAACGCTCGTTACAACATGGGCGGCTGGCCGACGACAGCGTTGCTTTCTCCGAGCGGCGACACCCTGACTGGCGGGACGTACATAGCGCCCGACGATTTCGTCCGCGTCCTCGAACATGTCGCGCAGATTTGGGCGAACGATCGCGACGAGCTCGAGCAAAAGATTCAAGCCGGCAAACACACGCATGCGCATGCCCCCACGACCGTGGAGCCCGATGCTCCCTCGGTGATCGCCAACTCAATCGTCGGCGGCTACGACGAGGAGTTTGCCGGCTTCGGGACTGCGCCGAAATTCCCGCAATCGGACGCGCTTCGGTATCTGCTGCTGCTCTATCGTCGCGATCGCGTCGCGGGCAAAGCCGACGAACGCCTTTACGATATTCTGGCTCGCACGGCGCTCGCAATGGCGCGCGGCGGGATGTACGATCACGTCGAGGGCGGCTTCTTCCGCTACTCGACCACGCGCGATTGGTCGGTTCCGCATTTCGAGAAGATGGCGGAAGATCACGCCGGACTGCTGCGCTTTTACGCTGACTTGTATCGCGTTTCCGCAAATCCGCAATTCGCGCAAACGCTGCGCTCGGCGTTGCGCTGGCTGCGCGGCGTGCTGCGCAATCCGGAGAGCGCGCTCTTCGGCGGCAGTCAAGACGCCGATGAAGAATACTTTTCGCTCGCGCTCGAGTCGCGTCAGAAGCGAGCGGCACCCTACGTCGATCGCACCGTGTACACGAATTGGAACGCCGGCCTGGCGAGCGCGCTGATCGCAGCCTCAATCGCACTCGATGACGACACGCTCCTCGCAGATGCGCGGGCGACGGTCGATGCGTTGTGCAGCGAGATGCTCGCACCCGACGGCCTCGCAATGCATTTTCGCGCGCCCGGCGGTGCACCACAGGTCAGCGGGCTGCTCACCGACCAAGTCGCGTTTCTCGACGCGCTCATCAATCTGCATGCGGCGACCGGTATTGCCGGCTATCTCAATCGCGCGCAGGCGCTCGCCGATGCGACGATTGCGCGTCTGCGGCGCGATGACGGAACCTTTGTCGATAACGACGATGCGGCGGCGCTTGGCAACGTTCGTGTTCCATTCGCACCACTCGACGAGAACGCGGAGCTTGCGGATGCGCTTCTGCGCCTCGGTGCAATTCTGCATGAAGAACGCTACACGGCGATCGCACGCGCGATTTTGGAAGCATTCGGCGGCAGGTGGCAGCGCGCCGGCTCGTTCGCCGCAACCTATGGTGCTGCGGTCGTGCGCTTTCTCGAGGAACCGCTGACGATCACGCTCGTGGGCGCTCCCGAGCGCAGCGAGACGCTGCGCGATGCGGCCTTGCGTCTTCCCGATCCGCTCGCCGTCGTGCACACGACGCCATCCGGCGAGGCGCCGTTCGCCACGATCTGCTCGGGGACGCGCTGTGCGGCGCCGGCGACAGATGCGGCGACGCTCCAAGAATCGTGGGATGCTCTGCGTCAGTTACCCGTGCGGTAGAACGCGTCCCAATACCAGACGCCCCAGACGCTCATCGCGATCGACCACCCGATCAGGATCTTTTCCCAGCGCGGGATTCCGGCTCGCGCTGCAAGCGCCATCAGGACAAGCAGAAACGGCTCGAAGTCGAGCGCGTGCCGCATCCCGTACTGGTACCAGCCGTTGAGGTAATAAAGGAAGCTCGGTAGCGCGACGAGTGCGATCGTCGTCCAGACGACGGCGAGATACGCGCGCGGCGCGCGCGCCCAAGCGGCGAAGATCAGCGCCGGACTGCTCCACGTGAGCGCAACGCCGTGCACATCGACTTTGAAGATCGGCCACTGCGCGAGCTGACGGAATTCGACCAGCGCCGGCGCTTGGAGGAAAAACGAATAGAATTCGTACGGAAAATATGCGAGCCGGAACGGAGAGCCGGCCGGTCTTCCCCAGCTGTCCTGATGATAGAACTGGATGTAGCCGATGTCGTACCAGACACCCCAGCGCGCAAAGTTGTACCACGCCCACGCCGCCACAAACGGTACGAGCGTCAGCGCGAAATTGCGCATACGTGCAATGCGCACGCTTGGATCGGGCGCCGGCGTTTCCGGCACGAATCCGCCGTGCCAGAGAAAATGTGCATAGAAGGGAAGCGCGAGCAGCATCGTCGAGCGCGAGCCGATCGCAAAGGCGGCGAAGAGCGCAATCAGCCATGCTTTCGGTTTCTGCGCGGCCAGCTCACGCAGCGCGAGCATCGTAAACGCGACGGCCGAGCAATGTTCGATGAACCACACGTCGCCGAGCATCGAGCACCACCACAGCGTCGTGCCCGCGTAGAGAAACGCGCACAGCCATAAGGTCTCGTGTACGCCGGCGCCGAGACGCCGGAAGAGATCCCACGCTGCGCTCACCGCGATCGCGCCGAGAATGATTGCGAGCGCCGTCTGATTCGCCGCCGTGTGATACAAGAGAACGAGCGGCATCATGAGCAGCGCCGGAATCGGTCCTTCGATGACATAGTGCTGACCGTTCCAAAGCACGGCGTCGCTGGTTGAATCGCCGGGCCAATTGATCCACGTATGGCCTTGCAAGAATGCCTGCGCGAGTCGCGCCATATTGTCGTACTCGGTCGAGCGGCCGTGCGCAGCCGCAAATGCCAACAGCAACGCGACGAGCGTTGCGAGCAGCTGACCATGTCGGTCGAGCAGACCGTTTAGACGCGTCGGACGAACGTTGTCCAAAACCAGAATCCCCACGCGCCCGCGAGCGCGGAGTACAAGCACAAGACAGCACCCCACCAGCGCACGCCATTGCGCGCGCCGATGCACATGAGCGCAAAGAGAAACGGCTCAAAGTCGAGCGCGTGCCGCATTCCGAACTGGGTGAATCCAACCACGTAATAGAGGAAGTTCGGCGCAGCGACCAACACGACGGCCGCCCACAACGCGAGCACCAAAACCGCCGGTTGTCGTGCAAAGAACGCGAGAATCAAGGCGGGGCTCGTAAAAGGCAATGCCGTTGCCCACGGTGTGACGCCAAGCCACGGCCATGCGCGAAAAATAAACGGTGGATAGACAAAGAACGCGTAGAGTTGCTGCGGCAAATACGCCAGGTCAAACGGTGAGCCGACGGGTTGCCCGGCCGGATCCTGGTGATACCACGCGGTGTATCCGAGGTCGTACCACACGCCCCAACGCATTCGATTATAGCGCAGCCACAATGCGCCGGCGATGATGCCGATGCTCACAATCGAGGTGATCCGCGCGCGGCGCTCTTCCGGCGTCGTGTCGTACATCAAGAGGAAAATGTAAACCGGAATCGCGAGCACAAGTGAAAACCGCGAGAATGCTGCGCACACTGCAAACAGAATGACGAGCGCGGCGCGCTTCTTTCCGGTCAGCTCGAGCAATGCGAAGAGCGTAAAGCACACCGCACTGACGTGCGCGACGTACCACACATCGCCGTAAATTCCGCAGAAGAACAAATCGGTGCCGAGCAATAAGAACAGCACGAGAAGCAGACGCGAACGCCACGGCACGCCGAGTCGTGCCGCAAGCCCCCAGCCTGCGCCGACCGCGAGTGCCGTGAGGACATACGAAAGCAGCGACTGATTGGTGTTCAGGCCCCAGATCGCGACGGCCGGGAGCAGCAAGATCGCGGGCAACGGCCCTTCGATGATGTACTGCTGCCCTTGGTATGTGAGCGCGTCGATCCACGGACCCGGCGTTTCGACCCAGACATGTCCGTGCAAGATCGCGTCTGCGAGGATCACGTAGTTGAAGTAGGGCGTCGCGCGTGCGTGATAGACGATCAGCATCGCGACAAATGTCACGATTGTCGCAGCAATCGCGCCCAACCATACCCTCACAAGGAAAGGCCGTTCGACGGTGGCGTGCAACTACTCCGCCTCATGCAGAATGCGCGCCGCGTCGTCGTCGCAGAACCGTTCGCTGAGAGTGGGCTTGCCGTCTTACGCGCCGCGGGGATCGAGGTCGACTCTCTCGTCGGCAAGTCGCGCAATGCATTGATCGAAGCGGTCGGCAAGGCTGATGGTCTGATCGTTCGCTCGGAGACGAAGGTCGATCGTGAATTGCTGGCTGCCGGTCAACGCTTGCTGGCCGTCGCGCGCGCGGGCGTCGGTGTCGATGCAATTGACGTCGATGCGGCGACGCAGGCTGGTATCGTCGTTCTCAATACGCCTAGCGCCAACACGCTCGCCGCAACGGAGCAGACACTCGGGCTGATGCTCGCGCTCGCGCGTCACACGCCGGACGCCGTGGCGGCCCTGCGCGCCGGTCGTTGGGACCGCAAACCGTTCGTCGGCACGGAGCTTTACGGCAAGACGCTCGGCATCGTCGGCCTCGGGCGGATCGGCGGAAACGTCGCGCAACGCGCACGCGCCTTCGGAATGCGGCTTCTCGGACACGATCCGTACATTACGCAAGCGCGCGCCGATGCGTTCGACATCACACTTGTCTCACTCGAGGATTTGCTGCGACGTGCGGACATCGTGACGCTGCACGTCCCGCTCAGCGATCGGACGCGCGGGATAATCAGTGCGCGAGAACTCGCGCTGCTGCAGCCGGATGCATACATTATCAATTGCGCGCGCGGCGGTATCATCGACGAACGGGCGCTGCTCGATGCGCTCGAGAATGGACAGCTCGCCGGCGCTGCGCTTGATGTGTTCGAGAACGAACCGCCTCCGGCCGGCGGCACCGCGCAGAAACTGCAGCAGCATCCGAAGGTCGTCGCGACGCCGCATCTCGGCGGCTCGACCGTTGAAGCACTCGAACGCATCGCCGTCGAGCTGGCACACGATCTCGCGCGCGTGCTGCTCGGCAGTCCCGCGGCCGGAGCGGTCAATGCGCCCAGCTTCGATGGACCCGAGAGCGAGTGGATGCAGCCGTTCCTGGAAGCAGCGTATCGCATCGGTCGCTTCTATCCGCAATACGCCGAGCTGACGTCGCTCCCGTCGTTTACGCTCGTCGCAGAAGGCGAGCTCGCGAACTTCGATCCCGGTCCGTTCGTCACGTCGTTTCTTTCTGGACTGTTGCAAGCCACCACCGATCGACGCGTCACGATCGTCAATGCCGAAGCAATCGCCAAAGAGCTTGGCGTGCGCGTTGAAGCCCGCACGGGTCCGCGCCGTGGTGCGTACGCCTCGACGCTCCGTTTCATCGGCGGCTCAACAACGATCACGGGAACCGTTGCCGGGGCATCCCCGCGCATCGTCGATCTCGACGGCTTCGAGATCGATGCCACGCCCGTTGGTGCAATGGTGCTCACGAAGCATCGCGATGTTCCCGGCATGATCGGCAAAGTCGGCACGATCCTCGGTAACGCCGACGTCAACATCTCCGCGATGCAAGTCTCACGGACGATGGATGCCGGCGGCGCGGCAATCATGGTTCTCGGCGTCGACCGCCGTGCTCCCGATGAGGCAATCGCTCAACTGCGCGCCATCCCCGGAGTCAGCGCCGTTCACGCGATCGAGATCTAGTGATCGTACTAGTCGCGCGCCACGGCGAGACGACGTGGAACAAGGAAGGCCGCTATCAAGGCCGGCAACAGTCACCGCTTTCGGAGCTCGGCATCCGTCAAGCGCAAGCACTCGGTGAAGCAATGGCGACCTTCGAGCCGCGCATCGAACGCATCATCTCGAGCCCGCTCATCCGCTGCTCGCAGACCGCACAGTACAGCGCGGACCGTCTCGGTTTACACGTCGAGATCGACGACCGCCTGATCGAGATCGGTCACGGCGATTGGGAGAAACGGCTCCGCGACGAGATCATGAGCAGCGAACCAAACAATTGGTACCTGTGGAAGAACGAACCGAGCAAGATTACGTTCTCCTCGGGTGATTCGATGCACAAAGTCGTCGAGCGATGGCAATCCTTCGCATCAACGCTTCCGACGGCGCCGACACTCGTCGTTACGCACGACGCCGTCGTCCGCTCAGCAATCGTGCTAGCCCAAGGCCTCACGATCGACGATATGTGGAAGATCCATATGGAGAACGCAGCCTACGCAAAATTCGACGCTACGCCTGATGGTTGGAAGCTTCTCGATCCTTGCGTCAACGCACACCTACAAGGCCTCCGCGCCGATGTCGCGCGTCAAGCCCTGTGACACAATGGTCGGATGCCCTCTTACGTACCCAACTTCATTGGCTGTGGATCTGCATTGATTGTCGCGTCAGCAATTCTCGATTCTGTTGGCATTTTCCATAATCCGCAGCAGAAGTTATGATAACGCGCTACCCAAACATACTTAGTCCAAATTGTTGGTTGCTGAGCATGCAGTTGCAATTGACGTGCCACTTGATCCCGATGAAGATTTACTTTCTCAGCCGCTGGCGCCAGTCCGAGCGATGTGCCTAACGCAGCAAGATAGTGGACGAATAGCTTGCCGTCCACGTCTGTAAGTAGCAAGACTCCCTGAGGAAATCCGCTTCCCTCATATTTTTCTCGGTGTTTAGCGAGACTCGAAACAGCCGAAAGGCTCAGAATTACTCGCGGATTAACGGCCGTGTCTTGCTCCTCGCGATATGCCTCTATGATTGCCTCCCCGAACACCAACTCTTTGTCCATGTGGTGTGAGCCGATCACGATGCTCCCACGTATAAAGAAGCCCTTTAGAGCGAAAGTGCTTTGGAAGAGCGCCACCGCCCTAATCACCATGAATAACTCGTCTTCTGCATCACCCCGGATGGGCACCGAAAATACGATATTGTCGCTAAATGCTTTCGCCTTGACGATGGCCCGCCCCGACCTTACTTGGGCGACGGCGTCTAGCGCCGGATCAAAGGCGCCTCGCAAGGTTGCTAGATACGCGTCGGCTCTCCGTTCAAGTACCGAGTCCATAACGCTCTTTCCATAACCTAGAATATCTAGGTAAGCGACAACGCAGTTTCGCGTCCTACTCGTCACTGATCGTTTCGTTTTCTTGGAGCTTTTTCAAGAGCTCACCTAACGTGACGATATCGGACCGAAGGGATGCGATCGCGCAATCTCTACAAAAGTATTCGACCGCACGATCGACTTTGAGCTTTAGTCGGGTGTCGCCCTTAGCCAATCGATGCTTTCTATCGTGCTGGCAGCCGTGCGCGTGCAGCGTTATATCGAGAGATATCGACTTCAGAAACGACTTATGCTTTGCCACTTAAGATCTTTTCAGACACATCCGAAGCAATCTGAGGAAGCGCAGCCTCGATCGTATCGAGATCTGCTTGCGAAAGCTCCGCGCGAGATCCCGAACGTTTTCCCACCAGCCTGTTGCACTCTCGATCAATTGCCGCTTTGAGGAGGACGTAATTTGTTCTTCCCAAGTGGCGCGTGTCGAGATCGTGCCCTTCCGCGGAGAGATTATTGGCAGCGAGCAGTTTTGCGGTCAGATTACGAATTCTCTGATCCAATGCCGCCCGCGCAGCTTGCCGTCGTTTTTGTTGTGTTACTGGGGTCGGCGTTAGCGCTTCCAATGCTTTGGCGAACACTTCTGCAGTTACACCTTTTGATGCAAGAAGCGAAATAGCGCTCAGTGCTTCCGCATCATTTGCAAGAAGTGGGATCGATTCGAGGCCAATGTCGTCTTGAGTTGTGATTCTAACCGGTGGTTCGTAGTCTGGACGTTCACTTGGAGTTATTCTCTGCTCCGTCGTATCCTCAACAAAAAGCTCTCGAAGAGGTAATAACTGGTCGAAGAAGTCTTGGTCCGCTTCGCTGAAATCTCTGAAGTCGTCCCAGAGGCGCGCTACGTTGGCGCCAGCATGAAAGACAACCGTACCCGAATTATTAGGGTCGCCGGGTTCTGCGTTGACCGATCGCATTATTCGGCCCACAAATTGCACAAACGGCGATAGATTTGCGAAAATGCTTAAGATCGCGGCAACGCTGAAGTACGGATGGTCAAATCCTTCGCCGAGCATTCTTACCTGTACTAACGCGTCCAGTTCGTGATTGTTCAGCTGTTTAAGGATTTTATCGTTTACTTTGCTGTCGAGCTTTGAATGAACGTAGTCGCACTTTAGACCACGGGCTCGATAGGCTTCCGTAATTTGAATGCAATGCTCCATATTCAATGCTGAAGCAATGATCTTATGCCGAGAATCCGCTGTTGCGCGCCTCCTCGTCTCCAATTCTTGTATGGAAGCATCAACAATCGTTGCTAAGCTTTCGCTCGAGCTCACGATACTGCGCCTAAAGTCGGCATCGGCTTGACCTAGTCTCTTGACTTCCTCTAGGTCAACGGAAACTTCGGTGCCGGCAGTTCTTCGAACATATCTCAACGTGCGAGGATTGAGCACAACTGCGCTTAGTCGCTTAACGTACCCTTCGGCAATGGCACGGAACACGGGGAAGGTGTATATGATTTGCCCGGCCATGCGGCGCCCATCGGCGCGGTCAGGTGTCGCGCTGAAGTTCACGACGTTCGCTTTAGGAAATGCGCGACGAACCATCTCCCAGCTTTCGGCAACGTTGTGATGAGCCTCGTCGTTAATGATTAAGTCGAAGAAGTCCGACGGTAGGCTTCGAAGCCACGCGTTTTCCTTACGCTGCAACTGCTGAATATTTGTGATTACTATGTTTGCGGCGTCCAGGTCGCTGAGATTGCTTGTGCTGCCGCGAATCTCTGCGGGCTCTATCCCTCCGAGGTCTTTAAGGACGTGTCGCTCTCTGTAAAAGTTGTGAGGGTTCTGCGGACTTACAATTTCAAGCAATTGGTCTGCGATGCGCAAACCAGGTGCCACCACCAAAACGCGCCGCGCTTTTACGGCAAAGGGCGCTATAGCAATCAGGCCTGACTTGCCCGACCCTACGGGGAGCACGATCCCAACTTCACTCGCCTGTTGGGCATGTGCCTCGAAAAATTCCTGGATTGCGAAAAATCCCTCACGCTGCGGGATGCGCAGGGCCGGGTTTTCATTAATCTGCGGCGTTGCTCGCTGAAAGACAGTCGCCATCGCTAGTTATATCCTAGGCGTTCAAAGCGCGGGAAGCTAGCACCAGTCTAGCCTTCCTGAAAGAAACTCAGTTTCGATTCGAGCCATCAAGTGTCGACAGCTGCTTTCCGCGCTAGATATTGCACGTGTCCGAAGATGGTTAGGTTCGTGAAAACCGCGAGCGTGCGACGAGATCGTCGCGCACGAAGAACGCGCTCGACCCTTTGCTCTCGATGCCGATACATGTGTAGCCGGCCGATGATGCAAGAGCCTTTGGTGCGTCTGCGCCCGGCGTGACGATCACTTTCGGTTTGTAGGGCGCGAGGCGCGACCACGCGGGATCGCTATCCGGTCCCACTACGAGCAGCTCGAATTCCTGAGTCGGCCCGGCGGTGCGCAGTCTATTTGAGAAGTCAGCGTATGCCGCAGTATCGCCTTCGATGATCGCGCCGCGCCAGGCGAGCGAACGCGAAAAGAAGACGCTTATCGATTCGGTCTCACCGGGTGCGACGCACTCGATGTACAACGGATCCTCGACACCGAGCCGGCGGAAGAGCTCCAGCAGAACCCCGTCTTCACCACCGCGCGATGCCATCTTGAGTTCGAACGTCGCGATGCCGCTTGAGCCCGCCCCGCTCTTCGCACGCGGAGTCATCTTGGCGAGCGCTTCGATCCGTGCAAGGGCGCGCTCGGCGGCGCGCTCCCACGTAAATTCTTGCGCATGTTCCGCCGACTTCGCCGACATGGCTTGCACGAGTTTCGGGTTCTCGTAAACTCGGCGCATCGCGGCAATGACTTGCGCCTCGTTCGGCTCGAGCAAGAACGCATCCTCAACGAGCTCAAAGCCGCCGTAGCTCTTTCCAAGCGAGACCGGTGTGGCATCAACGTGAATCGTCGTCTCTTTGGTGGTGAAATCGTCGCTCGCACCGCCGCGCGTCGCGATCGTCGGTACGCCGCACGCCATCGCCTCGAGGATCGGCAAGCCGAATCCCTCACCGCGATACGGCGCAACCAACGCTGTTGCGGCTCGGTAGAGATCCGCAAGCGCCGAGTCGCTGTAGTAGGTGTCGATGTAGAGCACCGGCGGAATGTCGCGCCGTCCTCCGAGCGTCGCGACGTGATCGCGCAAACGCGTGTCATCACCGGGCCCCTTACTGCCGAAATCTTTGATGATCAAGACGACAGCGTCCCGCGTTGTGAACGCAGCGAGATAAGCGTTGACGACAACATCGATGCCTTTGCGTGCGATCGTGTCGCCAACGTAGAGAAATGCAGTCCGGTCGCGCAGCGTCGCTGAAAGCGGAACGGGCCCGGGCTTGAAGACTTCGGGATCGTAGCCGAGCGGTACGACGTGCGCGCGCTCGCGGTCGATTCCGGCGCGCACGTACATATCTGCAAGGTATTTGCTGTAGCACCAAATCTCGTCCGCGGCTTTGGCGCCTTCCGCCCATGCCTTCGGTAGATTACCGAATTCCCACGGCTGCATGTGCACGTACGCGCCGCTACGCACATTCGGAAACACCGCGGGCCAACGGTGGCGGATCGTCACCTGCGGCTCGGGTAGAAAGCGCCGCGTGCGCCGCGCTTGCAAGAGTACGTCGTCGCTGGTACCGGCTATTGGAGCGGCGGTCGGTTCAGGAAGAATCCCCAAGTCAACTTCACTGCGGCGTGCGAGTGCCCCGAAGAGACACCGATTGACGCGTGCGAGCGACGACTCGACGAGGAATTCGCCCGTGACTTCGACGCTAATCGGCATTGCTTAGCCCGCTGGTATCGGTAGCGGCGCGCGCGGTTCCGCGAACGTCGAGGGCGGAAGGTTTGGATAGAACTGATAGCGTGCCCAGTCGATACGCTCGGTTTGCAAATCGCCGTTCACCGCGGCGCGGGCGGTAGCGGATTGCGGCATCCAATATTTATCGGTCTTCGCGAACGTGACGGTCCCGGTTCCCACAACGCCACCGGTTGTCGCACGATAATCGACCTGCAGCGGCAGGAATGACTTTCCATCGATCACCAGGCGCGTCACTTCGTACTTGGGTGCTCCGCGCGCGAACGCGTTGAAAACGTACACGAGATTACGACCTTGTTTACCCTCCCCCTCAAAGGTAAACACGTACGCCTCAGGGCGCGGTGCGAGTGCCATCACGTCGTATGGATCGTGATGCTGCAGGAAGACTCGAATCTCCGGATGCGGCAGTTTCTCGCCGTTGACGCCGATCAGCTCGTCACGCTCACGCGCGCCCTGCCGGAAAACGCGGTGCTCGATTGACTGCGGATGCGCGCCGTGGTGCGCAAACGTGTATTCGAAAATATACGCGGGCGGCGCTTTGAGCGCATCGATCGCCTGTCCGTACTTTGTGAGTACGTCCTCCGGCGTGATCAAGAGCGCAAGGAGAACGAATGCGATCAGCGCGCTGCTCCGTTCGCGACTGCTGCCTTCAGCTCGGCGAGCGCGGCACCGGCTCCCGCGGGATTATTGCCGCCACCTTGGGCCTGCGTCGGACCGCCGCCGCCTTTGCCGCCGATATGCGGCGCAGCAATTTTCATCAGATCGCCGGCGCGTATGCCTTGCGTGGTCAGCGTTTCAGGAACACTCACGATCATGCTGACGCGATCGCCACTGGTGCTCGTCACCGCGATCACGGCGTCGCTGTTGCGCTGATGCACCGCATTGACAAAGCTGCGCAGATCGTCGTTCGAATAGTCTTTCAGCTCCGCGACGACGATCGCGCGTCCGTTCGGAAGCTTTTCGGGCTTGGCGTCTTGCGCTTCCGCGGCCGCGAAGCGCGATTTCAGGTCGCCAACGGCTTTCTGAAGATCGCGAATCTCGGTCTGCATTTTACCGACACGGTCGAGAAGCTCGTCGGGTTTGCTGGAGAGCCGCTCGGAGAGGGTCTCGACGAGGTGCTGCTGATTCTGCACGAACGTTTCGGCCGCGCGCGAGACGCACGATTCGATACGGCGTACGCCGCTGCCGATCGACGACTCCGAGAGCATGATGAACATTCCGAGCTCGCCGGTCGTGTGCGCGTGCGTGCCGCCGCAGAATTCAACCGACGGTCCGGCTTGCACGACGCGGACCAGCTCACCGTACTTCTCGCCGGCCATCCAATATGCACCGGTCTTTTTCGCCTCTTCGATTGGAAGCTCGCGTGTTTCGAGATGATGGTCTTGGCGGATTAATTCGTTGACGCGCTGTGAGACCGCATCTTGCTGTTCCATCGTGAGCGCGCCGCCCGGCCATCGAAAATCGTAACGCATCCGGTCGATGCCGACCCACGAACCCGCTTGCGCAACCTCGCTGCCGAGAATTTCTTTGAGCGCCTTCTGCAAAAGATGCGCCGATGTGTGATGGCGCCGAATTTCTTCGCGCCACTCGGGATCGACGGCCGCGTGCACGCGCTCGCCGCGCCGCAAGATTCCCTCGCGAAGCGTGCCGTGATGCGCGATCGCTTCGCCGACAAATTG